>NZ_CP076538.1:2403539-3060308 GCF_018885265.1 Amycolatopsis aidingensis
GTTCCGGATCCTGGACATGCCGGTGGCGGGCAAGGTGTTCGACGCGGCCGGGCGCAGCCTGGACGACCACTGGCAGGGCAGCCCGCAGGCCTACCTCGGCACCACGGTGAGCGGCTTCCCGAACGCCTTCCTGCTGCTCGGCCCCGGCCTCGGCACCGGGCACTCCTCGGCGTTCATGATCATGGAGGCGCAGCTGTCCTACGCCGTCTCCGGGGTGCGGCGCATCCTGCACGAGGGATGGTCCGAAGTGGACGTCCGGCCCGAGGTGCAGCGCGGCTACAACGAGGAACTGCAGCGCGCACTGGCCGGTACCGTCTACAACGCGGGTGGCTGCTCCAGCTACTACCTCGATGCCAACGGGCGCAACAGTTTCAGCTGGCCCTGGTCCACCGGCCGGATGCGCAGGCGGCTGCGCGAGTTCGACCCGACGGCCTACACGATCGGCACCGCCCCGGCCGCACCCGACCCGGCGCCCGTCGAGGTGACCGGATGAGGGCCGGGCGTCGCGGCTACCCGCCGATCGACCTCGCCGGCGCCGTGGTGGTGATCACCGGCGCGGGCCGTGGCATCGGCAGGGCCACTGCGGAGGCCTTCGCGGCCAGGGGTGCCACGGTCTGCCTCGGCGACCTGGACCTGCCAGCCGCCGAGCGGGTTGCGGCCGAGCTCGGCGGCGGCGCGCGGGCGTGGCGGGTGGACGTCACCTCGCGCCCGGAGTTCGCCGGATTCGTCGCCGGGGTGCTGGAGCGGTTCGGCCGGATCGACGTGCTGGTGAACAACGCCGGGGTGATGCCGCTGGGCGGCTTTCTCGCCGAGCCGGACGCGACCAGCAGGCTCACCATGGACGTCAACGTGTGGGGCCTGGTCCACGGCCTGCGGCTGGTGCTGCCCGGGATGATCGACCGTGGGCGGGGACATGTGGTGAACGTCGCCTCGATGGCCGGCAAGATCCCGATCCCCGGGCTGGCCGTCTACAACGCCAGCAAGTTCGCCGCCGTCGGGCTGACCGCGGCGGTGCGCAGGGAGTGCGCGGGCACCGGGGTGAGTGTCAGCGCCGTGCTGCCCAGCGCGGTGCGCACCCGGCTGTCCTCCGGGGTGCCGCTCGGCCGTGGGCTGCCGACCGTCGACCCGCCGGATATCGCGGCGGCCGTGCTGGCCAGCTGCCGCAGCCGCAAGGCCGAGACCCCGGTGCCGCGTTACCTGGCCGGGTGGGACCTGCTGGCGGCGGTGACCCCGGAGCGGGTACTGAACCTCGCCCGCCGGATCGTCGCCGATGACCGCGGGCTGACCTCGACCGATACGGCCGGCCGCGCCGAGTACGAGCGGGGTGTGGCCGAGCAGGCCCGCGCCCACGAACCCGCCGGTTGACACCTGGCGTCCCGGCTTGGATAGTACTCCAAGTACCTATTACCGGTGGTTACACTAACCTCGAAGTGGAGGGCTGGCTCATGAAGGACTTCGGGGGAAAGGTCGCGGTGATCACCGGGGCGGGTTCGGGCATCGGCAGGGCGCTGGCGCTCGATCTCGCCGCCCGCGGGGCCAGGCTCGCGGTGTCCGATGTGGACCCGGTGCGGATCGCCGACACCGCAGCGCATTGCGAGAAGATCGGGGCGGAGGTCCGGTCCTACCCGCTGGACGTGGCCGACCGGGCGGCCGTGCTGGCGCATGCCGAGGAGGTCGTCGCCGACTTCGGCACGGTGAACCTGGTGGTGAACAACGCGGGCGTGGCGCTGACCTCCAGCGTGGCCGAGATGGAGTGGGAGCAGCTCGACTGGCTGATGGGCATCAACTTCTGGGGCGTGGTGCACGGCACCAAGGCGTTCCTGCCGCATCTTGCCGCCTCCGGGGAAGGGCATCTGGTGAACGTGTCCAGCGTGTTCGGCTTCATCGGGGTGCCGACGCAGGGCGCGTACAACGCGGCCAAGTTCGCCGTCCGCGGTTTCACCGAGGCACTGCGCCAGGAGATGTTGCTCGAGGGTGGCCCGGTGCGGGTCAGCTGCGTGCATCCCGGCGGAATCAAGACCAACATCGCGCGGGACTCGCGCGGCCTGGAGGGCGCCGAGGCCGCGAAGGCGGTGCGCGCCTTCGACTGGGTGGCGCGGACCAGCCCGGAGGCCGCGGCCGCCACCATTCTGCGCGGGGTTCAGCGCAACCGGGCGCGGATCCTGATCGGAGCGGACGCCCGGATCATCGACCTGCTGCCCCGCGTGCTCGGGTCCGGCTACCAGCGTCTGGTCGCCATCGGCGCCCGCCGCCTGCTCCCCTGAGCCAACCGGCTGATTGGGGGAGCGGTGGTCTGGGTATGGCTGGGGTATGGACCCGACACGTGATCAGCAGCCGGAAGCCGATGTACTGGATCAGCAGCGACTGGCGGTGCCGGAGGAGCCCGACCCGGCTGAGGTGGAGCCCCCGCTGGAGGCCGAGCCCGCCGATGTGGCGGAGCAGATTCCCGAGGTAGACGACCCCGCCGACCTCGGGAGCGCCGGCGAGGAGGGGGTGAGCGGCCGATGAGTTCCGCCACTGCCGGGACCGCCACCAGGATCGTGATCGTCGGCGGCGGATATGTCGGGATGACCGTGGCCCGCAGGCTGCGGGCCAAGCTGTCCAGGGACGAGGCGGCCGTCACCGTGGTCGATCCGCGGTCCTATATGACCTATCAGCCGTTCCTCGCCGAGGCCGCGGCCGGCTCGGTGGAACCGCGGCATGTCGTGGTGCCGCTGCGCGAGGTGCTCACCGGCTGCCAGGTGTTCTGCGGTGAGGTCACCGGTATGGACAGCGCGCGCCGGTCGGTGACCCTGCGGGTGCCGGACGGGCACACCGAGCAGCTCGGCTACGACCTGCTGGTGGTGGCGCCGGGATCGGTGTCCAAGACGCTGCCGATACCCGGCCTGGCGGAGCACGCGGTCGGCTTCAAGACCCTCGAGGAAGCCATCTACCTGCGCAACCATGTGCTGTCCCGGCTGGACGCGGCGGCCAGCACGCTGGACCCCGTGCTGCGCAAGAGGCTGCTGACCTTCGCGTTCGTCGGCGGCGGTTACGCGGGTATCGAGGCCATGGCCGAGCTGGAGGACATGGCCAGGCACGCGCTGCCGTACTACGAGAACCTGCGGGCCGAGGACATGCGGTGGGTGCTGGTCGAGGCGATGGACCGGATCATGCCCGAGGTCAGCGCGCCACTGGCCCGCTACACCCTGGACCGGCTGGCCGAGCGCGGGTTCGAGTCGTACCTGAACACCACCATGACCTCGGTGCAGGACGGCCATGTCGTACTGGACAACGGCGTGGAGTTCGACGCGGACACCGTGGTGTGGACGGCCGGGGTGAAGCCGAGCCCGATGCTGGCGAACACCGACCTCCCGCTGGACGAGCGGGGCCGGGTACGGTGCTCGGCCACGCTGGCGGTTGAGGCAACCCCCGGGGTGTTCGCCGCGGGCGACTGCGCCGCCGTCCCGGACCTGACCAGCAAGGACCCCGACGCGGTCTGCGCACCCTCCGCGCAGCATGCCGCCCGCCAGGCAAGGCGGCTGGCACGCAACATCATCGCGCGGCTGCACGGCGGCACGCAGCGGCGGTACCGGCACTCCTACGCGGGCTCGGTGGCCAGCCTTGGCCTGTACCGGGGGGTCGCCGAGATCTACGGGGTCAAACTGAAGGGGGCCCCTGCCTGGGCCCTGCACCGCGGCTACCACCTGGCCACCATGCCCACCGCGCACCGCAAGGCGCGGATCGCCGCGGACTGGGCGTTGTCCCTGCCGTTTCGCAGGCAGATCGTCGCGCTGGGCGAGCAGCACGAGCCGCGCAAGGAGTTCGTCCGCGCCGGCGGCTAGCAGCGGCTGCCGCGAGGTGTGATCCGTTCCCGCGCTGGGTACCCGACCAGCAACTGCCCGCCAGCGACCGCGGAGGTGATCCCATGGCGGACACATCCCGCCTGCCCGTTCCCGTGGTGGAGACCTGGGAATGGCAACGGCACGGTAACTGCCGCAATCTGGACAGCGCGGTGTTCTTCCACCCGGACGGCGAACGCGGCGTCGCGCGGGCCGACCGGGTCGCCAGGGCCAAGCGCATCTGCCGCACCTGTCCGGTCATCGTGGAATGCCGGCATCACGCGCTGACCGTGCAGGAGCCCTTCGGTGTCTGGGGCGGCCTGGACGAAACCGAACGCCGCGAGGCGATCATCCGGCGCAAGCGGTTGCCCGCGGCCTGAACACGAAGGGGGATATCCGGTGCGGTTCGGCTACACGCTGCTGACCGAGCAGGCGGGCCCACGGGCCCTGGTGTCGCATGCCGCCGGGGCGGAAGGCGCGGGCTTCGACTTCGAGGTGATCAGCGATCACTACTTTCCCTGGCTGGACGAGCAGGGGCACTCGCCGTACGCCTGGAGCGTGCTCGGTGCGGTCACCCAGGTCACGCACCGGGTCGGCCTGATGAGCTTCGTGACCTGCCCGCTGCTGCGCTATCACCCCGCCGTGGTGGCGCAGAAGGCCGCCACGGTGTCCCTGCTGTCCGCGGACCGCTTCACCCTGGGGCTCGGTGCGGGGGAGAACCTGAACGAGCACGTGATCGGCGGCGGCTGGCCCCCGGCCAACGTGCGGCACGAGATGCTGACCGAGGCGCTGGACATCATCGGCGCGCTGTTCGACGGCGGGCAGGTCAACTACGCGGGCAGGCACTACCGGGTGGACTCCGCCAAGCTGTGGGACCTGCCGGAGATACGCACCCCGATCGGCGTCGCGGTCTCCGGTGCCCAGTCGGTGAGCCGGTTCGCCCCGCTGGCGGACGCGCTGATCGCGGTGCAGGCGGAGGAGGGGCTGTGCCGGGACTGGGACCGCGAGCGTTCCGAGCTCGGCCAGGAGCACTCGCGCAAGATCGCGCAGCTGCCGGTCTGCTGGGATCCCGATCCCGCGGCCGCGATGCGCCGCGCGCACGAGCAGTTCCGCTGGTTCGCGGGCGGTTGGAAGGTGAACGCCGAGCTGCCCGCGCCCGCCTCCTTCGCAGGGGCGACCCGGTTCGTCACCGAGCGGGACGTGGCGGAGAGCATCCCGTGCGGGCCGGATCCGGAGCCGATCGTGGCGGCCGCCCAGCCGTTCGCCGAGGCCGGGTTCACCGACCTGGCCCTGGTCCAGATCGGCGGGGACCACCAGGAGAAGTTCCTGGACTTCGCGGAGTCCACCCTGCTGCCCGCGTTGCGCGAGAGCTACGGCTGAGCCCCGGGGAGGGTGAGCAAGGCGGCCAGCGCGGTGAGCAGCACCAGCGCCGCCACCGCACCGGTCTGCCCGCGGCCCGGCGGGCCCGGCATGCGGTTCCGGCGCAGCGCGTGGGCGCGCCGCCTGCCGATCACCGCCATGGTGAGAGTGCCCAGCGCGGCCAGCGCCGTGGGTACCGTCGCCGCGCGCCAGCCTTCCTGGGCGGCGCCGTGCGCGAGCAGCAGGGTGCAGGCCGCGGCGGCCAGTGCGGTGCGCTGCCAGGCCAGCCCGGTCCGTTCTGGTTGCAGCCCTTCCTGCGAGGTCATCCGGTCACCATGAGTACCGCGGCGAACGCCGTGATCACCAGCACCCCGCAGGCGAGCACCAGGATGAGGTAGCTGCGCGGCAGCGGCTGCCCGCGCCGCATGGCGAGCTGCGCGTTGCGCCAGCGCGGGTAGCTGCCCCCGGCGAGTACCGCGGCCAGTGCCACGCAGACCGCGGCCAGCGCCGTGCGTGCCCCGGGAACGGAGAGCTCGGGAACCAGCTGGTGCACGGCCACCCCGCCGGCCAGCAGGCCGAGCGCGGTGCGGATCCAGGCCAGGAAGGTGCGCTCGTTGGCCAGGGTGAACCGGTAGTCCGGCTCGGACTCCTCCTGCTCTGCTGCCACGACCGTCGAGTGTAGACATCCCGCCCGTCCGTCTGCTGTGAGTGGGTTAGTGGCGGAGGAAGACCCAGGAACGCAGGGCGAGAAACCGGATGGCGCCACCGGCGAGGCTGGCCGCGGCCACCGCGGCGGACTCGGTGAAGGCGCCCGCCTGCGGTGCCACCGCGTGCAGGGTGAACAGCACCGCCGCCCCGTACCCGGCGTAGAACGTGAAGGTGAGCACCGCCTGCAGGTAGCGGCGGCCGGTGGGGCTCGCCGCGCTGGCGAAGGTCACCCTGCGGTGGAACTCGGTGTTGGCCAGTGTGGTGACCGCGATCGCCAGCAGGTTGGCGGCGTGCGGCCCGAATGGCTCCCGCAGGGCCAGGAACAGCAGGGCCTGCAGGCCGGTGGTGACCGCGCCCGCCGCCACGTACCAGGCGGCATGCCTGCCGAACTCGCGCCGCCCCTGCGCGGCGCGCTCCTCGCCGCCGGCCGCTGGCATCGCCACTGCCATGACCGAAATGTATGTCTACTGTGGAATTCTGGGAACCCGCCTCGCCACTCAACCGGTGTGACGTATGCCGCCCGTGGTCTGGACGGCGGCCAATGCGGCGCGCGTGGTGGGGTAGACGGGTACCAGGTTCAGATAGCCGGTGGCCTCCAGCGGGCGCAGCACGGCGCGGCCGCCCGCGGCCACCGCCCAGCGCAGGTCCCGGCGCGGCGGGTCGTGCGCGAACTCGACGAGCACCGAGATGCCTGCCGATCCGAGGAACTCCACCCCGTCCAGGTCGAGCACCAGTGCCCCGCCGTGTTCGGCGACGAGATCGACGCAACGGCGCAGTCCGGGAGCCGAGGCGATGTCGATATCGCCGCGGAGGCGGGCCAGCAGCACCCCGTGCTCGGCACGTTCGAAGTCGACGTGCAGACCATGCAGGCTGATGGCCTGCTGTTCGTTGTCGTGGTGTACTCGTTCGGCTAAGGCGGATGTGGTTGTGGTCCGCACGATTAGCTCCCTCCGGTTGGCACATGAGTGAGGCGAGGAAGCGGGGCGGCCGCCGGTTGCCACGTCAGCGGCGGCCGATCGTCAGTGACCACCAGAAGAGGCGCGGTGACCCGCTCCCTTCGGCTGGTTGCTCAACCGTAATTCCCACGTTACGGAAGGCCCCCGACGTAGGCAACCACCCCATTGGGCGAGAACGATCATGCTTCGCGCAGTGCCGTCCACATCCGGTTCGCTGCGTGGCGGGCCTGCTGGCCTGCGGGCTCTATTTTTGCCTTGTCGCCGAGCAGTTCGGCGGGAGCCTCCTCGGCCGGGGCGTTGCCGACCAGTTCCACGGTGGCCACGGCCAGATCGCGCAGCTTGACGTTGAAGTGCTGACTGGCCACCACCAGGGAGCGGAAGGCCGTCTCGGCGTCGCACCGGCGCACGGCCATGATCATCCCTTTCGCCTGCTCGATGATCCGCCGGTGCTCGAGCATCTGGACCAGTTGGTCGGCGCGCAGCACCTCGTCCGAGCAGTACTCCACCAGTGCCGCGGACATGGCCAGCATCGGTTCGACCTCTTCGACCGTGCGCAGGTCCTTGGCGGTGGGCTCGTGGTCGAGGTAGAGGGTGAACACGACCGGCCCCTCGTCGTCCCAGCTGCCGGCGACCGCCGTCGCGGCCAGGGGTCGTGGCCGGTCCGGGCGTGCGGTCACCGCGGCGGCCAAGTCCGGCCAGCGGTCGTCGGCTGCGAGATCGGCGGAGGAAACGGCCTCGTGCTCGCGCGCGGCATGCACGGTGGGGCCGGAGTCCAGTTTCCGTTGCAGGCGGTCGAGTTCGGACGCCACTCCGGCGGAGGCGAGCAGGCGCGGGTTCGCCGCGGCGGTGCACAGGCTCACACCCAGGCAGCCGCCGATCTCACCACGAACGTAGTCGAGGAGTGCGGACAGCAGTTCCGGGCCGAGCCGGAGCCGGGCGTCCGACACGACGTCGCCGTTGCTCACGGGCGGAAGCATAGCGGGGCCGCCGCGCGCACCGGCGCAGACGTGGGACGTTTTCGCTGCGTGACCGGGCTGGCTCCACGGCCGGCGCCATGACCTGCGATGGCGCGATTTGCCTTGCCCACCCCGAGCGCCCGATGTCACGCACCCCTACCGTGGGGGTGGCACAGCGCAACGACCGCGACCGAAGGGAAGGTCGAACATGCTTGCCATGACCGACGCGGCCGCCGAGGCGATCAGCGCCCTCACGGCACAACAGGAGAACTCGGGGCTGCGTTTCTCGGTGCAGGCCCAGCAGGACGCGGGCGCCCAGCTCGCGCTCTCCGTGGCCAACGAGCCGGAGGAGGGCGACCAGGTGCTCGGCACCGAGGGTGGGGCCAAGGTCTTCCTCGAGCCGCAGGCCGCCGAGTTCCTCGACGACAAGGTGCTCGATGTCCAGCAGGACGAGCAGGGGCAGCTGAACTTCGCCGTAATGCAACAGGCTTCTCCGGACGGTGACCAGCCGGCTCAGTAGCCGACGGCGGGAAGTCGCGGGAAGTCACGAGAAACGTGTCGTCCCGCGCCGTGGCTTTGCCGGGAACGGGCCGCGACTTCCCGCCGAGGTCAGCGGGTGAGCCAGGAGCGCAGCAGGGTCGCGGTCTGTTCGCGCAGCAGCGGGTAGGCGGCGCGCTGGGCGTGTTCCGCCGAGGGGGCGTGGTCGACCAGCGCACGGCTGGCCGCGATACCCGCGGCGGTGAGTTCGGCCTCGCCGAGCAGTACCCGCCCGGCGATGGCCAGCACCGGCACGTCCCGTCGGCCTGCCCTGGTGGCGATCCCGGCAGGTGCCTTGCCGTCCAGGCTCTGCGCGTCCAGTGAGCCCTCGCCGGTGATCACCAGGTCGGCCTCGGCCAGCGCGGCGCCCACCCCGGTCAGCTCGACCACCAGATCGAAGCCGGACTCGGCGGTGGCGCCAAGTCCTGCCATGGCACCGGCGGACACGCCGCCACCGGCGCCCGCGCCGGGAACCGAGGCGACCGGGGGTGCCCCGGCCGCGACCAGCGCCTCCGACCATGCCCGCAGGGCGGCATCCAGCTCGGCCACCTCGGCGGGTCCGGCGCCTTTCTGCGGGCCGAACACGGCGGCGGCCCCACGGGTGCCCAGCAGCGGGTTGGTCACATCGGTGGCCACCCTGACCTCGGCGTTCCCCAGCCGTCGGCGCACCTTGGTGAGGTCCACCGTGCGCACCGCGCCCAACGGCCCGCCACCGAGGTCGATCGGGTGGCCGGTGCCGTCCAGGATCTCCGCGCCCAGCGCACGCAGCATGCCGGCCCCGCCGTCGGTGCTGGCCGTTCCGCCGACCGTGAGCACCAGCCTGCGCGCGCCACCCTCCAGCGCGTGCGCCATCAGCTCGCCGACCCCGTAGGTGTGCGCGGCCAGTGCCACCTGCGGCGTGGGGGTCACGTACTCGATACCGCAGGCCCTGGCGGACTCCAGGTAGGCGGTGCCGTCCAGCACCACATACCAGGCATCCACCTGGTCGTGCAGCGGCCCGCGGACGCCGAGGTCCACCCGTCGCCCGCCGGCCGCCAGCAGCACGTCCAGGGTGCCCTCGCCGCCGTCGGCGACCGGGCACAGCGTCACCTCCGCCTCCGGCAGCGCATCCCGCACACCCGCGCCGATGGCCTCCGCCGCCTCGACGGCGGTCAGGCTGCCCTTGAACTTGTCCGGTGCCACCACCACTTTCCGCGCGGTCACGGGCGCACCTCCGTCAGCGGGCCGTTCCCGGCCAGCACCGAGGCCGCGTTGCGGGCGGCCAGCAGCGCCATCTCGGTCCTGGTCTCGACGGTCGCCGAGCCAAGGTGCGGGGCGAGCGCGACGTTGTCCAGCGCCAGCAGCCGCGGCTCAACCTCGGGCTCGCGTTCGAACACGTCCAGTGCGGCGCCCGCGATCACGCCGCCCTCCAGCGCGTCAGCCAGTGCCGCCTCGTCCACGACCGGTCCGCGGGTGGTGTTCACCAGGAAGGCGCCCGGCTTCATCGCGGCCAGGGCGCCCGCGTCGATCAGGTGCCGGGTCTGTGGGGTCAGCGGGCAGTGCAGGGACACCACATCGGCGGAGCCGAGCAGGCTCTCCATCGGCAGGAACCGCGCGTCGAGCTCGGCCTCCAGCTCCGGTGCGGCGCGCCTGCGGCCGGTGTAGCTGATCCGCATGCCGAAGGCGCGGGCCCGGCGCGCCACCGCGGTGCCGATCTGCCCGAGGCCGATGATGCCGAGTGACTTGCCCTGTAGCCCGGTGCCCAGCATGAACCCCAGGTTGAACTGCCACGGCTCGCGGGCCCGCAGCAACCGCTCGCCCTCGCCCAGCCTGCGGGTGACCGAGAGCAACAGGCCGAAGGTGAGGTCGGCGGTGGCGTCGGTGAGCACGCCAGGGGTGTTGGTCAGGATCACCTCGCGGGCGCGCAGTGCCGCCAGGTCCACGTTGTCGTAGCCCACGGCCACCGTGGCCACCACGCGCAGCTTCTCGCCCGCGGCGTCGGCGAAGGCGCCGTCGATGCGGTCCTGCAGGGTGCTCACCACGGCGCTGGCGCCCGCGACGACCTCGTGCAGTTCCTCCGGCGGCAGCGGGCGGTCCGGGTCCGGTGCCCACACCTCGCCCGCCTCGTGCAGCACCTTCATGGCCGGTTCCGCTATCGACCTGGTCACCACGATCTTGGGTGGCTTCGTCATGCAGCGAACGTAGCCACTCGATGGGGCGGAAAGCCAGCGCCGGGCCCCGCTCCGCGTTGACGCCCCCACGCACCCGCGCTATGTTCGTAGAGAGAACTAATGTGCGCATAGCGAACTAGTTGCGACACGGATACTGCGGACGGAACCGAGGTGACCATGGCCGAGGTCATCGGCTTGCGAGAGGCCGTAGCCGAGCTGGTGCGGGACGGCGACACGGTGGCGATGGAGGGCTTCACCCACCTGATCCCGGTGGCTGCCGGGCAGGAGATCATCCGGCAGCGGCGCACCGGCCTGACCCTGGCGCGGATGACCCCGGACATCATCTACGACCAGCTGATCGGCGCGGGCTGCGCGGGCAAGCTGATCTTCTCCTGGGGCGGGAACCCCGGGGTCGGCTCGCTGCACCGGTTCCGGGACGCCGTACAGCACTCCTGGCCGGTGCCGCTGGAGATCGAGGAGCACAGCCACGCCGGGATGGCCAACCGGTACGTGGCCGGTGCCTCCGGGCTGCCGTTCGCCGTGCTGCGCGGCTACACCGGCACCGACCTTGCCGGGCACACCGGCACGATCAAGCCGATCACCTGCCCGTTCACCGGCGAGCGGCTGACCGCCGTGCCCGCGCTCAACCCGGATGTGGCCATCGTGCATGCCCAGCGCGCCGACCGTGCGGGAAATGTGCAGCTGTGGGGAATCACCGGGGTGCAGAAGGAGGCCGTGCTCGCGGCGCACCGCGCGCTGGTCACCGTGGAGGAGGTCGTGCCGGAGCTGCCGCCGCGGCCGGGGGCGATCGTGCTGCCCGCCTGGGCGGTGACCGCGGTCGCCGAGGTTCCGTTCGGGGCGCGGCCATCCTACGCGCAGGACTACTACGACCGGGACAACGAGGCGTACCAGGCCTGGGACGCGATCAGCAGGGACCGCGCCGAGTTCGGCCGGTGGCTGCGGGAGGAGCTGGGAGCCGAGGTATGAGCACCCCTGACAGTGCCGACTACACCACGGACGAGATGATGAGTGTGGCCGCGGCGCGGGCGTTGCGGGACGGCAGCTCGTGCTTCGTGGGGATCGGGCTGCCGAGTACCGCAGCCAACCTGGCGCGCCGGCTGCACGCGCCGAACCTGACCCTGGTCTACGAGTCGGGTTGCCTCGGTGCCAAGCCTTCCCGCCTCCCACTGTCCATCGGGGACGGTGAGCTGGCGGAGACCGCGGACGCGGTGGTGAGCGTGCCCGAGGTCTTCAACTACTGGTTGCAGCCGGGCCGGATCGACGTCGGTTTCCTCGGCGCGGCCCAGCTGGACCGCTTCGGCAACATCAACACCACGGTGATCGGCGAGTACGCCGACCCGAAGGTGCGCCTGCCCGGCGCCGGTGGCGCACCGGAGATCGCGGCCTCCTGCCGCGAGGTGTTCGTGGTGCTGCGGCAGAGTGCCCGCGCCTTCGTCGAGGAGGTCGACTTCGTGACCTCCTTCGGGCACGGCCACGGCAAGGGGGACCGGCGGCGGCTCGGCCTGCCCGGCGCGGGGCCCACGCTGGTGATCACCGATCTTGGCGTCCTGCGGCCGGATCCGGAGACCGCCGAGCTGACCCTCACCGAGCTGCATCCCGGCGTCGAACCGGACCAGGTGCGCGCGGCCACCGGCTGGCCGCTGCGGGTGGCCGGGGACCTCGCGGTCACCCCCGCGCCCACCGAGCAGGAGCTGCGCGTGCTGCGTGAGTTGAAGAAGGTGAGCGCATGAGTGAGCGCATGACATTGCCCGCCTACCGGCGTGACCCCGAAGGCACCCACCCGCCGCTGGACTCGCCCGCGTACCGTTCCACGGTCCTGCGGCATCCGAAGCAGCCACTGGTGCTGTTGCCGCAGCGGCTCACCGAGGTCACCGGTCCGCTGCTGGGCCCTGGCCGGATCGGCCCGCAGGACAACGACCTGACTCGGCAGCGCGAGGGCGAGCCGGTGGGGCAGCGGATCCTGGTGCACGGCAGGCTGCTGGACGGGGACGGCAGCCCGGTACGCAACTCGCTGGTGGAGATCTGGCAGGCCAACGCGGCAGGCCGTTACCGGCACACCGGGGACCGCTGGCCCGCGCCGCTGGACCCCAACTTCGACGGTGTCGGCCGTACGCTGACCGATGAGGACGGCCGCTACGAGTTCCTCACCGTCAAACCGGGCGCCTACCCGTGGGCCAATCACGACAACGCCTGGCGGCCGGCGCATATCCATTTCTCGGTGTTCGGCTCGGCCTTCACCCAGCGGCTGGTCACCCAGATGTACTTTCCGGACGATCCGCTGTTCGACCAGGACCCGATCTTCAACTCGGTGCCGGACCCGAAGGCGCGGGAACGGATGATCTCCCGGTTCGACCTGAGCCGCACCGTGGAGTCCTGGGCGCTGGCCTTCGAGTTCGACATCGTGCTGCGCGGCAGGGAGGCTTCGGTGTTCGAGGACGAGGAGGAAACGTGACCGCCAATCTCGGGAGCACTCCTTCGCAGACGGTGGGGCCGTTCCTTTCCATCGGCCTACCGTGGACGGACGGCCCCGCGGTGACCGCGGACGAGGACACCGACGCGGTGTGGATCCGCGGGGTGGTCTCCGACGGCGCGGGCGAGCCGGTGCCGGACGCGCTGGTGGAGACCTGGCAGGCCGATCAGGACGGGCGCTTCGATCACCCGGACGACCCGCGCGGGGCGGTGCCGGGGTTCCGCGGCTTCGGCCGCTGCCCGACCGAGCCGGATGGCAGCTACGCCATCCGCACCGTGCTGCCGGGGGCGGTGCCGGGACAGGCCCCGCATATCGATGTCTCGGTGTTCGCCCGTGGCCTGCTGAACCGGGTGGTGACCAGGATCTACTTCCCGGAACACGCGGATCAGCATCGCACCGATCCGGTGCTGCTCGGTGTTCCGGCGCAGCGCAGGCACACCCTGATCGCCGTGCCCACCGGGGACGGCTACCGGTTCGACGTGCGGTTGCAGGGCGAGGACGAAACGGTCTTCTTCGATGTCTGAGCGCCCGTCTCCCGCGCCGTCCGGCCCGGTCGCGGTGCACCACCGCGCCGAAGGCCCGCCGCAGGGCGAGGTGGTGGTGCTGAGCGGGTCACTGGGCAGCGACCTGCGGATGTGGGAACCACAGGTACAGCCGCTGGTGGCGGCCGGGTACCGGGTGGTGCGCTACGACCATCGCGGGCACGGCGGCTCCCCGGTCCCGCCCGGCCCGTACTCCATCGCCGACCTCGGCGGGGACCTGCTCGCGCTGCTGGACCGGATCGGCGCCGAACGCGCCCACCTTGCCGGGATCTCGCTGGGCGGCATGACCGGGATGTGGCTGGCCGCGCATGCCCCTGCCAGGGTGTCCTCGCTGGTCCTGTGCTGCACCTCGGCCCGGCTCGGCCCGCCACGGATGTGGGCCGAACGCGCCGCAACGGTGCGGGAACGCGGCACCGGCGCGGTGGCCGAGGCCGTGGTCGCGCGCTGGGTCACCGAGGCCCATGCCCGCGCGCACCCGGAGCGGATGGCCTTCCTGCGGGAGATGGTGGCGGCCACACCCGCCGAGGGCTACGCCTCCTGCTGCGCCGCGATCGAGCGGATGGACCTGCTTGCGGAGTTGCCCGCGATCACGGCCCCGACGCTGGTGCTCGCGGGGGAACAGGACCCGGCCACGCCACCGGAGCACGCCGAGCTGATCGCGCGGGAGGTGCCAGGAGCCCGGCTCGCCCTGGTTCCCGGCGCCGCCCACCTCGGCACGCTGGAGCAGCAGGAGCGTTTCACCGAGCTGATCGTCGAGCATCTCAAGGGAGCGAGCTGACCGTGACGGACCGCCACCAGGCCGGGATGAACGTGCGCCGCGAGGTCCTCGGTGATGAGCATGTGGACCGTGCCCTCGCGGGCACCACCGAGTTCACCGCGCCGTTCCAGGAGTACATCACGCAGGCCGCCTGGGGTTCGGTGTGGACCCGGCCGGGGCTGGACCGGCGCACCCGCAGCTGTATCACCCTTGCCCTGCTCACCGCGTTGCGCTGCGAGGACGAGCTCGCGATGCACGTGCGGGCGGCTGTGCAGAATGGACTGAGCCCCGAGGAGATCGCCGAGGTGCTGCTGCACACCGCCGTGTACGCGGGTGTGCCGGCCGCGAACAGTGCCTTCGGCGTGGCCAACCGGACGCTGGGCGAGCTGGGTGAACCGGCCGCGCGCCGTCGCGAGCCCGAGCAGGACCCCGGCTAGAGTCACGTTATGGACGAGGAGGAGCAGGACCCCGACATCGCCGCGGCCCGCGGCGCACACCACGTGCAGTCGCTCGAGCGGGGACTTGCGGTCATCCGGGCGTTCAACGCGGGCTCCCCGCAGCTCACCCTGAGTGAGGTGGCCAGGTCGACCGGCCTCACCAGGGCGGCCGCCCGCCGGTTCCTGCTCACCCTCGCCGACCTTGGCTACGTCCGCACCGACGGGAAGCACTTCTCGCTGACCGCGCGGGTGCTCGAGCTCGGCTACGCATACCTGTCCAGCCTCTCCCTGCCCGAGGTGGCCCAGCCGCACCTGGAACGGCTCTCCGCCGAGGTGCACGAGTCCTGCTCCGTCTCGGTGCTGGAGGGCACCGACATCGTCTACGTTGCCAGGGTCGCGGTGTCCCGGATCATGGCCGTCACCATCAACGTGGGCACCCGCTTCCCGGCACATGCCACCTCGATGGGGCATGTGCTGCTGGCAGGCCTTCCGGAACCCGAGCTGGCCCGGTACCTCGAGCAGGCCCGGCTGGACCGGCTCACCTCGCACACGCTGACCTCGGCCCCGGCGCTGCGTGCCGAGCTGGCCAGGGTGCGCGAGCAGGGATGGGCGCTGGTCGACCAGGAGCTGGAGGAGGGGCTGCGCTCGGTGGCCGCACCGGTGCGCGACCGCGGCGGGCAGGTGGTCGCCGCGGTGAACGTGTCCACCCACGCCGGTCGTACCTCGCCGGAGACGCTGCGCGGCGACACGCTGCCCGCACTGCTGGACACCTGCAAGCTGATCGAGGCCGACCTGGCGGTCACCATGGCGGCCCAGGCGAGCCGATGAGGGTGGCCGGCCTGCTGCTGGCCGCGGGCCAGGGGCGGCGGTTCGGTGGCCCGAAGGCACTGGCCGAGGTGGACGGCGAGCCGTTCGTGCTGCGTGCCCTGCGCACGCTCACCGGGGGCGGCTGCGATCCCGTGCACGTGGTGCTCGGCGCGCGGGCGGAGGCCGTGCGGGAGCTGCTGCCCGCTACGGCGGTCGCGGTGCACGCCCCGGACTGGGGCAGCGGGATGGGTGCCTCGTTGCGTGCCGGGCTGGGCTCGTTCGACGGCCTGGCCCAGCCGCCAGAGGCGGTGCTGGTGCATCTGGTCGACCTGCCGTGGGTCCCGGCCGGGGTGGTGGCAAGGCTGGCCGGGTACGCCGGACCCTCGGCCGTGGCCAGGGCCTGCTACCGGGGCAGCCCCGGCCACCCTGTGCTGCTGGGACGCCGCTGGTGGGCCGAGGTCGCCGCGGAGGCGGAAGGCGACCGCGGGGCGCGGGACTGGCTGGCCACCCGGCCGGACCTGCGCCTGGTGGAATGCGCGGACCTCGGCAGCGGCACCGATGTGGACACGCGGGCCGATCTTGGCGTCGTAGAGTGAGGGGATGGGCTCCTCGGCATCTCCCGGCTCCCCGGAAACGCTCGCCGGCCTGCTGGAGCGCACCGGCTACTTCGCCGACGTCGGGGTGGCCACCGCCGCCTTCCTGGCGCTGCGGATGCGGCGGCCGCTGTTCTGCGAGGGGGAACCGGGCACCGGTAAGACCGCACTCGCCGTCGCGCTCGCCGAAGGTCTCGGTTTGCCCCTGATCCGCCTGCAGTGCCACGAGGGCATCGACGCTGCGCAGGCGCTGTACGAGTGGGACTTCCCGCGCCAGCTGCTGCACCTGCGGGCGCTGGAGGCCGCTGGCGATGGCGCGCTGGATGTGGACGCGGCCGAGCGCTCCCTCTACACCGAGCGTTTCCTGCTGGCCCGGCCGTTGTTGCGGGCGCTGACTTCCGCCCCCTGCGTACTGCTGGTGGACGAGATCGACCGGGCGGACGACGAGTTCGAGGCCTTCCTGCTGGAGCTGCTGGACGAGAACGCGGTGACCATCCCGGAGTTCGGCGAGGTGCGGGCGCGGACCCCGCCGCTGGTGGTGCTCACCTCGAATCGCACTCGCGAGGTGCACGACGCGCTCAAGCGCCGCTGCCTCTACCACTGGCTGGAGCATCCGGATCTGGCGCGGGAGGTGGCGATCCTGCGCGGCAGGCTGCCCGGAATCGGCGACCGGCTGGCGGGCCAGATCGCCGAGGCGGTGCGCAGGCTGCGCGGGCTGGAACTGCTCAAGCCGCCGGGGGTCGCCGAGTCGCTGGACTGGGGTCGCGCGCTGCTCGCGCTCGGCAGGGACGAGCTCGACGCGGCCTCGGCCGCCGCGACCCTCGGCGCGGTGCTGAAGTACAGCGAGGACCTCGACCGTGCCCGTTTCGGGCTGGACACCCTGCTCCGCTAAGTAGGGTCGCCCGCCGGAGCCCCGAAAGCTCTGAACGTGGCGTTTGCGACGTCAGATGTCCCGATAGTGCCGTTCGCGACGCTGAACGTCCGGAAAGCCACGTTCACGGCTCGGGGCGGGTCCAGGTGAGATGGTCGGCGACCCCGGCAAGGGTGATGATGCGCTCGACGGCCGCACTGGCCAGCACGGTCATCGGGATCCCCTGCTCGGTGGCCAGCCGCTCGATCTGCAGCAGCACGTTCAGCGCCGAGGAGTCGAAAAAGCCGACCCCGGTGAGGTCGGCCAGCACCCTGGAAGGGCGTTGTTGCTCGATCACCGAGTTCAGTGCCTCCTGCAGGCGCGGGCTGGTGAGCAGGTCGAGCTCACCGGCCACCGCCACCTGCCAGCCGCCGTCGACCTCGGAGGTGGTGATCTGGAAGCCAGGCGTACGGGCATCCGGACCAGGGACGCTCATGGAGGCTCTCCTCAGCTTTACCGACCCGCATCGGGTATGCGGACACGACCTTAGCCGAGCCGTCCTGCGGCCCTGTGCTCACCCGATGCGTCCTGCCCGGCGTGCCCTTCTCCGCTGCCGCAACAGTTCTCGTCGTTCCGATTCTCCGAGGCCGCCCCAGATCCCGTACGGTTCCTCGACCGAAAGGGCGTGGCTGCGGCATTCCTGCAGTACCGGGCACTGGGAGCAGATCGCCTTGGCCCGTTCCTCACGCCGTTCTCTTGCCACGCCGCGCTCGTTGTCGGTGTGGAAGAACAAGCCGCTGTCCACTCCACGGCACGCGGCCTGCAGCTGCCAGTCCCATTGTTCGGCGACTACCAGCGGCAGCCTGCCCACCTCGGCCATACCGGTCTCACCCCTCGCCTTCCCTTCGGCTCGTCGTGCCAGGGGATACCCGGGGTTGTTCGCGGGCAAACGTGGCGATCCCGGCGACCGCACCGGTTCGCGGATGATTGGCCAGGCTCCCTGGCGGGTAGCTCCTGCCTGTGAGCAGCGAAACAGCAGGCGAGCAACAGCCGCTTACCATCGAGTTCGCGGCTGACCGGCGCTCGGCGTCGGTAGCCCGCCGGATGGCGACTGCCACCCTGCGCGGGCACCGGGTGCCGGAGGAGCTGGCCGGTGACATCGTGCAGGTCGTCTCCGAACTGGTCACGAACGCGATCAAACACGGCTCCGCCCCGGCCATCCTGGAGCTGGAATGCGTGAGTGCGCAGGTCGTGGTGCGGGTCCGCGACGGAGGCCCCGGCCGCCCGGTGCTGCGCGAGCAGACCGTGCCACCCCGACCGGGTGGCCACGGGTTGCGGCTGGTGCGCGCCCTTGCCACCCGGTGGGGCTACACCCGTGGGGCGGGCGGTGCGCCGGGAAAGCAGGTGTGGGCGGAGTTCCGCCGCTGAGCCCGGCCGGCGTCTGGTCGGTGCGGCGTCCGCCACGTAAGGTCGACGGGCACGGTCGGCGTGCCATGCGGAGCGGAGCGAGAGGACGGATGTGGTGCTCGGCAACGCCCCCAAGGGGCAGGAGGTCGGACCGGACGGGGTCGAGGACCGGACGCAGCCGCCGCATGCCCGTCGCACCATCCAGGCGCTGTTGCAGCTGGCCGTGCCCTATCTCGCCGACTGGGCGATGCTCGCGGTCCGGGACGGCGGTTCAACCACCTTGTTCGCGCATGCCTCGGACGGCACCCGCACCGGTCCGCTGCGCCCCGGTCCGCCCGAGGAGGTCGCCGCCTGGCTGAACCGGATCCACCGCCTGCGACGGGCCGAGCGGCTGCCCGAGGCTGGCAAGCACACCGGACTGGCCATGGCGATCCCGGACGAGTCCTTGCGCAGGCAGGTGGCCGCGTTGCTGCCGGCCGAGGTGCTCGGCGCCTCGCTCGGATCCTGCGGCGGCGCGCTGGTGCTGGTCCGCGCGGGCGGGCGACGTTACGCCGAACCCGAACTGGCGCTCGCCGAGGAGTTCGCCCGCCGGGCGGAGTTCACCCTGGACGCGGTTCGTACGCATGAGCAGCGCGCCGAGGTGGCCACGGTGCTGCAGGCCAGCCTGCGGCCGCCGCGGCTGCCCGAGGTCGCCGGGGTGCGAGTGGCGGCGCGTTGCCGCTCGGCCTTCGCACATCTGGATATCGGCGGGGACTTCTACGATCTGCACGGCGCGGGAGACGACTGGTCCCTTGTCATCGGCGACGTCTGCGGCAAGGGGGTGGACGCCGCCGTGCTGACCGGCAGGGCCCGGCAGACCATCCGCACCGCCGCACACTTCGACCGCTCGCCGTCGGCCGTGCTCGCCGCCCTCAACGATGTGCTGTACGAGGGTGACTCGGACCGGTTCGTGACCGTGGTCTGCGCCCGGCTGCGGCCGGATCCGGTGCGTGGCCGGGCGGAGGTGACGCTGGCCATCGCCGGACACCCGGCGCCGATCGTGCTGCGGGCCGACGGCCGGATCGAGGAGACCGAGCTCGGCGGGACGCTGTCCGGGGTGCTGCCGGACCTGTCCTACGAGGAAACCACCTGCACGCTCGAGGCCGGTGACCTGATGTTGTTCTTCACCGACGGCATCTACGAGGCTCGCGGCCCGGAGGGCTTCTTCGGCCTGGAACGGTTGCGTGAGCTGCTGCCCGGTTATGCCGGCGCGGAGCCGGAACGGGTGTGCGCGGCCGTGGAGGAGCGGGTCGTCGAGCACCTGGCCGGGGCGGCCCACGACGATATGGCGCTGCTCGCGCTGCGGTGCGGCGCCTGAGCGGGCGCACAATGAATGCATGCCCGCGCATATCGTCGACCCCGTTCCCGGCCTCGTGGGGTTCGCCGCCGCGTTACGCACGGCCGGGCTGCCCTGCGACGCCCGCCGGGTGCGGGCCTATCTCGCCGCGGCGGAGTGCCTCGACCTCGCCGATCCCGGGCAGCTGTACTGGGCAGGCAGGCTCACCCTCTGCGCCGATCCCGACGACCTGCCGCGCTATGACACGGCCTTCGCCGCCTGGTTCGGCCCGGAGTCGCCCGGCGGGCGGGTGGCCTATGCACCCCGGCCGCGGCAGGCGACCATGGCCGCGCTGGTCTCGCCGGACGGCGACGGCGATGCGGCCGCCGGGGAGCCGGGCGAGCCACTGCGGGTCGCGGCCGCCGATACCGAGGTGCTGCGCACCCGCGACCTCGGCGAGCTGACCGAGGCGGAGCGGGCGCACCTGCGGGAGCTGCTGGCCCTGTTGCGGCCCCGGATGCCGGTGCGGCGGTCGCCGCGGCTGCGGTCCTCCCGGCGCGGGCGGCTGGACCCGGCCCGCACCCTGCGCGCGATGCTGGCCGGGGGCGGCGAGCCCGCTCGACTGGCCTACCGCAGCAGGGGCCTCCGGCCCCGCAGGGTGGTGCTGCTGATCGACGTGTCCGGCTCGATGACCCCGTACGCCGACGCGTTGCTGCGCTTCGCTCACGTGCTGCAACGCGCGGCCCCGGCCACCGTCGAGGTCTTCACCCTCGGCACCCGGCTGACCAGGGTGTCCCGCCAGCTGCGCCAGCGGGACCCTGAGCGGGCGATGCTGGCGGCCTCCCGCGCGGTGGCCGACTTCGCCGGTGGCACCCGACTGGGGGAGAACCTGCGCGTCTTTCTCGGCAGGTGGGGGCGGCGCGGCCTGGCAAGGGGCGCGGTGGTCGTGTTGTGCTCCGACGGCTGGGAACGGGGCGGGGCGGACCTGCTCGGCGAGCAGGTCGCCGCGCTGCGCAGGCTGGCGCATGCGGTGTTCTGGGTGAATCCGCATGCGGGCAAACCGGGTTACGCTCCGGTGCAGTCCGGCATCGCGGCCGTCCTGCCGTGGCTGGACCGGCTGCTGGCCGGGCACAGCCTGGCCACCCTGGAACGACTGCTCGGGGAGATCCGTGATGCATGACGTGCTGGAGGAACTGCACCGGCGCTGGTCGGCGGGCGAGACCGTGGGACTGGGCACGGTGGTGTCGACCTTCTCCTCGGCGCCCCGCGCGCCAGGGGCCGCGATGCTGGTCGGGGCGGACGGCGCGGTCACCGGCAGCGTCTCCGGCGGATGCGTGGAGGGCGCGGTCTACGAGCTGGCCCAGCAGGCGGTGGCCGAGCGGACCCCGGTGCTGCAGCGGTTCGGGGTGAGCGATGACGATGCCTTCGCGGTCGGCCTGACCTGCGGCGGCATCATCGACGTCTACGTCGAGCACATTGACGCCGACTCGATGCCGGAACTGCCCGCGGTGGTGGAGTCCGTGCGCGGCGGGGAGCCGGTCGCCGTGGTCACCGTGGTCGAGCACCCGCAACCCGAGTGGGTGGGGCGCCGGATGATCGTCTGGCCGGACCGGGTGGCCGGTGGCCTCGGCTCGGCCCGCGCCGAGGACGCGGTTGCCGACGACGCGCGTGGCCTGCTGGCAGGCGGCCGCACCGGGCTGCTGCACTACGGCCCGGACGGGCAGCGGCGCGGCGAGGGAATGGCGGTGTTCGTCAACTCCTTCGAGCCGCGGCCGCGGCTGCTGGTGTTCGGCGCGATCGACTTCGCGGCGGCGATGGCCAGGATGGGGGCCTACCTCGGTTACCAGGTGACGGTCTGCGACGCCCGCCCGGTGTTCGCCACCTCCGCCCGGTTCCCCGAGGCCGATGAGGTGGTGGTGGACTGGCCGCACCGCTACCTGGCCGCCGAGGCCGAGGCGGGCAGGCTGAACCAGCGCACCGTGGTCACCGTGCTCACCCACGACCCCAAGTTCGACGTGCCGCTGCTGGAGGTGGCGTTGCGCCTGGAACTCGGTTACGTCGGGGCGATGGGTTCCCGCCGGACCCACGAGGACCGGCTGGCCAGGCTGCGCGAGGCCGGCCTCACCGAGGCGGAGCTGAAGAAGTTGTCCTCGCCGATCGGCCTGGACCTCGGCGCCCGCACCCCGGAGGAGACCGCGGTGTCCATCGCCGCCGAGGTCATCGCCCTGCGCTGGGGCGGTGGTGGCCGCAGGCTCACCGACACCGAGGGCCGCATCCACGGCTGACCGGCGTGTTTGCCGCCCACGTCGTCGTGTTTGCCCTCCACGCGCGCGAGTTTGCCGTCTGCGTACGCGAGTTTGCTCCCCACGCACGTGAGTTTGCCGTTCCCGCACCTGAGTTGGCCGGCAGGTGGCTGATCACCGGCCAGGGGGTTGTCCGAGCGCGGTAGAAGGAGCACGCTCGATGTGAGCCCGATCACCGCCAGTTCCACCACCGGAGGCCTTCATGCGCATCACCGTCACCGTCGACGGAACGAGCTACACAGATGAGGTCGAGCCACGCCTGCTGCTGGTGCACTACCTGCGGGAACGGCTCGGCAAGGTCGGTACCGTGGTCGGCTGCGACACCAGCAACTGCGGCGCCTGCACGGTTCACCTGGACGGGCACAGCGTCAAGTCCTGCTCGGTGCTCGCGGTCCAGGCGGACGGCTGCGAGGTTCGCACGATCGAGGGGCTGGCCCAGGACGGCGAGCTGCACCCGGTACAGCAGGCGTTCCACGACAACCACGCCCTGCAGTGCGGGTTCTGCACCCCGGGCATGATCATGCAGTCGATCGACCTGCTCGCCGACAACCCGGACCCGGACGAGCGGGCGGTCCGCGAGGGCCTGGAGGGCAACCTCTGCCGCTGCACCGGCTACCAGAACATCGTGCGTGCCGTGCGGGATGCCGCGCACCACATGCGGCCGGGCGCCGGTCCCGAGGCCGAGCGGGTCGAGGACGAGACCGCCGACACCACCAGCAGGACCGCGACCAGCGTTGGCGGGGGTGGGGAGTGATGACCTCCACCATCGAACCCGAGGTAGGCAGGGCACGGCTGCGCAAGGAGGACGCCAGGCTGATCACCGGGCGTACCCGCTGGACCGACAACATCGCGTTGCCCGGCATGCTGCACCTCGCGGTGCTGCGCAGCCCGCTGGCGCACGCGAGGATCACCTCCCTTGACGTCTCCGCGGCCAGGGAGCTGCCCGGGGTCATCGCCGTCTACACCGCGGCCGACCTCGACCCGGAGGGCCAGATCGGGATGCCCTGCGCGTGGCCGATCACCGAGGACATGAAGCACCCCAGGCGCCCCGTGCTCGCCGCCGACACGGTGAACTTCGCCGGTGAGGGCGTGGCCGTCGTGGTCGCGCGCAGCGCCTACGAGGCGCAGGACGCGCTGGAGGCCATTGAGGTCGACTACGACGAGCTGCCGGTCGTGCTCGGCATGGAGGACGCCCTCGCCGAGGGCGCCCCGCTGGTGCACGAGGAACTCGGTACCAACCGCAACGCGCTGTGGGTGTTCGACTCCGGCGAGGCGGGTTCCGGCGGCGACGTCGAGCAGGCCATCGCCGAGGCGGAGGTCACCCTGCACCGGCGGTTCCGGCAGCAGCGGCTGGTGCCCTCCTTCATGGAGCCACGTTCCTGCGTGGTCGACCCGACCGGGCCGCAGCTCACCATGTGGTCGGCTACCCAGATCCCGCACATCCTGAAGACCATGTCCGCGGCCACGCTGGGCATCCCCGAGCACAAGCTGCGGGTGATCGCACCGGACGTCGGCGGCGGCTTCGGCGGCAAGATCGCGGTGCTGCCGGAGGAGATGACCGCGCTGATCGTGGCGCAGAAGCTGGGCAGGCCGGTGAAATGGACCGAGTCGCGCTCGGACGCCATGGTCACCGCCCATCACGGCCGGGACCAGGTACAGGACCTCACCGTCTCCGCCACCCGGGACGGCCGGATCACCGGGCTCAAGGTGGAACTGCTCGCCGATATGGGCGCCTATCTCGGCCTGGTCGGCCCTGGCGTGCCGATCCTCGGCGCGTTCATGTTCAACGCGATCTACAAGATCCCGGCCTACCGGTTCGCCTGCACCAACGTGTTCACCAACACCACGCTCACCGACGCCTACCGCGGCGCGGGCCGCCCGGAGGCGACCTTCGCGATCGAGCGGATGATGGACGAGCTGGCCGCGGAACTGGGCATGGACCCGATGGAGCTGCGGGAGAAGAACTGGATCAAGCACGAGGAGTTCCCCTACACCACGGTCGCCACGCTGACCTACGACTCGGGCAACTACGAGGCGGCCACCGCGCGGGCCAGGGAACTGTTCGACTACGAGGGCCTGCGCCGTGAGCAGGAGCGGCGGCGCGCCTCCGGGGACCCGGTCCAGCTCGGCATCGGTATCTCGACCTACACCGAGATGTGCGGGCTGGCGCCGTCCAGGGTGCTCGGCTCGCTGTCCTACGGAGCCGGTGGCTGGGAGCACGCGGCCATCCGGATGCTGCCCTTCGGCAAGGTCGAGGTGGTGACCGGGGCCTCGGCGCACGGGCAGGGGCACGAGACCGCGTGGAGCCAGATCGTGGCCGACCGGCTCGGAGTGCCCTTCGACGACATCGAGATCCTGCACGGGGACACCCATTCCTCGCACAAGGGCCTGGACACCTATGGCTCGCGGTCGCTGGCCGTGGGCGGGATCGCCGTGGTCAAGGCTGCGGAGAAGGTGATCGAGAAGGCGCGGGTGATCGCCGCGCACATGATGGAGTGCTCGCCGGACGATCTGGAGTTCGCCGAGGGCAGGTTCACCGTGCGCGGCACCGAGTCCGCGACCGCGCTCACCGACGTGGCCACCGCGGTGTTCACCGCGCACGATCTGCCGGACGGCGTTGAGCCCTCGCTGGACTCCGAGGTCACCTACGACCCGGAGAACTTCTCCTTCCCGCATGGGACGCACCTGTGCGCGGCGGAGGTGGACACCGAGACCGGGCAGGTGCGGCTGCGGTCCTATGTCTGTGTCGACGATGTCGGCGCGGTGGTCAACCCGCTGATCGTGGAGGGGCAGGTGCACGGCGGCCTCGCCCAGGGCATCGCGCAGGCGCTGTTCGAGGAGGCGACCTACGACGAGAGCGGCACACTGACCACCGGCAGCTTCGCCGACTACCTTGTGCCCTCGGCCGCGGACCTGCCGTCGTTCACCACCGACCGCACCGAGACCCCGTCCACCACGAACCCGCTGGGCGTGAAGGGGGTCGGGGAGGCAGGCACGATCGCCTCCACCCCGGCGGTGGTGAACGCGGTCGTGGACGCGCTACGCCATCTCGGCGTCTCCGATGTGGAGATGCCCTGCTCACCGATGCGGGTGTGGTCGGCCATCCGCAGTGCTCAGGGAGGTGCCCGATGATCCCCGCGGCCTTCGACTACGTGGCACCGTCCACAGTGGACGATGCGGTGCGCGCGCTCGCCGAGGCCGGCGAGGACGCCAAGGTCCTCGCCGGCGGCCAGAGCCTGCTGCCGGTACTGCGCATGCGGCTGGCCGATCCCGGCAAGCTGATCGACCTCGGCCGGATCCCCGAGCTGCGCGGGGTCCGCGAGGAAGGGGACGCTTTGGTGATCGGCGCCATGACCACGCACTACGACGTGCAGCGTGATCCGCTGGTCGCCGAGCACGCCGCGCTGCTGGCCAGGGCGACCGACACCGTGGCCGACCCGCAGGTACGCCACCGCGGCACCTTCGGCGGTTCGCTTGCGCATGCCGATCCGGCCGGCGACCTGCTGGCCCCGGCACTGGCGCTGGACGCGGAGATGGTGATCCACGGGATGGACGGCCGCCGCACCGTCCCGGCAGGCGACTTCTTCCAGGATTTCTTCACCACGGCACTCGCCCCCGGCGAGATCCTGGCCGAGGTACGGGTGCCGAAGCACACCGGCTGGCACGCGCACTACGAGAAGTTCAACCGGGTGGCGCAGGCCTGGTCCATGGTGGCCGTGGCGGCGGCGATCCGTACCGAGGGCGACGCCATCGCCGAGGCACGGGTGGCGCTGACCAACATGGCCTCGGTTCCGGTGCGGGCCCGGGCGGTGGAGGAGGCGCTGGTGGGCCGACCTGCCACCGCCGAGTCGATCCGGGCCGCGGCCGCGCACGCCACCGAGGGCACCAGCCCGGCCAGCGACGCCAACGCGGACGCCGACTACCGCAGGCACCTCGCCACGGTGTTGACCGGCCGCGCGGTCACCGCCGCGGTCACCGCCTGAGCCCGCAGACAGCAGAGAGGAGACCGGTCCGTGCAGCTCGAGCATGAGTTCACCGTGCCAGCGGGTATCGACGAGGTATGGCGGGCGGTGCTGGACCCGGAGCGGGTGGCCCCATGCATGCCGGGCGCCACGCTCGCCGAGGCCGACGGGGACACCTTCCGCGGCACCGTGAAGGTCAAGCTCGGACCGGTCTCCTTGCTGTACAAAGGATCCGGGGAGTTCGTTGAGCAGGACGAGCAGGCGCGCAAGGTGGTGATCACCGCCTCGGGCAAGGACGCGCGCGGGGCGGGGACGGCGAAGGCCACGGTCACCGTCACGCTCACCGGCGACGGCGGCTCCACCAAGGGCTCAGTGGTGACCGACCTCAGCGTCACCGGCAAGCCCGCCCAGTTCGGCCGCGGCATGATCGCCGAGGTGGGCGGCAAGATCCTGGACGACTTCGCGTCCTGCCTCGGCGAGAAGCTGGGTGCCGCCTCCGCGCAGCCCGAACCGGAAACCCCGGCCGCTGAGGAAACCACACCTCCGGCCGCTGAGGAACGCAGTGATGCCGATGTGATCGACCTGTTCGACTACGCGGGCAAGTCCGTGGCCAAGCGGATCGTCCCGGTCGCTGCCGGTGTGGCGGTGTTGCTGGTCCTGCTCGCCGTCATCCGCAGATCACGCAGCCGGTAGTCTGCCGTAGCCCGACATCTCAAGCGACTTCCTGGACCTTCACGCCATACCGCGCACGAAAGTCCGCGGCTAGTTCACTGCCCGCATAGCGCGGTGCATGGGCCTCCCACCAGGGTCTACTTGTCCGGGATGGAAGCGGCGAATCCTGTAGTAGCAACCTGAATCGGTCATCGATCTCTGTTACTGCTGACCGGAACCATTCCATCTCCTCGTGCGCGTTCAGCTCCTGGTCGCTGAGTAAGTGCTCAATTCTGTTTCGTACCGTCAGATCGTGATCGTATTCTTCAATGTTGTCGATGTAACCTTCTTCGCAAAATTCTACAAATTGACTCCAGCTATTTATAATTTGGTTCGGTGTTAGGATTTTCCATCCTTTTTCGGTAAAGACCCTCTGAAAGTTCTGCACAAAGCTACGAGTGTCTCTCATTTGGCTAAAACTGACTTCTGAAGTAATTCATCGGATCGTCAGGTCGAAAAAAAGTTCTGATAACTCCGTCTTGTGACCGTACTCCGAAGTAGCCTGTCGTTGGATCGACCCTCACCAGGTTCCCGTCTGATCTGATTCCCTCCAGGGCTCCTCCTGGCTTGCTGTTGCCCATGAAGGATCGTGCCGCGGCACGATACTCGGCGTAGCTGCCGAACTCGGCCATGTCTGCTCCACCCTCCTTCAGTCCATACTTGCCATTAGGCTTCAAGACTACACCCTTTACGTGTTTGGCGTAGTGCCGGAACGCGGCTGCTTCGTTGGCGAAGTCGCCGATCCTGCTCAGGCTTCGCGAGAGCTGAGAGATGCTCGGTACCTTACTGGCTGTTCCGAGGAGTCTACCCAGCATTCGCGACAGGCTGGATCCTATGCCGCTTTCCGTGAAGCGGACCGACACGAATTCGCCGATGGTCGAAAGCTGGGAACGTAGGTCGGGTCCGCAGGCGACTGGGTGGTCCGTGCAGTATTCTCGAAGAAGTATCTTGGCGGCGTCTTGGCGACCTTTCAGCGTGTGCCAACTAATATTTGAAGCCCATTCGCCGAGCCAAATATCGAAATCGTGGGCCAGGGAGCTGCACGATCCGGTTCCGATTTTCGCTGGAAGTTCAACCCCGTTAATGTAGCATTTTCCTTGAAAGGAAATAAGTAGCGTGGAGTTGTCGTACTCGGCCATGTTCGACGAGATCTCATTGTTCTCGTCCTGAGCGTCGCGGGCCGCGTTGTCCTCTTCTTCCTGAAGGCGTATCGCGGACCGAAGCGCCTCAGTAGCGGCTTCCGCTGCGGCTCTGGCGTCCTTACCGGCCGCGGCAGCGGAAGCTTGAGCCCGTTCTGCCGACGCGTACGCCATGTCGGCGTAGTCACTGGCCTCGGTAGCCGATATGCGAGCTTGGACGGCGGAGTTAGCTGCCTGCCGTGCATCTTCTCGGGCCGAAGCAGCGGCGGCACGCGCTTGTCGAGCTGACTCGGCGGCCTGGTTGGCGAATTCTTGGGCTCGCTGCGCAGACGTGCGTGCTTGCTCCGCGTAGCCTTGCGCTTCATTGGCGAACTGCCGTGCTCGCTCGGCGTGCTGGGCGGCTTCGTCGGCCGCTTCGCGGGCGATAGCGGCGTTCTCAGCAGCGATTGCGGCGTCCTCGTTGGCGGCAGCCGCCGACTGAGCTGCCTGAGCAACGTAGCGCTGGACAGTCGCCACATGCGATGCGGTCGCCTGATCGCGTTGTTCGGCGCGATGTTTACCCACTTGGAGGAACTCGTTCAGCATCTCCGGCGGCCCTTCCAGGGCGATCTGGGCTGCTGCTTTCTCCTCCGGACCACCGGAGGAGACCGCTTGGAGAACGGCGATGCGTCGGTCGTGTTCCCGCGCCTCGTATTGTTCGGTACGCAGGAACTCACGTTGGTCGGCGGAGGTGCCGTCTAGTGCCGCATTGGCGGCGTCACGTACGGCAGGCCCGGGATCGTCGCCGAGTATTCGAAGGATTGCGATGCGGTCGTCGTGTTCGCGGCCTTCATAGTCCTGCGTTCGAAGGAACGTCCGTATCTGCTCGGCGGTGCCCGACAGGGCCGCCTCCGCCGCTTCGGCAAGGGCCTCGGGCTGACCCTTGTCGGCGATAGCAGCAACACGAGAACGATCGTCCTGCTCTGTGGCGAGCGCGAGGTCCGTATGGACGAACTGGATGACCTGTTCTGGGGTGCCGGTGAGTGCGGTTTCGGCGGCGGTCTGGCTCCACTGGCCGCCTGTGGTGAGGATATGTATTGCGGCTCGTCGGCCGTTGGCTACGACGGTGGCCTTCGGGGTGTCGGGCTGCCTGGCCTCGGCGAGTAGGCGTTGTGCCTCTTCGTCGCGACGGGCGGCTTCTTCGGTGTCCCAGGCGATGTCGGATTTGCGGTTCTTATACTCGGTGCGTAGTTGTTTGGCGGCTTCGATGGCCTCTTCGGTCTGGGTGGCCAGCCGTTCCGCTTCGGCGTCGCGAGCTGCTTGCTCGACCTCGCGGGCTTGGTTGGCTGCGGCCGTGGCTTCCTGCGCTGCTTCTTTGGCCGCCGCGGCGTGTGCGGCCGCGGCTTGGGCCGCGCGTTCGGCATCGCCTGCGTGTTCGGCGGCTTCATCGGCCGCTTGCGCGGCTGCCTCGGCATGGTCTGCGGCGCGGTTGGCCGCGGCGTGTGCCTCGGTGGCCGCGCGCTCCGCCTCGCGAGCCAGGGCGTCGACCGCGTTGGCCGCGCGGGTGGCGCGGGCGGCAGCCTGGTTGGCGCGGGCCGCTGCGGCACGGGCGCGGTCGGCCTGAGCGCCTGCTGCGGCGGCGTGACTTCCGGCTTCGTGCGCGGCTTGCCCGGCCGCTGCGGCGTTGTTGCTGGCGCTGATAGCCGCGCGCGCCGCGTCGCCTGCCGTACGTGCGGCATCGCCGACGGCTTTGGCGGCGTCCGCGGCTTGGCGGGCGCTGGTGGCTATGTTGCGGGCGTTGACCGCGGCTTGGCGGGCTGCGGAGGCCTTGGTGGCGTCGTTGGCGGCGGCGGAGGCGGCACGGTAGGCGCGGCTGGCCGCTTGGTTGGCCAGGGAGGCTGCGGTGGAGGCGCGGGCGGCGGCGTTGGCCGCTATGCGGGCGGCGCGGTTGGCGGCGTTGGCCGCTCCGATCGCTTCCTGAGCGGCTTGCGCGGCTCGTTCGGCTGCGTTCGCGGCGCGTCCAGCCGCCGCGGCGGCCTGCGTGGCGTCGTCCTTGGCGGCGGCAGTTTCCGCAGCAGCCCGCTGGGCGGCTTGCTTAGCCAGCTCCGCCGCGTGCAGGGCTCGTTCGGTCGCCTGCTTGGCCGCCTCGGTCTGTGCTGCCGCTCGTTGCCCGGCCTCCTTGGCAACGGCGGCCAGACCGGTGACGGTGGCGGTTTCTTCGTCTCGTTCCCGCGCGACGTGTTGTCCGGTCTCGATGAAGTACCGAAGGTCCTCGACAGTGCCGTCTAGTGCCCTCTCCGCAGCCTTCCGTACCTCCGGCCCACCGCTGGAGAGCAACTGGAAAGTTCGCACCCGTAGGTCGTGCTCGCGTGCCTCGTGCTGGCCGGTACGCACGAACTTCCACAGGTCCTCGACGGTGCCGTCGAGAGCTTCCTGCGCGGCCTCCTTCACTCCACGCTCGCCGGCGGCCATGATCTGGAAGACCCGGACTCGTAGGTCGTGCTCCCACGGACCCTGCCACCCCGACTCGAGGAACGTCGGTAACCCCTCGACGGGCCCGTTCAACGCCTCTTGGGCGGCGTCCTTGACGCCTCGTCCACCGTTGGCCAGGAGTCGCAGCACCCGGATCCGATTATCATGCTCGCTGGCAACCTGCTGCCCGCTGTCCAGAAACTGTCGGACCGCGTCGTCTGAACCGACCAGGGCGTCCTCGGCAGCAGCCCGTATCGCGGGACCACCGGACTTCCACAGTTCCAAGACACGGCCACGGTCAGCTGTTTCCTCTGTGTCATCGGTGGCAGGCACAGCTCGAGCCGTGGGCGGTGATCCCATCAGTCCCGCGACCAGCGCCACCATGAGGAGCAACGCCATACAGGCCCGGTTTCTGGAAGCGCCAGCCAGCATAATTCCCCTCGCTCGTTATACATTTCGCGTGGCGTGTTGGACGGAAGTAAGCTTTCAAGGGTTCGCAGTCAATCATCTAGTCTGCGACTCTATCTGTTACATTGTTTCATAGACTGTGAGATGAGTCTCACTCGGTTGATTTTCTGGTTGTCTCGACGTTCTTCGACATCTAGTGTCGGCTTGCTTGCCAGTATGGTAGGTGGCTGAATCCGGTGCGCTGAACAGCGCAATACCAAAGTATTGAAGGGGAGGTCGGCGGTTGACGTCAGTACATTCATGGCTTCGACCTGCGCTCGTGGGTGCGGTCTGTGCGGTGGTTTTGGGCGGTCTGGTCGCCGTCACGGGAGCTGCGTCGGAGGATGTTGACCAGGTTGCCTCGGGTGCTGCGCCGGAGGGCGGGCAGCCCGGCATTGTGGAGGACTACGAGTACCCCGGTGCCGATCAAATTCTCGAAGAGCGTGGCATTACCTTGAAGCGTGGTGATGGGCGCATCCTTTTGGTTGAATGCGACGACAGTAATGAGCTTATGGAAGTCTGGAGCAGAAGTAAGGGGCGTTTCTGCTTTAGTATTGCACCACAAGGTGGCTACCTCGCTCTGGAGGTCCCGGAAGTATACGGTGCCAAGGGTGACGATCACTCTATTGAAGTCACCGTGACAAATCGAGATCGAATCGAAACCTACGATGTTTCGAGGAACGGCTGGACGCCCATTGGTGAAGGTGACGATCCTGACAATGGGCCTGCCACACTTCTAGAAATACGTGCCGATGCGTAAGCAAAGGGAAAGATCATTTATGCCGTTTGTGGGGCGTTCGAGTCGTATGTTCGGGCTGGCCGCGGGTATTTTGGGGGCCGGACTGATGGTCACTGCGCCCGCGCATGCGGTCGCGGGAGGGTCACCGGTTACGGATGGCAGCTCGCCGTTCACGGTGAAGGTCGATACTGAGGGGCGTAGCTGTACCGGGGCGTTGGTCGCACCGCAGTGGGTGGTGACCGCCGGTTCCTGCTTCGGTGATTCGCAAGCAGGACCGCCCGCAGAACCGAGCACGGCGACGATCGGCAGGCCCGATCTGTCCAGCGGCACCGGGCAGGTCGTCGCGGTGACCGAGTTGGTCCCGCAGGAGAGTCGTGACCTAGTGCTGGCGAAGCTGGCTTATCCGGTCACTACGGTCGGCGCGATCGGGATCGGCGCGGGCGCTACCGAAGGTGAGACGCTGCGGTTGACCGGCTACGGCCGGACCTCGACCGAGTGGGTACCGGATCAGGTTCAGGCGGCGGATTTCACCGTGAGTTCGGTGGCCGATACCACTGTGGGTATCAACGCCGAGGCCAGCGCGTGTAAGGGAGACGCCGGCGCTCCTGTCGTCCGCAACGGTGCGGCCGGCCCGGAGCTGGTCGCTGTTGGTGTGGCTTCCTGGCAGCATGGTTGCCTCGGCGAGACCGAGACCCGGGACGGCGCGACCGCGGCCAGGGTGGACGACCTCGCCGGCTGGATCGACGAGCAGTCGACGGGACTGACGATCCGTAATCACAACGGTCAGTGCCTTGACCTGGGTTCGAACGACCCGGGAACGCCGGTGGTCATCGCCACCTGTGTCCCGGACAACCCCAGTCAGCAGTGGTCGGTGCCGGGCGACGGCACTGTTCGTAACCACAACGGTCTCTGCGTGGAGCTGACGGAGTCCCCGGCGAAGATTGCGCAATGCGCACCGGAGAACCCGGCTCAGCAGTGGCGGCGACCCGGTGATGGGACGTTCGTTCACGAAACCGGGTCGTGCATGGATATCGGCTCGAATGCGCCGGGAACGAAAGTCGGGGTCCACACCTGCCGCGCGGGGGCTACGAGCCAGCAGTGGAAGGTTCCGGCGGTCGGCTCCATCGTCAATCACAACGGACTGTGCGCGGATCTCCGGTACAACGACCCCGGCACCATCGTGATGACCACGGACTGCCGACCGACGCACGTCAGCCAGCGCTGGGGTGTGATGGAGGACGGGACCATCCGCAACCACAACGGGCTCTGCCTGGACCTTCGGTACAACGACCCGGGCTCCAAAGGTCTGATGGCCGCGTGCCGGATCGGTGCGGCCAGCCAGCAATGGCGGCTGCCGGGCGACGGCACGATCCGTAACCACAACGGTCAGTGCCTTGACCTGGGTTCGAACGACCCGGGTACGCCGCTGGTCATCGCCCGGTGCGTGGCGAACAACCCCAGCCAGCAATGGGAACATCGCAGTTGAGGGGTAGCCGGAGGGCCGTTCGAAACGGCTGACGGTGCAGGTCGAACACATGGCCGGTCCTCGTGGTTCGCGAGGGCCGGCCATGTTGGCGCAACGTGACGCCACGAAGCATCCGGCCTGCCGTGTCGCAGCGCTGGACCACCCCTGCGAATTCATTGCATGTGGTGGGCTTAGAATCGTTCCGGCTTACGTAGCCGTTCTCCGCCATTGATGCTGTGCGCGGTCCTGGACCTTGTCCGGTTCCGAGCGAACTCGTCGGCAGTGGGGTCACTGCCCGTTTACTGAAGGGACCGTTGTGTCGTCTTCGCCTGAGCTGACCGATCAGCCAGACGCCGACCTGAGGCCACGCAGTGCAGCAGCGGACAGCGAATCGAGCACCAAGTCCGGTAACGCCAGTCACAAAGGGTGGCGGTACGCTTACATCGCGCTCGCGCTCCTCGGTGCCGGGATGACGTTCCTTTTCATCCGGATGACACTGGATGACTCCTTCATCACCTGGCGTTACGGTAAGACCCTTGCCGAGTCCGGTGTGTGGAACTGGAACAGCACGGGCCCCTTGGTGGAGGCATACACCAACCCGCTGTACGCCGCGTTGTCCATCGTGCCGGCCGTCCTCGGCATCTCGGCCGAACTGTTCTTCAAGCTCGTGTCGATAGCAATGGTGGCCGGCTACGTGCTCGTGGTCCGCAGGGCGAGGCTGCCGCGGATCCAAGAGTTCGTGCTGCTGGCGGTCGCGCTGGCCAGCCCGGTCTTCTATGTCCAGTTGTACCTCGGCCTCGAGACGGCATCCTTTGCTCTGCTGATTGGTTTGCTGTTCTCCATCCTGTACCGGCGTGGGTCGCTGGGAACCGCCGGCTTCCTGGTGGCCGCGGCCGTCGCGGTGAGCAGGCCAGAAGGCATTGTGCTCGCCTTCGTCGCTATCGCCTGGGCGCTCGTGCTGGATCGCCGCAACCGAGCCAACTGGATCGGTGCGGTCTCGGTGCTCGGCGGCTGGGGCCTCTACTGGTGCGCGCGTTGGTGGTATTTCGGGCAGTTCTTCCCGAACACTTACTACAAGAAGACCGCGAACGACGAGTCCTTGTTCGTGAAGATCCTGGATCTGGCGCTGGTCATCGGTCCGCTGCTGCTGCCCATCGTGCTGGGCATCGCGGTGGCGGCGACGCTGTACCGCCGTCAGGTAGCGATCAGCCACGAGCGGCCGCAGGAAATCCTGCGGGACGCCACACCCGCGTTGCTCGCGGCGGTATCGGCGGCAGTCGTGCTGGGTGTGTACCAGAAGTCCGACCTGGTGATGGATCCAGGTCACAGGTTCTACTGGCAGCTGCTGTTCCCGGTCGTGTTGGTTGTGCTGAGCCGTCCCATCATCCGCCCGGCGCAGACAGGCCCGGACAGCTTGCTCTACCGTCGCCTGTTCGGCTTGATTGCGGTCGCGATCGCGACGGTGACCGTGGTGGCCTGGCACGAGTCCCTGTCAAGTGTAGCCATGATTGTCGGCGTCGGGGTCGTGGCGGTTGCTGTGATCGTCGGTTTCGCCCGGGACACGCGGGTCCCCATGGCGATAGCCGCCATCGGACTCGCCACCACGGTCGGCTTCACTTCTACCTCGGAGCTGACCAGCTTGCTGGCCTACCGGTACCGGCTGGCCGACGCGCACGAGGCGATTGGGAAAGCCATCGAACGGACCCAGTTGCCCCCAGGTTCGATCGCGGTCGGCGACGCCGGAATTCTGCCCTATGTCGTCGACCAGCGTGTTGTCGATGTCTCCGGTCTCGGGACGGTCGCCACGGCGCACGGAACCGTCGATGCCGAGTATCTGGACGAGCAGAACCTGGGCCTGGTCGTGTTGATCTCCCGTGAACCGGTGGCGGGAACGACGAACCCCGTCGACTCATCACCGGTATTTTATGACTATGTCACGAACGAGCGCCCCGATTTCGTTGCCGGTCGTGCTGCGATGTTCGCTGACAAATACTACTTGAACTACTGGATCAGTCCGGAATGGGCCGACAGCGGCCTGGCGGACGAGCTGGATGAGGTCTTCGAACGTTCGAAGCGCGACAACGCCATGCCGAACCCCGCGGTGTTCATGGACAACCTCTGGAACTTCCCGTTCTTGAGGTGATCGTGGCGTTCCAAGCTCGTCGGCAGCGACTGCACGCGAACGTGGAATAGCGTGCCGCGCCGGTCGTTGTACCGGGTATGGGCACGGCTGGAGACCACGAGACGGATGTCGTGGTGATCGGTGCGGGGCAGGCTGGGCTGTCGGCCGCCTACTTCCTGCGCCGTGCCGGCTTCGGCAATAATTCCGGGTTTGTCGTACTGGACCACGGGAAGCGGGCCGGTGGGGCCTGGCAGTACCGCTGGCCGACGTTGCGGCTGGGCCGGGTGCACGGGATCCACGACCTGCCGGGGCTCGCGCTGGAGGAGCGGGACGGCGCGCGGCCCGCCGCTGATGTGGTCTCCGAGTACTTCGACCGCTACGAGCGCACGTTCGACCTTCCGGTGCGGCGGCCGGTGGACGTGCTGGCGGTACGCCGTGGCCAGGGGGAGCGGCTGCTGGTGGACAGCGCCACCGAGACCTGGTCCGCCCGCGCCGTGATCAACGCGACCGGGGCCTGGGACCGCCCGTTCTGGCCGTACTACCCGGGGCAGGAGACCTTCGCCGGGCGCCAGTTGCACACCGCCGACTATTCCGGCCCCTCCGGGTTCGAGGGCAGGCATGTCGTGGTGGTCGGTGGCGGGACCTCGGCTGTGCAGCTGCTCACCGAGATCGCCGAGGCCGGTCACCCGGCGAGCACCACCTGGGTCACCCGCAGGCCACCGGTGTTCCACGAGGGCCCGTTCACCCCGGAGCACGGCCGCGCCGCCGTTGCCAGGGTGGAACGAGCCGTCTCGGCGGGCAGGCCACCGGGCAGCGTGGTGAGCGTGACCGGGCTGACCCTCACCCCGGAGGTGGAGCGGGCCCGCGCGGCCGGGCTGCTCGAACGCAGGCCGATGTTCGAGCGGATCACCCCGGACGGCGTGGTGTGGGCGGACGGCACCACGCAGCGGGCCGACGTGATCCTCTGGGCCACCGGGTTCCGGGCCGCGGTGGACCACCTCGCCCCGTTGCAGCTTCGGGAACCCGGCGGCGGCATCCGGGTGGACGGCACCCGCGCCGTGGCCGAACCGCGCCTGCACCTGGTCGGCTACGGGCCGTCGGCGAGCACCATCGGCGCCACCAGGGCTGGCCGGGCCGCGGTGCACGAGATCCGCAAGACCATTGTGGACGCTCAGGTGCCGGTGTAGCGCAGCTGACGCTCCTTGCCTTCCCGGTGCCCCGCATAGCCGGACACGTGTTCCGGCACGCCGACCTCCCACCAGGCACCGGACTCGGTCCAGGCCGCCGGATGCGTGCGGATCACCACCACGGCAGGCCGCCGCTGTGCCACGGCGGCCTCCCGTGCCCTGGCGTAGGCCGCCCGCAACCCGTCCAGATCCTCGGCGGGAAACACCGCGCAACCCAGCGCGGCGGCGTGCGCGGCGAAGTCCACCCGCGGTGGCTCGGCATGCCCGCTGCGGCAGTCGGCGTAGAAGTTGTTGAACGGCTCCGCCCCCTGCCCCTGCTGCAACCGGGCGATCACCGCGTACCCGTCGTTGTCGCACACCACGGCCACGAACGGATGCCCTGCGAAGGCCGCGGAGAACAGCTCCGAGTTGAGCATCAGGTACGAACCGTCGCCGAGTAGGCTGGTGACCAGCCCTTCCGGGTGCGCCATGGCCGCGCCCCAGGCGCCTGCCAGCTCGTAGCCCATGCAGGAGAACCCGTACTCGACGTCCATAGTAGACACACCGGATGCCCGCCAGCCGCCGACCAGCTCGCCCGGCATCCCTCCGGAGGAGGTCAGCACGTAGTCCCGTGGCCCGGAAAGCTCGTTCACCACACCGACCACCTGGGCGTAGCTCGGCAGGCCGGTGCTCGGCGCGCGCAGCCGGTCGATATGCGCGTCCCACCGGGACCGTTCCGCGGCCGCCCGGCGCGACCACTGCTCCGCAGCGTGCCAGTCGGCCAGCACCGCGGTGAGCTCGGCCAGCGCGGTGTCCGCATCGGACACCACCGCCAGCGCGCCGTGCTTGACCGCGTCGAACCGGGCCGCGTTGATGGTGACCAGCCGCACGTCCTCGGCGAACACCGTCCAGGATGCCGTGGTGAAGTCCTGCAGTCGCGTCCCAACGGCCAGCACCAGGTCCGCCTCCTCGGCCAGCGCGTTGGCCGAGGAGGACCCGGTGATGCCCAGCGGCCCGGCATGCAGCGGATGATCATGCGGCACCAGGGTGCGGCCCGCGGTGGTCTCGGCGACCGGCATCCCGTGCCGCTCGGCGAAGGCGAGCGCCCGCCCGGCCGCGCCGGAGTAACGGACCCCGCCGCCAAGCACCAGCAACGGCCGCCGCGCCGCCCGCAGCGCCCGCGCGGCCTCGGCCAGCGACCGCTCGTCCGGACGCGATCGCGGCACCCGGTGCAGCCGGGGCTCGAACAGCGCCTCCGGGAAGTCGAAGGTCTCGGCCTGTACGTCCTGCGGCAGCGCCAGGGTCACCGGGCCGGCTTCCGCCGGATCGGTGAGCACCCTGGCCACCTGCGGCAGGGTGGACAGCAGTTGCTCCGGCCGGGTGATCCGGTCGAAGTACCTGCTCACCGCCCGGAAGGCGTCGTTGACCGTAATGGTCGCGTCCGCGAAGTGTTCCACCTGCTGCAACACCGGATCCGGTGCCCTGCCCGCGAAGGTGTCCCCTGGCAGCAGCAACACCGGCAGCCGGTTGGCATGCGCCACCCCGGCCGCGGTGACCAGGTTCAGCGCACCGGGCCCGATCGAGGAGGTCACCACGCCGACCTGCCTGCGGTGCGTGGCCTTGGCATACCCCGCCGCCGCCAGCCCCATGCCCTGCTCGGTCTGCCCGCGCCACACCGGCAGCCGATCGGAATGCTCGGCCAGCGCGCTGCCCAGCCCGAGCACGTTGCCGTGCCCGAAGATGGCGAAGGCGCAGGGAAAAAGCGGAACCTCGTCCCCGGAAAGGGTTTCCGAGTACTGTGCGAGCAGCCAGCGCACCAGCGCCTGCGCGGTGGTGAGCCTGAGTGTCGTCATCGCCGTCCCTCCGCGGTGGTCACCGGGCAGCGGGGATCAGTGGGCAGGCCGGCCCAGGTGTCCCTGATCCAGCCGTGCGCCGGATCGTCACAGAACGCCATCGACCTCTCCTCCGCAGGCCCGGCCAGCACGTTCAGGTAGTACATCGGGTAGCCGGGGGCGGCCACGCACGGCCCGTGATACCCGCGCGGCACCAGGAAGACATCGCCGTCCCTTACCGCGACATCCTCGTTCAGCCGCCCGTCCGCGGTGTAGGTCCGGTGGAACCCGAACCCCTCCCGGTCGTGACTGAGGCCGTCCCTGCCCGCGATCCGGAAGTAGTAGATCTCCTCGTTGATCACCTCGCACTCGCTCGCCTCATCGTGCTTGTGCGGCGGGTAGGAGGACCAGTTGCCAGCGGGGGTGATCAGCTCGCAGGCGTTCAGCTTGTCCGCGTGCTCCCACACCCCTGGCACCCCGAAGTTGGTGACCTGCCTGGTGGCCTGGCCCGCGCCCCGCACCTCCACCGGGACATCGCCCGCGGGGCCGTAGCGTGGCTCCAGCCTGCGGGAGCACCGGGCCATCGGCAGCGCCACCTCGCATCCCCCGGCCGAGCTCAGCGTGACCTCGGTGTCCCGCGGCAGGTAACCGAAGTCGGTGACCTTGCTGAACACGCTCTGCCTCCCGTGCAGGGCGAGCAACTCGCCCTCGGCGTCCACCGTGCAGCCCCCGGACAACGGCAGCACGAACGCCTCGAACTCGCCGGTGCGCACCACCCTGGACGCGCCGGCGGCCAGCCGCAGCACCCGCAGCCCGGTGTAGCTCCAGCCGGCCTGCTCGGGAGTGAGCAGCACCGGGTCCGCGCCGTCGGTGAGTGTCCCCAGCGGACGGTGTAGCTCGCTCATGACTCCTCCCGCGCCGCGGTGAGTACCTTGGCCGCGGCGTCCACCGCGGCTCCGACATCGCCGTCCGGCGGGTACAGCAGCGCCCGCCCGACCACCAGCCCGCGCACCGCCGGGTGGCGCAGGGCCCGCCCCCAGGAGGCCAGGTCCGCCGCGGGGTCGGCGGCCGGCACCCCGCCGAGCACCACCACCGGCAGGGTGGTGGCGTTCAACGGCACGTCCTCCTCCGGCGCGGGCAGCTTCAGCCAGGTGTGCGCCGAGGTGACGCCGAGGCCGGAGGCCACGGTGACCGCGCGGGTCAGCGCGGCCGCGTCCCCGGCCAGCCGCAGCCGCCCGTCCGGTTCCCGCCGGTACGGCAGTGGCTCGACCATCGCCATCAGCCCGTGCCCGGCGAGCCCGGAAACCGCATCGGCACAGGCCTGGAGGGTGGGCACCGTTCCCGGATCGGAGTCGACAAGGCGCAGCAGCATCTTCCCGCCGTCCAGCCCACGCTCGGCGATGGCTGCCGCGCTGTAGGCGGTGAACCGGTCGTCGATCTCCCAGTCCGCCCCGGCGAGCCCACCGCGGTTCATCGAGCCGATGACCACCTTCCCGTGCAGGGCATCCAGCAGCAGCAGTTCCTCGACCACGTCCGGGGTGGCCAGCAGCCCGTCCACCGCGGGGTGGTCCAGCGCGACCAGCAGGCGTTCCAGCAGGTCCCTGCGGTCGGCCATGGCAAGCGGGCGCTCGCCGACGCCCAGTGCGCCCCTGGCCGGATGATCGGCCGCGACCAGGAACAGGGTCCCACTCGCGCCGGGCGGCTCCGTCCGGCGCCGCCGCCCGGCATAGGCCCGCGCCACCGCCCCCGGATCGGCGGTCCGGGTGGCCAGTAGCTCGCGCCAGCGCTTGTCGGTGATCATGCGTGCAGCAACTCCTCGATCTCCTCGGAGGTGGGCATGGCATCCGCGCAGGCCAGCCGGGAGGCCACCAGCGCGCCGGCCGCGTTGGCGTAGCTGGCGGCGCGGACCGGTTCCCAGCCGGACAGCAGGCCGTGTACGAGGGCCCCGCCGAAGCCGTCCCCTGCGCCGAGCCCGCAGACCACCTCGACCCGCCGCGGCGGCACGGTCCGCATGCCCTCCGCGGTGGCGACCAGCACCCCCTCGGCGCCCATCTTGATCATGACCAGCCGGACACCCCTGGCGAGCATGCGCCCGGCCGCCTCCTCCGGATCGCCGGTGCCGACCGCGACCGCGGCCTCGTCCCGGTTGCCGACCGCGACGGTGACGTGATCCAGCATCCAGCCGATCTCCGCGCGGGCGGTGTCCACGGTGTTCTCCGGCGGCCAGAACATCGGCCGGTAGTCCAGATCCAGCACGGTGTGCTCGCGCCGCCCCCGCCGTAGCAGGATCTCCCGCTGGGTGGTGCGGGCCGGCTCGGCGCTTACCCCGGAGCCGGTGACCCACAGCAGCGGCACTCGCTCGATCACCTCCCACGGCACATCCGGGCCGGTGAGCGTCAGGTCGGGGGCGATGGGGGAGCGGTAGAACAGCAGCGGCGGGTCGGCAGGCGGATCGAGCGCGCAGAACACCACCGGCGTCAGCAGCCCGGGGGCGGTGCCGACATGCTCTGCCGACACCCCGAAGCCGGTGAGCGCCTGCCGCACGTACTCGCCGAAACCGTCCGGACCGACCTTGGTCAGCACCCCGGAGCGCCTGCCGAGCCGCGCCGCGGCCACCGCCACGTTGGTCGCGGTGCCGCCGAGCGATTTGGCGAAACTGCGTACCCCGGCCAGCGGAACCCCACTCTGTTCCGGGTACAGGTCCACCCCGACCCTGCCGACGGTGAGCGCCTCGATGCCGGTCATCCGGTCTCCGCCGCGCGCAACTCGTGCTCCAGTGCCTCCAGTTCGGTTCCGCCTGCCATCTGCCGGGTGAGCTCGGCAAGGTCGATCTCGGACTTCTCGTAACTGCCGAGCGGTGCGCCCCGCTTGAGCAGCAGGAACCGGTCACCGACCGGGTAGGCATGGTGCGGGTTGTGCGTGATCAGCACCACTCCGAGGCCGCGATCCCGGGCCTGCGCCACATACTTCAGCACCACTCCGGCCTGCTTCACCCCCAGCGCCGCGGTCGGCTCGTCCAGGATCAGCACCTTGGCTCCGAAGTGGATGGCTCTGGCGATGGCAACGCACTGCCGCTCGCCGCCGGACAAGGTACCCACCGGCTGCTCGACATCGCGCAGATCGATGCCCAGCTCGGCCAGGGCTTGCCGGGTGATCCGCTTGCCGCGCTTGCGGTCGAGCAGCCGCAGTGCGCCGAGGCCGACGGTCGGCTCCGAACCGAGGAAGAAGTTGCGCCAGACGCTCATCAGTGGCACCACCGCGAGATCCTGGTACACCGTGGCAATACCGCGGTCCAGTGCGTCGCGTGGCGAGTCGAACCGAACCGGGCTGCCGTCCAGCCGGAACTCACCTGCGTCGTGCCGGTGTACCCCGGCCAGTATCTTGATCAATGTGGACTTTCCGGCTCCGTTGTCGCCGAGCACGCAGGTGACCTCGCCCGCGTTGACCACAGTGGACACGTCACGCAGTGCGATCACGCTGCCGTAGGTCTTCCCGACACCGGTGACCTCGATCAGTGGGGCATTCATCGGCGTACCCTTTCCGCTCGACGCCGCAGCGTGTTGTTCACCAGCACCGCGGCCAGCAGCAGCGCGCCGAGGAACAACATGAACCAGTCGCTGTCCCAGCGGGCGAACACGATGCCCTGCCTGGCCATGCCGAAGATCAGCGCGCCGATGGCGGCCCCGATCGCGGAGCCGAACCCTCCGGTGAGCAGGCAGCCGCCGACCACCGCGGCCACGATGAACTGCAACTCCAGCCCGATCCCCTGGTTCGCCTGCACGCTGGCGAACCGCAGCACGTTGATCGAGCCGACCAGCCAGCCCGCGAAGGCGGTCAGCATGAACAGCGAGATCTTGGTGCGGATCACCGGTACCCCGACCGCCCGCGCGCTGACCGCGGAACCGCCGACCGCGAAGATCCAGTTGCCGAACCTGGTCCGCACCAGCAGCAGCGCGGCCGCGACCGCGAAACCGATCCACCACAGGATGGACACCTGGAACTCGGTGCCACCGATGTTCATCGTGGAGGCGAAGACGAACCCGGCCGACTCGTAGCCATCGGTGCTGCGCATCCCTGACACCTGCACCGTGCCGGTGACCAGGTTGGTCACCCCGAGGTTCAGTCCCTGCAGGGCTAGGAAGGTGCCCAGGGTGATGATGAAGCTGTGCAGCCCGGTGCGCATCACCAGCCAGCCGTTGAACGCGCCGACCAGCATGGCGAAGGCCAGCGAGGCCAGCAGCGCCAGCCAGACGTTCCAGCCTGCCTGGGTGGCCAGGATCGAGGTGACCAGTGCGGTGGACGCGGTCATCACGCCGGTGGAGAGGTCGAACTCCCCGCCGATCATCAGCATCGCGACGCCGACGGCCATGATGCCGAGGGTGGAGGCGTCGTCCAGCCAGGTGGCCACGCCGTCCCCGGTGAGGAACTGCTCGGTGCTCACCGAGAAGAACAGGAAGACCACCGCGGCGCCGAGCAGCGCGCCGATCTCCGGGCGCACGATGAGCCGGTCGGCCAGCCGGGGCGTGGCGATCCGCTCATCGGGCTGGGCGGGGGTCAGTGGGGGAGCCGGCGTACTCATCGGGTACCTCGTTCCACATAGTCGGCGATCCGGGCGATATCCCCCTGCTCGACGAGGTCGGGGCCGGTGAGTACCGGCTTGCCACCACCGACGACGTTGGCGTTGTCGTGGTACAGCTTCAGGAACACCACCGGCAGGTACCCCTGCTCGTACTGCTGCTGATCCACCGCGAACAGCACGTCACCGGCCTCGATCGCGGCTACCACATCGGAGTTGAGGTCGAAGGTGGCGACCTCCGCGGTCGAGCCGACCTGCTCGATACCGCTCACCGCGTTCGCAGCCACCTGCGAGTTCAGTGCCAGCACCGCGTCGATCGAGCCGTCCGCCTGCACCGCGCCCCTGATCCTGGCCTGTACGTCGGCCGGGTTGTTGATGTCCACCTGCAGCGTGGCGGTCTCGCCGGAGAACCCCCGTTCGGCACCGGCGCAGCGTTGCGCCTGACCCACGTTGCCTGCCTCGTGGATGACGCACAGCAGCTTGGTCTTGCCCAGCTCGGCGAGCCGCCTGCCCGCTCGCTCGCCCGCGAGGCTCTCGTTCTGCCCCACATGTGTCAGCGCGCCGTACTCCGCGCTCTGCTGCTCCCCGGAGTTGATCGTGATCACCGGGATGCCTGCCCGCACGGCGTTCTCCACCGAGGGCCGCAGCGCCTGCGGGTTGGCCATGGACACCACCAGCCCGCCGACGCGCTGCGCGACCGCGTTGTCGATCAGCTTCGCCTGGCGGCCGGGGTCCCCGTCGGACTGGTACTCGACCTGCACGCCGAGTTGTCTGCCTGCCTCCTCCGCACCGTTCTTCACCACGTTCCAGAACGCGTCCCCCGCGGTGCCGTGCGAGATCACCGCGACCCGCAGCGGCCCGTCCAGTACGGGTGCGGCCCCGGCGTCCGGAGCGCCCGGCTCCTCGGCCTTGGGCCCGGTACAAGCCGAGAGCAGCACTGCCCCCGCGGCGGCCAGTAGCCCCGCTCTCCAGCGACAAGACCTCATTGTCTCTCCTCGCTATTGATTCATGAGCCCGGACAGCCAGTCCAGGCTGCGCCGGGTGTGCTCGCGTGGCCGGTCGTCCCGGCTCGCCGCGCCGAGCGCGGTGTCCTGTTCCAGGACGTACCAGCCCTGGTAACCCGCCCCACGGAGAAAGCCGACCATGGACTCGAGATCCACATCGCCTTCGCCGAGCGGGGCGTACAACCCCCTGCCCACGGCGGCGGCGTAGCCGATCCGGCCCGTGCGCACGTCGTGGGCGAGATCCCCGTGCACATCCTTGAGGTGCACGTGCCCGATCCGGCCAGGATGCCGTCTCGCCAGCCCGACCGGATCGGTCCCGCCGATCAGCAGATGCCCGGTGTCAAGGCAGAGCGCCATGGCGGAGTCGGCGAGGAACCGTTCGACCTCCGCCTCGGTCTCCACCTGGGTGCCGACATGCGGGTGCAGCACGGTGCGCAGCCCCCGGTCCGCCGCCGCGGCTGCGATCCGCTCCGCGGTGTGCACCAGGGTTCGCCACTGCGCCGGGGTCAGGGCGGGCCGGGTGTCGTAGCCGTCCAGCCCGGTCGCCGCGGCCAGCACCAGTACCTCGCCGCCACCCGCGGCGAGCTGGGCGGCGGACTCGTCCGCGGCCCGCAGCGCGGCCTCGGGGTCGAGGTGCAAGGGCACGGCGAGGAAGCCGCCGACGAGTGTCAGGCCGTGCCCGGCCAGCAGGGCGCGCAGCGACCCCGGCTCGGCGGGGAGATAGCCCGGCGGGCCGAGCTCGGTGGCGCGGACGCCGAGCTCGGCCATCTCGCCGAGCACCCGCTCCGGTTCGAGCATCCGGCCCCAGCCGGGAACCTCGCACACCCCCCAGGAGATCGGCGCGGCGGCGACCCGGATTCCAGACTTCGTCGTCATCAGCGGCAGCTCCCGCGGTAGCGGTCGTTAGAGCGCTCTATTGATTAGAGCGCTCTAAGCTTGTAGCGTACGTCACATCACTGTCAAGGGGTGAACTCGCGGGAGGAAGCGTTGGCCCGGCCGACCATGGAGGACGTCGCCGAGCGTGCGGGGGTGTCCCGTGCGCTGGTATCACTTGTCATGCGCAACTCGCCGAAGGTCAGCGAGCAGCGCAGGGCGGCGGTGCTGCGCGCGGCCGAGGAACTGGGCTACGCGCCGCACGTGATGGCGAGGTCGCTGGCCAGCCGCACCGCCACGGTGCTCGGGGTGATGGTCTCCGACCTGCGCAACGCCTTCTTCGCCGAGGTGGTGGAGGGCCTGGACGGCGCAGCGCAGGCGGCAGGGTTCGACCTGATCCTGAACACCGGCGGCCGCAGCCCGAGCCGGGAGCGGGCCGCGCTGCGCAGCCTGCTGTCCTTCCGGCCTGCCGGAATCGTACTGCTGTCTCCGGTGCTGCCAGCGGCGGCGATCGAGGCGGCGGCCGAGCAGTGCCCGGTGGTGCTGGTCTCCCGCTCCTCCCGGCTGGCCACAGTGGACACCGTGAACGACGACGGTGAGGCGGGTGCCGCACTCGCCGTGGACCACCTGGTCGGCCTCGGGCACCGGCACATCGCGCATCTCGACGGTGGTGGGGCGGCCACCTCCGCGGCGCGGCGGAAGGGCTACCGGGCCGCGATGAACCGGCACGGGCTGCGGCCGTGGGTGGTGCGCAGCGAGCACACCGACACCGCGGGGGAGAAGGCGGTGCAGGAACTGCTGTCCACCCGGGCACTGCCCACCGCGCTGCTGGCAGGCAACGACTTCAACGCCGTCGGTGCGATCTCCGCGCTGGAGGAGGCCGGGCTGCGGGTGCCTGCCGACGTGTCGGTGGTCGGCTACGACAACACCTCGCTGGCCGCGTTGAAGCACGTCTCGCTCACCACCGTCGACCAGCCGCGCACGGAGATGGGGCGGCTGGCCGTGGAGGCGTTGCTGGAACGGGTGCGGGGCGGCCGCCGCGACCCGGTACGCCATCTGCTGCACCCCTCGCTCGTGGTGCGGGCGACCACCGGCTCTCCCCGGCCGGACGCGCACGGAGAAGGATGAGGAGAACGGATGAGGCTGGGACTCGCGGGCACCGGGCGGATCGGTGCCCGCCATGCCGAGATACTGCACCGGATCGGCGAGGTGGACTCACTGGTACTCGCCGACGCGGACGCGGCGCGGGCACGCGACCTCGCCGCCGGTCTGGGCGCGGAGTTTGCCGCCGATCTCGATGACCTGTTCGGTTCCGGGATCGACGGCCTGGTGGTGGCCGCGGCGACCGATGCCCATCCCAAGCTGATCCTGCGCGCGGTGGCGGCCGGTATCCCGGTGTTCTGCGAGAAGCCGGTGGCCGGGGACGTTGCCGGAACCCTCGAGGTGCTGGACCGGATCCGGGACACAGGCGTGCAGGTGCAGATCGGCTTCCAGCGCCGGTTCGACGCGGGCTACACCGCCGCGCGCGAGGCCGTGCGCGCGGGCTCCCTCGGCAGGGTGCACACCCTCCGTGCCACCACCCTGGACCCCGCCCCGCCGCCCGCGGAGTACATTCCGCGTTCCGGCGGCCTGTTCCGGGACTGCGGGGTGCACGACTACGACATCATCCGCTGGGTGACCGGCAGGGAGATCGTCGAGGTCTATGCGCTGGGCACCAACCGCGGGGCGGAGTTCTTCGCCGCGGCGGGCGATGTGGACACCGGTGCGGCGGTGCTCACGCTGGACGACGACACCCTCGCGCTCACCTCCGCGGGCCGCTACAACGGCGCGGGCTACGACGTACGGCTGGAGGTGCTCGGCTCCCGCGGCAGCCTCGCGGCCGGGCTGGACGAGCGGTTGCCGGTGCGCTCGGCCGAACCGGGCGTGTGCTGGCCGCCCGGCCCCGCCCACCCCGGCTTCCTGCAGCGGTTCCACGCCGCCTACGTCCGTGAGCTGGAGGTCTTCGTGGACGTGGTCGCAGGCAGGGCGGCCAGCCCGTGCACGGTGTCCGACGCGCTGGAGGCCTGCTATGTGGCGGAGGCCTGCGAGCTCTCCCGGCACCGGCGCCGCCCGGTCCGCCTCGCCGAAGTGCGGTGAACGTGGCTTTCGCGACGTTGGATGTCCCGATAGTGCCGTTCGCGACGGTGAGCGTCGCGAACGCCACGTTCAGGGTTTTTGCGGGTTCAGTAGGGAGCGTGCGGTCTTGGTGACCAGGTCGACGGCGCGGGGCGGGGGTGGCTCGCCGCGCGCCAGGTACCGCCGGACCACCGCGTAGGGCAGGTCCACCAGCACCAGCATGATCTCGTCGGTGCCTGCCCCGGTGACCGGCCGGAGCCTGCGCACCGCCGCGCGTAACGCGGAGCCCAGCCGGCGCTCGGCCCGTTCGGCCCGGGAGCGGTCGTCCGCCGACCACTCCCGCGGGCCGAACTCCTGCTTGCCCGCCAGCAACACCTTTCCCTCCGCGGGCCGTTTCCGGCACCAGCGCACCACCCGCGCGGCCGCCTCCACCGCCGCGGCCTCGGGTGGTTCCCCCGTCAGGGCCGCCAGGTAGTCCTCCTGGAACCGTTCGACCGTGCGCAGCCAGACCCCGGCAAGCAGCGCGGGCCGATCCGGGAAGCGGTGGTACATCGAGCCACTGGGCGCGCCAACCGCCCGTGCCACGGCGGACATGGTGACGCCACGTGCCCCCGTCGCGGCGTACAGCCGGATCGCCGCGTCCAGGAAGTCGTCGGCCGTATGCCGTGCGGGCCTGCCCATCTTCTAGAGATTATGCTCTAATACTGTTTTAGGGGAAGCTCTCTAGAATCGAGGTGGGTCATGGGTGTGGTGAACCAGCACGCCAGGCGGCTGCCGGGCAGTACGGCCGATGCCGGGGCGCTGATCGACGGCCTGGCGGGGCAGGGCGATCGGTTGTGGCCATCCGATCAGTGGCCCGCGATGCGCCTGGACCGGCCGCTCGGCGCCGGTGCCGCGGGCGGCCACGGCCCGATCCGCTACCAGGTCGAGTCGTACACACCCGGCCTCGCCATCCGGTTCCGGTTCGGCGCTCCGCGGGGTTTCGACGGGTTCCACGAGTTCACCCTGCACCGGAGCGGCGCAGGCGAGACCGAGCTGCGGCATCTGCTGGTGCTGCGGTTGCGTGGCCGGGCATGGCTCAGCTACCCGCTGCTCTGGCGCCCGCTGCACGACGCGCTCATCGAAGACGCCCTCGACCGGGCGGAGCGGGAGTTCACCGGTCGGCTGCGGTCACCCGCCCGGTGGAGCCGGTACGTGCGCCTGCTCCGCGGGGCGCTGTCTGCCCGCAGCTAACGGTCCCGGCGGTGATAGGCGCGGACGGCGAGTGGGAAGAAGATCAGCACCAGCACCACCGGCCACACCACCGCCATGGGCACGGCGTTGTGCACGATCCAGGAGTCCCCGCCGATCCCGGGATTGCCGAACAGCTCCCGCGCCGCGGTGACCGTCGCCGACAGCGGGTTCCACTCCGCGATCGTGCCCAGCCAGGCTGGCATCGTGTCCGGCGCGACGAACGCGCTGGAGAGGAACCCGAACGGGAACTCCAGCGTCTGCACGGTGGTGATCGCCTCGGCCCGCAGCGCGAGGCCGAGGTACACGCCCACCCAGATCAGCGCGAACCGCAACAGCAGGATCAGCCCGATCGCGCCCCAGAACCGGCCTGCCGATGCCTCCGCGGTCCAGCCGATCGCCAGCCCGGTGAGCAGCATGACGCCCAGGTTCAGCGCGGAGAACACCAGGTCCGCCACGGCGCGGCCGATCAGCACGGCGGCCGCCGAGGCCGGCATGGCGTGGAAGCGGTCGGTGATCCCGCGGTCGGCGTCGGTGGTCACCGCGATCGTGGTCTGGCCGATCCCGAACAGCATGGTCATGGCGAACATCCCGGGCATCAGGAAGTCCCGGTAGTCGCCGCCGCCGGGCACCACCATCGCCCCGCCGATCAGGTAGGCGAACAACAGCACGATCAGCACGTTGAACAGCAGAGTGGCCAGCGGAGTTCCCGGGCGGCGGGCCCAGTGCGCGAAGGCACGCATCGTGATCGTCCAGCTGTCCGCGACCAGCCAGCGCAGGCGTGCACCCCGTGTGCTGGGAATCCCGGCGGCAAGCTGGGTCACGCGGCCACCTCCGGTGCCGGTTTGCCGGTGAGCCGGAGGAAGACGTCGTCCAGGGTCGGCCTGCGCAGGGCGATGTCGTCCAGCTCGATGCCCTGCCCGTCCAGCAGCCGGACCACTTCGGCCAGCGCGGTCGCCGGCCTGCTGACCGGCACGCTCAGCCGACGCTCGTCCTCCTCCAGCCGGACCTCGGAACCGGTGAAGCGGCGTACCACCTCGGCCACCGCGGTCAGGTCCGTCGTCCGGTGCGGAATGATCTCGATCCGGTCGCCGCCGATCCGGGTATTCAGCTCGCCGGGAGTGCCCTCCGCGATCACCTTGCCGCGGTCCAGCACCGAGATCCGTGCGGCCAGCTGGTCGGCCTCGTCCAGGTACTGCGTGGTCAGCAACACGGTGGTGCCGTGGTCGGTGAGGTCCCGCACCGCCTGCCACACCTCGTTGCGGCCGCGGGGATCCAGGCCGGTGGTCGGCTCGTCGAGGAAGAGCACCGCAGGCGCGAGGATCATGCTCGCGGCCAGGTCCAGCCTGCGCCGCATCCCGCCGGAGTAGGTGCGCACCGGCCTCCCGGCCGCGCCGGTGAGGCCGAACCGCTCCAGCAGTTCCGCCGCACGCTGCCGGGCCCTCCGGGCGCCGAGATGGTAGAGCCTGCCGAACAGCACCAGGTTCTGTCTGCCGCTGAGCACCTCGTCCACCGCCGGATGCTGGCCGACAAGGCCGATCCGGTGCTGGACCTGCGCGCGCTGCCTGACCACGTCGAACCCGGCGACCAGTGCCCTGCCACCGTCCGGTTCGGACAGCGTGGCCAGGATCCGCACCGAGCTGGTCTTGCCAGCCCCGTTCGGGCCGAGCAGCCCGTGCACGGTGCCGCGCCGCACGGTCAGGTCGACCCCGTCCAGCGCCGCGGTCGCCCGGTAACGCTTGCGCAGGCCCTCGGCCACCACCGGCGAATCGGTTTCGCTCACTCCGACCCCTCCATCGCATCGCTTCGATACATTGTACCGTACAGCATACGTTACGAAGCCGGAAATGGGGCCCGGTGGATCGATCCACCGGGCCCGCTCGCTGGGTTCAGCCGGGTCGGCCGTCGCTCAGTCCTCCGGGCACTCCTTCCAGGCGAAGTGGTAGGTGGTGCTGATGTCGGCGTCGGTGGAGTCCATGGTCATGAAGCTGGTGGTGTTCTTGGTGTCCGAGGTACCCCCGTTGACCCGCAACTCGGTGTTGATGTTGAAGTTGCGTTCCTCGCCGCACGGGGCGTAGACGAGCTGGGCGATGTCCACCTCGTCGGTGTTCTGCCAGTTGTCGCTATGCGGGCCCTTGAGGGTGTGGCTGATCGGCATGGTCGGCGACATGCCCTGGAAGTAGTAGCTCGCCTTCTCCATCCCGGTGGCGCCCTTCTCCAGGTGCGCGAAGCCGCGGTAGTCGGCCTGCGCGATGGCGTAGGTGAACCCGTGCGGGACATGGACGACGAGGTTGAGCTGGCAGTTCTTGCGGAAGTCGGTGGGCCGGGCGCCGACGCCGACCTGGGCGAGGTACTCGCTGTAGGTCACGGTGAACGCCTTGTTGTCCGAGGAGACCGCGATGGCCGCCGAACCCGGCGGACAACCGGAGCCGTTGACGGTGACGATGTCGATGACGATCTCGTCGGTCGGTGGGTTCGGAAAGTGTGGTCCCTGGGTGGTGAAGTCCGCCGGTGCGGTCACCGCCGACAGCGCCAGGGCGGCGGCCGCCGCCAATGTGGTTATCATGGAGTTTCCTCCGAGGTCGGTGCTATTTCACGAAGCCGCGTGGATCTTCGTTGGGAAATAAGCGCAGGGTGAAAAGAATTGGGTAGTCGTGCGGCGGCCGATCTTTGCGGGAAAGAACGACCGCCGCCTGCGGTATTCAGGGCCCGGCGAACGTCAGGCGTTGCACTTCTTCCAGGCGAAGTGGTACTTGGTGTTCACGCTGCCGTCGGTGGAGTCCATGGTCATGAAGCTGGTGTTCTTGTCGGCGTTGGAGGAGCCCTCGTAGACGCGCAGTTCGGTATTGATGTTCACGCTTCGCTCCTCGCCGCAGGGGGCGAAGACCAGTTCATGGACTTCCTTGCGATCGGTGGTCTGCCAGTTGTCGCTGTACGGGCCGCTGAAGTTGTGCCCGATGCGGCTCGTCGGGGAGGTTCCCTGGATGTAGTAGCCGGCCTGCTGGAAGCCGCGCGCGCCCTTCGCCAGGTGCGCGAAGCCGCGGTAGTCGGCCTGCGCGATGGCGTAGGTGAACCCGTGCGGGACATGGACGACGAGGTTGAGCTGGCAGTTCTTGCGGAACTCGATGGGTGCGGCGCCGGGGCCGACCTGTGCGAGGTAGTCGCTGTAGGTCACGGTGAAGGCCGTGTTGTCCGAGGACACGGCTACGGCGGCGGTTCCGGGAGCGCAGCCCGAACCGTTCACCGTTTCGACGTCGATGACGATTCGATCATTCGGGGGTCGGAGGAGGCAGGGGCGGTTGCTGGGGCGGTAGCCATGGAAAGGGCAAGCCCGGCAGCAGCGATCAAAGTAAGCATGGAGTTACCTTCCAATACATCACAACATCACCGCGCGGATGGTCAACAATAGCTCGATTAATCTTTTACATAGACCGCTGCATGGAGTAACGTGGCCATTCATCGACGTGATGATTGATCCTTTTTATGGTCGCGCCGCCGGTCGTGGCTAATGAGTGCGGTAGTACATCGTGGCTGCTTTTTGCTGACTTCTTGGTCAGCGTGCTCGCAGGCACGGCCCGGCGAACGATGTGTTCGCCGGGCCGTGGTATTGCGCTGGTTGACGGTGCGTGTTCCTACCTGTGCGGTGGGGCCGGGTTCACCGTCCGTCGGACAGTTCCCGTTCGGCCCGTTCGATCGCCGCGAACTCCTCCTCCGGGGCGTTCGCGACCAGCCGATGCCTGCTGTAGAACCAGAAGTAGGCGATGAAGGCCACGAAGATCCCGGCGGTGATCGCCGCGGCCACCATGTCCACGAGGAAGGTGGCGACGACGGCCGCCACCGCCAGCACCAGCGCGACACCGGTGGTGGCGACGCCGCCGGGGGTGCGGTACGGCCGCGGCAGTCGTGGTTCCCTTGCCCGCAGCACGATATGTGAGAGGTTCAGCAGGACGTAGGAGACCGTCGCGCCGAACACCGCGACGTTGATCAGCAGTGCCCCGTCCTGGGTGGCGGTGGCGAGCGCGAAGCCGACCGTTCCCGGCACGATCAGGGCCAGATACGGCGTCTTGCGCTTGCCGGTCCTGGACAGCCACTTCGGCAGGTATCCCGCCCTGGACAGGGCGAACAGCTGGCGCGAGTAGGCGTAGATGATCGAGAAGAAGCTGGCGATGAGCCCGGCGAGCCCGATGTAGTTGACGAACTGGGCCAGCAGGTTGTCCCCGCCGTATGCCGCGCGCACCGCCGCAGGCAGCGGGTTGTCCGAGGTCGCGATCGCACTCGACCCGGCGCCTCCCGGTGCGGTCACCAGGATCAGCGCGGCGAACACCAGCAGCGCCCCCATCGCCGCCAGGATGCCCTTCGGCATGTCCCGCTTCGGGTTGCGTGCCTCCTCGGCGGCCAGCGGCACCCCCTCCACGGCGAGGAAGAACCAGATGCCGTAAACCAGTGCCGCCAGCACACCGGTGATGCCGAAGGGCAGGAAGCTGCTGGCGCCGAAGGCGTCGGTGGGCTCGATGTCGAACAGGTTGTCCGGCGAGAACTTCGGGATCATGCCGGCCACGAAGGCGACCAGCGCGACCACGGCGATCGCGGTGATCACGAACATGACCCGCAGTGCCTCGCCGACCCCGCGCAGGTGAATCCCGATGAAGATCAGGTAACAGACGAGGTAGACCGGCCAGCTGTTGGTCAGCCCGAAGAGCCCGAGCGTCTCCACGTAGCCGCCGATGAACACCGAGATCGCCGCCGGGGCTATCGCGTACTCGATCAGGATCGCCGTGCCGGTGGCGAACCCGCCGAGCGGGCCCAGCGCCCGCCGGGCGAAGCCGTAGCCCGCGCCTGCCACCGGCAGGGCCGAGCACATCTCGGCCAACCCGAACACCATGCAGCCGTACATCGCGGCCATCAGCACGGTCGCGATCAGCAGGCCACCCCAGCCCCCGGCCTCCAGGCCGAAGTTCCAGCCCGCGAAGTCCCCGGAGATCACATAGGATACGCCGAGGCCGGCCAGCAGCAGCCAGCCAGCGGCGCCCCGGTTGAGTTGCCGTTGCCGCAGGTAGTTCTCATCGACCTGGCGATACTCCACACTGGCGTGCGGTTTGGATTCGGACATGGAAGCTCCTAGGCGAGGCCAATGGCTCTATCGATAGTCCTTTGAGGTTGTCAGAGGGTTGTCCAGCGCCAGCTTCTTGTCAAGAACTAGGGGCAACGGCTAGGTTCAATGGGCCAGTAAGAGACCTTTGAAGGGTGTCGGTGATGGGAAACAGGAAGGGCATGCTCACCCTGGACGGCCTGCGCGAGCTGGTCGAGTCCGGTGCCGTGGACACCGTGCTGGTGGCCATGACCGACATGCAGGGCAGGCTGCAGGGCAAACGCTGCGCCGCCGAGTACTTCCTCAACGAGGTCGTCACGCACGCCACCGAGGCCTGCAACTATCTGCTGGCGGTCGACGTGGAGATGAACCCCGTCGACGGTTTCGAGATGTCCTCCTGGGAGCGCGGCTACGGGGACTTCGTGCTGCGCCCCGATCTCGGCACCCTGCGGCTGGTCCCCTGGCAGGAGGGCACCGCGATGGTGCTGTGCGATGTCGAGTGGGTGCACGGCGGGCCGGTTCCGGTCTCACCCCGGCAGGTGCTGCGCCGCCAGCTGGACCGGCTGGCCGACCGTGGGCTCGCCGCCTTTGTGGGTACCGAGCTGGAGTTCATCGTCTTCGACGATTCCTACGAGCAGGCGTGGAACCAGGGCTATCGCGGTCTGCGCGCGGCCAATCAGTACAATGTGGACTACTCGATGCTCGGCACGGCGCGGGTGGAGCCGCTGCTGCGACGGATCCGCAACGCGATGAGCGGGGCGGGTATGTACGTCGAGTCGGTGAAGGGGGAGTGCAACCCCGGCCAGCACGAGATCGCCTTCCGTTACGCGAGTGCGCTGGACACCTGCGACAACCACGGTATCTACAAGAACGGCGCCAAGGAGATCGCCGCGCAGGATGGCAAGAGCCTCACCTTCATGGCGAAGTACGATGCGCGGGAAGGCAACTCCTGCCATATCCACGTCAGCCTGCGTTCCGCGGCGGGGGAACCGGTGCTCGCCGGGGACCGGCCGGGCGGCTTCTCCCCGCTGATGGAGCACTTCCTGGCCGGGCAGCTGGCCTGCCTGCGCGAGTTCACCTACTTCTTCGCGCCGAACATCAACTCCTACAAGCGTTACCGGCCGGGCAGCTTCGCGCCGACCACGATCGCCTGGGGCACCGACAACCGCACCTGCGCGCTGCGGGTGATCGGGCACGGCGAATCACTGCGGGTGGAGAACCGGGTGCCCGGCGGGGACGTCAACCCCTACCTCGCCGTGGCGGCGCTGATCGCGGCCGGGTTGCACGGGATCGAGAACGAGCTGCCACTGGAGCCGGAGTTCACCGGCAACGCCTACGCCTCGGACAAGCCGACGGTACCGTCCACCCTGCGCGAGGCCGCCACCTCGCTTGCCGAGAGCAAGCTGGCCAGGACAGCCTTCGGGGACGAGGTGGTCGAGCACTACCTGAACGCCGCGCGGATCGAACTTGCCGCCTTCGACTCCGCGGTGACCGACTGGGAGCGGATTCGTGGTTTCGAACGGCTCTGAGCCGGACCCCGGCCCGGTCATCGGACTGACCACCTACACCGAGAACGCGCGTTTCGGCGTCTGGGAGACGGAAGCCGCGGTGCTCCACAGGTCCTATCTGGACTGCGTGCTGCGCGCCGGCGGGATACCGATGCTGCTCCCGCCGGTTGGCGCCGGGTACGCGCAGCGGCTGGCCGTGCTGGACGGCCTCGTGCTGGTCGGTGGTGCGGATATCGATCCGGCCAGGTACGGCCATTCGCCGCATTCCACCACGGTGACCAGGCCGGAGCGGGACGAGTTCGAGTTCGCCCTGCTGGAGCACGCCCTGGCGGCGGGAACCCCGGTGCTCGGCGTGTGCCGTGGCATGGAGGTGCTGAACGTGGCCCTCGGCGGCACGCTGACCCAGCACCTGCCGGAGACCACCGGCACTAGCGCGCACCAGCCCGCGGTGGCCACCTTCGGTTCCAGCAGCATCAGCCTCGCGCCGGGCAGCCGGGCCGCCGGGATCCTCGGCGAGCGGACGAACTGCCGGTGCTATCACCACCAGGCGGTGGACCGGCTCGGCGCCGGGCTGCGCGCGGTGGGCTGGGCGGCGGACGGCACCGTGGAAGCGGTGGAGCTGCCGGGCGAATCCTTCGTACTCGGCGTGCAGTGGCATCCCGAACAAGACCAGGACGATCTGCGCCTGTTCGCGGCCCTCGTCGCGGCCGCGCGGGCGTTTCGCAGTGGAGGCAGGAGCTGATGCAGACCTTCGACGTGCTCAACCCGGCGACCGAGCAGGTCCTCCGGTCGGTGGAGCTGACCTCGGCCGAGGAGACCGACGCCGCCATCGCACGCGCGCAGGCGGCGTTGCCCGCGTGGCAGCGGGTCGCGCCGGGTGACCGGGCGCGCCTGCTACGCCGGTTCGCGGACGCGGTGGAGGCAGATGTCGACACCCTGGCCGAGCTGGAAGTGATCAACTCGGGCCACCCGATCGGCAACGCCCGCTGGGAGGCAGGCAACGTGGCGGACGTGCTGCGGTACTACTCCGCGGCACCGGAACGGCTCACCGGCCAGCAGATCCCGGTACCCGGCGGAGTGAACATCACCTTCGCCGAGCCGCTCGGCGTGGTCGGGGTGATCGTGCCGTGGAACTTCCCGATGCCGATCGCGGGCTGGGGGTTCGCCCCGGCGCTGGCCACCGGCAACACGGTGGTGCTGAAGCCTGCCGAGCTCACCCCGCTCACGGCATTGCGGCTGGCCGAGCTGGCGCGCGAGGCCGGCATCCCCGAGGACGTGTTCCAGGTGCTGCCCGGTAAGGGTTCGGTGGTCGGGCAACGGTTCGTGGACCACCCTGCCGTGCGCAAGGTGGTGTTCACCGGGTCCACCGAGGTGGGCAAGCAGATCATGGCGGGCTGCGCGGCCCAGGTGAAACGGGTGACCCTCGAGCTCGGCGGGAAGAACGCCAACCTGGTCTTCGCCGACGCCGACCTGGAGCGGGCCGCGGCCACCGCACCCTACGGCGTGTTCGACAACGCGGGCCAGGACTGCTGCGCGCGTTCCCGGATCCTGGTGCAGGACTCGGTTTACGACCGGTTCATGGAGCTGCTGGAACCCGCGGTCAAGGGCGTGGTGGTCGGTGACCCGGCGGCGGGCTCCACCGAGATGGGCCCGCTGATCTCCGCCGCGCACCGGGAGAAGGTCGCGGGCTACCTGCCGGAAGGGGCGCCGGTCGCGTTCCGCGGCAGCGCCCCGGACGGGCCGGGCTTCTGGTTCCCGCCCACCGTGGTGACCCCGGCCTCGCCGACCGACCCGCTGGTCACCGAGGAGATCTTCGGCCCGGTGGTGGCGGTGACCCGGTTCACCGACGAGGCCGAGGCGCTGGCCATCGCCAACGACACGCCGTACGGCCTCTCCGGGTCCATCTGGACCTCGGACCTTTCCCGCGCGCTGCGGGTGTCCCGCGGGGTGGAGGCGGGCAATCTTTCGGTCAACTCGCATGCCTCGGTGCGCTATTGGACCCCCTTCGGCGGGTTCAAGCAGTCCGGCCTCGGCAGGGAACTCGGTCCGGACGCGGTGGCGGCCTTCACCGAGACCAAGAACGTCTTCCTGAACGTCGATGAGTGACCGGGAGATCCGGCGGCGGGCGCTCCTGCCCAGGACGCCCGCCGCCGGTGCAGGGGTATCAGTAGGGCACGTTGAGCACGAAGTCGAACGCCGCCACCCGGGTACCGCCCGGTCCGTTGCTGACGTCCATCACCAGCCGCGGGTCGAAGATCGGGTCACGCCAGTTGCCTGGCTCACCGGGGAAGTACAACTGCGAGGTGAGTACCCGCTGGTACGGGGCCTGGACCTTGACGTGGATATGCCGGGTACGGCCGGTGTAAAGCCCTGGCCAGATGGTGGTGAGCTGGAACTCGCCATTGGCGTTGGTGAATTGGTGCCCGCGCAACCGGTAACCCCAGTTGTCGTAGATACCGCGGGTGTCGCACTGCCAGAAATCCAGCAGGGCCTGGCCGATCGGGCGGCAGGACCTGGCTGCGAAGACCTGCCCGCTGATGGTCAGTACCGTGCCATTCATTCCCGGTTCCAGCAGCGAGGCCCGCTCCGGCGAGTTGCGCTTGAAATACGGTCCCTCGGTTTGCGGTGGCGTGGGGTCGTCACCGTCGTCGCAGGCAGGGGTGGGTTCGAGGGACTTCGGGCGCTGCTGCTCGGCGGGCGCGGCGCTCGCTGCGTCGTTCGGAGTGCCGGCCGCCGCCCCGGTGGTCGCGGCCAGTACGGGCAGGGAGGCGGTGGCGGCGGCCATTTGCAGGAATTGTTTACGACCGAATGGTTTCGTGCCGTCCTGTTCCTCCGGTTGTGGCGGAAGATCCTGGTCAGTCACGGGAGTGCTCCTTTCGCCGGTTATCGGCTCGATCAGACAACTAAACGCCGTGGAAAGATCACAACCGCCGCCGGTCGTGGTCCGACTGCCGAGTAAATAGGAAACATTTAATTTCACCTGAAAGGACAAAGATGACGCTTTCCGATTATTCCCAGCGGTTCGCTGGCAAGGTCGCCGTGATCACCGGCGGCGGCAGTGGCATCGGCCTCGCCACGGCCCGCAGGCTCGCCGGCGAGGGCGCCAGGGTGGTCATCGCCGATCTGGACGCCGAGGCGGGCAAGGCCGCGGCGGAGGAGGTGGGCGGCGAGTTCGTTCCCACCGACGTCACCGAGGAGACGCAGGTCGAGTCGCTGTTCCAGACCACCGTCGAGAAGTTCGGCTCGGTGGACGTCGCGTTCAACAACGCCGGGATATCCCCGCCCGAGGACGACTCGATCCTGACCACCGGTGTCGAGGCGTGGAACAAGGTGCAGCAGGTGAACCTGACCTCGGTGTACCTGTGCTGCAAGTACGCGATCCCGCATATGCAGCGGCAGGGCAAGGGTTCGATCGTGAATACCGCGTCATTTGTCGCGGTAATGGGCGCGGCGACCTCGCAGATTTCCTACACTGCCTCCAAGGGCGGGGTGCTCTCGATGAGCCGCGAACTCGGCGTGCAGTTCGCCCGCGAGGGCATCCGGGTGAATGCCCTGTGCCCCGGACCGGTGAACACACCCTTGCTCAAGGAGCTGTTTGCGAAGGATCCGGAGCGGGCCGAGCGCAGGCTCGTGCACGTGCCGATGGGCCGGTTCGCGGAGGCGGAGGAGATCGCCGCCGCGGTCGCTTTCCTCGCCAGCGACGACGCTTCCTTCATTACCGCATCGCAGTTCCTGGTGGATGGCGGTATCTCCGGCGCGTACGTCACCCCGTTGTAAGGGCTCACGTGTCTTCCTTTCCTTGGTGGTGGAGGAGGTTGCGTCTGGGTCTTCGTTCCGGGATCGAGGAAGGCCGGGGGTAGGAATTCGGGTAGTCCGTTGCGTATGCGGACGTGCCCGTCGGTGTGGTGGATGAGGTTGTGGTGGTACCAGCACAGCAGGGTGAGGTTGTGCAGGGCGGTGGGTCCTCCGAGGGCCCAGGGGGTGACGTGGTGGGCGTGGCATTGTTTGGGTTTTCTGCGGCAGCCGGGGAAGGTGCACCCGTGGTCCCGCAGGATCAAGGCTCTGCGGATGGCCAGGGGTACGGTGCGGGTGCGTTGTCCGATGTCGAGGATTTCGCCTTTGCTGCCCAGGACGGCGGGCACGATGTAGGAGTCGCAGGCCATCCGCCGGATTGGGCGGCGGAGTAGGACTCCTGTCCGTGCAGGAGCCCGTATCCGGTGCCGTGTTTGAGGTCGTCGAGGGTGATGGTCACCATGACGGTGAAGGGTTCGCCCGCCTCGGTGGGCCCCTCCTCCGGACACCCCGCTACCACGCGCAGCACGTCGGCGAACGCGTCCCCTTGCCGCTGGAACTTACTCCGGCGATCCGGCTCCTCTTTGGTGCTGGCGGGTTTGGCGCGGGGTTCGATCAGCCCGGTCAGTACCGCGGCGGTTTCGGCGTCGAGGTCGAAGGTGTCGCGGAGTCGTCCGCCGCGGGTTTGTCGCCAGTCCAGGGAGCGTTCCGGTCGGGCGAGTTCGTCTTCGGTGGGTGGGGTGCCGTCTTGGTCCAGGCGGGCCAGGATTTCCCGGCCCAGGGTGGTGATGGTGTGGGGTTCGTACTCCCGCGCGGCCTTGGTCAGCAGCGCTTCGGCGTGTTCCCGGTCGGGCAGGCTGACGGGTTGCGGGAACCGGGCCACGGTGGCGCGGATGGTCTCGATGTGTTCCGGCCCGATCGCTCCTTCGGCCGCGGCGGCGCCGACCTCGGGCAGGTCGGGTTCCAGGGGTATCCCATCGGGGCCGTAGCGCCGCACCACCGCCCGGGCGTGGGCCACCCGTTGGCGGGCGTCAGACGGGTTGACCCGCAGGATCTCCCGGGTCAACGTCGGGAGGTCGCGGTAGCCCTGCTGGCTGGCTGTGTCGCGGCCGTCGAGTTCGGCCAGGACCGCCAGCTCCCGGGCGTACAGAGCTCGCCGCTGCTGTTCGAGTTCGCCCAGCGCGGTCAGGAGTTCCTCCTCGCTCATGCGGGAGGTGTCGGTGCCGAAAGTCCTGGTCACAACCCCAGACTACCGCGGTATCGACCACATGTTCGATACACGATCGGGTGATGACGCCCGGCGTGGGCGGGGTTGTTAGCGAGTACCGCCGAACGGGTCAACCACGGCCAATGCCTGGTTCATCACGTAGCGCCGCTGGTGGTAGACGGGTGGCTGCCCCGGCGCGTACTTTACTCCTCTACGGGGATGAGCCCCGGAAACTGAATATCGAGGCCGAACGAGCCGGAGCGGGAGAGTCTCCGTCGCGTCACCAGCGCGGACGGGGCACCGAAGGAGCAAGCTCCCCGCCAATCTCTCAGGTACAGCTACCGCTCAGGCGAGGCCACTCTGGAAAGCAGGCTGACCAGCCTCACCCAAGGTGAAAGCCGTTTGCCGCCGTCAGGCGGCCGGTGGTGAAACTCTCAGGTGCCATGACAGAGGGGGAGTTCCCAGCGGCAACGGGCATGCCCGCCCGCTACGAGAAGAGGAGCTCCCACATGTCGTTCGCGACGCGTCACATCGGCCCCTCCGCTGCCGAGCAGGCCAAGATGCTTGCCGAGTGCGGCTACGGCAGCCTGGACGCGCTGGTCGAGGCGGCCGTGCCGACGGCGATCCGCAGCACCGGCGAGCTGGACCTGCCGCCTGCCGCCACCGAGCAGGAGGCGACCGCCGAACTGCGCGCGCTGGCCGAGCGCAACCGGCCGATGGTGCAGATGATCGGCCTCGGCTACTACGACACCGTCACCCCCTCGGTGATCCGGCGGAACGTGCTGGAGAGCCCGGCCTGGTACACCGCGTACACGCCGTACCAGCCGGAGATCTCCCAGGGCAGGCTCGAGGCCCTACTCAACTTCCAGACCATGGTCGCCGACCTCACCGGCCTGACCACTGCCAACGCCTCGCTGCTCGACGAGTCGACCGCGGTCGCCGAGGCGGTGCTGTTGATGCGAAGGGTGTCCAAGTCGAAGTCCCAGCGGGTGGTGCTGGACGCCGAATGTCTCCCGCAGACCATTGCCGTGGTCCGCACCCGCGCCGAGGCGCTCGGGATCGAGGTGGACGTGCGGGACCTGGCCGAGGACCTGCCCGAGGACGGCTGCTTCGGCGTGGTCGTCCAGTATCCCGGCGCCTCCGGGGTGCTACGTGAGCCCGGCTTCTACACCGAGGTCGGCGCGCGGGCCAAGCAGGCTGGCGCCCTCTACTGCGCGGCGGCCGACCTGCTCGGGCTCACCCTGCTGACCGCCCCCGGCGAGTTCGGCGCCGATCTTGCCGCGGGCACCACCCAGCGGTTCGGCGTGCCGATGGGTTACGGCGGCCCGCATGCCGGTTACCTCGCCGTCCGCGCCGGACTGGAGCGCTCGCTGCCGGGCAGGCTGGTCGGCGTGTCGGTGGACGAGGCGGGCACACCGGCCTACCGGCTCGCGCTGCAGACGCGGGAGCAGCACATCCGCAGGGAGAAGGCCACCAGCAATATCTGCACCGCGCAGGTACTGCCCGCGGTGCTCGCCGCGATGTACGCCGTCTACCACGGCCCGGACGGGCTGGCGGCCATCGCGCGCCGGGTACACGGCCAGGCCGCAGGGCTGGCCGAGGCACTGCGCACCGGCGGGGTGGAGGTGGTGCACCAGCACTTCTTCGACACCGTGCTGGCCAGGGTTCCCGGCCGGGCGGCCGCGGTGGTCTCCGCGGCCAGGGAGGCCGGGATCAATCTCGGCCTTGTCGACGCCGACCATGTCCGGGTGGCCTGCGATGAGGCGACCTCCGGCGCCGTGCTGCGCAAGGTGCTCGTGGCTTTCGGGGCCGAGGCCGAGCCTGCCGTGGCCGACGCGCTCCCGCCGGGACTGGCCCGCGGCGGCGAGTACCTCACCCATGAGGTCTTCCACGCCCACCGCTCGGAGACCGCGATGCTGCGCTACCTGCGCCGGCTCGCGGACCAGGACTACGCGCTGGACCGCGGCATGATCCCGCTCGGCTCCTGCACCATGAAGCTGAACGCGACCACCGAGATGGAGCCGATCAGCTGGCCGGAGTTCGCCGGGCTGCACCCCTTCGCCCCGATCGGGGACGCCGCGGGCTACCGCACACTGGTCGACCAGCTGTGCGGGTGGCTGGCCGAGGTCACCGGGTACGACAGCGTGTCCCTGCAGCCCAACGCGGGCAGCCAGGGTGAGCTGGCTGGCCTGCTGGCTATCCGCGCCTACCATCGGGCGAATGGTCAGCCGGAGCGGGACGTCTGCCTGATCCCTTCCTCGGCGCACGGCACCAACGCCGCCTCCGCCGTACTGGCCGGGATGCGCGTGGTCGTGGTCGCCTGCACCGCGAACGGGGATGTCGACCTGGAGGACCTGCGGGCCAAGGCAGGGGAGCACGCGAACACCCTGGCCGCGATCATGGTGACCTACCCGTCCACGCACGGCGTGTACGAGCAGGGCATCGAGGAGCTCGCGCGGATCGTGCACGACGCGGGCGGGCAGGTGTACGTGGACGGGGCGAACCTGAACGCGCTGCTCGGCCTGGCTGAGCCAGGGCGGTTCGGCGGCGACGTCTCGCACCTGAACCTGCACAAGACCTTCTGCATCCCGCATGGCGGCGGTGGTCCCGGCGTCGGCCCGGTCGCGGTGCGCGCGCATCTGGCGCCCTACCTGCCCAACCACCCGCTGCTGCCGGAGGCGGGCCCGGAAACCGGGGTGGGCCCGATTGCCGGAGCCCCGTTCGGCTCGGCCTCGATCCTGCCGATCTCCTGGGCATATGTCCGGATGATGGGCGCTGCCGGGCTGACCGAAGCCACCAAGGTCGCGGTCCTCACCGCCAACTACGTGGCCGCCCGGCTGTCCGCGCACTACCCGGTGCTCTACACCGGGCAGCACGATCTGGTCGCCCACGAGTGCATCCTCGACCTGCGGGCACTGACCAAACGGACCGGGGTGACCGTGGAGGACGTGGCGAAGCGGCTGATCGACTACGGCTTCCACGCGCCGACCATGTCCTTCCCGGTGGCTGGCACCCTGATGGTGGAGCCGACCGAGAGCGAGGACGTCGGCGAGCTGGATCGTTTCTGCGATGCGATGATCGCGATCCGCAAGGAGATCGACGACGTGGCCGAGGGTCGCTGGCCGGTGGAGCAGAGCCCGCTGCGCGGCGCCCCGCACACCGCGGAGATGCTGGCCCAGGACTGGGACCTGCCCTACGACCGCAAGCTCGCCGCGTTCCCGCAGGCGAAGGCGAAGGGCAAGTACTGGCCGCCGGTGCGCCGGATCGACGGGGCGCACGGCGACCGTAACCTCGTCTGCTCCTGCCCGCCGCTTTCCGCCTACGAGAACTGAGGAGCAGTACCCGGATGACCACGCAGTCTCCACTGCACGAGGTGCACACCGAGCTCGGTGCCTCGTTCACCGACTTCGCCGGCTGGTCCATGCCGGTGCGGTACTCCAGCGAGCTCGCCGAACACAGGGCGGTCCGGGAGACCGCGGGCCAGTTCGACCTCTCGCATATGGCCGAGATCGAGGTGACCGGCCCGGAAGCAGGGCGCGCGCTGAACTACGCCATGGTCGGCAACATCGCCGGTATCAAGGTGGGCAGGGCCCGCTACACCATGCTGTGCCACGAGACCGGCGGCGTGCTGGACGACCTGGTCGTCTACCGCCCCGGTGAGGAACGGTTCATGGTGGTGGCCAACGCGGGCAACGCGGCGGTGGCCGTGACCGAGCTGACCGACCGGGCCCGCGGGTTCGACGCCGTGGTCACCGACCGCTCGGCGGAGACCGCCCTGATCGCCGTGCAGGGCCCCCGGGCCGTCGGCATCCTCCGTGGCCTGCTGGACTCGGTCGAGCTGGAGGGCGGCCTGGACGCGCTGAAGTACTACGCCGCCACCCCCGCGGTGCTGGGCGGGCACGAGCTGCTGCTGGCCCGCACCGGCTACACCGGTGAGGACGGCTTCGAGCTGTTCTGCCCCGCGGGCGAGGCGCCCGCCGTCTGGCGGCTGGTGGCCGAGGCCGGTGAACCGGACGGCCTGCTGCCCGCCGGGCTGGCCTGCCGGGACACCCTGCGGCTGGAGGCAGGCATGCCGCTGTACGGCAACGAGCTGACCGTCCGGCTGACCCCGTTCGAGGCGAACCTCGGCAGGCTGGTGAAATTCGACAAATCGGGTGACTTCGTCGGGCGCACCGCGCTGGAGAAGCACGGCGAACCCGAGCAGGTGCTGGTCGGCCTGCGTGGCACCGGGCGCAGGGCGCCGCGGCACGGTTACCGTGTCCTCGACGGTGAGCAGGAGGTCGGCGAGGTGACCAGCGGGGCGCTGTCCCCGACGCTGGGACACCCCGTCGCGATGGCCTACCTGCCGCCCCGGCTGAGCGAGCCGGGCACCGGCCTCTCCGTCGACATCCGGGGCCGCCTCGAACCGGTCGAGGTCGTCGCCCTGCCCTTCTACAAGCGCGCGAAGTGAGGAAAAGCGGACCGATGAGCAACATCCCGGAGAACCTGAGCTACACCAAGGAGCACGAGTGGCTGAGCGCCGCGGACGGCGTGGCCACCGTCGGCATCACCTCCTTCGCCGCGGAGTCCCTCGGCGACATCGTGTTCGTGCAGCTGCCCGAGGTCGGGGACAACATCACCGCGGGTGAGCCCTGTGGCGAGATCGAGTCCACCAAGTCGGTGAGCGAGCTGTACGCCCCGGTCACCGGCGAGGTCGTGGAGATCAACGAGGCCGCAGCGGACGCGCCCGAAGTGATCAACTCCGACCCCTACGAGCAGGGCTGGCTGTTCCGCGTGCGCACCGAGAGCATGCCGGAACTGCTGGACGCGCAGGAGTACTCGAAGGTCGTCGAGGAAGGAGAGTGAGCATGGACTCGTTCAACGCCAATCTGTCCACTGTGGATCCCGAGGTCGCCGCGGCGGTGGCCGAGGAGCGTAAGCGGCAGCAGAACACCCTGGAAATGATCGCTTCGGAGAACTTCGCCCCGGTTGGCGTGCTCGAGGCGCAGGGATCCGTGCTCACCAACAAGTACGCCGAGGGCTACCCCGGCAGGCGGTACTACGGCGGCTGCGAGCATGTGGACGTCGTCGAGACGCTGGCGCGCGAGCGGGCCAAGGAGCTGTTCGGCGCCGAGTACGCCAACGTGCAGCCGCACTCCGGTGCGCAGGCCAACGCGGCCGCCATGGTCGCCCTGCTCGAGCCGGGGGACACCATCCTCGGTCTCGACCTGGCGCACGGCGGGCACCTCACGCACGGGATGAAGATCAACTTCTCCGGCAAGCTCTACAACGTGGTTCCATACCACGTCGACAAGGAGACCGGCCAGATCGACATGGCCGAGGTGGAGAAGCTGGCCCGCGAGCACAAGCCGAAGCTGATCATCGCAGGCTGGTCGGCCTATCCCCGGCAGCTCGACTTCGCCGAGTTCCGCCGGATCGCCGACGCGGTGGACGCCAAGCTGATGGTGGACATGGCGCATTTCGCCGGCCTGGTCGCGGCCGGGCTGCACCCGAGCCCGGTGCCGCACGCCGACGTGGTGACCACCACCACGCACAAGACCCTCGGCGGGCCGCGCGGCGGCATCATCCTGGCCAAGAAGGAGCTGGCCAAGAAGCTCAACTCGGCGGTGTTCCCCGGTCAGCAGGGCGGGCCGCTGGAGCATGTCATCGCGGCCAAGGCGGTGGCGCTGAAGATCGCCGCGAGTGAGGAGTTCCGGGAGCGGCAACAGCGCGTGCTGGACGGCGCCAAGACGCTGGCCGCCCGGCTGTCCCACCCGGACTGCGTTTCGGCTGGGGTCCGGGTGCTCACCGGTGGCACCGATGTGCACCTGGTGCTGGTGGACCTGGTCAACTCCACCCTGGACGGGCAGCAGGCCGAGGACCGGCTGCACAGCATCGGGATCACGGTCAACCGCAACGCGGTGCCGTTCGACCCGCGTCCGCCGATGGTCACCTCCGGCCTGCGGATCGGTACCCCGGCACTGGCCACCCGCGGGTTCGCCGCCGACGACTTCGCCGAGGTCGCCGACATCATCGCCGCCGCGCTGCGCCCGGACTTCGACGAGGCCACCCAGCAGGAACTGAGTGGCAGGGTCGAGCTGCTGGCCAAGAAGCACCCGTTGTACGCGGACCTGCCATGAGTGGGGTGGCTCCCGACGGTCGGAAGTTGTTGCGTCTTGAGGTGCGTAACAGTGAGACGCCGATTGAGAAGAAGCCGTCGTGGATCAGGACGCGGGTGCGGATGGGTCCGGAGTTCACGGAGTTGAAGGGGTTGGTGCGCCGTGAGGGGTTGCACACGGTGTGTGAGGAGGCGGGGTGCCCGAATATTTATGAGTGTTGGGAGGATCGGGAGGCGACGTTCCTGATTGGTGGGGATCAGTGCACGCGGCGGTGTGATTTCTGTCAGATTGATACGGGTCGGCCTGCGGCGTTGGATGTGGCGGAGCCGCGGAAGGTGGCGGAGAGTGTGCGGGCGATGGGGTTGCGGTATTCGACGGTGACGGGGGTGGCGCGGGATGATCTGGCGGATGGTGGGGCGTGGTTGTATGCGGAGACGGTGCGGCAGATTCATGGGGTGAATCCGGGGACGGGGGTGGAGTTGTTGATCCCGGATTTCAATGCTGATCCGGGTCAGTTGGGGAGGTGTTCTCCTCGGGGCCGGAGGTGCTGGCGCATAATGTGGAGACGGTGCCGCGGTTGTTTCGGCGGGTGCGGCCGGGGTTTCGGTATGAGCGGTCGTTGGAGGTGTTGTCGCGGGCGCGGGATGCGGGGTTGGTGACGAAGTCGAATTTGATTCTGGGGATGGGGGAGTCGCCGGATGAGGTGGAGCCGGCGTTGGCTGATCTGGTGGGGCGGGGTGTGAGATTGTGACGATTACGCAGTATTTGCGGCCTTCGCCGCGGCATTTGCCGGTGGATCGGTGGGTGAAGCCGGAGGAGTTCGTGGCGCATACGCGTACGGCGGAGCGGTTGGGGTTTGCCGGGGTGATGGCGGGTCCGCTGGTGCGGTCGTCGTATCGGGCGGGCCGGTTGTATGCCCAGACCAAGCGGTATCGGGGTGAGTCCCTGCCGGAGGGGCTGGAGCATCTGGACACCCACACCCCCGCCGCCCAGGAAGCCAGCTCCCTCCTGGCAAGACGTTAGGAGCCGACGATGGCCATCAGCGTCTTCGATCTGTTCTCGATCGGAATCGGGCCGTCCAGTTCGCACACCGTGGGCCCGATGCGGGCCGCGCGAACATTCGTGGACGGGCTCGCTGCCGATGGCCTGTTGCGGGAGACGACCAGGGTGCGCGCCGAGTTGTTCGGCTCGCTCGGCGCCACCGGACACGGCCACGGCAGCGACAAGGCCGTCCTGCTCGGCCTCGCGGGCGAGCGGCCGGAGGAGGTGGACACTGACTCCGTGCCCGACCGGGTCGCGGCCATCCGGGAGTCCCGGCGGCTGCTGTTGCGCGGCGAGCACGAGATCTCCTTCGCGGTGGACAAGGACCTGCTGATGCACCGGCGCAGGTCGTTGCCCGCGCACCCGAACGGGATGACCTTCCGGGCCTTCGGTGCGGACGGCGCGGTGCTGCGCGAACGGGTCTACTACTCGGTGGGCGGCGGGTTCGTGCTGGACGAGTCCGCCATGCAGGGCGATCCGGTGATCGTCGAGGACTCGACCCCGGTGCCGCACCCCTTCCGTACCGGAGCCGACCTGCTCGAGCAGTGCCGTACCTCCGGCCTGCCGGTCAGCCAGGTCATGATGCGCAACGAGCTGTGCTGGCGCACGGGGGACGAGATCAAGGCGGGCCTGCTGGAGATCTGGCAGGTGATGGTCGAGTGCGTGCGCAACGGCTGCGAGCACGACGGGGTACTGCCCGGCGGGCTGAAGGTGCCGCGCAGGGCCAAGGCGTTGCACGACAAGCTGCGTGCCCAGGACGGCGCCGGGGACGCCCTGCACGCGATGGACTGGGTCAGCCTGTACGCGCTGGCTGTCAACGAGGAGAACGCCTCCGGCGGGCGGGTGGTGACCGCGCCGACCAACGGCGCCGCCGGCATCATCCCCGCGGTGCTGCACTACTACACCCGGTTCATCCGCACCGCTACCGAGGAGGGTGTGATCACCTTCCTGCTCACCGCGGGTGCGATCGGCTCGGTGCTGAAGCAGACCGGGTCGATCTCCGGGGCCGAGGTCGGTTGCCAGGGCGAGGTCGGCTCCGCCTGCGCGATGGCGGCTGCCGGGCTCACCGAGGTCCTCGGCGGGACCCCGGCGCAGGTGGAGAACGCCGCCGAGATCGGCGTGGAGCATCACCTCGGGCTCACCTGTGATCCGGTGGGTGGGCTGGTGCAGATCCCGTGCATCGAGCGCAACGCCGTCGGTGCCTCGAAGGCCATCCACGCCGCGCGGATGGCGATGTGGGGTGACGGCAGCCATGTCGTCGCGCTGGACAAGGCGATCAAGACCATGCGCGAGACCGGTGCGGACATGAAGGTCAAGTACAAGGAGACCGCGCGCGGCGGGCTCGCCGTGAACGTCATCGAGTGCTGAGCGAACCGCCGCCTACACTCGGTGTCGGATGCCGAGGTAAGGAGAGACGGTGAGTGTGCGGTCCGAAGGCGGATGGAGCGCGGGCGATGCGCTGTTCCGGCCGGTGCGGGCCGGGAACGCCTTCGAGGAAACCGTCGAGCGGCTGCTGCAGGCGATCCGGCTCGGCGTGGTCGGTGCTGGGGAGCGGCTGCCCGCGGAACGCGAGCTGGCCGAGCGCCTCGGGGTGAGCAGGGTGACCCTGCGCGAGGCCATCCGGGCGCTGGCCGACGCCGGGTACGTCACCTCCCGCCGGGGCCGCTACGGCGGCACTTTCGTCACCGAGAACCTGCCCCCGCCGCGGGCCGATGGCAGGCCGCGCGACCCCGCCGCGCTGGAGGACGCGCTCGGCCTGCGGCACGTGCTGGAGACCGGCGCCGCCGAGCTGGCGGCCTCCCGGACGCTGACCCCCGCCGACCGCAGGCATCTCACCAGCACCCTTGCCGATACCGGGTCCGCGGATATCGCCGACTACCGGCGCAGGGACTCCCGGCTGCACCTGGCGATCGCCGAGGTCACCGGCTCCGGCTCGCTGACAACCGCGGTGGCCGACGTGCGGATGCGGATCAACGAGCTGCTGGAGGAGATCCCGTTGCTGGAACCCAACCTCGAGCACTCCAACACCCAGCACGAGGTGGTCGTGGACGCCATCCTTGCCGGCGACCCGGTGGCCGCCCGCCAGGCCATGGCCGAGCACATCGAGGGCACGGCCTCGTTGCTGCGCGGTTTTCTCACCTGAGCAGCTCAACCTCCCTGGCCCGTTCGGCGTACTGAGACCGGTGGCTGATTGACGCCCTACCGGCTCAGGAGGTCGAAAGGTGACGGACTCGGACGAATCGGGCGACCAGGGCGCTACGCCGGCCCGCCGCAAACGGATCTGGCGCCGGATCCGGCGGACCGCTTACTGGGTGACCGGCATCGGGATCGTCGTCCCGGTGCTGGCCTTCCTGGTCGGGTACCTGATCTGGGACGTGCGCGATCCGCACCAGGTGCTGGCCGGGCTGGAGAAGACCGTCGTGCTGGAGTACGCCGACGGCAGCGAGTTACTGAAGCTCACCCCGGAGGACGGGGACCGCCGGTTCGTGCCGTACCAGGAGGTGCCGCGGCGGCTGCGGGAGGCGATCATCGCGGTGGAGGACCCGACGTTCTGGGAGAACGAGGGTTTCGACCCGGCGGGCATCGCCAGGGCCGCGATCACCGGGGTCGGCGGCGGCTCCGGGATCACCCAGCAGTACATCAAGAAGTCCACCGGCGAGGATCAGGCGACCTACCTGCGCAAGTTCAAGGAACTGGTGCTGGCCACCAAGATCACCCAGGAGCAGCGCAAGGAGGAGATCTTCGAGAGCTATGTCAACATCATCTCCTTCGGGCGGAACACGCACGGCCCGGCGGCCGCGATCGAGGCCTACTTCGGCAAGTCCATCGAGGACGGTCTCAGTTGGAGCCAGGCCGCCTTCCTCGCCGGGATGATCCAGTCGCCCTCGGTGCACGACCCGGCGGTCTCCGGCCATGCGCACGCCAAGAAGCGCTGGGAGTACGTGATGGCCAAGCTGGTCGAGCGCGGTTACCTGGAGCCTTCCGAGCGCGCCCGGATCAGCTACCCCGGCGACGAGATCGCCGATCCGGCCGAGAGCAGGGCCGGTCAGCTCAGCTATACCGAGTACCACATCAAGCAACGGGTGCTGGCCGAGCTGGAGCGGGAAGGGGTGCCCATGGACCGGCTGCGGCGGGAGGGGATGCGGATCGAGACCACCATCGACCCCGGCGCCCAGGCGGAGAGCGAGCGGGTGGTGCGCGAACGGCTGGCGGGCCAGCCGGACCACCTGCGTGCCGCACTGGTCGCGGTGGCACCGGAAACCGGGGCCGTGGTCGCCTACCACGGTGGCTCCTGGAACGTGCGCGACTATGCGGCCACCCCGCGACCACCGGGGTCGGCCTTCCACCCGTTCGTCACGGTGGCCGGGCTCCGGCAGGGCAGCGGGATCGAGAAGACCTTTCCCGCCCCGCACCGGATGCATTTCGGTGGGGAGGAGTTCCGTAACGCGACCGACTGCGCGAGTACCGAGCGCTGCTCGGTCCGGGAGGCCACCAGGGTGTCGGCCGACACCCCGTTCGTCGCGATGACCAAGGCCTTCGGCGCGGAGAACGTCAGTGAGGCCGCAAGGGACGCCGGTATCCCGGCGGAGATCGCGGGCGAGCCGACCCTGCGCGAGCCGGACGGCGTCTCGATCGGCCCCGGGATCGCGGTGGGCCGCTACCCCGTGCGCCCGCTCGACCTCGCAGGCGCCTACGCCACCTTCGCCGGGCAGGGCATGCGTGTGCGGCCGCATTTCGTGGCCAGGGTGCGGGACGAGGACGGCGAGGTGGCCTGGCAGCGCAGGCCGTCCGGGGTACCCGCCTTCGGCACTGGGCCGGAGAGCTCCGGCCGGGACGCCCGGATCGCCGCCGAGGTGACCGCCTCCCTGCGCGAGGTCGGCGAGCGCAGCGCGGACCTGCCGGGTGGTCGGCCCGCGGCGGCGAAGGCGGGTACGCACCGGTTCGCGGGCACCGGGGACAACTCCGCGGCCTGGATGGCCGGGTACACCCCGCAGCTGGCCACCGCCGTCTGGGTCGGAGCCGACCGGGAACGCAGGCTCCGGGACGCCCGCAACGAGCGGGTGACCGGCGAGACGATCCCGGCGGACATCTGGCGGTCCTTCATGGCGGACTACCACCGGGACCTTCCGGTTAGCAGGCTGCCACCGGCGCCCCCGCCCCGGGTCAGCCGGTGACGAGCGCGATGGTGAGCCCGTCGTAGCCCTTGCCGCCGACCGTCTGCAACGCGGTCGCGTCCACGTTCGGCTCACCCGCGATCAGCTCGTGCAGCCGGTGGATCCCCTCGGTCGCGGCGTCCCGCTCGTCCTCCCGCACGATCTGCCCCCTGCGTACCACGTTGTCCACCACGATCACACTGCCCGGTTCGGACCGTTCCAGCGCGGCCCGGAAGTACTCGGCGCTGTTCTCCTTGTCCGCGTCGATGAAGGTGAGGCCGAACGGGCCCTCGATCCCGGGCAGGACCTCCAGAGCCTTGCCGAGCCGGACCTCGACCAGATCGGAAAGGCCCGCCCGGTCCAGATTGGCCTCGGCCACCTCGGCATGCCGCTGGTCCGCCTCCAGGGTCACCAGATGGCCGCCAGGGGGCAGCGCCCTGGCGAGCCAGATCGTGCTGTACCCACCCAGGGTGCCGATCTCCAGGATGCGGCGCGCTCCGGACATCCTGGCCAGCAGATTGAGTAGTTTGCCCTGGTTCGGTGCCACCGCGATGGACGGCAGGCCGGCGTCCTCGCTCGCCTTGATCGCGGCATCCAGCGCCGGATCGGCGGGGATCAGCCGCTCGGCGAAGTAGTCGTCGACCGCGTTCCACAGTTGCTGGTTCATGCCTCCTCCCTAGCACCGGCCGGCCGGTGCCGCCCGCTTGCCAGGGTGAAATGAGCTGGGAGTCGCACCCGTCCAGCGTTTGAACGCCCTGCGGAAGGCGCTGGGTTCGGAGAAGCCGAGACGCTCGGCCAGTGAGCTGACCGAGCCCTTTCCCGCGGTGAGCATGGAGATCGCGACATCCCGGAACAGCTCCGCACGGATGTCGGCGAACGAGGTCCGTTCCCTGGCCAGCCTGCGCCGCAGGGTCTGCTGGCTGATCCGCAGCCTGGCGGCCACCTCGGCCGGGGTCGCGACCTCGCCGCCGAGGCTGCGCTCCAGGATCCGCCGTACCTGGTCGGCGACGCTGGCCCCGGTGTCCGCGCGGCCGTACACCAGCTCCGATGGCGAGCCGAGCAGAAGCCCGCGCAGGGCCCGCTCGTCCTGTACCACCGGCGCCTCCAGCGAACCCGGCTCGAACACCAGCGCGGGCCCTTCCGCATCGAACCGGATGGGGCAGCCGAAGGTCAGCGGGTAGTCCCCGGCATGCTCCGGGGCGGGGTAGGGCAGTTCGACTCCACGCAGCCGGGCGCGGCCGCCGATGAGCCAGCCGCTGAAGTGGCACGCCAGCCGCAGCACCGACTCGCTGAGGAACCGGTCCGGATCCGCGGCCGGATCGACCGCACACTCGAAGCGGGCTTCCCGCTGGTCGCGGACCAGGCGCAGCTCCGGGGTGCCGGGCAGCAGCCGGTAGAACCGGCACATCCTGGCGAGCGCGCCCGCGAGATGTTCGGCGTGCACGGCGCTCTGGCACATCACGGCGAACGCACCGCGCGGCACCGGCTGCCGGGCGCGGCCGAGGAACTCGTCGTCCAGCGCCTCGATCAGCACCCGGACCACAGCGGTGAACTGCTGCACGCTCACCACGGCCCTTGCGGTGGCGAGCACGGGGGAGATCCCCGCCCTGGCGAGCAGCTCGGCCACGTCGAGGCCACGGCGCCGGGCACCGAGCAGCGCGGCCTCGACGTAGTGCGCGGGAACCGTCCCCGGCCTCGGCTCCTCGCCCGGCGGCGCGCTCCGGTCACGCTGAACGGTCATCCCTCGCTCCCTGCGTCCGGCACCTCGGTTCGGATCGCGGCGGAGTTTAACTTGCGAACACAACGGAAGGTAACTGTACGAACGGGTGACCGGTTGGCCCTGCTGGACCGGCGGTGAACTGCTAAAGTAGCCAACCCTAGTCAACATACAATCCGGTTGGTATGTTTGTGTACATCCGCGTGGGAGCGAGCAGCCGAGCAGCGAGGGAGCCCCGGTGAGCACCAAGACATACGTCGTCGGCGTCGGGATGACGAAGTTCGAGAAGCCGGGCCGCCGTGCGGACTGGGACTACCCTGCGATGGCCAAGGAGTCCGGTGAGCTCGCGCTCTCCGACGCCGGGATCGGCTACGAGCGGGTGGAACAGGCCTACGTCGGCTACGTCTACGGCGAGTCCACCTCCGGCCAGCGGGCCGTCTACGAGCTCGGCCTGACCGGCATCCCGGTGGTGAACGTGAACAACAACTGCTCCACCGGCTCGACCGCGCTGTTCCTGGCCGCGCAGGCGGTGCGCAGCGGCACGGTGGACTGCGCGCTGGCACTCGGGTTCGAGAAGATGCAGCCCGGCTCGCTCGGCAGCACCTACGACGACCGCGAGCAGCCCATGCTCAAGCACATCCTCGCGCTGGCCGAGCTGCATGAGGTGGCGATGCCGCCCGCACCGTGGATGTTCGGCGCGGCCGGGCGGGAGCATATGGACACCTACGGCACCACCCCGGAGCAGTTCGCCAGGATCGGCGAGAAGAACCACCGGCACTCGGTGCACAATCCGTACGCGCAGTTCCAGGACTCCTACACCTTGCAGGACATCCTGGACGCGCAGGTGATCTACGAACCACTGACGAAGCTGCAGTGCTCGCCGACATCGGACGGCTCCGGCGCCGCGATCATCGCCAGCGAGGACTTCGTGGACCGGCACGGCCTCGCCGGGCAGGCGGTGGAGATCGTCGGCCAGTCCATGGTCACCGATATGCGCAGCACCTTCGAGGACAACTCTGCCATTAGCCTGGTCGGCGGCAAGATGACCAGGGCGGCTGCGGACGCGGTTTACCAGCGTTCCGGTCTCGAACCCTCCGATGTGGACGTCATCGAGCTGCACGACTGCTTCTCCACCAACGAGCTGATCACCTACGAGGCGCTCCGCCTGTGCCCGGAGGGCGAGGGCGGCAAGCTGGTCGACGCCGGGGACACCACCTATGGCGGCAGGTGGGTCGTCAATCCCTCCGGCGGCCTGATCTCCAAGGGACATCCGCTCGGGGCGACCGGGCTGGCCCAGTGTGCCGAGCTCACCTGGCAGCTGCGCGGAACCGCGGGGAATCGCCAGGTCACGGACGCCAAGGTGGCCCTGCAACACAACATCGGGCTCGGTGGTGCGGTTGTGGTGACCGCCTACCGGCCCGCCGAACGCTGAGCTATCCACCGCACACCGAAACAGGAAGGCAAGGACGCCATGGGCCAGATCAACGCTTCGGTCGACCTTCCCGGCACACCGCAGCAGGTGTGGGAGGTCTTCTCCGACCCGAACAACTTCGAGAAATGGCTGACCATCCACACCAAGTGGAAGGGCGAGGTGCCCGCGGAGTTCAAGCAGGGCAGCAAGGTCACCGAGGTGGTCACCATGATGGGCATGCCGAACACCATCGAGTGGACAGTGGACACTTACGATGCACCGTCCACACTGTCCATTTCCGGAACCGGGATGGCCGGGGTGAAGGTGCGGTTCGACCTTTCCGTGCAGGAGGCCCCCGGCGGTTCGAAGGCCACCATCGACGCCGAGTTCACCGGCCAGATGATCGTGGGCGCGCTGGGCAAGGCCGTGGAGAAGGACGGCAAGAAGAACCTGGACCAGTCCATGGAGAAGCTCAAGGAACTGCTGGGCTGATCGGGATGGCTGCGGAGGAACTGGGCTTCGACCCGAGCGGGCTGGACACCTGGACCGAGGAGCACCGGTTCGAGGTGACCAGGGAACGGATCGTGGAGTACGCCAAGGCCACCAACGACCCCATCGAGGCGCACCTCGCGGGTGAGGTCGCACCGCCGGTGTTCGCCATCGTGCCGGTGTTCCAGGCGCTGATGGAGCCGGCGCTGGAGGTCGTCCCGGTGGAGCTGATCCCGCGCCTGGTGCACGGGGAGCAGGACTTCCTGTTCCATCGGCCGTTGCGGCCGGGGGACAAGCTGGTCTCCCGCGGGAAGATGACCGGCTACCAGGGCTTGCCGAACGGCACCGCCTCGGCGATCTACCTGGAATGCCGAACCGAGAGCGGGGAACTGGTCAACGAGCAGTACGTGACCGCGTTCTTCCGCAAGTTCGACGCCGGTGCGGCGGTCGGCACCCTTGCCCCTGAGCACAAATTCGACGAGTCCCTGCGCGAGCAGCCGCCGGTGGCGGAGGTGCGGCAGCATGTGGACACCGACCAGACCTTCCGGTACGGCCCCGCGGCCGGTGATCCGATGCCGATCCACCTGGACGAGGAGATCGCCAAGGCCGCCGGTCTGCCGGGGATCATCGCGCACGGCCTGTGCACCATGGCCTTCACCTCCTGGGCGGTGCTGACCGAGGTCGCAGGCGGGCGCGGCGACCGGCTGAAGCGGCTCGCCGTGCGGTTCTCCAAGCCGGTGCTGCCCGGCCAGGACATCATCACCCGGATCTGGCGGGCCGGGCAGCCGGAGCGGGGCGTCAGCTATGCCTTCGAGACCACGGCGGGCACGGAGCTCGTGATCAAGGACGGCCTTGCCGTCGTAGCGGACTGAGAGGTAACCCATGGGAGCTTTGGACGGGCGCGTCGCCGTGGTCACCGGTGCAGGGCGCGGGATCGGCCGCGAGCACGCCCTGCTGTTCGCGGCCGAGGGCGCGAGCGTGGTGGTCAACGACCTCGGCGGGGGCAACGACGGCAGCGGCGCGGACGCGGGTCCGGCTCGGGAGGTGGCCGATGAGATCGTCGCGGCCGGTGGCCGGGCCGTCGCCAACACCGACAACGTGGCCGAATGGGATGGTGCGGGCGCGCTGGTGGAGCAGGCCGTTTCCGAGTTCGGCAGGCTCGATGTGGTGGTGAACAACGCGGGCATCCTGCGGGACGGCTTCATCGCCGGGCTCGAGGAGTCCCAGTGGGATGCCGTGATCAACGTGCACCTCAAGGGGCATTTCGCCGTGCTGCGGCATGCCGCGGCGTACTGGAAGGCGCGTTCCAAGGCGGGGGAGCAGGTAGCCGGCTCGGTGATCAACACCGCCTCGGCCTCTGGCACCACGATGCCGAACGCGGGGCAGGCCAACTACGGCGCGGCCAAGGCGGGTATAGCGGCGCTGACCCTGGTCGCCGCAGGCGAGCTGGAGCGCTACGGGGTGCGGGTGAACGCGATCGCCCCGATCGCCCGCACCCGGCTCACCCTGGCCACCCCCGGGATGGGCGCGATCTTCGCGCAGGAGGTGGAGGAGGGCGAGTTCGACGCGTTCAGCCCGGCCAACATCTCGCCGCTGGTGGCCTACCTCGCCACCGAGAAGTGCCCGATCAGCGGCAAGGTCTTCGCCGTGCAGGGCGAGGCGATCTCCGAGCTGGCCGGATGGCACGACGTGCGGACCATCGAGACCGAGGGCCCGTGGCGGATCGAGGACATCGCCGCGCGCCTGCCTGGCGAGGGGTCCGCATGATCGAGTGGTCCGAGACCGACCTGCTGATCAGGGACGCGATCAGGGAGTTCGTCGACAAAGAGATCCGGCCACGGGTGGACGAGCTGGAGAGCGGGGAGCTGCCGCCGTACGGGATCATCCGCAAGCTGTTCGCCTCCTTCGGGGTGGATGCGATGGCGCGGGAGTCCATCGGCAAGCTGCTGGAAAGCCGCCGGGCCAAGGAGGCGGGAGAGCGGACCTCCTCCGGTAACGGCCCCGGATTCGGGCTCGGCGGCCAGGAGGGGATGGCGCTGATCGCGATCAGCGAGCTGGCGGGGGTGAGCTTGGGCATCGTGGCCTCGATCGGGGTCAGCATCGGGCTCACCGGGTCCACCATCCTGTCCAGGGGGACGCTGGCGCAGCAGGAACGCTGGCTGCCCGGCCTGGCCACCTTCGAGAAGGTCGGCGCGTGGGCGATCACCGAACCGGACTCGGGTTCGGATGCCTTCGGCGGGATGAAGACCTATGTCCGCAGGGACGGCGACGCCTATGTGCTGAACGGGCGGAAGACGTTCATCACCAACGGCCCGTATGCCGACACCATCATCGTCTACGCCAAGCTGGACGAGGGTGACGGTGTCCCGGTACGGGATCGCAAGGTACTCACCTTCGTGCTGGACTCCGGAATGGACGGCCTCACCCAGTCCAAGCCGTTCAAGAAGATGGGCATGAACTCCTCGCCCACCGGGGAGCTTTTCTTCGACAACGTGCGGCTGGGCAGGGACCGGCTGCTCGGGGAGACCGAGGAGCACAAGGGCGGCGACGGGAAGGACAGCGCGCGGGAGAGCTTCTCCTTCGAGCGCATGGGCGTCGCCGCGCTGTCGCTCGGGATCATCAACGAGTGCCACCGGCTGTGCGTGGACTACGCGAACAGCCGCTCGCTGTGGGGCCAGGAGATCGGGCGGTTCCAGCTGATCCAGTACAAGCTGGCGAAGATGGAGATCGCCAGGCTGAACGTGCAGAACATGGTCTTCCGGACCATCGAGATGCTGCGTGCGGGCAGCCTGCCGACGCTGGCCGAGGCCTCGGCGATGAAGCTGTACTCCTCGGAGGCCGCCACCGAGGTCGCCATGGAGGCGGTCCAGCTCTTCGGCGGCAATGGCTATATGGCGGAGTACCGGGTGGAGCAGCTGGCCAGGGACGCGAAGTCGTTGATGATCTATGCGGGCAGCAACGAGATCCAGGTGACCCATATCGCGAAGGGCCTGCTCGGTACCTGACCGGTTCTGCCCGGCCTTCTTCGCTTGCTGCGCACCCGCTGATACGTTGCGTACATGGTCGATGTCACGGATCTGACGCGCGTTCCCACCGGGCTGGACTCCCGGGCGGCCACCTTCGAGAATCCGACCGGCGCACGTGGTGCCGGTGGCGCCGCGGCGGCGGGCCGGAAGGGCGCGCCCAGCAGGGATATCCAGCCGGGGGAGCGGGTCACCCTGGCGGATCTGCGCGGCCCGGGCACCGTGCGGCATGTGTGGATGACCTTCCCACCCGGCCCGCCCGAGCAGAACCGGGCGCTCTACCTGGAGGTGTTCTACGACGAACTGACGGAGCCGAGCATCTCGGTCCCGTGCCTGGACTTTTTCGGTGCGCCCCACGGCAGGCCGGTCGGTTTCGCCAGCGCGCTGAGCAGCATCCAGGAGGCGCGCGGCTGCAACAGTTTCGTTCCGATGGCCTTCGGCGACCGGTTCCGCGCGGAGTTCGTCAACGGCTCCTCGCGCCCGGTGAAGCTGTACTACCAGGTGGACTACACCCTCGAGGAGACGGCGGGGACAGGCAGGCTGCACGCGAGCTTCCGGCGGCAGAACCCCACGGCGCCGCGGGAGGACTTCGTGATCTGCGAGGGTCTCGCCGGGCCCGGCCGGTTCCTCGGCTGTGTGCTCGGCGTGCGGCCGTTGGACCCGGGAACCTGGTACGGCGAGGGCGAGGTGAAGGTCTACCGGGACGGCGACACCGAGCTTCCCACGATCTGTGGCACCGGCCTGGAAGACTATGTCGGCACCGCCTGGGGGATGGGCCCGCATCACGCACTCTACGGCGGCGCGCCACTCGAGGTGCGGGAGCCCGGTTCCGGCCTGGGAACATTGCCGGAGTTCGTCGGCTGCTATCGCTGGCATGTGCTGGATCCGATCGTGTTTGCGGAAGAATTGCGGGTCACTATTCAGCAAATCGGCGCCGACCATTTTCTGGAAGGTGAGCAGGACAGGTTGGACCGAGCAATCGCCGAAGGCAGGGTGGCTGGTAATGGCATCCAGCGGCGGCACGAGGGTCCGGTAATCGCCAGCGGCCTGTTCGAGCGGATCGACGACTACTGCGCGACTGCTTTTGTGGTATGCGAGCGTCCGCAACCGGTGCCCAAGGTAGACATCGGCCTGGCCACCGCGGACCTTTCCCGCCGCTCCTACGAGGAACCGGACGAGCTGGAATTCCTGTTCGCCTGAGTCCTCAGAACGGTGGTTTGTCGTTGTCTGGGGTGAGGGGTTCGTGGAGTGGTTCGCGTGGGCTTTGGTGGATGTCCCCGTGGGGTGTGGTGATGGTCGGCACCCCGTCGATCACCTCGTATTTCCATCCCGGCAGGTCCTTCAGGTGGTGGTCGCGCTCGCAGTACCCGACCAGCTCCTCCTCACAGGTGGTGCCGCCCTTGGCCCAGTCGGTGGTGTGGTCGTTCTGGCACTGCTGCGAGGGCCGGTGGCACCCGATGCCCTGACACTCCCGGTCCCGTACCCGCACGAACTCATCCAGCGCCGCCGGCGGCCGGTACCGCGTACGCCCCAGATCGGTGGGATGCCCGGTGGCCGGGTCGGTCAACAACCGCCGCCAGACGCTGTCGGGGTGGGTGGCCAGCTCCCGCGCCAACGACGCCGGGATATGCCCATGCCCGGCCACGTACCCCGGCTGCTCATCCAGCCCCAGCAGGGAGCTGGCCGCGAAGTACAGGTACACCTCCGTCCGCGGCGCCCGGATCTCACCCTGTTCCCGCAGGGTGAGGTCGGCGAACACGTCCGCCCGCAGTTGTTCCAACGTGCGACTGTCCCCTTCTTTCCGCATCCGTCGGGCGGCCCGGTCACACCGCGCATAAATCGCACTGGCCACCTCCGTCGGGAGGTCGGCCGTAAGGCTGGACACCCCATCGTCCTGATGGATGAGTTCCAGGGACCGTTGTGCCCGCCGCGCCCGGGTGCGCCGCGCCACCCCGTCCGGGTCCACGGCCAGCACCTGGTAGCGCACCGACCGCCGCAAACTCGTCCGGTCCTTGCGCTCCAGTTTGTCGCCCATCCGCTCATCCACCTCGCGGGCCTGGTGGTCGGTGAGGACCGCGGTGGGTTCCACCACCGCTTTCACCTTCTCCTGATCAATCCGGCCCTCCCGGAACGCGGCGAGGGTGTTCGGCAACCGGGTGAGGTGCTGCCCCAGCGCCAGGGCTTCCTCCACCCGGTGCCGGGTCCAGTAGAGGCGCCCGGCGATCTCGGTCACCAGCGAGACCCGCTCACCCCCGTCCTGGGCGAGGTCGGCCACCAGCAGCACCCGCCGCGCCTCCAGCCGGGCGATGGCGCGTTCGTTGGCCTCCAATAGGTCGAGTGTGGTGAGTGCGTCTTCGGGGGGATCCGTGTGCGGATCAGAACTGTGTCTGTCCATACCCATAATTGTATCGACGGGACCGACAAGAATTCCCCGTGTGAATGTGTACCCGCCGGTATTCACTCGAATGCGTGTTCGACACAGAATGCATGCCAGGCCGGGCCCGAGGTGCCCGTTCCGTGGGGTGCTGGCGCTAGCAACCAGCCCTGCTAGTGGTGATGCGTGCAGCGCCAGTGCCCCACGGCGCGCCGGAGGCGTGCCTGAAACCCAACCACAACCACCCCCACCACCCACGCGAACAGCAAACTCGCCAACGCGAACAGCAACGATGTACGGGAACGGCCAAAGCATGCGCGCGGACAGCCAAAGCGTGCGCGGGAACGGCAAACACACGCGCGTGGAGAGCAAACACGCGGGTCGGTCAGGGGCGGCGGCGCCAGAGGAGGCGGGTTGCGGTGGCGGCGAGGGCGGCCAACGGCGGGCGACGGGGGAGGTGGCGCAGTTCCGGGGCTGATTCGGGGACCACGTTGTACGCCAGGTTGGCGGCCAGGCGGGCGAGGCCAGGGACAACGCGGGCGGCGAGTTCGGCGGCCCGGCCCTCAGGCAGGTCGACGATCTGCGGGCGCCGCTCCAATGCCTTGATCACCAGGGCGGCGGCGCGTTCCGGGCTGCTGGAGGGCAGGGTCCGGTACAGGCCGGTGGGGGCGATCATCTCGGTGCGCACCAACGGCATCCGGACCGAACTGAAGCTGATGCCCGCGGAAAGGGTCTCCCTGCCGGCGGCCAGGCCGAACTCCTCCAGCGCGGCCTTCGATGCGAGGTAGGCCGCGAAGCGCGGGGTGTCGGTCTGCAGGCCCTGGGTGGTGACGTTCACGATGTGGCCGAACCGGCGCCGGGCCATCGAGGGCAGCAGGCCGAGGGTCAGGCGCACCGGGCCGAAGTAGTTGATCGCCATGGTGCGCTCGAAGTCGTGGAACCGCTCGGTGGACAGCAGCACCGAGCGGCGGATCGACCGGCCGGCGTTGTTGACCAGCATGTCCACCCCGCCGTGCTCGGCGAGCACGTCCTTGACCAGCGCGTCCACCGCCTCGTCCTCGGTGAGGTCGCAGGGGTAGGCCGCCGCCGCGCCACCCGCTTCGATGATCTCCGCGCGCACGGCCTCCAGCTCCTCGGCGCGCCTGGCCACCAGCAGCACGGTCGCGCCGCGCCGGGCTGCCCGCAGCGCGGTCGCCCTGCCGATCCCCGAGGACGCGCCGGTGATCAGCACGGTCCGGCCGTGCAGGGCGCCGCGGTGGTCTCGCGTCCGTGCCCGGTCCGGGTCGAGGTGCCCGCGCCAGTACCGGTACAGCGGCCCGGCGTACTCGGCCAGCTCGGGCAGTTCGACCCCGGAGCCGGCCAGTGCCGCCACCGTCGCCGCGGTGTCGAACTCGACCGCCATGCTCAGGTGCGGCAGCACCTCCAGCGGAATGCCCAGCTCGGCGAGCACGGCCGCGCGGGCCGCTCGTCCGCCGGGCAGCCGGTCGATCCCGGCCGCGGCGAACCCGGCGAGCCTGCCACCGGCCGCGCGGAACATCGCCGAGGCCGGGCCGGGCAGGGTGCCGCCGATCAGCGGTGCGCCCGCGGCCCGCGCGAAGGCGTTGTACACCTCGGTCAACGGCTGCGGCCGCGGCGAGCCGAGGTGGTAGGTGGCCCCGGAGGGGGCGTCCCGGTGCATCAGGTGATCCATGGCCGCGACCACGTAGTCCACCGGCACCAGGTTGGTGGCGCCGAGTTCCGGTCCGGCCAGCGGCAACCGGGAGGGAAGCGCGGCGAGCCGCGAGATGGCGGGCAGGAAGTAGTACGGCCCGTCGATCTTGTCCATCTCCCCCGTGCGCGAGTCGCCGACCACCGCGGAGGGCCGGTACACCGAGTACGGCACCGTGGTCTGCTGCCGAACCAGCCGCTCGGCCTCGAACTTGGTCGCGTGGTACGGCGACCCGAAGCCCTGTCCCAGATCGAAGTCGGACTCGGTGAACCGGCCCCTGTGGTCGCCTGCCACGGCGATGGAGGACACATGATGCAACCTGCCAACGCCCGCGGCCGCCGCGAAGGCCAGCACGTTGCGGGTACCGTCCACATTGGCCACGCGGTTGTCCGCATCGCCCGCGGTCAGGTCGTAGCTCGCGGCGAGATGCACCAGGTGGTCGATCGGCCGCAGCTGGGCGGGCTCCACCCCGAGGGCGTCGGTGGTGAGATCGCCGGTCACCGGAACCAGCCGCCGCGCACCCGGCCAGTCCCTGGTGAGCTCGGCCAGCCGTTCCCGCGAGGTCGCCCGGACCAGCGCGTAGACGGTGCCGGTGTCCGGTCGCTCCAGCAGCCGCGCCAGCAGCCGCCGCCCGATGAACCCGGTCGCTCCCGTCACGAAGTAGTTCGTCATCACCGGAATGATGACACTGACTACTGGCTAGTAGGTAAAGCTGTCACCCTGGTTACAGTTCCGCGGCCGGCTGGCCCGCGGCCACCACCGCGTCCCGCAGGGCGGCGCGCAGTCTGCCGACGTCGAGTGGCGCGAGGATGGCCGCCTCGCCCGGTGGCGCGACCAGCACTACGCGGTCGCTGCTCACGAACACGGTGAGCTCCCTCCGCCTGCCGGCGAGGTCCCGGCAGCTGATCGCCCATTCATCCCGCGCCGCCACGGCAATCGCCCCTCGTCTTCTCGGGTTCTGTTGCGTGCGCAGGGGAGACGGACACACCCGGTACCCGTGACGCCATTGTCGGAAATTCCTTGCCCACTCCGATGTCGACTCCGATCGGGCCACCGGCCGCACTGCCAGCCGCCTGCGCCGCGCGGTAGCGTCGAGGGTGTTCGCAGTGAGGTGCGCCACTCTTGCCGAGGGAGTCGACCATGTCCGAGCCGCAGCGAATCGTGATCATCGGCGGCGGCCTTGCCGGTGCCTCCGCCGCGGGTGCCCTGCGGGAGCAGGGCTACTCCGGTGATGTACTGGTGCTGGCGGCCGAGCCGCATCGCCCGTACGAGCTACCGCCGCTGTCCAAGGCGGTGCTGCTGGGCGATACCGACGAGCCGGACTGGGTGCACGAGGAGGGTTTCTACGCCGCGCACGACATCGACCTGCGGGCGGGGGTGGCCGCGACCCGGGTCGAGCTCGGGTCCCGGCAGGTCTTCGACGCGGCGGGCGAGCACCACCGCTACCACCGGCTGCTGCTGGCCACCGGCTCCTACCCACGCTCGCTGCCGGTGCCCGGGAGCGACCTGCCCGGCCTGCGCACCCTGCGCACCCTGGAGGACTCGCTCGCGTTGCGCTCGGCGCTGTCCGATGCGGAGCGGGTGGTGGTCGTCGGGGCCGGCTGGATCGGAACCGAGGCTGCGGCCGCCGCGCGCAGGCACGGGGCCGAGGTCACCGTGCTGGACCAGGCCACTGCCCCGTTGCGGGACGTACTCGGCGCGGAGATCTCGGCGATGTTCCGCGAGCTGCATGCCGAGCACGGGGTGCGCTGGCGGCTGGGGGTGCAGGTCAGCGAGTTCACCGGGGGACCGGAAGGGGTACGTGGGGTCCGGCTGAGTGATGGTGCCGAACTCGAGGCGGATGTGGTGCTGGTCGCGGTGGGAGCGGCCCCGCGGGTGTCGCTCGCGCACGCCGCGGGCCTGGAGCTGGCCGATGACGGCGCCGTCCGGGTGGATGCGGGCCTGCGCACCGCGGCCCCGGACGTGTACGCGGCCGGTGATGTCGCAGCCCACTTCCATCCGCGTTACGGCAGGCGGGTGCGGGTCGAACACTGGGCAAACGCCAGGCACCAGGGCAGCCACGTCGCAGGCAATCTGCTCGGCGCGCACGAGCCGTACCTGCGGGTGCCGTACTTCTTCTCCGACCAGTATGACCTCGGCTGCGAGTACCGCGGGCTGGCCGATCCGGACGCCGACGAGCTGGTGATCCGCGGTGAGCTGCACACCAGGGAGTTCATCGCCTTCTGGATGGTGCGTGGCCAGGTGACCGCCGCGCTGAACGTGAACGTCTGGGAGCACGGCGACGCCCTGCAAGCCCTGGTGGACAAGGGGATCCCGGTGGACGCCGATCGCCTCCGGCACGCCGACCTCGCCGAGCTGGCGGGTCAGACGGGCTGAGTTCGGCCGCTATGCCGTCGCGGGCAGGGCTTCCGCCGCCCGCCGCCGGGTCAGCAGGGCGTATACCAGCAGCGCGAGCAGCCCGAAGCTCGCCATGATTGTCGCCATCGGCAGCGCCGAGGAGGTGCCGCCGAGCCCGACCAGCGGGGAGGCCACCCCGCCGAGCACGAACTGCAGCACGCCCAACAGCGCCGAGGCCGATCCCGCGGTCTGCGGGTGGTCGGCCAGCGCGAGCGAGGTGATGTTCGGCATGGTGAGCCCGATGCTGGAGATGATCAGGAACAGCGGCGGCAGCAGGGCGACCAGCCCGAGCCCGAGGCTGAGCCCGAGCACCATCGCCAGTGCGCTGCCCGCGCCGACCAGCAGGCCGGTACGCAGCAGCACCCGTTCCGGGAACCGGCCGACGATCCGGCCGTTCACCTGGCCCAGCAGCACGATGCCGATGCCGTTGGCCCCGAACACCAGGCTGTACTGCTGCGGGCTCAGGCCGTAGACGTCCTGCAGCACGAAGGAGGAACCCGCGATATAGGCGAACAGGCCGGCCAGCACCAGCCCGGAGGCCAGCGCGTAGCCGAGGAAGGCCCGGTCACGCAGCAGCGCGAGGTAGGTGCGCGTCGCGGCGCCCAGCCTGGCCGGGGTACGCCGCTCCGGCGGCAGCGGCTCGGGCAGGGCGATCGTCACGACCAGCAGCAGCACCGCGCCGAACCCGGTGAGCACCAGGAACACCCCGCGCCAGGACGTCCAGTTCAGCACCTGGCCACCGGCTATCGGGGCCAGGATCGGAGCCAGCCCGGTGACCAGCATCAGCATGGAGAAGAACCGGGTCATCGCGGTCCCGCCGAACAGGTCCCGCACGGTCGCGCGGGCCACCACCATCCCGGCCGAGGCACCGATCGCCTGCAACCCGCGTGCCGCGATCAGCAGCTCCGCCGAAGGACTGAGCGCGCAGAGCACCGAGGCCGCGGCGTAGATGGTGATCCCGATCAGCAACGGCCTGCGCCTGCCGAAGGCGTCGGAAAGCGGGCCGATCACCAGCTGGCCGAGCGCGAGCCCGATGAAGAACGCGGTGAGGGTCAGCTGCAGGGTGGAGCTGGATGCTCGTAGGTCGCCGCTCATCGTGGGCAGCGCGGGCAGGTACATGTCGATGGACAGCGGTCCGAAGGCGGTGAGCCCGCCGAGGATGAGTGCGTAGCGGATGGTGCTGGGTGGCCGGCTACCGGTCGCCGGTCTTTCCTCCGTGTCCGTGCTCATCAATCTCCCACCAGTCGAGTCCCGCCATACACCAACTTGCATAGCCCTACTAAATATTCCCTGGGGGCGCGAACGAGTTTCGGCCGGGGCGCGCATACTGACCCGACGAGCTGGAGGGCGGCGATGGTCGAGCTGACGGAGCGGATGGCCAGGGCACTGGCCGACGAGCTGGACACGCTGACCGAGGACCTGGTTGCCGACATCCTCACCGAGAACCCCGGCTACCACGATGCCGCGCTGGTGACCCTGGCCGAGCTGCGCCATTCCTGCCGCACCAACCTGCGGCGGGTGCTGCAACTGCTGGGCGGGAGGGTGCCTGCCGGGGTGCAGCCCTTCGATGCCGCGGCGGCCACCGGCACCCGGCGGGCCGAGCAGCGGGTGCCACTGGACTCGGTGCTGCGTTCCTACCGCCTCGGCGGCCGGGTGATCTGGCGCGCCCTGGTGCGGATGGCCAAGGAGGACGAGCGGGTCGACAGGGAGCAGATGCTGGACGTGGCGACCGCGGTGTGGACCGTGGTCGACGAGGCGTCCTCCGCGCTGGCCAGGGCATACCGGGATGCCGAGGTACGGCTGCGCAGGCTGGACGAACACCGGCGGCACGCGCTGGTGGAGGATCTGCTGCGCGGCCGGGGCCAGGAGGGTGGATTCGCCGAGCAGGCCGCGGCCGAGCTGGGACTGCCGGTGCAGAGCTGCTACGTCGTGCTGGCCGCCGACCTGGCCGCGGACGGCACGCCGGGCCTGGCCGGTCCGCAGGACGCCCTCGCCGTGCACGGGGTCCGCTCGGTGTGGCAGCCGCGGGCGCAGACGCTGGTCGGGCTGGTGGCACTGGAACGCAGGGATGTGGGCTCGGTGCTGGAGCTGTTGCGTGCCGGGGTGCGCGCCAGGGTCGGGGTGAGCCCGAACGTGCAAGGGCTCGGTGAGGTCGGCACCGCGCACGACCTCGCCCTGCTGGCGCTGCGTACGCTGCCGCAGGAGGAGGCCGGCCTCGCCGCGCTGGACCAGCGCCTCCCGGAGGCGCTGGTGGCACGCTCACCCGAGCTGGGCGACCGGCTGGTGGAGGTGGTGCTCGGCCCGCTGCTGCGGCTGCCTGCCGCCGAGCGGGCCGTGCTGCTGGAGACGCTGACCGTCTGGCTGGAGACCAACCGTTCCGCCGCGGCCACCGCGGCGCGGCTGTACTGCCACCGCAATACCGTGCTGAACCGGTTGCGCAGGCTGGAAAGTCTGCTCGGGCATGCCCCGCACGACTACCGGGGTGGGCTGGCGCTGTCCCTCGCGCTGATCGCGCACGAGTTGCGGCACTGTGATCCTGCACACTCTGATACGGGACATTCTGGGCATTCGGCCTAGTGCTACTGGGCCATTCGGCTGTTAGACACAGAGTGCCGGATTGGCTACTCGTGACATCCGACCCCACCACGCGAGAGAAGCGACGATGAACCCGAAACCCCCGTTGGCGCGCCGTGCGTTCCTGGCGCGGATCGGCCTGCTCGGGGCCGCTGTCGGCGCAGGCGGCCTGTTGCCGCGCAGTGCGCTTGGCCCCGCACCCGCCGCTGAAGGTGACCCGCTGTCCGGGCTGGTCGGCCTGCTCCGCCCGGTGCTGGCCGAGCTGTCCAGGGACACCCTGAACGGCCTGACCGTGTTCGTGGTGCCCGGCACGGACCGGTACTCGACCGCGCAGGGCACGCCCAGTGACACCCCCGGCGGGCTGGCGGCCGAGGGCACCGACTTCCTGATGAACGCGCTGGACAACTTCGTGCCGTTCCCGGACCAGGTCGCCAAGCCGATCGGCGCGGCGCTGGCCACCGGCCTCGCCGACACCGGGATCGAGCTGCCCGGCCTGGACCTGTTGCCGGTCCAGCTGGGCACCCTGGACAAGGCCCTGCGCGCGTTGCTGGAGAACGACGCCACCCTCCCGCTCTCGCTGCCGATCGCCTCGACCCTGAACCTGCTGGCCACCCAGGTGAACCCGCTGGCGGTGAACGGGCCGTTCCTCTCCCCGTTCGCCCGGCTGTCCTACGCGGAGAAGGCCAGGGTGTTCCAGCTGCTGGAGGGCCAGGACTCCGATCTGGTCGCCCTGCTGGACGTGCACTTCCCCGAGCCGCTCCGGCATTCCGTATCCGGCCTGCTGAAGTTCGTCGGCGGTGCGCTCATCGAGTTCGCCACCTTCGGCGCCTACACCGAGTACGCGGTGTTCGACGAGCGCACCAAGCAGCTCACCGGCCGTCCGGTCGGCTGGCAGCTGACCGGCTATCAACCGAACGGCCCGGTCGAGGGCTGGGACGACTTCATCGGCTACTACCAGGGGCGGACGGAGGTGCACGACTGATGCGCGACGTGATCATCATCGGGGCCGGGGGTGGCGGCCCGGTCGTGGCCAAGGAACTGGCCGCCAGGGGCCTGGACGTGCTGGTGCTGGAAGCCGGGCCGCGGCACGCCGATCCCCGCGAGCAGTGGACCAGCTTCGAGAACGACGCGAACAACCCGCTGACCGGCTACTTCCGGCTCGGTCCCGAGGACCGCTCCCGCCCGGCCTGGTTCCGGGAGTGGCCGCAGAACTCCTTCGTGTGGCAGCTGTCCGGGGTGGGCGGCACCACCCAGCACTTCTACGGCAACTATCCGCGCGCCTACCCAGGGGTGTTCAACGACTACGACAAGCCGGACCGCGCCGAGTACGACGTCAACCACCGGTTCCCGTTCTCCTACGGGGAGATGGTGCCCTACTTCGAGTGGGTCGAGGCCACCGCGCCGGTGCTGACCGCGGCGATGGGGGCCAAGGAACAGACCTTCTTCCGGGGCTGCGAAACCCTCGGCCTGCCGGTGCAGACCACCAAGACCACGCTGGGACCCTCATACCGGCCGCAGGAGAACGCGGTGCTGCAACCGGGCGGCAACGCCGGGCGGACCACCGACCGCAACCTGCTGACCTACCCGCAGGCCACCGGCTGCACCCACTGCGGCTACTGCTTCCAGGGCTGCATGCGGCCGATCGGCGCGCCCCGCAACCAGTTCGCCAAGCGTTCCACCGACAACAGCTATGTGCCGATGGCGCTGACCGCGGACGTCTGGGCGCCTGGCGGGCGACCGGTGGAGCTGATCGCGGACGCCTACGTGACCAGGGTCCACGCCGAGTCCCGCGGCGGTGCGCTCACCGCCACCGGGGTGACCTGGCGGGAGAACGCCTCCGGTGCCGAGCATCGCGAGCAGGCGCGGGTCGTGGTGCTGGCCGGTGGCTGCACGGAGAACCCGCGGCTGTGGTTCAACAGCGGCCTGCCCAACCCGAACGACTGGGTCGGCCGCGGCTACACCGACCACTTCTTCGACTGGGTGGTCGGCGCGATGGACGACTACACCGGCAATCCCAAGGGGGTCGGCTCGGCCGCGCGGTTGGACTTCCCGCCCTACGGCGGTTTGGAGAACGTGGGTCTGCCGCCCGCGCTGAACGCCTTCGCGACCACGTTGTCCGACAGCGGGATCCGCGGCCAGTACACCAACGGGCGCGGCCCGACCGGACCGTGGGACGGGCCGGCCGGCCGGGTGATCGGACCGGAGTTCAAGGAGCTGATCTCCGGCGGGCTGGACCGGCTGCTGAGTGTCCTGGTGATCACCGACGACGATGTGGAGGCGGACAACCGGGTCACCCTCTCGGCGCTGCCCGCCGACGAGAACGGGCCGATCCCCAAGGTCTCCTTCCGGCACCGCAACCGCACCGCCCGGACCAATCGCAACCGGGAGTTCATGGCCCGCAAGGCGGCCGAGCTGCTGCGTGGGGCGGGCGCGAAGAAGGTGTACCGGATCGACTGGGCCCCGCTGATCCTGCACGTGCAGTCCTCGATGCGGATGGGGGAGTCGGAGCGGAACTCGGTGCTGGACGCCAACGCCGAGGCACGCGCGGTGAAACGGCTGTTCGTCGCGGACAACTCGGCGCTGGCCAACGCACTCGGCGGGCCGAACCCGACGCTGACCACGCAGGCGCTTGCCACCCGTACCGCGGAGAAGATCTTCCAGCGCTACTTCGGCGGTGACCCCTGGGTGCGCACGGAATCCCCGGTGGTCTCCACGGATCCGCGGATCAGCACCCGCCTGGGGGAGCTCGGCTTGTAACCTCGGCCACCGGTCGCACGGAGAGGGGTCGAGTCGTGCCGGTGGTGCAGTGGGAAGCGGGTTCGGTCAACGGGGACACCGGGATCCCGGTGAGCCTGCCAGCCGCGACGGACCCGGCGAACCGGGTCGTCGTGGCGGTCGCGGGCAACACCACGATCAGCACCCCCGCCGGGTGGACGCGCCGGGACCATACGGTCAACTGGCTCGGCCACTACCTGTTCGACAAGGCGGGGGACGGCGCCGCCGGGTGGCAGTTCACCGCGGGCGTCGCAGGCCAGCTGGCCTGGGTGGCACTGGAGATCGCCGGTGGCGAGTTCGACGCCATCGCCGCCGAGCAGGCGATCTGGGTGGCCACCCGCACCGCCCGCACCCCCGAGCTGATCCCTGGCCCCGGGGAACGGCTGCTGATCGCCAGCGTCGGCGGCGGCACGGACGGCGCGCCCTCCCGTTCGGTGACCTCCTGGCTGGCCGGGTTCGGCGAGCTGGCCGACCTCCAGGTGACCGGCGGCGCGGACAATCCCAGCCACGCGCTGGCCGTGCTGGAGGCGACCGCCGACGGGGTCTCGCCGTACGACACCGCGGTGACCTGGAACGGCAACGTGGTCTCACACGCGCGGATCCTGGCCAGCTACGCCACCGGATCCGGCGGCCCCGATGCGCCCGCGGTCACCGTGGGGGCCTCCCGCCCGGTGCTCGTGGGTGGGTCGGTCGGCCTGGACGTGCGGGCCGCGGCTCCGGAAGGGCAGACGATCACCGGCTACGCCTGGCAGATCACCTCCGGCGGCGGCAGCCTCACCGGCGCCGACACCGCCACCCCGGCTACACCGCTCCCGCCGGCCCCGGCCTCGCGCGCGTGCGCTGCACCGTGACGGCCTCCGGCGGAGGCAGCGCCAGCGCCGTGCTCACCGTCTCGCGGCACCACACCATCGTCGCGGCGGAGAACGCGCTGCCCGGAACGCCACGGGAGGAGTGGGACCTCGCCGACCCCGAACTCGGCGGCGTCCCCGGGCTACAGGGCTTCGCCGACGGGTTCAGCGCCGACACCGGAGGGCCGGTGCGGTTCAAGATTGCCCAGAACGACACCGCGGCCTGGTCGGCGCGGGTGTACCGGCTGGGCTGGTACGGCGGGGACGGGGCGCGCGAGCTGGCCGCGCTGACCCCGGACGCGGAGCAGTTGGCCGCCGCCCGCTCCCAGCCCGCCCCACGTAATGCCGACCCGGGGCACGCCCCGGCCTCGGCGGACTGCTCGAACTGGGCGGTGACCCTCGCCTGGGACCCGCCGTCCTGGGCGCCGAGCGGGGTCTACCTGCTGCGCCTGGAACGCGCGGACGGCGGCGCCAGCCACGTGCCGTTCGTGCTGCGGGAGGACACGCGCACCGCGGATCTCATGGTGATGCCAGCGGACTCCACCTGGCAGGCCTACAACGCCTTCGGCGGCCTCGGTGGGGCGCTGCTGGCAGGCAACAGCCTCTACCTCGGCACCGCGATCAACCAGTACTCCGTCGACTGCGCCCGTTATGTGCACTACGACCGGCCGATCGTGAACCGGGCCGCGGCCAACACCGGGCAGCGCTACGGCGCCGTGCAGTGGAGCAACTTCTTCACCGGCGAGTACCCGATGGTCCGGTTCCTGGAACGTAACGGCTACGACGTCAAGTACTACTCCTGCCTCGACGCGGCCGGTGACCCGGAAGGTGACCTGCTGCGCACGGTATCCGCGGCCATGTTCCTCGGGCACAACGAGTACTGGTCGGCGGACATGCGGTCCGGCTGGGAGGCGGCCAAGGAACGCGGGCTGAACGTGTTCAGCTGCGCGGGAAACGAGGTGTTCTGGCGCGCCGTGGGGGACCGCAGGGACGCCGAGGGGCGGCCCCGGCGCTGGGAGTGCCAGAAGTCCACCATCGACGGCCGTGGCAGCGGCCGTCCGGAGTGGACCGGTACCTGGCGCGACCCGGACGGCGCGGGCGAGGGCGGCGACGACCCGGAGAACCGGTTCACCGGCACCATCTTCTGCGTGAACGGCCCGGACTTCCGGCCGGTGGTGGTGCCGGTCGCGGGCGGCTACGCGGCCACCCCGCTGTGGCGCAACACCCCGGTCGCAGGGCTCGGCTCCGGGTCGTGGACCTCGCCGGGCCAGATCCTCGGGTTCGAATGGGACACCTACGGCCCGGATGGCGTCTCCACCACCGGCGGCCGGTTCCTCGCCGACCCGCACCCGGAGGCGATCTACTGCTCGAGCGCCACCTACCAGGTGAGCGCGCTGGTGCTGACCGACGCCGGGGACGTCTACGGCTCCGGCCGGGTCACCCACCGACTGGTGGTGCAGCCATCCGGCTCCTCCGGCGGGATCACCTTCGGCACCGGCACGGTGAACTGGGCGTTCGGAGTGGACGCGGCCAACACCTACCAGGCTGGTAACGACAACACCTCCACGGTGCTGCGGCAGGCCACCGTCAACCTGCTCGCCGATATGGGCGCCCAGCCCGCCACGTTGATGTCCGGGCTGGTCCCGGCGACCCCGGTGCGGTGGTATCCCGGCCCGTAGGATACCGGCGGGTAACGATCTGTTCCGTCTGTGGGAGGCCTGGGTGAGCGAGCGATTCGGCGGCTACCAGAACGAGATCTATCTCCAGGGGTACCAGGGCGCCACCCCGTTGCTCTCCACCGATACGACGAAGCTGGAGGCCGCGGCGCGGGACATGCTGGAGCCGGGCCCGTTCTGGTACGCCGCGGGCGCCGCAGGCACCGGGGCCACCGCACGGGCCAACCGGGAGGCCTTCGACCGCTGGCGGATCGTGCCGCGGATGCTGACCGAGGCCACCGAGCGGGATCTGGCCACCACCGTGCTCGGCACGCGCATGCCGGCTCCGCTGCTGCTGGCCCCGGTCGGGGTGCAGTCGATCATGCATCCGGAGGCCGAGCGGGCCACCGCGCGGGCCGCGGCCGGGCTCGGCCTGCCGATCGTGCTGTCCACGGCCTCCTCCAGCACCATCGAGGAGGTCGCGGCGGCGGGCGGGGAAGGGCCCCGCTGGTTCCAGCTGTACTGGCCGCACGATCCCGATGTCTGCGCGAGCATTCTCAGCAGGGCCAAGCAGGCCGGCTACAGCACGCTGGTGGTCACCCTGGACACCTGGACCCTGGCCTGGCGGCCTTGCGATCTGGACCGGGCTTATCTGCCGTTCCTGCGCGGTGAGGGTGTCGCCGTGCCGTTCTCCGATCCGGCCTTCCGCGCGCTGCTGGACAGGACCCCGGAGGAGGACCCGCCCGCGGCGATCCTGCGCTGGATCTCCCTGGTCACCGGCGCCGACCGGAGCTGGGACGCGCTGCCCTTCCTGCGCGAGCACTGGGACGGCCCGATCGTGCTCAAGGGGATCCAGCACGTGGACGACGCCCGCCGCGCGGTGGATGCCGGGATGGACGGGATCGTGGTGTCCAACCACGGCGGGCGCCAGGTGGACGGCGCGATCGCCGCGCTGGAGGTGTTGCCGGAGATCGCGGGCGCGGTGGGCGACCGGATCGAGGTGCTGTTCGACTCGGGCGTGCGTTCCGGGGCCGACCTGCTCAAGGCGCTGGCGCTGGGTGCGCGGGCGGTGCTGCTCGGCAGGCCGTACGTCTACGGTCTCGCGCTGGGCGGTGAGGACGGTGTGCGGCATGTGCTGCGCAGCGTGCTGGCCGACTTCGACCTCACCATGGGGCTGTCCGGGCACCGGAGCCTGGCCGAACTGGGTGGTGCCTCGTTGCGGCGGTCTTGACCACTGCGCGCGGTTATCCGCTGGCCCGCGCGGTTATGGTGGAGTTCGTATGTCTACTCGATCTTCCCTTGATGAGCTGCGCCCGCGGCTGCGCGAGCTGACCGCCAGGGACGCGCACAGGCTGCGGCGGCGCATCGACGGTGCGCGCAAGGCGAGGGACCACGCCGCGGTCGCCGCGGAGATCGCGGCCGATATGGACGCGGCCGAGCTGCGGGTGCGCAACCGGATCGCGGCGGTGCCGAAGCTGGAGTACCCGGCCGAGTTGCCGGTCAGCCAGCGCAAGGCGGACATCGCCGAGCTGATCAGGGACCACCAGGTGGTGATCGTCGCGGGGGAGACCGGCTCGGGCAAGACCACCCAGCTGCCCAAGATCTGCCTGGAACTCGGCCGCGGCGTGCGCGGCCAGATCGGGCACACCCAGCCGCGCAGGCTGGCGGCGCGCACGGTGGCCGAGCGGGTGGCAGCCGAGCTGCGGACCGAGCTGGGCTCCACGGTCGGGTACAAGGTGCGGTTCACCGACCGGGGCGGGGACGACACCCTGGTCAAGCTGATGACCGACGGCATCCTGCTGGCCGAGATCCAGCACGACCGGATGCTGCGCCAGTACGACACGATCATCATCGACGAGGCACACGAGCGCAGCCTGAACATCGACTTCCTGCTCGGCTACCTCAAGCAGCTGCTGCCGCGCCGTCCGGACCTCAAGCTGGTCATCACCTCGGCCACCATCGACCCGGAGCGGTTCTCCCGGCACTTCGGGGACGCGCCGATCATCGAGGTCTCCGGCCGCACCTACCCGGTCGAGGTGCGGTACCGCCCGGTGGTCGACCCCGATGACCCGGATGCCGACCCGGACCGCGACCAGGTGCAGGCCATCTGCGAGGCGTCGCGGGAGCTGATCGCCGAGGGGCCGGGGGACATCCTGGTGTTCCTCTCCGGGGAACGGGAGATCCGGGACACCGCGGACGCGCTGGCCGCGCTGAACCTGCCGAACACCGAGATACTGCCGCTGTACGCGCGGCTGTCCTCGGCCGAGCAGCACCGGGTTTTCCAGTCGCACACCGGGCGCCGGATCGTGCTGGCCACCAACGTCGCCGAGACCTCGCTGACCGTTCCGGGGATCAAGTACGTGATCGACCCCGGCACCGCACGGATCTCCCGGTACAGCCATCGCACCAAGGTGCAGCGGCTGCCGATCGAACCGGTGTCCCAGGCCTCGGCCAACCAGCGCAAGGGCCGCTGCGGGCGAACCTCGGACGGCATCTGCATCCGGTTGTACTCGGAGGAGGACTTCGTCTCCCGGCCGGAGTTCACCGACCCGGAGATCCTGCGCACCAACCTCGCCTCGGTCATCCTGCAGATGACCTCGCTGGGACTGGGGGACATCGGGGCGTTCCCGTTCGTGGAACCGCCGGACCGCAGGCAGATCACCGACGGGGTCAACCTGCTGCAGGAGCTGGGCGCCTTCGACCCCGGTGCCGAGGCCCGCCGCAAGCTGACCAGGACCGGCAGGCAGCTGGCGCAGCTGCCGGTCGATCCCCGGCTGGGCCGGATGGTGCTACAGGCCGCGCAGGACGGCTGCGTGCGCGAGGTCATGATCATCGTCGCCGCACTGTCCATTCAGGATCCACGGGAGCGGCCGGCGGAGAAGCAGCAGGCCGCCGATCAGAAACACGCCCGGTTCACCGACAAGAACTCCGACTTCCAGGCCTACCTCAATCTGTGGGAGTACCTGACCGAGCAGCAGAAGGCGTTGTCCGGCAACCAGTTCCGCAAGCTGTGCCGGGCGGAGTACCTGAACTACCTTCGGGTGAGGGAGTGGCAGGACATCTACGGCCAGCTGACCAGGCTGGCCAAACCGCTCGGTATCTCCCCGAACAACTCGGCCGCGAACTTCCAGCAGGTACACACCGCGCTGATCGCCGGGATGCTCTCGCATATCGGGCTCAAGGACCCGGCAAAAGGGGACTATCTCGGCGCGCGCGGTACCCGGTTCGCGGTGTTCCCCGGCTCCGGGCTGTTCAAGAAGCAACCGCGCTGGGTGATGGCGGCCGAGCTGGTGGAGACCTCGCGGCTGTGGGCCAGGGTGGTGGCCAGGATCGAGCCGGAATGGGTGGAGCCGCTGGCCGGTCACGTGGTCAAGCGCACCTACTCGGAGCCGCACTGGGAACGCAAGCGTGGCGCGGTGATGGCCAGCGAGCGGGTCACCCTGTACGGGGTTCCACTGGTGACCGGGCGGAAGGTGACCTACGGGAAGATCGACCCCGAGCTGTCCCGCGAGCTGTTCATCCGGCACGCACTGGTCGAGGGGGACTGGCAGACCAACCACCGGTTCTTCCACGACAACCGCGCGTTGCTGGACGAGGTGTCCGACCTGGAACACCGGGCCCGCAGGCACGACATCCTCGTCGACGACGAGACCCTGTTCGAGTTCTACGACCAGCGTATCCCCGCCGATGTGGTGTCCGCGCGGCATTTCGACAGCTGGTGGAAGCAGGCCCGGCGCGAGCAGCCGGACCTGCTCACCTTCGAGAAGTCGATGCTGATCAACGCCACCGCGGGCGGGGTGAGCGAGACCGACTACCCGGACAGCTGGCGGCAGGGCGGCCTGGAGTTCCGGCTCACTTACCAGTTCGAGCCAGGTACCGACGCCGACGGGGTCACCGTGCACCTGCCGTTGCCGGTGCTGAACCAGGTGACCGAGGATGGCTTCGACTGGCAGGTTCCCGGGCTGCGCGAGGAGCTGGTCACCGCGCTGATCAAGTCCCTGCCCAAGCAGCTGCGCCGCAACTTCGTGCCGGCCCCGGACCACGCCAGGGAGGTGCTGCAGCGGGTCGGCCCTGAAGACGGCCCGCTGGTGGAGGTACTCGGCGCGGAGCTGGAGCGGCTGCGCGGGGTGACCGTGCCACCGAACGCCTGGCAGCCCACCGCCGTGCCGGATCACCTGCGGATGACCTTCCGGGTGGTGGACGAGCGGGATCGCACCCTCGCCGAGGGCAAGGACCTCGAGGAGCTGCGGCAACGGTTGCGCGGCGAGGTCAGGGCAACCATCTCCGCGGCGGCGGACAGCATCGAGCGTTCCGGGCTGCGCACTCCCGCCTTCGGCGAGCTGCCCACGGTGTTCCATGGCAACCGCGGCGGGCACGAGGTGAAGGCATACCCGGCGCTGGTGGACGAGGGGGACAGCGTCGCGGTGCGGATGCTGGACACACAGGGAATGCAGCGGCAGCAGATGTGGGCGGGCACCCGGCGGATGCTGCGGCTGAACCTGCCCTCGCCGATGAAGTTCATCAACCGCAACCTGAACAACCAGGCCAAGCTGGTGCTCAGCCGCAACCCGCACGGCGGGGTGGGGCCGTTGCTTGAGGACTGCGTCGACTGCGCGGTGGACAAGCTGATGGCCGACGCTGGCGGCCCGGTGTGGTCGGACTCCGGGTTCGAGCCCCTGCTGGAGAAGGTGCGCGCCGGGCTGAACCCCACCGTGCTCGAGGTGCTGCACGAGGTGGAACGCGTGCTGCACGCCGCGCATGAGGTCGAGGTGCTGCTGGCCGACGCGAAGGCACCGGCACCCGCCGAGTCGGTCGCCGACCTGCGTACGCAGTTCGCCGGCCTGGTCCACCCGGGTTTCGTCACCGCGGCGGGGTATGACCGGCTGCCGGACCTGACCCGCTACCTGCGGGCGATGGAACGCAGGCTGGACAAGCTGCCCAGTGATCCAGCCCGCGACCTGGAGCGGGTACGCGAGATCCAGTGGCTGCGCGGGGAGTACCAGGCGGTGCTGGACGAGTTGCCGCCACAGACCCCGCCGGGCCCAGCACTGGCCGAGATCCCCTGGATGATCGAGGAACTGCGGGTCAGCTTCTTCGCGCAGACCCTGCGCACCGCGTACCCGGTCTCGGTGAAGCGCATCCTCCGCGCCATGGACGAGGCCGCCGCAACCTGATCGTGTTTGCCCGCCACGCGCACGTGTTTGCTCCCCACATCCACGCGTTGGCCGCCCACGCGCACGAGTTTGCCGTTCCCGTACGGCCCCGGCTGCCGCTACCCGCAGTTCGGGGCATCCGCCGCGGCCTCGACCAGCTCGGGTGACCCGGTCAGTTCCCCCACCGGATCGAGCGACTTGTGCGCGTGTTCCTGCGCCTTGATCAGGCCGTCCGCCGCGTGGTTCTGCGCATCCACGTCCTCGTGGTGGGCGGCATCCAGCTTCTCCTTGGCCGCCGCTGCCGTTTCCCGTGCGGTGGCGTAGTTGTCCCGGGTGGTCCGCTCGGCGGTTTCGGCGGTGGCGTCGGGCGGCGGGCCGAGTGCGTCGAGCGCGGCGATGGCCTCGTCCAGTGTCGTGACGAAGTGTGCGAGCAACTCGCTCGTCTGGCGCTGGATCTCGCCGACCGTGTCGCCGTTCGTCGGCTGGGGCATCTCGTTCAGCCTGGCCGAGAACCCGTTGACGGCCCCGCAGAAGCCGTCCACCCACGCCACGGGATCGGCCCCCGCCGGTGAGGTGGCCGGGGTCGAGGTGGTTGCGGGCGCGGAGGTGTCCTGGTCGCCAGGGGCCTGCGGGGTTTCGCTTCCGGAGTCACAGGCGGTCAGCGCGAGACTCGCGGCGAGGCAGGCGGCGAAGAAAAAGGTGGACCGCAACATCGTCTTCTCCCCTGGACCGATGCGTCGTCGTACGTTACGTATCGGCCTGCCGCCGCGGGCGTTACCGGCTCCTCATTTCGCGTCGGCGTAGGACTCCACGGCCACCGCGGGCATCGGGAACCGCACCGGGCAGGATGGCCCGAACACCAGCGCGGTGGTCTCCCGCACCGCATCGTCCAGGCTGGTGATGACCGTCTCGGCCAGCTCGGCCGGCGCGTGCACCAGTACCTCGTCGTGCTGGAAGAACACCAGGTGTGCCGGCTCGGGCAGGCGCTGCCGCAGGGTGGCGAGCAGCACGGCCGTCCAGTCCGCCGCGGTGGCCTGCACGACGAAGTTGCGGGTGAACCGGCCCCAGTCCTTGGCTGCCCTGCGGGCCTTGCCCTCCGCCGCCGCGTCCTCGCTGGTGCCACCGGTCAGCGCCCGCCATGCCGCCGAGGGCTCGGGTGAGGTGCGGCCGAGCCGGGAGCGGACCCGTTCGCCCCGTTCCCCCGCGGCAGCCGCGTGCTCCACATAGGACACGGCGTCCGGGAAACGTTGGCGCAGCAGCCCGAGCAGTGCGGCCGCCTCACCCGCGGTGCCGCCGTACATGGCCGAGAGCATGGCGATCTTGGCCCGGGAGCGGTCATCCCGCTGCTCGCCAGCCGGCCTGCGGACACCGGCGAACATCGCCTCGGCGAGCCGGTCGTACAGATCCACCGAGCCGGAGACCTCGGCCAGTTTCTGATCGCCGGACAGCGCCGCCAGCACCCGCGGCTCCAGCTGCGCGGCGTCCGCGACCACCAGCCGCCAGCCCGGATCGGCCCGCACACACACCCGCAGGATCCGGGGAATCTGCAACGCGGCCCCGCCCCGGCTGGCCCAGCGCCCGGACACCACCCCGCCGACGACGTAGACCGGGCGGAACCGGTTCCCGCGCACCCACCCGGACAGCCAGTTCCAGCCGTGCGCGGAATGCAGCCTGGCCAGCTCCTTGTACTCCAGCAACGGCGCCACCGCGGGATGGTCCACCTTGCGCAGCACATGCGCCCTGGTGGAAGGCACCTCGATCCCGGCATGCGCGAAGGCGCGCAGCACGCTGCCAGGGTGGTCCGGGTTCACCGGCCTTTCCCCGAACGCCTCCTGCACACGTTCGGCCAGCTCGGCGAGCTTGCGCGGACGCTGTCCGGCCGGTACCCGGGGGCCGAGCAGCTCGGTGAGCAGGGCGTCGTGCAGGTCGGCACGCCAGGGCAGGCCGTGCCGGGACATCTCGGCCGCGGCCAGCGCGCTCGCCGACTCCGCCGCGATCAGCAGCCGCATCCGCTCCGGCTGCACGGCCCGCTCCACCCTGGCGCGCTGCCGGTGGAACACCAGCTCGGCCGCGTCCACCGGACGGACATCGGCAGGCAACCCGGAGCCGCGCGGATCGAAAAGGCCGGGCTGGCTGTCCGGTTCGTGGCCGGGTGGCTCCGGGTCCGGCGGCGGCACCAGCCCGCTGGCCCTGGCGTACGCCGCGGCGAGTCTGCGCGGCTGGTCGGCCTCGCCCTCGGCGGCCAGCAGCAGGCCCTCGGCCAGCGCCAGGTCATGGCACCGGTCCACTCGCAGCCCGGCCTCCAGCAGGACCGGGTAGTCCTCCTCGACGGAAGCGAAGACCCAGCGCGGCCGGTGCTCCCGCTCCAGCCGCTCGACGTAACGGGTCAGCTCGGTGGCCGGTACGCCGGAGAGCTCCGCACCGGCGCCGTCCGCGCCGAGCGGCCGGGTGGAGTACACCCCTTCGGCATCCCGCACGACGATGATCTGCACACGAGGATTCTGCGCGTGGCCACCGACAATCCTGTCGGGGAGGCTGGTCACGACCCCGGCGGTCAGTTACTGTCGGGTAGGTCATACCGTCAGTACGGTACGGACGTAGTCACAGTGCCGGTGACGCCATCTCGGCCGCAGCAACGGAGGTGCCCGGATGAGGAACGCGCCCAGCGTGTCCGAGCTCGCCACGAAGGTGACGGAGACGGTCCGCAGCATCGGGGTGATGTGGCAGGCCGGGCTGGTGCCGTTCCCTCGCCTCGACGAGGGGCTGCGGTCGCTGTACGCGGTCCGCAAGTTCGGTCCGTTCGCCGGGGCGAACCAGATCGCGGCGCGCAGGGACGCCAGCGCCGTCGGGCTCGTCGACGAGCTGGGCCCGATCACCTTCAAGCAGCTCGACCAGCGGTCCAACGCACTGGCCAGGGCCTGGTCCCAGCGCGGCCTCGGCCCGGGGACCGTGATCGCGGCGCTGTGCCGGGACCACCGCTGGCTGGTGCTCGCCATGCTTGCGGCAGGCAAGCTCGGCGCCCGCCTGGTGCTGATGAACACCGGGTTCGCCAAGCCGCAGCTGGCCGATGTCGCCGCCCGCGAGCAGGTGCGCGCGCTGGTGTACGACGAGGAGTTCACCGACCTGCTGGCGATGGTCGGCGAGGATGTGGGGCGTTACCTTGCCTGGACCGAAGGGGGCGGCGACCACCAGGTCCCGGCGCTGGACGAGCTGATCGTCTCCACCGACGACCGCCCGGTGCCCGCGCCGGCCAAGCCCGGTGGGTTCGTGCTGCTGACCAGCGGTACGACCGGGACGCCCAAGGGCGCGCCGCGCCCGCAGACCTCCCCGCTGCACTCCGCACAGTTCCTCGACCGCGTCCCGTTGCGCGCGGGGGAGCGCACCTATCTCGGCGCGCCGCTGTTCCACGGCACCGGGCTCTCCCAGTTCATCCTGTCCTTCGCGCTGGGCTCCACCGTGGTCATGCGGCGCAGGTTCGATCCGGAGGAGACCCTGCGCGGGGTGGCCGAGCACCGCTGCACGGCGCTGGTGCTGGTACCCACGATGCTGCAGCGCATCGTGGACCTCGATCCCGAGGTGCTGGCCAAGTACGACACCTCGGCACTGCGGATCATCTTCGTCGCCGGTTCGGCGCTGTCTCCCGACCTCGGCAACCGGGCGACGAAGATCTTCGGTGAGGTGGTGCACAACCTCTACGGCTCGACCGAGGTGGCCGTGGCCACGGTGGCCACCCCGGAGGACTGGCGCAAGGCACCGGGCACCGTCGGCAGGTCGCCGGTGGGTTGCAAGGTGATGCTGTACGACGAGGCAGGCAACCGGATCACCGAGCCGAACGTGACCGGCAGGGTGTTCGTCGGCAGCGGGCTCAGCTTCGGCGGCTACACCGACGGGCGGAACAAGGAGATCATCGACGGCCTGCTGGCCAGCGGGGATGTCGGGCACTTCGACGCCGACGGGCTGCTGTTCATCGACGGCAGGGACGACGAGATGATCGTCTCGGGCGGGGAGAACGTGTTCCCGATCGAGGTGGAGAACCTGCTGGTCGAGCGGGCGGACGTGCTCGAGGCCGCGGTGATCGGCGTGCCGGACGAGGAGTTCGGCCAGCGGCTCAAGGCGTTCGTGGTGCCCGCCGAGGGGGCCGACCTGGACGCGGACACCGTGCGGGACTACGTGAAGGCCAACCTCGCCCGGTACAAGGTGCCGCGGGAGGTGGAGTTCCTTGCCGAGCTGCCGCGCAACGCCACCGGCAAGGTGCTGCGGAACAAGCTCACCTGAGCCGACCCTCACAGCCAGTCGATACCGAACACGCCAGGGCCGAAATCGAGCGCCACGGCGTGCACCCCGTTCGTGCCGTCGATGGTGAGTTCCCTGCGGTCCAGCTCACCGCCCGTGGTCGCCTGCTTGTACTGCCAGCAGTTTCGCACCGCGCAGCCGACGTCGAAACGGATTTCCAGCAGATATTCCCGAATCGGGCTCCTGAATTCCCGGTAATGTGTGTTCTGGCACTCCGGATAGGGTGGCCCATCATTGGTGAGTGAATACTCGATCAAATGTGTCTCGCCCCGGTTTATCGGCCGGTCGAACAGCAGTTCCGCGACGGTGAGCCCATGCTTGACATCCACCTCGGCCCTGCCGACGGTGCAGTTGCGTAATGCGTGCAGCCGCGGCGGGTTGGCCTCCGCGTTGTCCTGGTTGTACACCAGCAGCCAGCGATCCTGCCGGTCGGCGTTGGCCTGGAAAACACAGCGGGCGGTGACCGCGCGCTGCCCACCGTCGGCTGCGATCTCGCAGCTGTCGTGCAGGCCAACCAGGCTGAGCTTGTGCTGCTCCTCGAGGGCGTAGGGCGCGCCGACCCGCGCGAGCAGTCGTTGCAGCGCCGCCCTGGGAAAGGTGAGCGTGTCCTCCGGAGGGTGGTGCCGTCCCCTGGAACGGGTGCCCCGCGGCCGCGGCGGGGACAGCAGGCCCAGCAGCGCACCGGAGGGCAGTTCCAGGATCTCCTCCAGCGCGCTGACCGCCGACAGCGAACTCTGCCGTTCCGGCTGTCGCTTGCCGGACTGCCAGTAGCTCAGCGCGGTCACGCTGACCGGGACCCCGCGGCGTTGCAACCGGGCCTGAATGCGGTCCAGGCTGAGCCCGCTCGCGGAAATCGCGGAACGCAATGCGGACGAGAACGATTCACTGGCGGAATCGTTGCCGCCCCGCTCCGCACTGTTCCCCGACCTCATGTTTCCGACCCGCCCGCCCGTTGGCTCGCTGGTAACGATAAGGACAACATTATCAGTGTGCTGTAACGATGCTGTTCCGCTCTCTGGGTCATGTCTCGGCCCGCCCGGGTCACCGAGATTACTCCTGATGGAGCAGTACTGGTAACTGGGAATCGTTGCCAGGCGGCGCCGGGCACGTTTGCATGGGAACCACGCAACGGACTGCGCCGATGTGAGACCACGTTGCCCCCTGGAACCGGTGGCCCGGTGCCTGGTATGCCCCCTTGCCAGGCGCCGGGCCACCGGCTTGTTACTTGTGGGTAAGTAATGTGAGACTTCAGGCATGACCTTCCGGAAGAACATCGTGATCACGGGGGCCAGCTCCGGCCTCGGCGAGGGTATGGCGTGGCGGTTCGCCGCGCGGGGCCGCAATCTCGCACTCTGTGCCCGCCGCACCGACCGGCTTGACGAGCTCGCCGCCGAACTACGCGAGCGTTATCCGGGCATTCAGGTCATGACCCGCAAACTGGACGTGAACGACCACGGCCGGGTGTTCGACGTGTTCCAGGAGTTCTGGGGCGAGTTCGGCACCATCGACCGGGTGATCGTGAACGCCGGGCTTGGCAAGGGGCAGCCGGTCGGCACCGGGTACTTCGACGCCAACCGGCAGACCATCGAGACCAACCTGGTGGCCGCGCTCGCCCAGTGCGAGGCGGCACTGGAGATCTTCCGCGAGCAGGAGTCCGGACACCTGGTGGTGGTGTCCTCGTTCAGCGCGGTCCGCGGGCTACCGGGCAATGTCACCGCCTACGCCGCCTCCAAGGCGGGGGTGTCCGCGCTGGCCGACGGTATCCGGGCGGACACCCTGCGTACCCCGATCAAGGTGACCGTGCTGCAGCCCGGGTACATCGAGTCGGAGATGACCGGCCGGTCCCGCAAGACCCCGCTGCTGACCGGTGCGGAACAGGGCCACCGGGCGCTGGTCCAGGCGATCGAGCGGGAGACACCCAAGGCCTACATCCCGATGCTCCCGTGGGCGCCGCTGAGCGTGGTGATGCGGCTGCTGCCCACCGGGATGCTGCGGAAGTTCACCGGATGAGCCCCGCCGAGACCGACCCGACCACCGAGGTCCGCGCCGAGGACGGCTTCGACGTGGCGGCCGTGCACGGCTGGCTGCGCACCAGGGTCGAGGGCATCGAGGGCGCGGGCCCGCCCGAGGTGCGGCAGTTCCCGCGTGGCGCGTCCAACCTGACCTACCTGCTGCGCTACCCGGACCGGGAGCTGATCCTGCGCAGACCGCCGATGGGGGAGAAGGCGGCCTCGGCGCACGATATGCGGCGGGAGTACCGGGTGCAGGCCGGGCTGCGGCCGGTGTTCCCCTACGTGCCGGAGGTGCTGGCCTTCTGCGACGACCCCGCCGTCCTCGGGGACGACTTCTACGTGATGGAGCGGCTGGACGGGCTGATCCTGCGCGGTGACCTGCCCGCGGGCATGTCCCTGCGGCCGGCGGCGGCCCGTGACCTCTCGATCCGGCTGATCGACCGGCTGGTCGAGCTGCACCAGGTGGACGTCACCGCGGCCGGCCTTGCCGACCTCGGCAAGGGCGCAGGCTATGTGCGCAGGCAGATCGAGGGCTGGAGCGCGCGGTTCGAGCGGGCCCGTACCGAGAACGTACCCGCCTTCGGCGAGGTGATGCGCTGGCTGGCGGACAACCAGCCCGGCGAGGTGTCGATCTGCCTGATCCACAACGACTTCCGGTTCGACAACGTGGTGCTGGCCGGCCGGGAGGACCTGCGGATCACCGGCATCCTGGACTGGGAGATGGCCACGCTCGGTGACCCGCTGATGGAGCTCGGCAGCACCCTGGCGTACTGGGTGCAGGCCGATGACGAGGAGACCTTCCAGCTGAGCAGGCGGCAGCCGACCCACCTGCCCGGCATGCTCACCCGCGCCGAGGTCGTCGACCACTACGCCGAGCGCACCGGGCTCGCCGTGCCGAACTGGACGTTCTACGAGGTGTACGGACTGTTCCGGCTGGCCGTGGTGCTACAGCAGATCTATCACCGCTACCACCACGGGCAGACGCACAACCCGGCGTTCAAGGACTTCTGGATGTTCGTCGGCTACCTGGAGTCCCGTTGCCTGCGGATCATCCGGGAGGACGGTGCCTGATGGGCGCGATCTACCTGATCCGGCACGGGCAGGCCTCCTTCGGTGCGGCGGACTACGACGTGCTCTCCGAGCAGGGGACGGTGCAGTCCACCGCGGTGGGCGCCGAGCTGCGCCGCCGGGGCGCCCGGATCGCCGAGGCCCGCTGCGGCTCGTTGCTGCGCCAGCGCGCCACGGCCGCCGCGGCGCTGGCGGAACTGGGTGGTGACCTTTCCGCCAAGGAGGACCCGAGGTGGAACGAGTACGACCACCTGGACGTGCTGGCCCAGCACGGCACGCCGGTGCGGCAGCGGGACCCGCGCGAGTTCCAGGCCGCGCTGGACGCCGCGCTGCGCGCGTGGACCAAGGCCGGTACGGGCAGCCCCTGCGTGGAGAGCTGGCCCGCGTTCGGCAGCCGGGTCCGTGCCGCCGTGACGGAGCTGGCCGCCGCGCTGGGCAAGGGCGAGCAGGCCGTGGTGTTCACCTCCGGCGGGGTCATTGCCGCGCTGGCCGCGGACCTGCTCGGCGGCGGTGCCGAGTCCTTCCTCTTCCTCAACCGGGTGACCGCGAACGCGGGCATCACCAAGTTGGTCGCTGGCCAAAGCGGACTGTCCCTGCTTTCGTTCAATGAGCACGCGCATTTCGAGTCCACATCGTTGCTCAGCTACCGCTAGGAGGCATTCCCGTGTCCCTTGCCGGAACCACGGTGATCCCGGTGAACGGTCATGGTCCCGAGGACGTGCTCGTCGATGCGGAGGGTCGGGTCTACACCGGCCTCGAGGACGGCCGGATCATCCGGATCGCCCAGGAAGGCAGGCGGATCGACACCATCGCGGACACCGGCGGCCGCCCGCTCGGCCTGGAGTTCCTCGGCGCGGACGAGCTGCTGGTCTGCGACGCCGACCGGGGCCTGCTCGCGGTGACCATCGCCGAGGGCGCGGTGCGGACCCTGGCCACCGAGGGTGCGGGCAGGCGGCTGCTGGTGTGCAACAACGCCGCGGTGGCAGCCGATGGCACGGTGTACTTCAGCGACTCCTCCACCCGGTTCCCGGTGCGCGAGTGGCGCGCCGACCTGATCGAGCAGACCGGGACCGGGCGGCTGCTGCGCCGCACCCCGGACGGCACGATCGACCTGCTGGCCGATGGGTTGCAGTTCGCCAACGGGGTGGCACTCATCCCGGACGAGTCCTTCGTGACCGTGGCCGAAAGCGGCGCCTGCCGGCTGCGCAGGGTGTGGCTGACCGGTGAGAAGCAGGGCAGGGTCGAGGTGTTCGCCGGTGGCCTGCCCGGCTACCCGGACAACACCAGCACCGGCAGCGACGGGCTGATCTGGGTCGCGATGCCCAGCCCCGAGGTCGCCGCGCTTAGCCTGGTGCGCAGGCTGCCCGCGCCGGTGCGGGCGGCGGTGCGCAGGGCCCCGCTGTGGCTACAGCCCGCGCCCTCGCGCACCATGCGCGCGCTGGGTCTGGACGCCGACGGCCGGATCGTGCACGAGCGGTCGGGGGAGGTCGATGGCTTCCACCTGATGACCGGGATCCGGGAGCGGGAGGGCACGCTGTACTTCGGCAGCCTCGAGGAACGTGCCATCGCTATGCTGCCCTTGTGACCACCCCGGCCCGCCGCGCGACGAGCGCGCTCGACGAGCCGACCACCCCGGTGGGCATGGCCTGGACCCTGCGGCTTTCCGCGGGGGTGCTGGGCTTCTCCATGGCCACGGTCACCCCGATCCAGATCCTGTTGCCGCTGCAGATCGAGCGGATCGACGCGGCGAGCAAGGAGACGAACCTCGCCGTCGTCACCGCCTGCGCGGCGGTGGTCTCGATCCTGGCCGCGCCGATCGCGGGGGCGTTGTCCGACCGCACCACCTCCCGGCTGGGCAGGCGCCGCCCGTGGGTGCTCGGCGGGGCGGTGGTCTGCGCCTGCGCGCTGGTGCTGCTGCCTGCGCAGCTCACCGTGCTGGGCGTCGCGCTGTGCTGGATGACGGCCCAGGGCGCGCAGAACGCGATGTTCGCCGGGCTGACCGCGAGCGTGCCGGACCAGGTGCCGGTGCGGCAGCGCGGCTTCGTGTCCGCCTTCGCCGGCCTGCCGCTGCCGCTCGGGCTGGTGCTCGGGGTGCTGCTGGTGACCGTGGTGGTGCCCACCAACACCGGTGGCTACCTGCTGCTTGCCGGGCTGGTACTCGGCCTTGCGCTGCCGTTCGTGCTGGCCTCCCGGGAGCCAAGGCTGCTGCCCGAGCAGCGGCCGAGGTTCGAGCTGCGCCGGTTCGTGCGGGGATTCTGGATCAGCCCGCGGCGGCATCCGGACTTCGCCTGGGCGGCGGTGGCGCGGCTGGCCATCCAGCTGGCCAACTCGATCGCTACCCTGTACCTGCTGTACTTCCTGCGCGATGTGCTGAAGCTGGACGACCCCGCTGACGGGGTCTTCGTGCTGACCGTGGCGTACACCCTGGGCATCCTGTGCACCAGCGTGCTGGCCGGGAGGCTGTCCGACCGCAGCGGGCGCAGGAAGATCTACGTGGTGAGCTCCTCGGGGATCATCGCGGTGTCCATGCTGATGCTGGCGGTCTGGCACTCCTGGCTCGCCGTGGTGCTCGCCGCCGCGGTGCTCGGGCTTGGCTACGGTGTGTACGTGGCGGTGGACAACGCGCTGATCACCCAGGTGCTGCCTGCCGCGACCGACCGGGCCAAGGACCTCGGCATCGTGAACCTGGCCAACACGGCCCCGCAGGCCTTCGCCCCGATGATCGCGGGCGGGATCATCGCGCTGGTGGGCAGCTATCCCGTGCTCTACCTCACGGCGGGCTGCGTGGCCATCGCGGGCGCCTTCCTGATCCTGCCCATCCGCTCCGTCCCCTGAGCCGGAAGGTCCCGGTATCGCCGCACCCCCTGCGGCGATACCGGGCCGTCTGCTACAGCTCCCGGTTGCGTTCGGAGCCGTTCACCCCGTACATCTCCAACCCCCTTGTTCACCGTGGAAATCGGCCGGGGCCAGTATGCTGCGCCGAACTGGTGAAAACCTTGCACCGGCCTTGCGCTGGCCTTGTTCGCCCCGATGGGCGAGTGCTTCGATCATGGAGGTGGATGTCACGGACCGGACTGGTGGCGACATCGTGGTGCGCCTGCTTGGCAGTGTCGGGCTGGACGCCCACGGTGGGGTCGCCGGTGGCCCGGTGACCGCGGGGCCCGCCAAGCAGTGTTGCGTACTGGCCGCGCTCGCGCTCACCCCGGGTAAGCCGGTGCCGCTGGACTCGTTGATCGACCGGGTGTGGGGCGAGCGGCCGCCCGCGGCCGCCAGGGACACGCTCTACGGTCACATCGCGCGGCTGCGCAGGCTGCTGCGGGAACTCGGCTGGGAAGGCACGGTCGCGCTTGGCAAACACGGCGGCGGTTACCTGCTCGAGGTGCCGCCCGAGCGGGTGGACGTCCACCTGATGCGCAGGATCGCCGGGCAGGGCCGCGCCGCACTCGCGGACGGTGAGCCCCGGCGCGCCGCGGGCCTGTTGCGGGAAGCCGCCGCGCTGTGGCGGGGTCCGGCGCTGGCCGGGATCGGCGGCGACTGGGCCGAGCGAGTGCGGGACGGGCTGGAACGCGAACGGCTCGGCCTGCTCGGTGACCTCTTCGAAGCCGAGCTGGCGGCGGGAAGGCATGCCGAGGTGGTGGCCGAGCTGGCCAACCTGGTGGCCGAGTATCCGCTGGCCGAGTCGTTGGTGCGCTTGCTGATGCTGGCGTTGTACCGGGTGGGCCGGAGCAGCGAGGCGCTGGACTGTTTCACCGCGCTCGCCCGGCGGCTGCGCACCGAGCTCGGCACCGAGCCCGGCGCCGCGCTCGGCGAGCTGCACCAGCGGATCCTGCGGGAGGACCCGGGGCTGCGCACCGAAGGCGCCATACGTGCGGCCGCGGCCGCCGTCCCGGTGCCCCGCCAGCTGCCAGCCGATGTGGGCGGCTTCGTCGGCAGGGCCGACGAGCTGAAGCAGCTCGACGCGCTACCGCCGGTAGGCGAGCCGGGCAGCACGCCGATCGTGGTGATCGCCGGTACCGGCGGGATCGGCAAGACCGCGCTCGCGGTGCACTGGGCGCAGCAGAACCTGGACCGGTTCCCGGACGGGCAGTTGCACGTCAACCTGCGTGGCTTCGATCCATCCAGCGAGCCGAGTTCCCCTTCGGTGGTGCTGCGTGGCTTCCTGGACGCGCTCGGGGCCGATGCCGCCGCGATCCCGGCCGACCTGGATGGGCGGGCGGCGCTCTACCGCAGCATGCTCTCGGGCAAACGCTTGCTGGTGGTACTCGACAATGCCGGGGACGCCGCCCAGGTGGAGCCGTTGCTGCCGGGCAGCGAGACCTGCGCCGTACTGGTCACCAGCCGCCGTCAGTTGCCGGGTTTGCAGTTGCGTGGTGGGCGGCTGGTCAACCTGGACGTGCTGAGCGCGGGGGAGGCCCGCGACCTGCTGGCCGGTCAGCTCGGCACGGAACGGGTGCTGAGTGAGCCCGCGGTGGCAGCCGATCTGGTCCGCTGGTGCGCCGGGCTGCCACTCGCGGTGAGCATCGTGGTGGCGCGTGCCGCGGCCCATCCGGACTTTCCGCTTGCCGTGCTCGCCGAGGAACTGCGCAGCGCATCGGCCCGGCTGGACGCCCTCGACGCCGGGGAGCTGAGTGCCAACCTGCGCGCGGTGTTCTCCTGGTCCTACCGCGCGCTCGTTGCCCCGGCCGCCCGGATGTTCCGCCTCCTCGGCCTTGTCCAGGGGCCGGATATCAGCAGGCAGGCGGCCGCCGGGCTGGCCGCGGTCGCACCGGAACAGGCCAGGGCACTGCTGCGCGAGCTGGAAACCGCGCACCTGGTGCAGCAGCACGTCCCCGGCCGGTACCGGATGCACGACCTGCTGCGGCTCTACGCCGCTGAGCAGGCCACCGAGTCCGGGGAGCAGGAGGAACTGCGGGCCGCCCCGCGCAGACTGGTGGACTTCTACCTGCATACCGCGCACGCGGCGGACCGGCTGCTCTACCCGCAGCGGCCGCTGATCGCCCCTGACCCGCCCGCCGAGGGGGTGCTGCCGGAGGTTCCGGAAAGCACCGCGGCGGCCGCGGAGTGGTTCGACACCGAGCACGAATGTCTGCTGGCCGCCCAGGACGCGGCCATCGCGCACCGGCTGGACGCGCAGGTGTGGCTGCTGGCCTGGGTGCTCGGCAGCTTCCACCGGCGGCGCGGCAACCCGCAGGAGAGCCTGGAGTCCTGGCGTGCCGGGGTGGCAGCCGCCGACCGGCTCGGTGCGCCCCTCGCCAGGGGCTGGGCGCACCGCGAGATCGGGCACACCTACGCCAGGGTGGGGCAGCAGGAGCAGGCGCTGGAACACCTCGAACTCGCCCTCGAGCTGTTCACCGAGGCCGGTGACCTCGGCGCCAAGGCGCACACTCATCAGGCGCTGGCGGTGGTACTGGAGTTCGCGGGCGACAACGAGCGGGCGCTGGAACAGGCGCATCACTCGCTGCGCCTGTTCCAGGAGGTCGGCGATCACGTCTGGGCCGCGGACATGCGGGGTGCCATCGGCTGGTTCGAGGCCAAACTCGGCAACTTCGCGGCCGCGCGCGTGCACTGCGAGGAAGGGCTGGCGTTGTGCCGCAGGCACGGGCACCGCCGGGCGGAGGCGCAAACCCTGGACAGCCTCGGATACGTTGTGCGGCACTTGGGCGACTACGACGAGGCCGTGCGACATTACCGCGAGGCGCTGGCGGTGTTCCGGGAGCTGCGACACACCTACGAGGAGGCGCGGACGCTGGCCAGCCTCGGGGACACCCACCAGGCCTTCGGCGAGATCGAAGCGGCCGTCGCATCCTGGCGCCAGGCCCTGACATTATTCCGGGAGCAACGGCGTACCGCCGACGTGGAGCGGGTAGAGCGAAAACTGGCGGACGTCGGTGAGCAGCAGGGCTAGTGTCGGACGGTATGTTCCTGGAGACCGATCGTCTGGTGCTGCGGGCCTTCACTGAGTCCGATGTCGACAATCTGGTCGAGCTGGACAGTGATCCGGAGGTCATGCGGTGGCTCTCCGGTGGGCGACCCACGTCGCGAGCGGAGATCGAGCGCCGGGTGTTGCCGAGGTTTCTCGGCGGCGGCTACTGGGCGGCGGAGGAGAAGCCGCACGGGGTGTTCCTCGGGTGGTTCGAGCTGTGCTCCCGCGCCGGTGACCGGCCGGGCGAGGTCGAGCTCGGTTACCGCCTGCGCCGCTCGGCGTGGGGGCACGGATACGCGACCGAGGGCGCGCGGGCGTTGGTACGCAAGGCTTTCACCGAACTGGGCGTCTGGCGGATCTACGCCCAGACCATGACGGTCAACCAGCGTTCCCGCCGGGTGCTGGAGAAGGCGGGCCTGCGCCACGTGCGAACCTTCCACCAGGACTGGCCGGAACCCATCGAGGGCAGCGAGCGCGGTGAAGTCGAGTACGCCCTCGAACGCATTAACTGGACCCCCTAACCCCCGGCGTGTTTGCTCTCCACGCGCGTGTGTTTGCCGTTCCCGCGCACGCTTTGGCTGTCCACGCGCACGCTTTGGCCCTTCCCGCGCATCGTGTTTGCCGCTCAGGTAACCGTGTTGGCCGGTGACGAGCCTGTGGCTGGGTTCCAAGCACGCCTCCGGCGCGCCGCGGGGCACTGGCGCTCCACACATCACCATTAGCAGGGCTGGTTGCTAGCGCCAGCACCCCACGGAACGGGCACCCCGGGCCCGGCCTGGCATGCATTCTGTGTCGAACACGCATTCGAGTGAATACCGGCGGGTATACATTCACGCGGGGAATTCTTGTCGGACTCGTCGATACAATTGTGGGTATGGACAGACACAGTTCTGATCCGCACACGGATCCCGCCGAAGACGCACTCACCACACTCGACCTATTGGAGGCCAACGAACGCGCCATCGCCCGGCTGGAGGCGCGGCGGGTGCTGCTGGTGGCCGACCTCGCCCACGACGGGGACGAACGGGTCTCGCTGGTGACCGAGATCGCCGGACGGCTGTACTGGACCCGGCACCGGGTGGAGGAAGCCCTGGCGCTGGGGCAGCACCTCACCCGGTTGCCGAACACCCTCGCCGCGTTCCGGGAGGGCCGGATTGATCAGGAGAAGGTGAAAGCGGTGGTCGAACCCACCGCGGTCCTCACCGACCAACAAGCCCGCGAGGTGGATAAGCGGATGGGCGACAAACTGGAACGCAAAGACCGCACCAGCCTGCGGCGGTCGGTGCGCTACCAGGTACTCGCGGTCGACCCGGACGGGGCGGCGCGGCGCACCCGGGCCCGGCGGGCACAACGGTCCCTGGAACTCATCCATCAAGACGATGGGGTGTCCAGCCTCATGGCCGACCTCCCGACGGAGGTGGCCAGTGCGATTTATGCGCGGTGTGACCGGGCCGCCCGACGCCTCCGACGGGAAGGGGACAGTCGCACGTTGGAGCAGTTGCGGGCGGACGTGTTCGCCGATTTGGCCCTGCGGGAACAGGGTGAGATCCGGGCGCCGCGGACGGAGGTGTACCTGTACTTCGCGGCCAGTTCGTTGCTGGGGTTGGATGAGCAGCCGGGGTATCTGGCCGGGCATGGGCATATTCCGGCGTCGTTGGCGCGGGAGCTGGCTACGCATCCGGACAGTGTGTGGCGGCGGTTGTTGACCGACCCGGCCACGGGGCATCCCACCGATCTGGGGCGTACGCGGTATCGGCCGCCGGCGGCGCTGGATGAGTTCGTGCGGGTACGGGACCGGGAATGCCAGGGGATCGGGTGCCACCGGCCCTCCCAGCAGTGCCAGAACGACCACACCACCGACTGGGCCCAGGGCGGAGGCACCTGTGAGGAGGAGCTGGTCGGGTACTGCGAGCGCGACCATCACCTGAAGGACCTGCCGGGATGGAAATACGAGGTGATCGACGGGATACCCACCATCACCACACCCCACGGAGACATCCACCAAAGCCCACGGGAGCCGCTGCACGAACCCCTCACCCCAGACAACGACAAACCACCCTTCTGAGGTCAGTCGCGTAGCACGTCCTGGGCGTAGGGCCAGAACTCCTCGATCATGCGTCGCCAGGTGGGCCAGAAGTGGATGCCGGTCGTGTACCTGGTGGTGACCTCCGTGCCCAGGGCGCACAGGCGTTCGGCCAGGTCCTCCGTCATTGCGCGGGAGTACCGCTCAACCAGGCCCATCCCGGCGACGAACTGGTCACCGGGTCGCCGGCTGCCGTCCCCCGCAGCGAGGTACACCGGGGTCTGGCGCAGCGCGTCGGCGCGCACCAAGGGATCGTTCGCGGCCCATGCTTCGGGACATCGGCGCCGCGGGCCCCAGATCAGGCCGGGGCGCATACCCTCACGGACAGACAGCAGGCCCAGCAACGCCGCCATGCCGCGGCGGGTCAGGTGCATCAGACCGCTCAACGATGCCACAGCGCGGAACATGCCGGGGTGGCGCATGCCGTACCGCAGCGCGCCGTATCCGCCCATGGACAGGCCCGCGGCCATTCGCACCTCGCTGGCGCCGTACTCCCGCTCCAGCAGCGGCAGTAACTCGCCGAGATGGAATGTCTCCCAGCGGGGCACGGTGCCCAGCCGATCCGGCACCCGCCAGTCGGTGTAGAACCCCAGCCTGCCCGCTTCCGGGATCGCGACCAGCATGTTGCCGTTCTCGGCCAACCGCGCGATCTCGGTGTGCCGCACCAGGCTGTGATGATCATCCGAGGAGCCGTGCAGCAGATACAGCACCGGATACCCGGCATACCCGCCCGGCTCCCAGCCCGGCGGGGTGAGCAGGGTGACCCCGACCTCCCTGCCCACCGCGGGCGAGAACAGCCGTAGCTCGCGGACCGTGCCGGTCGATGCGCCGTCCGCGAGCACGGTCAGTCCGCTCATCCGGCGCTCCGCACGGCTTGCCCGACCTTGGTCAGCAGGTGATCGATGTGCTTGCCGATCAGGTCCACATTGGGCGGATCGAGCAGCGAAAGATGGTGCCCCGGCACGTTGATCACCTCGATGTCCGGGCACACCGCGTCCCAGCCACGGGCCGGATCGGTGCGGTCGAACCGCTGGTCGCGCAACCCTCCCGGCACCAGATCCGCGGCGCTGAAGAAGGTCACCCTGCCCGGGTAACGCTCCGGTACATAGTGTTCGAGTGAGCGTGCGTCCAGGAACGAGGTGCGCTGATGATGCAGGATCGCGTCACTCACCTCGCTGTTCACCACGCCCTCGGCCAGCATGGTGTCGATCAGCAGTTGCACCTGCCCCTCGTCATCCAGGCGGGCCAGTTGCTCGTACGGCAGCGAAACCCGGCGGCCGTAGCTCGTCTCCAGGAACTCCTCGAACCGCTCGAACCGCTTCTCCAGCAGCTCCACCTCGGTCAGCCCGGTGTCGTTGGGCAACGGCAGGATCGGGTCGATCATCGCCAGCAGCTCGACCTCCTCGCCAGCCCGGCGCAGCTGCTGCGCCATCTCGTAGGCAAGGAAACCGCCGAACGACCAGCCCGCGATGCGGTACGGCCCATGTGGCTGGATCGCGCGCAGCTCGGGCAGGTAGTGCGTCACCCGGTCCTCGACGCTGGCCACGCCGTCGATCCGGTCGAAGCCGTACACCGGAACCTCGGTGTCCAGCAGCTGCACCAGCTGGTGGTACACCGCGGTATCACCGCCACCGGGATGGAACAGGAACAGCGGCGCCCGGCCGCCCTGCCCGCGCAGCACCCGTACCGGCGAGCCGCCCGAAGGCTCGTCCTCGCGCAGGTGCTGGGCGATCCGTTCCACCGTCGGGTGCTCGAACAGCTCCGAAATGGTCAGCTCGCGGCCGCTTCGCTCCACCAGCAGCGCGGTGACCTGCTCGGCCTTCTGCCGGTTGCCGCCGATGCCGTAGAAGTCCTGTGTCACGCCGACGTCGGTGCCGAGCACCTCCCGCCACACGCTGGCGACCAGCCGCTCGGCGGCGTCCCGCGGCGGCACCAGCGTCGGCCCCGCGGTCCGGGCCGGGGTGGCCGTGTCCTCGATCCCCAGCTCGCCGAACAGCCACTCCTCGACCTCGGCCACGCAGGCCCCGCGCAGCATCAACGACACCGGCAGCGCCAGCTCGAAATCGTGCTGCACGGCGTTGCGAATCCGTACCGCCAGCAGCGAGTCCACCCCCAGCGCAGCCAGGGGCGTTGCCGGGTCCAGCTGGTCCGGCTGGAAACCGAGTACCGAGGCGATCCTGGCGCGCAGCTGGGTGGCGGCCATGGCCCTGGCCGGGCCCGGTTCGAGCGTGCGCAGGGTGGCGAGGCCGGCCCAGTCGGCGGCCGGCGTGGCCTCGGTGTCCTGGGACGGTTGCGCCTCGCCTGCCAGCAGCTCGCCGAAGAACGGCGAATCCGCCAGGTGCGGGAATGCCTCCAGCAGTTTGGGCGTGTTCAGTCGTAGCGCGCCCGTGCCGACCCGCCCGGCCGCCAGCACCGCCTCCAGCGCGGCAAGGCCCTCCGCAGGGTCGATGGCGTGCAACCACGGGATCTCCAGCCCCGCGGCGGCGCCGACCTCGGCCCAGGTACCCCAGGACACCGTGCAACCCGGTAGCCCTTCGGCCCTGCGCAGTGCGGCGAGTGCGTCCAGGTAGGCGTTCGCGGTGGCGTATGCGGGCTGGCCGGGCAACCCGTGCAGGGCGGCAGCGGAGGAGAACCCGATCCACCAGTCCAGCTCCAGCCCACGGCTGGCCTCGTGCAGCCGCCACGCGCCGTAGGCCTTGGCCTGCCACGAGCGGTGCAGCGTTGCGGCGTCGAGCCGGGTGGTGGTCCGGTCGTCGAAAACCGCGGCGGCATGGATCACGCCACGCGGCCGCCTTCCGTTGCCGCCCGCGGCCGCCAGCAGCCGCTCGGCGACGCCCGGCTCGGCGATATCCCCGCGCACCACCTCGACCTCGGTGCCGAGCTCGCGGATCCGTGCGATCTCGGCATGCGCCGCCGCGTTCGGCTCGGAGCGCCCGTTCAGCACCACCGCGCCCGCGCCGTGCCCGGCCAGCCAGCGAGCGAGCAGCAAACCCAGTCCGCCGAGCCCGCCGGTGATCACGTAACCGCCGTCGGCCGTGGCCACCGGGGTATCCCGCACCGGTGACATCGAGGACACCCGATCCAGCCGCAGGGCGTGCCGTTCGCCCGCACGCCAGGCCACCTCGTCCTCGGTCCCGCCGCCAAGCTCGGCGAGCAACATGCGCGCGTTGTCCGCATCCGCGGCGGCCGGGTCCAGGTCGACCAGCGTCGCCCGTAGCTCGGGATGTTCGTAGCCGAGCACCCGGACCAGCCCGCGTAGGGCCGCCAGCGCCGGTTGCCCGGCCTCGCCCGCGGTGACCGCGGCCGCGCCGGTGCTGACCAGCCACAACCGCGCCGGGCGCGCACCGCCCTCGGCGAGCGTGCGGACGGTCTCGGCGATCTCCAGCACGGCGTGTTCGGCCTCAGCCAGCGCGGTGAACCCGTCGGCTGCCGCGCGCGGCAGCAGGAACACCACCGAATCGGCCTTCCCGGCCGTGGCGACCTCGAACGGCGCTCCCGCGGTGACGGCCTCGGCGAGCGGTTCGGTACCGGAACCCGCCCGCAGCACGACCTTCTCCGGCTTGGTGTCCACACCGGACAATGCGGAAGGCCGCCAGGTTGTCTCCAGCAGCCGTTCGGTCAGCGGCGCGGACAGCTCGGTGCGGCCGATCCGGCGCAGGAACACCTCATCGGCCTCGAGTAGCACCCTGCCCTCGGCGTCCACCAGGTGCAGCTCACCGAGCAGGCCGGCCGCACCCTCGGTGGGTGCGGTCACCGAGACGTGCACCAGCACGCCCTTGCGGGGATCGCCGAAGGCACGGACGTTGCCGAACTCCATCGGCAGGTAGACCGCGTCCACGCTGTCGGTGCGCGGGTCCACCAGCGCACCCGCGAAAGCTTGCAGGCACGCGTCCAGTAGCGCCGGATGCAAGCGCAGGGCGGGATGCCTGCTCGCCGACTCCGGCAGCTCGACCTCGGCCACCGCGCGAACCCTGCCGTCGGCGGCCTTGCGGCTCACCCGCACCGCGCGCAGCCCGGTGAGCGCGGGCCCGTAGCGCAGCCCGATCGTGCCCATCCGCCGGTAGAGCTCGGCGACCGGGAACGAGCTGAACTCGTGATCGTCCACATCGGATATATAGCCGTTCACCGTGATGCGCTCGACCAGGCTTACCTCGGCCGTGGCGTGCAGCCGCCAGTCGCCATCGGGTCCCTTGGTGTGCACGGAGACCGCGCCGCGATCGGCACCGGCCTTGGCAAGCGTGGTGGTCACCGGGGTGTGCTCGGCGAGGGGGAGCGGCTGGTGCATGGTGAGCCCCCGCACCGCGACCCGCTCCACGTCGACGTCGAACACCGAACGCGCGGCGGCGCACGCCAGCTCGACGTAGGTGGCCCCCGGCAGCACCGGCTTGCCGTCCAGCTCGTGCTCGGACAGCCATGGCTGCGCCGCGGTGCCGAGGTCCGCGTGCCAGACGTGCCGCGTGTCCTCCGGCAGCTCGATATGGGAGCCGAGCAGCGGGTGCTGTCCGGACGGCGCGGCATTCGCCGCCACCGGCAGCCAGTACGGCTGGTGTTGCCATCGGGTGCGCGGCAGGTCAACCAGCATCCCGTCCCCGTCCGAGACGGGATGCTGCCCGGTCAGTTCCAGCTCGGCGAGCTGCCGGTGGAAATGCGTGGTCTCGTCCGGCGAGTTCCGCAGCGTGGACAGCACCAGCGGGGCGTCGTTGTCGGTGAGCGCGTGCCGCAGCACCGGATGCGGCGAAACCTCGACGAAGGTGCCGTAGCCATCGGCGACAGCGGCCGCCACCGCGCCCGCGAACCGGACCGGCCGGCGCAGGTTGGCCGCCCAGTAGTCCGGGCCGAAGGAGGGAACCTCGCGCGGGTCCGGCAACGCCGTGCTGTAGAAATCGACCTCCGCGCGGCGGGGAACCAGGCCATCGAGGCCCTCGGCGAGGGTCCCGGTGACCGAGTCGACAATCGGGGAGTGCGCCGCGACATCCAGCTTGACCAGCTTGGCCAGCAGCCCACGGGACTCCACCTCGGCCACCAGGCGGCGCACGGTGGCCGCGCGCCCCGCCACCACCGTCTGGCTCGGCGCGGAAAGTACGGCGACGTCCACATCGGACAAACCGGAGACCAGCCGGGTCGCCTCATCGGCACCCACCTCGAGCAGGGCCATCGCGCCGTCGCCAGCCAGCGAGGCGAGCAACCGGGATCGCAGGGCCACGATCCGCGCGCCGTCGGCCTCGGAGATCGCGCCCGCCACCACGGCCGCGGTGACCTCGCCGAAGGAGTGACCGATCACCGCGGCCGGCCGCACGCCATAGGAACCCCACAGCTGCGCCAGTGCCACCTGGATGCCGAACACCAGCGGCTGGACGTGGTCCATCGTGCCCGCCTCGACCCCGGCACGCAGGTCCGCGCGCAGCGAGTAACCCGACTCCGCCTCGATCAGCGGGTCCAGCCGGTCGATGGCCTCGGCGAACACCGGTTCCTCGGCCAGCAGCCTGCGGCCCATCCCGGCCCACTGGGAGCCGTGCCCGGAGAACACGAACACCGGCCCGCGGCCGGTGCGCGGCCGGACCCCGGCCACGGTGGCTGGGGAGTCCGCGCCCTCGGCCAGCGCGGTCAATCCTTCCACCAGCTCGCCCGCGCTGCCTGCGACCACTGCCGCCCGGTACTGCCCGTCCAGCCTGCGTGCCAGGGTGTGCCGCACATCCGCGGGCCGCGCCGCGGCACCTTCCGGACCGGTCAGCCAGTCCGCGAGCTCCCGCGCCCTGGCCGCGAGACGCTCCCCGTTCGGCGCCCCGAGCAGGTAACGCCGCCGTGCCGGAGCCGGTGCGGTCCGCGGCCGCGGCTCTTCCTGGGCCTGCTGCAGCACCACATGCGCGTTCGACCCGCCGAAACCGAAGCCGGACACCCCGGCCAGCGCCCCCGTGGCGGTGGGCCACGGCGCCGCCGAATCCGCGACACTCAGCCCGAGGTCGCCGAACTCGATATGCGGGTTCGGCGCGGCGTAGTTGATACTGGCCGGGATCCGCCGGTGATGCAGCGCGAGCACCACCTTGACCAGGCCGATGATCCCGGCCGCGGCCTCCAGGTGCCCGAGGTTGCTCTTCACCGAGCCGATCAGCAGCGGCGCCTCGGCCGGCCTGCCCGCGCCGAGCACGGCACCCAGGGCGCGCGCCTCGATGGGGTCGCCGAGCAGCGTGCCGGTGCCATGTGCCTCGACGTAGTCGACCGTCGCGGGATCGACCCCGGCCTGCCGGTAGGCCGCGCGCAGCAGTGCCTGCTGGGCCTCGGGGTTCGGCGCGGTGAGCCCGTTGGAGCGGCCGTCGGAGTTGGCGGCGCACCCTCGCACCACGGCCAGCACCCGGTCGCCGTCGGCCCGCGCGTCGGACAGCCGCTTGAGCACCACCATGCCCGCGCCCTCGGCACGGGAGATGCCGTCGGCATCGGCGGAGAAGGGCTTGCACCTGCCGTCCGCCGAGCTGATCCCCATCTGGTCGAAGTTCGCGGTGATCCCGGGGCCGAGCAGCAGGTTCGCGCCGCCGACCAGTGCGAGGCCGGTCTCGCCGGAGCGCAGGCTCTGCACGGCGAGGTGCATCGAGGTCAGCGAGGAGGAGCAGGCGGTGTCCACGGCCAGGCTGGGACCGCGCAGGTCCAGCACGTAGGACAGCCGGTTCGCCGCGATGCTCAGCGCCGCCCCGGTGCCAACCCAGGCATCCACCCCGGACAGGTCGGCCAGCGACTGGGCGCCGTACTCCGTACCGCTGATACCGACGAACACGCCGGTGTCACTGCCACGCAGCGAGCCCGGCGCGATGCCCGCGTGCTCCAGCGCCTCCCAGCCGACCTCGAGCAGCATCCGCTGCTGCGGGTCCATCCGGGCGGCCTCCCGCGGGCTGATGCCGAAGAAGGCCGCGTCGAAGCCGGCGATGTCCTCCAGGAATCCACCCGTTCGAGTGACGTCTTCCGGAGGGTCGCCGAAGGCGGCCCACCGCTGCGGTGGCACCTCGGTGATCGCGTCCCTGCCCTCGGTGAGCAGGGTCCAGAACTGCTCGGGGCCGTGTATCCCGCCGGGCAGCCTGCAGCCCAGGCCGACGACGGCGATCGCGTCCTCGGGGTCCGTGGCATCCGTCTCCGGCCGTGGCTGAGCCAGCACCGGGGGCAGGCTCGGCTCGCCGGTGCCGGTGAGTGCGATGGCGAGCCGGTCGATCGTGGGGTGGTCCCATAGCAGGGTGGTCGGCAGGGTGCGGTCGAGTAGCTCCTCCAGCGCACCCGACAGCGCGACGGCATCCCGCGAGGAGAGCCCGTACTCATCCAGCGGCAGGTGGAGGTCGACCTCGTCCTCGTCGAGCTCGGCTGCCTCGGCGACATGTTCGACGAGCCAGCGCCGCAGCTCGTCGGTGCTGATGTCCGGCTCGCTCATCGGTACTACGCACCCCCAGTGCCGGTACTACCGCTGCCGGACCAGAACTTCTCCCTGGTGGCCGCGCGCGCGATCTTGCCGCTCGAGGTGCGCAGTACGCTGCCCGGCCGGACCAGCTCGAACCCGCGCAGCTTGACGTCGTGCTTGGCGGACACCGCCTTGCGCACCGCCTTGGCCACCTCGGCCGGGTCGACCTCGTCCTCGCCGCCGCGGGCGCGGTACTCCGCCACCACCGCGGCGCCCTCCTCGCCCGAGTCCGTGCTGACCGCGAAGGCCGCCACGTGATCCCGGCGGATCGCCGGGTGCGCGTCCTGCACGGTGAGCTCGATGTCCTGCGGGTAGTGGTTCTTGCCGTCGATGATGATCAGGTCCTTGATCCGGCCGGTGATGTAGAGCAGGCCGTCGTGGAACACCCCGAGGTCACCGGTGCACAACCAGCGTGCGGCCGGCGTGCCCTCCGGCGGGTCGGCGATGGTTCCGCCGAAGGTGTCCTCGCTGCGCTGCACTATCTCGCCACCGGACTGCTGCCAGTAGCCGTCGGCCACGTTCGGGCCGTGGATCCAGATCTCGCCCACCTCGCCGTCCGGCCGCACCGTGTGGGTGCCAGGGTCCACGATCCGCACGAACTGGGCATGTGGCCTGCCCGCCGCCACCAGGTCCAGCGCACCCTCGCTGCCCGGTGGCACCGGCACCGCGCGGTCACCGGCGAGCGCGGTGCGGTCGAAGGAGGTGACCGTAGGGCCCTCCTCCCTGGTGTTGGTGACGAACACCGTGGCCTCGGCAAGCCCGTAGGAAGGCCGGTGCGCCGCCGCGGAGAACCCGCAGGGGCCGAACGCCTCCTGGAAACCGGCGATTGTGCCTGCTCGTACCGGTTCACTCCCATTGATCACCGCGCGTACCCCGGAAAGGTCCAGTCCTTCCCGGTCGGCTTCCTTCACCTTTCGCGCTGCGTACTCGAACGCGAAGTTGGGGGCGGCCGCGAAGACATTCGGGTAGTCCGACATCTGGCGCAGCCAACGCGCCGGGCGCATGATGAAGTCGAACGGGGACATGAACACCGAGTGAGAACCGAACAGCACCGGAATGGTCAACAGCTGAATCAGTCCCATGTCGTGGAAGAACGGGATCCATCCCGCGCAGGTCCACGACTCGTCCACGTGGAATGCCGTCCCGCCCTGCCAGGTGTTGCTGACCACCGCGCGGTGGGTGATCACCGCGCCGGCCGGGGTGCGGGTGGAGCCGGAGGTGTACTGCAGGTAGGCGGGGTCGGCCAGGTCCAGCTCGGGCGCCAGGAACCCTTCCCCGGCCGCCGGGTCGATGGCGTCCACCGCCATGATCTGCTTCGGCATCGGCACCGGGGTCTCGTCGGCGAGCCCGCGCAGCGTGTCCACTGTGCCCTGTCCGGTCAGCCATACCTCGGGTGAGCAGTCGGCCAGCGCGTTCACCAGCCGGTCACCGTGCTGGCTGGCTTCCGGCGCGAACAGTGGGACGGCGATGGTACCGGCATGCAGGGCGCCGAGGAAGCCGATCACGTAGTTCAGGTCCTGTTTGGCCAGTACCGCCACCCGCTGACCACGGGAGGTGACCTGGGCCAGCGCCGCGGCGGTGGCGCGCACGCGCGCGGCCAGTTCGTTCCAGCCGATGGTGTGCTCGACGCCGGTGCGCTCGGTGGAGTAGTCGAGTTGCGTGAACGCGGGGTCAACACTGTCCGCACGGTCGAACAAGTAAGTCGTCAGTGGTCGCAGCTCCGGGACCACGTCCTCCGGCGAAGCCGGCGACGGGTGCTCAGCCAACGACATATGCATTCACCTACACGGTTGTTAGAGGGCAGGCTGGCTGTCGGGTTGCCCATCGCAGCACTGAGGGACGTCTTCGCGCGCTGTTTGCGAATGTGTTTCGTCTCAGCTGGTGCATTCCATTTGTTGATTCGGCAACCACCACGACAGTGTGGGGATCGTGGAGCGCGAAATCACGCTATCGGCTGATGAGCGAGCATTACCGTAGCCATGCCGCCAACGGGGCGCAAGCCGGGGGTGGGGGTTTTTCACCCACTGGATAGGTGCCTTAGCGTGTGAGGCACTGACTCTGCGCGGTCGGATGTGAAGCGGATGAGCAAGCGAGGGTTATCGCTGCCCGGCCGCCGGGGGTGCCGGTAGGCGGTGCGCATGGGGGCGTCATCCTAGTAGCCCCGCGAGGGAAGGCGGACACGTGGCAGACGGCGAACTCGGCAGGACCACCTCGGAACGCAGCCCTGAGCAGGTGCTTTCTCCGCGAGGTCCGCGCGGCAGGCCCTGGCTGACCCTGGTCGCGGCCGTCCTGGGCGGTGTGCTGGTCGGCCTGGACGGGACCGCGACGACGATCGCGGCCCCGTACATTTCCGCCGAGGTGGGCGCTACGCTCGGTGAACTCGAACTGATCGCGAACGCCTATCTTGTGGCGCTCGCCATTGCCCTGCTGCCCGCGGGCAGGCTCGCCGACCGGATCGGTCGGCGCCGGACCTTCCTGCTCGGTGTGCTGATCTTCGGGCTCGCCTCGCTCGGGATCGCCCTTTCCGGCACGGTCACCGCGTTGGTGCTGTTCCGGGTGCTGCAAGGCCTTGCGGGTGCGCTGTTGCAGCCTGCCGCGCTGGCCCTGTTGCGCAATGCCTTCCCGCCCGGCAGGCTCGGTCTTCCGCTTGGCATCTGGGGCGGGGTGAACGCGCTGGCCATCGGGCTCGGACCGGTGATCGGCGGGGTGATCGTGCAGGGCTTCAGCTGGGAAGCGGTCTTCCTGCTGAACGTGCCGGTCGCCGCGGTTGTGATCGGTCTCACTTTCTGGGCGGTGGCGGAGTCGAAGGGCTCCCCGAAGGGAGTCCCTGGCGCGCTGCGCGGCCTGCTGCGCAAGCGCGCCGTGTCGCTGGGTACGGTGCTGGTCGGCTTCAGCTCCTTCGGCGTGTTCGGCCTGCTCTTCCTGCTCACCCTGTACCTGCAGAACGCGCGCGGGCTGCCGCCGATCCAGGCCGGCGCCTGGATGCTGCCGCCGACCTGCGTGGTGGTGTTGTCGGCACCGCTTGGTGGGCTGCTGGCACAGCGGTTCGGCCCACGCTGGCCGGTGTCGGCGGGCCTGCTGTTCGTCGCGGGCGGTCTGTTCAGCCTCGCCGGGCTCGGCCCGAGGTCTGGCTTCGCCGACCTGCTGGTGCCCGGAGCGCTGGTCGGTTTCGGCACCGGCCTGTGCGTGATCGCGGCGACCGAGGCGATTCACGGCGCCACCCCGGAGGAGTCCAGCGGCAGCGCCTCGGCACTGCAGCAGATGGCGACCCAGATCGGCGGGGTGCTGGGGATCGCCACGGTGGGCACGATGATGTCCTGGCAGGTGCTGCGCACCCTGCCTGCGCGCAGCGAGCAGGCAGGGCTGCCGGAACCGGTGACGGGCGCGATCCTGCGCGACACCGACGCGGTGGCGCAGGGCACGGTGCCGGCGGCGCTGGACGGGATGGCAGGGGCGTTGGGGCACGCCGTGCGCGCGGTGGTGCGGCTCGGCTTCACCGACGCCATGGGGATCGCGATGGTGGTGCTGGCCGGGGTGACCCTCGTAGGCGTGGCAGCGGCGTTGTGGCTTCCGCGTCCGGTTCGGGCGGCTGCCGCCGAACCGGGGCCCTGCGAGCCCGAGCCAGTCGGCTCGGCCACCAGATAGCGCGGCCTACGTCCACCGCGAGGGTCGGCACCAGCAGCGAGCGCACCACGAAGGTGTCCAGCAGCACGCCGAAGGCGACCAGGAAGGCCACCTGGGCCAGGAACAGCACCGGGATCACCGCCAGCGCGGCGAAGGTGGCCGCCAGCACCACCCCGGCCGAGGTGATCACGCCGCCGGTCACCTTCAGCGCGTGCAGCGTGCCGCGCTCGGTGCCCAGCCGCGCGGTCTCCTCCCTGGCCCTTGTCATCAGGAAGATGTTGTAGTCGATGCCCAGCGCCACCAGGAACACGAAGGCGTACAGCGGAATGGCCGGATCGGCGCCGGGGAAGTCCAGCAGGTCGTTGAACACCAGCGCGCCGACGCCGAGGGTGGCGGCGAAGGACAGCACCACGGTGCCCATCAACAGCAGTGGTGCCAGCAGGGACCGCAGCAGCAGCGCGAGCACCACGAAGATCACCACGAGCACGATCGGGATGATCGCGTTGCGGTCGTGTGTCGCCGCGGCGAGCATGTCCACCTGTTGCGCGGTCTGCCCGCCCACCTTGGCCCGCGCGCCGGGGACGGCGTGCAGGGTCTCGCGCAGCTCGCGCAGGGTCTGCTCGGCCGCCGCCGAGTCGGCGGGGTCGGTCAGGGTCGCGTTGATCTCGACCATGCCGTCCACGGTCTTCGGCCCGGCCGCCGGGTTGCCCGGTTCGGCCGGGGTCGGCACCGCGTCGGCCACGCCGTCCAGCGCGGTCGCGGCGTCCAGCACCTGCCCGGCCGACTGCTCGGTGGTCATGATGACCGCGGGGCTGCCGGTGCCGCCGGGGAAGTGCGCGGTCAGCACGTCCTGCCCGGTGACGGCCTCGACCTCCTCGAGGAACAGCGCCTGCTGGGTGGTGCCGCTTGCCTTGAGCGAGGGCACGAAGGCCACCCCGGCCAGTAGCACCAGCGTGGTGACCACCCAGGTCCAGCGGGGCCGCTTGCGCACCAGCTCGGCGATCCGGTCGAAGATGCCGTGGGTGACCTTGCGGTGCTTGCGCGGTACGGCGTCCTGGGGCCAGAACGCGGACCTGCCGACCAGGAGCAGGGCGGCGGGCAGGTAGGTGAGCGAGGCCAGCAGCGCGCCCGCGATGCCGATCGAGACCACCGGGCCGAGGCTCCGGTTCGAGGTCAGCTCGCTGACCAGCATGCACAGCATGCCGAGGATGACCGTGCCGCCGGAGGCCAGGATCGGTTCGAAGGAGGACCGCCAGGCGGTACGCATCGCGTCCAGCACCCGCGGTTGGCGCATCAGCTCCTCGCGGTAGCGGGCGACCAGCAACAGGGCGTAGTCGGTTGCCGCGCCGAACACCAGGATCAGCAGGATGCCCTGGGTCTGGCCGTTCAGGATGAGCAGGTCCTCCTCGGCGAGCAGGTAGATGATGGCCGAGGAAGTACACAGCGCGAGCCCGGCCGAGATCAGCACGATGATCGGCAGCAGCGGGCTGCGGTAGACCAGGATCAGGATCAGCGCGACCGTGCAGGCCGTCACCAGCAGCAGCATCCCGTCGATATGCCCGAAGACCTCGGCGAAGTCGGCGTTGTACCCGCCCGGCCCGGTGACGAAGGCCCGCAGGCCCTGCGGCAGTCCTTGCTCCAGTCCGGCGCGGATGTCCTTGACGCGCTCGCTGGCCTGGTACGGGTCCTCCCCGGACAGCGGCAGCACCAGCTGGATGGCCGCGCCGTCCTCGGACGGGATGGGTGGCGAGGCCTGGCCCACCAGGCCGGGTGAACCGGCCAGCTCGGCGGCCTTGGCCCGGACCGCCTCGGTGTCGGCCGGGGTGAGGCCCGCGGGCCGCTCGAAGACGACCACGGCCGGCATCAGGGTGCTGTCGGTGAACCGTTCCTGCAGGTCGGAGACCTCGGTCGACTCCGCCGTGGCCGGGAGGAAGGAGCCGGGGTCGTTGCTCTGGACCTCACTCAGCTTGCCAAGGAAAGGGCTGCTCGCGCCGCCGAGCAGCAGCCACAGCACTACCAGCAGGGCAGGCAACAGCCAGCGCGCCACACCCACGTCCTCCCGCTCATCTCCGGCGTCGTCGGCAACTTTCTCACACAACGCCGCGTTGTGACGCCCGGAAGAGTGACCCTCAGCGGCCCGCCGCGTCCTCCTGCACGGCGGGGAAAACCTCGGCGACGAGGGTGTGCAGGGACTTGCTCAGCAGGGCGTGTACCTGTTCCCGGTTCAGCGCCCCGCGCACCAGCCACTCCCTGCCCGCGGCCTTCACCATGCCCCCGTAGGCGCGGATCAGCGCGTTCAGCTCATCCCACTGCTTGTTGTCCGGGGGGACGCCGACGGCCTCCAGCACCCGGTCCGCGGACTCCCGGTCGGCCTCGGCGAGGATCTGCTCCACCTCGGCGTCCCGGCCGATTCCCTCCGGGGCGATGGCCGCGAGCCACATCTTGCCCTGCTTGGTCACCATGTTCAGGAACCAGTCCACCGCCGCATGCGTCCGCTTCTCCAGCGAGCCCTCCGGCAGCAGCTCCACCGCGAAGTGGGGCACGGTCATCGCCCGCCGGATGACCGCGAGGTACAGCTCGCGTTTGGTGCCGAAGTAGTGGTTGATCAGCCCCCTGGCGACCCCGGCTCGCGCCGCGATGTCCGATGTGGACACCTCGGCGTATGGTCGTTCGCCGAACAGCTCGGCGGCACAGGCGAAGATCTGTTCCCGGCGCTCGTCAGGTTCCAGCCGCCGCCATCTCGGTGCTGAGTCCGTGGTCATGCGCGTATTTTGTCACGTGCGTCACAGCGCCGGTGTCCGGCGGCCTGCGGGAGCCGTGTCTCCCGGCGCTGGGGCAGACTGGCTCGCGTGGATCTGGTGACTTTGAATGACATCCGCGAGGCGGCCGAGCGGATCCGGGAGGCGGTCGTCCGCACACCGGCGCTGCCCTGCACCTGGGCGGACCCGCGGCGTCCGCTCTGGCTGAAGCCGGAGAGCCTGCAGCCGGTCGGCGCGTTCAAGCTGCGGGGCGCGTACAACGCGATCGCGCGGCTGGACGAGCGGACCCGCGGCCGGGGCGTGGTTGCCTACTCCAGCGGCAACCACGCCCAGGCCGTGGCCTACGCGGCCCGGCATTTCGGCATTCCGGCACATATCGTCATGCCGGACGTGACCCCGCAGGTCAAGATCGACCGGACCAGGGAGTGTGGCGCCGAGGTGGTGCTGGTGCCGATCGGGGAGCGGGAGTCGGCGGCGTACGAGCTGGTGGCCGAACGCGGCGCGGTGCTGGTGCCGCCGTTCGATCACCCGGACGTGATCGCCGGGCAGGGCACCGCGGGCCTGGAGCTGATCGCCGATGTGCCCGATGTGGACGTGGTGCTCATCCCGGTGAGCGGCGGCGGGCTGGCCTCGGGAATCGGAACGGCAATCAAGGCGTTGTCCCCGGGCGTGCAGGTGATCGGGGTGGAGCCGGAACTGGCCGCCGACACGCGGGAGGGCCTTGCGGCCGGTACCCGGGTCGACTGGCCGGTGGACCGGCGCAGCCGGACCATCGCGGACGGGCTGCGCTCGCAGCCTTCCGAGCTGACCTTCGCGCACCTGCGCCGGGTGCTCGACGGGGTGGTGACGGTCAGTGAGGAGGAGATCCGCTCCGCGATGGCCGTGCTGGCCACCCGCGGACGCCTGGTCGCCGAGCCGAGCGGCGCGGTGGCGCTGGCGGCCTATCTGGACCATGCCGGTGAGCTGCCGGCTGGCCGCACCGCGACGGTGATCTCCGGCGGGAACGTCGATCCCACCCTGATGGTGGAAGTGCTCACCGCGCACGGTGCCCCGGCAGGCCGTTAGTTTTGGATCACGAGACATCGCAGGGAAGGGGAATCGCATGCTGTTCGGTGACGAGCACGTACGCCGGTACGAGGAGACCGACGGTGAGGTCGGGCACATCTGGGAGAACAACGCCCCGACGCTGATCCTCACCACCACTGGGCGCAAGAGCGGCCAGCCGCGCAAGTTCGCGTTGATCTACCAGGAGCACGAGGGGGACTACGTCATCGTGGCCTCCAAGGGCGGGGCCGACTCGCACCCGGGCTGGTACCTGAACCTGCAGGCCAACCCCGAGGTGGGTGTGCAGGTCGGGGCCGATAAGTTCACCGCGCGCGCCCGCACTGCAGGCCCGGAGGAGAAGGCCGAGCTGTGGCCGAAGATGGTCAAGGTGTGGCCGTCCTACGATGACTACCAGGAGAAGACCGATCGGGACATCCCGGTGGTCGTGCTCGAACGCGTGTAGGCGCAGGTACTGAGGAGATGACAGGCCGATGGCACAGCAGTCCTCCGTCGATGTTGTCGGCTTGCTGACCAAGCTCGCCGAGGCCCAGTTCAAGGCCGAGCGTGGCGAGCTCGACCCGGCCGAGCTGCCCGGCCTGGTGCGGGCCCAGCGTATCGTCCGGGAGTTCGCCGAGTGGCCCGTCGAGGCCGACTCGGACCGCTGACGGACTGGGTGCCGACATTTCCACTACCGAAGATTCGACGGATACCGTGCTGACCCGTGCCCAGGCGATCCGCCTCGGCAAGCGATTTCCCCGGCGCGAGCGCGGGCGCTGGTTCGGGCTGGCCATCGACCTGATCTGGCCGCTGCTGGTGCTGGGTACCCGGATGCGGATCCGGGGCACCCGGCACCTGCCGGAGCGCGGGGGAGTGCTGATCGCGTCGAACCACCTGTCCTTCGCCGATCCGGTCACCATGACGCTGTTCTGCCTTTCCGGGCGGAGGGTGCCGCGCTATCTGGCCAAGGCGGAGCTGTGGGAGACGCCGGTGGTGCGCGCGGTGATGACCTCGGGGCGGCATATCCCGGTGCATCGCGGCACGGCCAGCGTGCGGGACGCCTATCTCGGGGCGGTGACCGCGCTCGGCGCCGGGGAGTGCGTGGTGATTTTTCCGGAGGGCGGGTTCTCCACCAGGGACGACGGCTGGCCGAGCAAGGGTAAGCCGGGTATCGGCAAGATCGCGCTGGATACCGGGGTGCCGGTGATCCCGGTGGCGAACTGGGGCACGCACGACGTGCTGCCCGCGGGCCGGAAGCTGCCGCGGTTCTTCCCTCGCCGGACGGTCAACCTGGTTGCCGGGCCGCCGGTCGACCTTTCCGACCTGGCCGGATCGAGCCCGAGCGCCACCGATGCGGCACGGGCGACCAGGCGCATCATGGGCGCGGTGACGGACCTGCTTGCGGAGGTTCGTGCGGAGGACCCACCGCCTGCGTGAGCCGGGGCCGGAGCGGCATAATCGGCCCACATGAGTGAACATTTCGACGTTGTGGTGCTGGGCTCCGGTCCCGGTGGGTACGTTGCGGCGATTCGTGCGGCTCAGCTCGGGTACGACACCGCGATCATCGAAGAACGCTACTGGGGCGGGGTGTGCCTGAACGTCGGCTGTATCCCGTCGAAGGCCCTGCTGCGCAACGCCGAGCTGGCGCACCTGTTCACCCGCGAGGCACGGACCTTCGGTATCCAGGCCGAGGGGCCGGTCACCTTCGACTACGGTGCCGCGTACCAGCGCAGCAGGAAGGTCGCGGACGGCAGGGTGAAGGGCGTCCACTTCCTGATGAAGAAGAACGGCATCACCCAGTTCACCGGCCACGGCACGTTCACCGGCCCGAACGCCATCGAGGTGCGGCGCGGCGAGGGTGAGCCGGACACGGTGACGTTCGAGCACTGCATCATCGCCACCGGCGCGAGCGCGAAGCTGCTGCCGGGGACCTCGGTCAGCGAGCGGGTGGTGACCTATGAGGAGCAGATCCTCGAGTCGGAGCTGCCGGACAGCATCGTGATCGCCGGGGCGGGCGCGATCGGTGTCGAGTTTGCCTACGTGCTGCACAACTACGGGGTGAAGGTCACCATCGTGGAGTTCCTGGACCGGATGGTGCCCCTTGAGGACGAGGAGGTCTCCGCCGAGCTGGCCCGGCGGTACCGTCGCCTCGGCATCGACGTGCTCACCTCCACCCGGGTGGATTCCATTGACGACAGTGGAGAGAACGTCGTCGTCACCGTGACCAAGGACGGCGAGCAGCAAACCCTGGAAGCGGACAAGGTGTTGCAGGCCATGGGTTTCCAGCCCAAGGTGGACGGTTACGGACTGGAGAACACCGGGGTACGGCTGACCGAGCGCGGCGCGATCGAGGTGGACGGCCGCTGCCGCACCAACGTGCCGCATATCTTCGCCATCGGTGACGTGACCGCGAAGCTGATGCTCGCGCACGCCGCCGAGTCGATGGGGATCGTCGCCGCCGAGACCATCGCGGACGCCGAGACCATGGAACTCGACTACCGCATGATCCCGCGCGCGACCTACTGCCAGCCGCAGATCGCCAGCTTCGGCTGGACCGAGGAACAGGCCCGCGAGCAGGGGTTCGACGTGCAGGTGACGAAGTTCCCGTTCACCGCCAACGGGAAGGCCCACGGCCTCGGCGACACAGTGGGCTTCGTGAAGATCCTCAGCGACGCCCAGTACGGCGAGCTGCTTGGTGCGCACCTGATCGGCCCCGAGGTGACCGAGCTGCTGCCGGAGCTGACCCTGGCCCAGCAGTGGGATCTCACCGTGCACGAGGTCGCCCGCAACGTGCACGCCCACCCCAGCCTCGGCGAAGCCGTCAAGGAAGCCATCCACGGCCTCGCCGGCCACATGATCAACATGTGAGCCGGATCCCCTGCGGCCGGACGTCCCGGTCGCAGGGGACCGTTGGTTATCGGGACGAGACAGGCCCCTTTCCACTCAACCTGGCGGCGATGCCGAAACGAACGGCTGCGCGACGTCTACCCACATCGCAGCGCGGTCGCAATGGAGCTGTGGGATCGGCTGATCAATGACGCCGAACGGACCGTCGAGATCCTCGTGCGCGCCGCGTTGTTCCTGGTCGAGCGCCCGCGCTTCGTCAAAGATCTGGCGGTCAAGGCGGAGTCAGGGACAAGAGTCAGGCTCCTGTTCGGCGATCCGCACGGCGACACCATCGCATTGCGCAATGCGGAACGAGATGATCGTCAACACCCACGTGTACGGGTTCCAAGGGGCGCACGCGCCATCACTGCACCTGCTCCGGCTCTCGGCCGGGGAGTTGTTCGAGACCTATTCGGAGAGCTTCGAAGCCGGCTGGAATCTTTCCCGTCCAGCAGCCTTCCAGGAGGCACGATGACACGCCGGGACTACTGCCGGTGGTCAGCTCGAATTAGGGGAGACGCTGACACAGGCCGCCATACGGGAGGTTCGTGAAGAAACGGGAATCGCGTGTGAGGTGACCGGCCTGATCGGGCTGTACTCCAACCCGGACCACGTCAACTGATCTGGCGCAACAGAACGACGCTAGCGTCCCAGCAGCAGGCGCGCCTGGGCGGTCAGTTCCGTGGCGACCCGGTCCAGCGGGCGGGTGCTGCGCTGCGCGCGGGCGAGCACGAGCGCGCCCTCAATCGCGGCGATGGCCAGTGTGGCCATCGTCTCGGCCCGCTCGGCGGCCACACCGTGCTGCCACAGGGCCGCGGCCACCGTGGACTCCCACGAGCTGAACGCTTCGCCCGCAGCCCGCCGGGCACCCTCGGACTCGGCGCCGCCGAGCGCTCCCGCCGCGACCGGGCAGCCGGACTCGAAATCGCCTGACTCGAGCTGACCGCGGAAGAACTCGATGATGGTGTCGATCGCGTCGATGGGGTCTCCCGCAGCGGCCAGCGAGCTGATGGTCGCGCCCATGAACCGGCCTGCCCGCTCGGTCGCCTCCGTGGCGAGCTGCGTCTTGCCCTCGGGGAAGTAGTGGTAGAGCGAGCCGCGTGGGGCGCCGGAGCGCTCGACGATCTCGGTGAGCGATGTGCCGGCGACGCCCCGTTCGCGGAACACCGCGATGGCTCCGTCGAGCATCCGATCGCGTCCCGAGGCCATGTCGATCAGTATAGCCATGACCGGATTTTCTTCTTTTACTCATGGCGAGTTTGACCAGGCATGTGACGTGCAGCACATGCCTGAGTTATGACGGTCGACATAGGTCACTATGACTTCGAGTAACACCTAACGAGGTGGACCCGACGACCGAGGGAGCGCGCGATGACGACCCGGCCCGCCGCCGACGCGGCGCACGAGGCTCGGTGGGGTAAGACGGCCTGCATCCTGTGTGAGTGCAACTGCGGGCTGGAGGTGCAGGTCGCCGACCGGAACCTGGTCAAGATCCGGGGCGACAAGGACCATCCCGGTTCGGCAGGCTACACCTGCGAGAAACCACTGCGGCTGGACAAGTACCAGAGCGACCCACACCGGCTGCGTACGCCGCTGCGCCGCCGCCGGGACGGCACTTTCGAGGAGATCGACTGGGACACCGCGCTGGACGAGATCGCAGTGCGGCTCGCCGCGGTCCGTGACGAGCACGGCGGCGAGACCATCTTCTTCTACGGCGGTGGGGGACAGGGCAACCACCTCGGCGGTGCCTACGGGAGGGCCCTGCTGCACGCGGTCGGCGCGCGGTTCATGTCGAACGCCCTGGCGCAGGAGAAGACTGGCGAAGGATGGGTCGACCAGCAACTGCACGGCAACCACACCGCTGGCGACTTCGAGCGCACCGAGGTGGCCATCTTCATCGGGAAGAACCCCTGGCAGTCGCACGGAGTGGCCAGGGCCCGCCTGGTGTTGCGCGAGCTGGCAAGGGACCCGGACCGCGCGATCATCGTGATCGACCCCAGGGTGAGCGAGACCGCCGCGATGGCCGACATCCACCTGCAGGTCGCACCGGGTACCGACGCGTGGTGTGTCGCCGCACTGGCGGCCACCCTGGTGCAGGAGGAACTGACCGCGCGAGACTGGCTCGACCAGCACACCGTCGGGATCGAGCAGGTGCTTTCCGCTCTGCGCGTGATCGACATCGGCGACTACGCGCGCCGCTGCGGGGTGCCGGAGAAACAGATCCGGGCCGCGGCCCGGCGGATCGCCGTGGCGGAGAGCGCCGCGACCTATGAGGACCTCGGGGTGCAGCAGTCGCCGAACAGCACACTGGTGTCCTATTTGAACAAGATGCTGTGGATCCTCACCGGCAATTTCGCCAAGCCCGGCGGGGTGCACCCGCACTCCTGGGTGTTCCCGATCGCCGGGCGCTGGCATCCGATCCCGCGTGCGGACGGCCCGCCAAGGGGAGATCGCCTCCGCCGCGCGCTGGGCCTGGCCGCGATGCGCTGGGGCGCGCGGCCGCTGCGCCGGGCGATGGCGCTGGCGGCCAGGGGACGCGGGAGCCGCCTCGCCGACCGGATCGCGGACGCCACACTGCGGTTGTTCTTCGAATCCGTGGCGGTACCCTCTGCCCGGCAGATCGCCGACATCCTGGGCCGGTCGAACATCGAAGGCACCACACCGGTCAGCGGCGCACGGGTGATCGGTGGCCTGATCCCCTGCAACGCGATCGCCGACGAGATCCTCACCGACCATCCCCGCCGGTTCCGGGCGATGTGGATCGACGCATCGAACCCGGTGCACTCGCTGGCCGAGTCGGAACGGTTCCGCCTCGCCATGTCCAAACTAGACCTTTCAGTGGTCGTCGATGTCGCGCTGACCGAGACCGCCCGCTGCGCCGACTACGTGCTGCCCGCGGCCAGCCAGTTCGAGAAGTACGAGTCCTCCCTGTTCACCCTGCATTTCCCGCACAACGTGTTCCAGGTGCGGGCGCCGCTGCTGGACCCGCTGCCGGGCACCCGCCCGGAACCGGAGATCTACGCCGCGATCGTCGACCGGCTCGGCGTCGTCGAGGACACGCTGATCGCGGAGCTGACCGCCGCGGCCAGGGTGAGCAGGCGGGCGTTCGCGCTCGCGTTCTTCGCCACCGTGCGGCGGCGGCCGGAACTGGCCGGGCTGGCGCCCTACCTGCTCTACCGCACGCTCGGTGCGACACTGCCAGCTGCCGAGAAACCGGTGGCCCTGATCTGGGGGATGGCGCAGCTGTGCGCGATCGCCCACCCGGACGCCGTCGCCAGGGCGGGGTTCACCGCGCGTGGCTTCGACCTTGGCGAGCAGCTCTTCGAGGCGTTCCGCACCCGCCGCGAAGGCGTGCTGTTCACCGAGGACCGGTACACCGACGCCTGGAACTACATCCAGCACCCGGACCGGAAGATCCACGCCGCGATCCCGGAGCTGCTTGCGGAACTGGCCAGGATCGACGGCGTCGAGCCCAGCTACACCACCGCAGAGTTCCCCTTCGTGCTCTCCGCAGGAGAGCGCCGGTCCTTCACCGCGAACGTGATCATCCGCGACCCCGAATGGCGGCGCAGGGACAAGCAGGGCGCGTTGCGCGTCTGCCCGGCCGATGCCACCGAGCTCGGCGTGCGGACCGGCGACGTGGTGCGGGTGGTCACCGAGAACGGGTCCGCCATGACCCCGGTGGAGGTCACCGACATCATGCAGGCCGGTCACATCTCCCTGCCCAACGGGATGGGCGTGTCCCATCCCGGCGACGGCGGCGGGGACGGGGCCGAGGCCGTCGGGGTCGCCCCGAACTCGCTGACCTCGGCGGCCCGCAGGGACAAGTTCTTCGGCACCCCCTGGCACAAGACCGTGCCCGCGCGGATCGAGGTGCTCGCCGAGCACAGCGCACCGGGAGCACGGCCGTGACCCCGGCGCGGATCGCGGAGTTCCGCAACGGGGCGCTGCGGTTCCCGGTTGCCGACGCGGGACCGCTCGACGGCGAGCCCGTCCTGTTGCTGCACGGCTGGCCGCAGGACCACCGCTCCTGGCAGGCACTGACACCGCTGCTGACCGGGGCGGGGTACCGGACCTACGCGCCCGACCTGCGTGGCGCGTCGGCCACGGCGAGCCCGAGGTCAAGGCTGGCGTACCGGTCGAGTGCGCTGACCGGCGACGCGGTCGCCGCGATCGACCGGATCGGACAGCCGGTGCACGTGGTCGGCCACGACTGGGGCGCCGTACTGGCCTGGACCCTCGCGACCGCCCGGCCCGACCTCGTGCGGAGCCTCAGCGCGCTGTCCGTCCCGCATCCCGGGGCGTTCCTGCGGTCGATGCTGAGCAGCACGCAGCTCGTGCGTTCCTGGTACATGTACCTGTTCCAGTTGCCCGTGCTGCCCGAGTTGCTGCTGCGCCGCCGCACGTTGTCCACCCGGTTCCTGCTCGCCAGCGGGCAGGACCAGGAGGCGGCGGAACGGGATGCGGCGCGGCTGGCGTCCCGTGCGGTGGCCAGGGGCGGCCTCAACTGGTACCGAGGAGCGCCCTTCACCGCACCGGGTGTGCTGCGTTCAACCACGCCGGTACCGGTGCTCCAGGTCTGGAGCGACCGGGACGTGGCGGTGCTGCGACGGGGCTCGGAACTGGCGCGGCGGCACGCGTCGGGCCGGTTCACCCTGCGGGTAGTACCCGGCGCCAGTCACTGGATTCCCGAGGCCGCACCGGAAGCGCTCGCGTCGATGCTGCTCGAGCACTTCCGGCCGGGCGATTCCGGCGCGGCGTAGGTTGGTCAGGCCCTGGCCTCTGCCGGGGTGGCCGGGCGGGCCACCACGGCCGTCGGCGCCGGAGCCCGGGTGAGCCAGCGGTAGGCGGGCCGCTCCACCAGCACGGTCAGCAGCCAGGCGGCCAGGATCACCGTCGCGAGCACCAGGCCCAGGCGCAGCCAGCCCGAGGTGAGGCCGGCATCGGACAGTGCCCGCGCCACGATGTAACCGAGTTGCTGGTGCACCAGGTACAAGCAGTAGCTGATCCCGGCCAGCCAGGTGATCGGGCGGCGCAGGGCGCGCAGCAGCGGCAGGTTCCAGTCCGGGCCTCTGGCGGCGGCGCAGATCAGGCCGAGCATGATCGTGAAGCCGAGCACCGAAGCCAGCTGCGGCGGGCCGGTGCGGAAAGCGTGCAGGACCACGGTCACCGCCAGCATCGGCAGCAACTGACCGGTACCGAGCCGGTGCTGGCCCCACAACCAGATGGCCACCCCGGCGGCGAACAGGTGCGCGTAGTACAGGCCGGAGGCGGTGGGCAGGCTGGTGATCAGCAGGCTCAGCAGCGGGCAGGCGGCCGCCGCGGCCAGCACGCTCCACAGCACCCGCGCCGGGCTGGTGTGCCGGAACCGGCTGCGCCACACCAGGGCCGCGCCGGTGAAGGCGGCCACCTGAATGGGCAGGGTCCAGTACGAGTTGTCGATCCGGGTGAAGAACTCGGGGTCCCACTCGTGCACCAGCAGGATGTTGGCCAGCAGGTCGCCGAGGTCCGGTACCGGCCAGCGGGTGTGCTCCGCGGCGCCCGCCGGGGCGACCGGGTCCGCCACCAGGATGCCCAGTACGCCGGGCCCGTGCTGCCAGCCGTTGAAGCCGACCACCGCCCAGCGGGTGATCAGATAGACCACCAGCAATGCCACCAGGTACGCGGGCAGCAGCCGCGCCAGGCGTGCGCGGAGCCAGCGGCCGGTTTCGCGCTTGCGGATGGTCGGGGCGATGAAATAGCCGGACAGCACCAGCAGGGTCACGGTGCCGAACGGAATGCTCAACGTGAACGGGTACCCCTCGATGCCCGGCAGGCTGGGCGCCAGGTTCGTCACGTGGCCGGATACCACGAACAGGATCGCCACCACGCGGATGACGTCCCAGTTCATCCGTCGTCGAGACGTCGTCGCCCCGGGCGGGGCAGAGGTGGGAAACACGGGTGTCCTTGGTGTCCGGGGCCGCGGCGGCCCAGACACTAACGAAGCACTCCGCGCGTCCCTCGATCGGGCGGCATCCTATGACGAGACGCGGTCGTCTGGACACGCACGGTTCAACCGCTGGGTTCCACCAGCCGCAGTGCCGCGGGCGTGCGCGTACCCTGCGGCTCGAGCCGGGCATCGGTACTCCATCGCGCCTTGCCGCCGGTCACGAGCAGGTCGGGCAGTACTGACACGGCCGAGGTCACCTCGCCGCCGCGGGTGAACACCAGCAGGTTGCCCGCCTCGTAGTAGAACTCGTCGTCCAGGACCGGGGCGCCGACTTCGCGCTCGACCCGCTCGGCGGACACCCCCTCGCTGAACACATAGACGGCATCCCACTCGCGTCCGGTGAGGTCGGCGAACCTTGCCGAGCCGCCGTTCGAGCTCAGTTCCTTGAGGCGGGCCTGCAGGTCCTCGTCGTGTTCCACACTCACGTCTCCTGTTCCGCATCCGGCACACAGCATCAGCAGCAGTCCGACGACCAGCGTCCGCATGTTCAGCTACCTCCCGGCCCCGAGCCGGGCTCGTAGTCACCGCTCCCGTGGCCCGAGCCGGTGCTGCCCGAGTCCGACCCTGGCGGTGCGCCGGGCTCCTCGGGGGCCGGGTCGTCGGCTCGGCCGGTATCGCCTTCGACGACGTCATCGCTGTAGGCCAGCTCGCCGTTGCCGTCGATCACGACCGTATTGCCCTCGCGAACCGCATGGGCGACGAGATCGGCCAGCTCCTCGGGGCTGGCGTCCGGGTTCTCGCTTGCGATCCGGCGCCCCACCTCGTTGTTGTACAGATCCATCGCCTCCCGGTCCGCCGGGTTGCCCGGCAGGGCCTCATGCGCCGTTGCGTACTGTTCCGTCCAGTCCGCGCCGAACTGCCGGGTCATCAGCGCGTTCCAGTACGCATGGCGGAACGCGTCCTGATGGCTGTCGTTGGAGTCCTGGCCAGGGAAGCGGTCCTCGGCCGTGCCGAACGCGTCGTTGCGGATGTCGTACATGTCCTTCATCCCGAGCACACCGAGCTCGTCGAGCAGTTCGGCCTCGCGCTTGGTCACCGTCTGGCCGACGATCGGCGGATACGTCACGGTACCGTCCGGGTCGGGCTCCACCTGGTAATCGCCCAGGATCCGGTCGAGGTCGACCCGATCCTGTCCCGCGGCCGCAGCTTCGACCAGCGTGGTCGCGCCCGCATCGGTGATCCGGTCGTCCAGGATCCGGTTCAGCACCGCCTGCAGGTCGTTGTCGATCTCCGCGGCGGTCTGAAGTACGGCCGTGACTTTCCCGACCAGCTCCGCATGCACCGCGATCCGGGTGAAGAAGCCGTCGTCATCGGGACGGTCGTCCTGCGCGGCCCGGTCGACGACCGTCCCGTTGTCGATCCGGAACTGGTATGCGTCCGCCAGGCCCTCCGCTTCCTCGATGTCCCCTTTGAGCTGCCGGACAGCGTGCTCGACGGGATCGATGACGGTCGTCATGGCGGAGATCTCGGCGGCCATCGTCTCCAGGTCCTGGCGGTGCCGCGTCAGGGCCTCCCGTGCCGACTCCGCGCCCGGACCGTTCCATTCCGGCGGGGTCGCGGCGGAATCGATCTCGTCCTGGAGACCGAGAACCTGGTTGCGAGCGGTCACCAGGGCATCGCCGACTTTGCCGACGGCGTCCGGGTTCCACCGTTTGATCTCATCCCAGCCCGCCATCAGAGTGGTCCCTTGCCGGTGAGCTCGTCCGCCAATGTCTGGTCGTCGGACTCGTAACGAGCGGCGGCTACCCGCAGCTTGTCCGCGTAGCCCTCCATGTTGTCCGACCACGTTCTGGTGTCCTGCTTCCAGTGCTCACCCAGCCGCCCGGCGCTGGTACCCGCTTGGGCTCCGGGCAGTGCCGCGGCCAGGTCGGCGACCGTCGTGAGCTCCAGTTCGCGTACCTGTTCCGCGGCGTCGGTGGCCGCCTTGGCGGCCGTTCTGAGCGACTGGGGTCGAACCTCGATGTTTGGCATCTCTGGCCCCTCTGGTGTCATCCAGACCTGCCGTGCCGTTCGGATCGAGGCTGACATACCGGCAACATCGTTTCATCGGGCTTACCGTTTCGTACCCCGTTCAGAGCAGGGCCTCGGCCTGGGTGCTGCGCTGGTACAGCACATGCCGCCCGTCCCGGTTCCGGACTACCAGCCGGGCCCGGTGCAGGGCTCGCAGGTGGTACGACACGGTCGCCGGGGCCAGGTCGTGCCGGGTGGCCAGTTCCGATGTCGATCGCGCGCTGTCCAGGTCCGCCAGCAACTGCGCGCGAGTCGCGCCGAACACCTCCGCGAGCCGGCTGGGGCCGCGGCCCGTGCCGATGCTGGCAGCCGGGTAGTAGACGACCAGCTGGTCCGGATCGTCCACCTGCACCATGGCCTGCGGCCAGGTGAACAGGCTGGCCGCGACCACGACGTCGCGGTCGTGGACCTCCCGTTCCTCGGCGTAGGGCTTGTCCACGACCAGCGCGCTGCCGGTCCAGGTGAGCTGCGGATGCAGGGTGCCGAGCAGCCTGCCCACCCCGTGGGTGGCCATGGTCCGCGCCCGGCGCGCCAGGTCCCCGTCCAGCGCGTCCCGCAGGGTCGGCCAGTCCTCGGCGAGGGTCTCCTGCCAGAACCGGGCGAACCCGGCGGCCGCCCTGCGCGGCAGCTGACCGGATTCGACCAGCGCACGCACCCGCGGCGGCACCGGCCGCCCCCAGTGTGCCTCCGCGTAGGTGAGTACCTGCAGCTCGACCTCGTCCTGGGCGGCGGCCTCGAGATCGGCCAGCTGCGCCTCCAGCAGGTCCTCCGGCGGCACCGCTCGTGGCTGCGGGGTGAGCAGGTCGGCGGTGTAGCCGGACCCACCCGGCGGCTGCAGGTCGGCCAGCAGCGCGACATCGGGATGCCCGAGCGCGCCGCGGGCCCGTGGCCCCGGATCACCGAACACCGGATGGCGGCGGCCCTGCACGGTCAGCTCGAGCCAGACCAGCGCTTCGAGCATCGGCGAGACGGCGAGGCGGGTCCGCGCGATGGTCGCCGTATCGAACCGCAGCACGATCACGGTGCGAGGCTAGTGGGGCTGCGCGCCGATTCGAGCTGGTTCGAAGACATTTACCCGGCCGGAGCAGTGCGCTTGGCTGTGCCGCGGTGGCGGGTTTCCGTGGGGGTGGAAGCCCGCCACCGAAGAGCCCTGAACGTGGCGTTGCGGACGTCAGACGTTGCGAACGGCACTATTGGGACGTCTGACGTCGCGAAAGCCACGTTCACCATCCCCTGGCGCGGGTGAGCACGCACGGTGGGAGCGGGCGGGCTACGGTGGGCGCGGAATGCTGACGCGAGAGATCACCGATCCGCCGTCCGAGCGCGCCGGTTCCCGGTTCGCGCTCGTCCCCGTGCTGGCCGTGGCCGGGGCTGCGATGGCGGTGCTGCTCGCGTTCGCGGGCCGCTATGGCTATCACGGCGACGAGCTCTACTTCATCTCCGCGGGCAAGCACCTGGACTGGGGATACGCCGACCAGCCGCCGCTGGTGCCGCTGCTGGCCAGGGCGATGGACCTGCTGTTCCCCGGCTCGGTGGTCGGCTTCCGGCTGCTGCCCATCCTGCTCACCGGGGCGGGCATCGTGGTGGCCGCGCTCACCGCGCGCGAGCTCGGCGGTGCCAGGCTGCCGCAGGTACTGACCGCGGGCGCCTACGCCTGCTCACCGTTCCTGCTCGCCGGGGCGGGACATATCGTGGCCACCCACACCGTGGACGCCTTCCTCTGGACCGTCATCGTGTGGCTGCTGGTGCGCTGGGTGCGGTTGCGGGCCGATGGCAGGCCGGATGACCGCTGGCTGCTGGCCTCCTGCCTGGTCACCGCGCTGGCGTTGCAGACCAAGTTCCTGATCCCGGTCTTCTGGGTGTTCGTCGCGATCACCGCGCTCGTGTTCGGTCCGCGTGACCTGCTGCGCAGGCCACTGCTGTGGGCGGGCGCGGCGGTCGCGGTCGCCACCACCGTGCCCACGCTGGCCTGGCAGGCCGCGCACGGCTGGCCGCAGCTGGAGATGAACGAGACGGTGGCGCAGGAGGTCGCCTTCGCGGGCGGCCGGTACACCTTCCTTTCCATGGCCCTGCACCAGGCCGGGGTCGTGGTCGGGGCGGTGCTGTTCGTCTTCGGCACCTGGTGGCTGCTGCGCTCGGACCGGCTGCGGCCGTACCGCTTCCTCGGCTGGACGGTGCTCGGGGTCACCGCGGTGTTCTGGATCAACGCCGGGCGGCCGTACTACATCGGCGGGCTGTTCGCGCTGTGTTTCGCGGCCGGAGCGGTGGAGATGTGCCGCAGGCTGCCCCGCCGGTGGCTGCGCTGGGGGCTGGTGCCCGTCTACGCGGTCTCCGCGGCGGTGGCGATCAGCGGGCTGCCGATCACCCCGCTGTCGGAGTACGCGGGCGAGCCGTACAGCCCGATGCACATGGCGCTGGAGGAGTTCGGCTGGCCCCAGGTCGCCGCGGACGTGGCCGATGCCTACTGGGCGCTGCCGCCCGAGCAGCGCGCGAACGTCAGCATCGTGACCGACACCTACTGGCAGGCCGCGGCGGTGGAGAAGTTCGCCGCGGATCGCGGGCTGCCGCCGGTGCACAGCGGCAGCAGGGGAGCCTGGTACTTCGGCGTCCCGCCGGAGGAGGCCACCAGCACGCTGTTCGTCGGGGCGGACCGGCAGCGGCTGCTGCCCTACTTCGCCGGGGTCCGCCAGGTGGCGAGCCTGGACAACGAGCATCGGATCAACAACAGCAGCCAGGGCGCTCCGGTGTGGCTGTGCACCGGACGAGTGGCGCCCTGGACCCAGCTGTGGCCCGAGTTCCGGCATATGACCTTCCGTTGGTGACGGTTCGGCAACACTTCTGCTTGTCTTGAACCGAAGTTCTGCGCCTTGAGGTGCATAAACGCGCTGCGTAATCATCGCGTGCCTTCCGTATCACCTTGACGGGTGGTTGTGGTCACACTACTTTTGCATGGCACCGGACGAAGTGAGGGCAAGGTGAATGTAAGTCTGCACGCGCCGAGCGATAATCAGGGTGTCGCAGAGTCCGATCGGCCGCTGCTGTGGATGCGGGGCATCGTGAAGTCCTTCCCCGGGGTGCGCGCGCTCGACGGGGTCGACCTCGAGGTGCGAGCCGGTGAGGTGCACTGCCTGCTGGGCCAGAACGGGGCAGGCAAGTCCACGCTGATCAAGACGTTGGCCGGTGCCCACCAGCCGGATGAGGGGGAGATCCGCTGGCGGGACGCCGCGGTCACGCTCAACTCGCCGGTGGCCGCACTGCGGCTGGGCATCGCGACCATGTACCAGGAGCTGGACCTGATCCCGACGCTCTCGGTGCGCGAGAACGTGTTCCTCGGGCACGAGCGCTCCCGGTTCGGCTTCACCCGGCCCGGGGTGGCCAGGGCGGAGACGGCCGCACTGCTGGCCAGGCTGGGGCATCCGGAGATCTCCCCGGAGGCCGAGGTCGGGCGGCTGCCCGCGGCGGCACAGCAACTGGTCTCGATGGCAAGGGCGCTGGCCCACGACACCCGGCTGATCGTGCTCGACGAGCCGACGGCCGCGCTGGCCGCCGACGAGGTGGACAACCTGTTCCGCATCGTCGGCGAGCTGACCGCGGACGGGGTCGCGGTGGTCTACATCTCGCACCGGATGGAGGAGATCCGCAGGATCGGCGACCGGGTCACCGTGATCAAGGACGGCCGGACCGTGGCGGCCAACCTGGACGCACGGGAGGCCCCGGCCGGTGACCTGGTGGACCTGATGGCCGGGCGCAAGGTGGAGAACGTGTTCCGGCAGGAGGGCGAGGGCTCGGCCGGGTTCGGGGCGGAAGTGCTGCGGGTGTCCGGCCTGAGCCGGGCAGGCGAGTTCGAGGACGTCAGCTTCGCCGTGCGCGCCGGGCAGATCGTGGGGCTGGCCGGGCTGGTCGGCGCGGGCCGCAGCGAGGTGCTGGAGACGATCTTCGGCGCGCGCAGGCCGGATGCCGGTCAGGTCAGCATCGAGGGACGCACCCTGCGTCCTGGCAGCGTGTCCGCCGCGGTGAACGCGGGCGTCGGCCTCGCCCCGGAGGAACGCAAGAGCCAGGCGCTGCTGCTGGACATGTCGGTCACGCACAACGTCACCCTGGCCAGCCTGCCTGCCTACAGCAGCCTCGGGTTCAGCCATCGGTCCAAGGAGTCAAGGGACGCGGAGTCCACACTGGAGCGACTGGATCTCCGGCCAGCCGATCCGCGGCGGATCATCCGCACGCTGTCCGGCGGGAACCAGCAGAAGGCCGTGGTGGCCAGATGGCTGGTGCACGGCTGCCGGGTGCTGTTGCTGGACGAGCCGACCAGGGGTGTGGACGTCGGCGCGCGCTCGGAGCTGTACCGGCTGATCCACGAGCTCGCCGCGAGCGGGGTCGCCATCGTGCTGGTTTCCAGCGAGATTCCCGAGGTGCTCGGGCTCGCAGACCAGGTCCTGGTGTTGCGGGACGGCCAGGTGGTCGCGGAAAAGCCGTCGAACGAACTGACCGAAAAGGACGTACTGGATATGGTGATGGAGGGGAAGGCGGCATGACGGACACTCTGGACCGGCCGCCGGTACGCCAGCAGGAGGAGACGCGGCGCCGCTCCTTCCCGCTGGACATCCGGCTGGTCGGACTGGCAGGCGTGCTGGTCCTGCTGTGCGTGATCGGGCACATCACCCAGCCGGAAACGTTCCTCACCGAGGCGAACCTCTCCACCGTGCTGCGGCTGGCCGCGTCCATCGGCGTGGTGAGCGTCGGGATGACCTTCGTGATCATCGCCGCGGGCATCGACCTCTCGGTCGGCTCCATCGTCGCCCTCTCCAGCGTCTGGATGACCACGATCGCCACCCAGTCCTTCGGCCCGGTGGTCATGGTGCTGTGCGCCCTGCTGGTCGGTCTCGGCTGCGGGCTGGTGAACGGGGTGCTCATCTCCTACGGGAAAGTCGTCCCGTTCATCACCACGCTGGCCATGATGGCCTCGGCCCGCGGGCTCGCCGAGCGGCTCAGCGGCAGGCAGACCCAGGTGGTGACCGAGACCGGGTTCAACGACTTCTTCCGGGGCTCCCTGTTCGGCATCCCGGTGCTGGTGATCATGCTGGCACTGGTGTTCGTGGTGGGCTGGATCGTGCTCAACCGCACCACCTTCGGCAGGCGCACCTTCGCCATCGGGGGCAACGCGGAGGCCGCCCGGCTTTCCGGGATCAACGTCAAGCGGCACACCGCGCTCGTCTACGGCATCAGTGGGCTGTGCTGCGGCATCGCGGCGATCATGGTGGTCGCCCGCACCACCTCGGGCGCCTCGACCAGCGGCCAGCTCTACGAGCTCGACGCCATCGCGGCGGTGGTCATCGGCGGCTCCCTGCTCTCCGGCGGGCGCGGCAGCCTGGTCGGCACCCTCATCGGCGTCCTGATCTTCACTGTGCTGGGCAGCATCTTCACCCAGAACAACCTCGACACCGACATCCAGGCCATCGCCAAGGGCGCGATCATCGTCGGCGCCGTGCTGCTGCAGCACACCACCTCGGTTCGCCGCAAGGGAAAGGCGAAACAACCAAGTAGTACCGGGTCCCAACCCACAGCTGCCGACGGGAGCAAACCATGACAGACAAGGCAAGCCTGCTCGCACGACGCGGATTCCTCTTCGGCGCGGCCGGGCTCGGCGCAGGCGCGGTACTCACCGGCTGCACCTCGAACGAGCCGCAGCAGCAGGACGCCGCCGCGGCGAACCAGGGCAGCAACTCCGAGCCCGGCCAGCCGGTCACCATCGGGTTCTCCGCGCCCGCGGCCGACCACGGCTGGATGGCGGCCGTGACGATCAACGCCAAGGCACAGGCCGAGAACTACAGCGATGTGACGTTGAACGCCACCGAGGGCACCAACGACGTCAACCAGCAGGTCGCGCAGGTGGAGTCGCTGATCAACGCCGGGGTGGACGTGCTGGTGATCCTTCCCTACGACGGCAAGGCGCTCACCGCGGTTGCGCAGCAGGCGATGGACGCGGACCTCCCGGTGATCAATGTGGACCGGGTGTTCGACAGCCCACTGGCGTACCGCACCTGGATCGGCGGCGACAACTACCGGATGGGGGTGAACGCGGGGAACTACATCGCCGAGGAGCTGAAGCGGCAGAACATCGGTAACCCGGTGATCGGCGAGATTGCGGGCATCGACGCGCTGCCACTGACCCAGGAGCGCAGCAAGGGCTTCAGCGACGCGCTGCAACGCCACGGGTTCAGCGTGGGACCGCGGGCGTCGGCCGACTTCAGCCCGGAGTCCGGTCAGCAGGAGACGGCCAACCTGTTGCAGGGCGCGCCCACGCTGCACGCGCTCTGGAACCACGACGACGACCAGGGGATCGGCGTGGTAGCAGCGATCGACGCCGCGGGCAGGGACGACTTCTTCATGGTCGGCGGCGCGGGCTCGACGAACATGATGCGGCTGATCAAGGAGGACTCCGGCCCGGTCAAGGCGACCGTTCTCTACAGCCCCTCGATGGCCTCCTCGGCGATCGCGCTGGCCAGGCTGCTCGGCCAGAGTAAGGGGATCGGCGACCTTGCCGAGCACGAGATCCCGGCCGAGATCACCACCTACTCCGCGGTGGTCACCAAGGAGAACGTCGACTCCTATATGGATGTCGGCTTCGACTCCTGAAGCAAGGAACAGGCACTGTCCCGAAATGACAAGGGGAAACTGAATGAGTGAGCGGCCGGGGGACTCCATCGGCGTGGCCATGATCGGCCATGCGTTCATGGGAGCGGTGCACTCGCATGCCTGGCGCAGCGTGCACCGGTTCTTCGACGTCCCACTGACACCGCGGATGAGCGTGCTCTGCGGGCGTGACGAGCGCAGGACCAAGGAGTCCGCGCAGCGGTACGGATGGGAGTCGGTGGAGACCGACTGGCGGGCGCTGCTCGAGCGGGAGGACGTCGACCTTGTCGATATCTGCACGCCGGGATACACGCATGCCGAGATCGCGATCGCCGCACTGGACGCGGGCAAGCACGTGCTCTGCGAGAAACCACTGGCCAACTCGGTGGCCGAGGCCGAGCTGATGGCGCAGGCCGCGCGGCGGGCCGGCGAGCGCGGGGTGCGTTCGATGGTGGCCTTCAACTACCGGAGGGTGCCCGCGCTCGCGCTGGCAAGGCGGATGGTGGCCGAGGGAAGGCTCGGGCAGTTGCGGCATGTGCGCGCGGTGTACCTGCAGGACTGGCTCTCCGACGAGAACGCGCCGATGAGCTGGCGGCTGCGCAGGGAGCAGGCCGGGTCCGGCGCGCTCGGCGATATCGGCGCGCACATCGTGGATGCCACCCAGTTCGTCACCGGCGACGTCCTCACCGGCGTGACCGGCCGGACCGAGACCTTTGTCGGGCAGCGGCCGCTGCCCGACGGCGAGGGCACCGACGAGGTCACGGTGGACGACTGCGCGGTGTTCCTCGGCCGGTTCGCCGGTGGCGCGCTGGCGACCTTCGAGGCGACCCGGTACGCGCTGGGCAGGAAGAACGCCATGCGGATCGAGCTGAACGGATCCCGCGGCAGTCTCAGTTTCGATTTCGAGTCGATGAACGAGCTGTGGTTCTACGACGGGGAGGGACCCACGGACGCGGCGGGGTTCCGGCGCATTCTGGTCACCGAGGCCGACCATCCGTACCTCGGTGCCTGGTGGCCGCCGGGGCACCTGCTCGGTTACGAACACACCTTCACCCATGAGATCGCGGACCTGCTTTCCGCGATCGGTACCGGAAAGGAGCCGCAACCGAGCTTCGCCGAAGGCCTGCGCGTGCAACGCGTACTGGACGCGGTGGAGCGCAGCTCGGCCGACGAGTCACGGTGGTCGGCCATCTAACACAGTGCTGTACGGCTAGCGAGGGAGAAAGGTACCAGTGCAACGAAGCAGTAGTACCAGACAAGGCCACTCAGCGAGACGACGAACCATCCGGATCGGCGCGGCCGCGCTCGCCCTGTGCACCGGGCTCGGCGCCGGCGCCTTTTCCCCGGTGAACGCCGCACAACCGCAGGCGCAGCAGCAGGCACAGCAGCCGGGAACCCAGCATGTGGCGAACGTGCTGGTCTTCTCCAAGACCGCGGGATACCGGCACGGCTCGATCCCGGACGGGATCGCCGCGATCCAGGAGCTGGGGGAGGGCAACGGGTTCACCGTCGAGGCGACCGAGGACGCCGGCGCTTTCACCGATGACAACCTGGCCAGGTTCGACGCGGTGGTCTGGCTCTCCACCACCGGCGACGTGCTGAACGACGCCCAGCAGGGTGCCTTCGAGCGCTACATCGAGGGCGGCGGGGGATACGCGGGCGTGCACGCGGCCGCGGACACCGAGTACGAATGGCCGTGGTACGGCGACCTGGTCGGTGCGTACTTCCAGTCGCACCCGCACATCCAGGAAGCCACCGTGAACGTGGAGGACCGGCAGCACCCCTCCACCGCGGAACTTCCCTACCAGTGGCCGCGCACCGACGAGTGGTACAACTACCAGCAGAATCCGCGGCCGGACGTACATGTGCTGGCCTCCCTTGACGAGTCCAGTTACCAGCCGGGGGACGGGGCGATGGGGGACCACCCGATCGCCTGGTGCCACGAGAACACCGGCGGCCGGTCCTGGTACACCGGTGGCGGCCACACCAGCGAGTCCTATGCCGACCCGCAGTTCCGCTCGCACCTGCTCGGCGGGATCCTCTACGCCGCGGGCGAGCGCACGGCGGACTGCTCGCCGCCTGACCAGGGCGGTGAACCGTCCGATTCGGACTTCGACCAGATCACCCTGGCCAAGGGGGAGCCGGAGACCGGCGAGCCGATGGCCATGGCGGTGCTGCCGGACCGCAGGGTGCTGCACAGCTCGCGGGACGGCGAGGTGTGGCTGACCACCCCGGAGGCCACCACCTCGCTGGCGGCCAAGCTGGACGTCTACAACCACGACGAGGACGGCCTGCAGGGCGTCGCCGTGGACCCGGACTTCGCCGAGAACAACTGGGTCTACCTCTACTACGCCCCGCCGCTGGACACCCCGGCCGGGGACGCGCCCGCGAACGGTACCCCGGCGGACTTCGCCCCGTTCGAAGGCTACAACCAGCTGTCCCGGTACAAGCTGACCGCCGATGGCACCCTGGACCTGGCCAGCGAGCAGCAGATCCTGCGGGTCCCCGCCGACCGGGGCACCTGCTGCCACGCCGGTGGCGAGATCGACTTCGACGCCGATGGCAACCTGCTGCTGTCCACAGGGGACGACACCAACCCGTTCTCCTCGGACGGCTACACGCCGATCGACGAGCGCGCCGACCGCAACCCGGCCTTCGACGCGCAGCGCAGCTCCGCCAACACCAATGACCTGCGCGGCAAGATCCTGCGGATCGACGTCCAGGCCGACGGCGGCTACACCATCCCCGATGGCAACCTCTTCGAGCCGGGGACGGACAAGACCCGGCCGGAGATCTACGCCATGGGTTTCCGCAACCCGTTCCGGTTCGCGGTGGACAAGGAGACCGGCTGGCTTTACGTGGGTGACTACGGCCCGGACGCAGGCTCGGCCGACCCGGACCGCGGGCCAGGCGGAACCGTCGAGTTCAACCTGGTGAAGGGGCCGGGCAACTACGGGTGGCCGTACTGCGTCGGGGACAACCAGCCGTTCATCGACTACGACTTCGCCACCGGAACCTCCGGCGAGGCCTTCGACTGCGCGGCACCCCGCAACGAGAGCCCGAACAACACCGGGCGCACCGAGCTGCCGCCGGTCCAGCCCGCGTGGATCCCCTATGACGGCGGGTCGGTGCCGGAGTTCGGCACCGGCGGCGAGTCGCCGATGGGCGGCCCGACCTACAACCACGACCCGGAGCTCGACTCGGTCACCAAGTTCCCCGAGTACTACGACGGCAAGAACTTCGCCTACGAATGGGACCGCGGCTGGATCAAGGAGATCACCGTCGGCCCGGACGGCGAGCGCGGTGAGATCAAACCCTTCTTCGAGTCGATGGAACTCGTCCGGCCGATGAACATCGAGTTCGGCCCGGAAGGGTCGCTGTACGTGCTGGACTACGGAACCGGGTACTTCGGCGGCTCACCGGAGTCGGCGGTCTACCGGATCGACTACACCAAGGGCAACCGGACCCCGCAGGTGGAGCTGAGCGCGGACACCACCTCCGGGCCTGCCCCGCTCGAGGTCACCTTCGATCCGGCCGGCACGACCGACCCGGACGGCGGGCCGCTGAGCTACGCCTGGGACTTCGATGGGGACGGCACCACCGACTCGACCGAGCAGGGACCGGTTTCGCACACCTACAGCGAGGCCGGCCAGTACACGGCCAAGCTGACCGTGACCGACGAGACCGGGCTGAGCGGTGCCGCCAGCGTGGTGGTCACCGCGGGCAACACCGCACCAACGGTGGACCTGCGGGCGCCGGTCAACGGCGGGTTCTTCGGCTTCGGTGACACGGTGCCGTTCGAGGTCACCGTGACCGATCCGGAGGATGGCCAGATCGACTGCAGCAAGGTGACCGTGGAGTACATCCTCGGCCACGACGCGCATGGCCACCCGCTGAGCAGGGCGACCGGCTGCGAGGGCGTGATCGAGACGCCCGGCGACGAGGGCCACGGGCTGGACGCCAACGTGTTCGGGGTGATCAACGCCTACTACACCGACAACGGTGCCCCCGGTGCGCCGGAACTGACCGGTGAGGACGAGCACGTCCTGCAACCGAAGGTGAAGCAGGCCGAGTTCTTCACCGAGCACAACGGCATCCAGGTGGTCGAGGCCGACGCCGCCAGCGGCGGCAAACGGGTCGGTTACATCGACGACGGCGACTGGCTCAAGTTCGACCCGGCGAACCTCACCGGCGTGGACGCCATCGGCTACCGGGTCTCCTCCGGGGGCGCGGGCGGCACCATCGAGGTCCGCGCGGGCGCGGTGGACGGCGAGTTGTTGCAGACCGTCGAGGTGAGCAACACCGGCGGTTTCGAGAACTATGTCGATATCGCGCCACAGCCCATCGCCGACCCGGGCGGCACGTACCCGCTGTACCTGGTGTTCCGGGGCAGCGGCAGCGGCGGGCTGTTCGACGTGGACGTGCTGAACGTCCAGGGCACCGGGGTCGCCGAGCCGGGAACGCAGACCTGCGAGCCCGCGCAGCCGGACGAGGGCTACCGGATGCTCTACGACGGCACCGAGGAGAGCATGAACGGCTGGAACCAGGCAGGGCCCGGTTCCTTCGCCCACCAGCCGGACTGCTCGATCGCCTCGGTCGGCGGTATGGGCCTGTACTGGTTCGAGCAGCAGTTCGGGGCGTACAGCCTGAAACTGGACTGGAAGCTGGCCGGGGACGACAACTCCGGGATCTTCGTCGGGTTCCCCGACCCCGGAAACGATCCGTGGCTCGCGGTGAACCAGGGCTACGAGATCCAGATCGACGCCACCGACGCGCCGGAGCGGACCACCGGCTCGATCTACGGCTTCCAGTCCGCGGACCTGGAAGCCAGGGACGAGGCGCTGAACCCGCCTGGCGAGTGGAACTCCTACGAGATCGTGGTGCGCGGGCAGACCATCCAGGTCTACCTGAACGGGACGCTGATCAACGACTTCGTCAGCACCGACCCGGACCGCGACCTCACCCAGGGGTTCCTCGGCATCCAGAACCACGGTGACGCCGACGACGTGTCGTTCCGGGACATCCAGATCAAGGAGCTGGACGCGGCCGCCCCGGTCACCACGGCCAGCTTCACCGAGCCCGGCGAGAGCGGCTGGCACGCCGGGGACGTCTCGGTGTCGCTGACCGCGACCGACGAGGGCACCGGGGTGGACCGGATCGAATGGAGCCTGGACGGCGGGGACTGGACGACCTACACCGAGCCGGTCGCCATCACCGGGGACGGGGCGCACACCCTGCTCTACCGGGCCGTGGACCAGGCAGGCAACGTCGAGCCGGACAAGGCGGCGACGGTGCGGATCGACGCCACCAAGCCCACCGTGATGGTGGCGGGCGTGGCGAACGGCCGGGTCTACGGGGACGCAACCGACCTGGTGGTCTCCTGGCGGGCCACGGACGCGGCCTCCGGGGTGGCCTCCCAGTCGGCCACCCTGGACGGGCAGCCGATCACCTCCGGGCAGCTGGTGCCGCTGCACCAGTTGCCGCTCGGGGTGCACACCCTCGAGGTGAGTGCCACCGACGAGGCCGGGCACAGCGCCGAGCAGACGGTGTGGTTCGCATCCTCCACCTCGATGCGGGACATCGACCAGCTGCTCACCCGGTTCCGGGTGACCAACCGGCTGTCGCTGTCGGCCTACAACTCGCTGGCCAAGGAGTTCGGCAAGGCCCGCAAGGCCGAGGCCAAGGGCAAGGACGCCAAGGCGGTCCGGAAGCTGCGGTCGTTCGCCGAGCTGGCAGGTGATGCCGGGCTGGTCACCGACACGGTGGTGCGCGCCACGCTGGTCCGGGACGCCGAAGTGATGATCAACCGTATCGAAGGTGTTGCGGGAGGTATTGCGTGGCCTGCTGAAGCGAGTAGAACCTGACGGCAGGGCCGGGGCGGGCGTCCACGGGCGCCCTCCCCGGCCCGCTTTCATGCCTGCCGTCTGACCGAGGAAGGGGCTGGGGAATATGGATGCAGCGACGCCCACCGGGCTGTGGCTGATCGGAGCGAGAGGTTCGGTGGCCACCACGGCCATTACCGGGCTGCTCGCCCTGCGCGCGGGGGTCGTGCCCGCGACGGGATGCGTCAGCGCCCAGCCGCCTTTCGACGAACTGCGCCTTCCCGTCTGGGACGACCTCGTCGTCGGCGGGCACGACATCGTGTCCACCCCGCTGGCCGAGCGGGCTGCTCAGCTGAGCGAGTCCGGGGTCGTTCCTCCTCGGGTGCTGGACGCGGTCCGGGGCCGGTTCGAGACGGTGGAGCCGGACCTGCGCGAGGGATACCACCCCGCGACGAACTCCGGCTCCCAGACCGACGCGGCCCGCAGAATGGCCGAGGACATCACCGGCTTCGCCGAACGGCACGGCCTGGCAAGGGTCGTGGTGCTGAACGTGTCCTCGACCGAGCCGGTGTTCCCCGGCCTGCCCGAGCACGGATCACTGGAGGCGCTGGAAGCGGCCATGGCCGTGCCGGGACGCACGGTGCTGCCGCCGAGCTCGCTGGCCGCCTACGCCGCCCTGCGCGCGGGCTGCCCCTACGTCGACTTCACCCCCTCCACCGGGATCCGGCTGCCCGCGCTGGAACAGCTCGCCGCCCGCCAGTCCCTGCCCTACGCGGGTTCGGACGGCAAGACGGGGGAGACCCTGGTCCGCAGCGCCCTCGCGCCGCTGTTCGCCTCGCGCGCGTTGCGGGTGCGCTCCTGGGCGGGCACCAACCTGCTCGGCGGCGGCGACGGGCTGACCCTGGCCGACTCCGAGCACGCCGGCAGCAAGCTGGCCTCCAAGGGCCGCGGCCTGGCCACCCTGCTCGGCGAGGACGTGGTGGCGCCGCTGCACATCGACAACGTCCCCGACCTCGGCGAGCAGAAGATGGCCTGGGACAACGTCTCCTTCGAAGGCTTCCTCGGCGCCCGGATGTCCCTGCAGTTCACCTGGACCGGATACGACTCCGCACTGGCCGCGCCGCTGGTACTGGACCTGGCGCGGTTCACAGCGGCCGCGCACGCGGCGGGGCAGACCGGCCCGCTGGGCGCACTCGGCTTCTACTTCAAGGACCCGATGGGCACCGAGGAGCACCGGCTCGCCGAACAGGCCGCGGAACTGGCCGACTGGGCGGCGAAACTGTGAAGGAATGGATGGAACTCGTGCGGGCGCCTGCCGCGCTGACGGTGCTCGGCGACACCGTTGCCGGGGCCGCGGCGGCCGGCCAGCCGATGCGGGGCAGGCGGCTGCTGCTCCCGCTGGCCTCGGCGTCCTTCTACTGGGCCGGGATGGCGCTCAACGACTGGGCCGACCGCGAGCTGGACGCGGCCGAACGCCCCGAGCGGCCGATCCCTTCCGGCAGGGTGAGTGCGGGCGCGGCGCTCACCACTGGGGGTGTCCTGACCGCCGCCGGGCTCGGGCTGGCCGGGCTCGGCGGCGGTCGGCGTGCCCTTGGCACCGCGAGTGCGCTCGCGGCCGCCGTCTGGGCCTATGACACCCGGCTCAAGGGCACCGTGGCCGGGCCACTGGGCATGGCCGCCTGCCGGGCGCTGGACGTGTTGCTCGGCGCCGGAGGCGACAGGACCGCCGCCGCACCCGCTGCCGCCGCGCTCGGCACGCACGCGTTCGGCGTGACCGTGCTGTCCGGCGGGGAGGTGCACGGCGGCTCCCGTGCGCTGGCCGGGGTCGCGCTGGCAGGCACCGCGGTCGCGGGCGGGCTGGTGCTGCCGTGGCGCGGCCGTTCCAGGGCGGAGCGGCTGGCCGCATTCGGGTTCGGCACCGGCTACCTGGCCACCGTCGGCCGGGCGCAGCTGGACGCGGCGCGGGAGCCCTCCGCCGAGCGGGTACGCGGCGCGACCGCGGCCGGTATCCACGGCATGGTTCCGCTGCAGGCGGGCCTCGCCGCCAGGGCCGGGGCGGTCCGGGCGGGCGCGCTGCTGGCCGGTGCCCTGCCCCTGGCCAGCAGGCTGGCGAAGAAGGTGAGCCCCACATGAGTTCCTTCCACCTCGGATACGGCACCAACGGCTTCGCCAACCACCGGCTGGACGACGCGCTCACCGTGATCTCCGAGCTGGGCTACACGGCGGTGGCGCTGACCCTGGACCACTCCCACCTCGACCCCTTCGCCGAAGACCTGCCCGCGCGGGTGCGCGCGGTCGGGGACCGGCTGGGCGAGCTCGGGCTGCGCGTGGTCGTGGAGACCGGCGCCCGTTACCTGCTGGACCCGCGCCGCAAGCACCACCCGACCCTGCTGTCCTGCGAGCCGGAGGTGCGGATCGACTTCCTCCGCCGCGCCCTGCGGATCGCCGCGGACCTCGGCGCCGACTGCGTCTCCTTCTGGTCCGGGGTCAAACCCGGCAACCTGGACGAGGACACGGCCTGGCAGCGCCTGCTGACCGGCGTCGCCGCGGTGCACGAGGAGGCGGTGCACCGCGGGGTGCGGCTGGCCATGGAACCCGAGCCTGGCCATTTCGTGTCGCAGCTGGACCAGGTGCTGCGGCTGCGTGCGGAACTCGGCGATCCCGAACTGCTCGGTGTCACGCTCGACGTCGGCCACTGTGTTGCGGTCGAGGAGAGCAGCGCGGCCGACTGCGTGCGGCAGGCGGGTCCACTGCTGTTCAACGTACAGCTCGACGACATGCTCCCCGGCGTGCACGAGCACCTCGAGTTCGGCGAGGGCGAGCTCGATCTGGCTGGCACGCTGCGGGCGCTGGTCGAGGTGGGCTATGCCGGGGTGGCCGCGGTCGAGTTGCCCCGGCATAGTCACGCGGCCCCGGAGGTGGCCGCGCGGTCGATCAGCGCGCTGAAGGCGGCCCTGTACGGCGCCCCGGAGCATCCGTGGCTGGCCGAGGCGGAACGCACCATCCGGGAGGACCCGGCCGCGGTGCGCACGCTGTTCCCGAGCGTGGGCCGCAAGGTGGGCAGGGCGGCGCTGCACCAGGAGACCGACGCGGAAGGGCTGGTGCACGGCACGGTCGACGATCTCGCCAGGGGCAGGCTGCTGGGCGCGCTCGTGGCCGTGCTGCCTCCTGCCGAGCTCGCCGCCGAGGTACTCGACCTCTACCGCTACGGCGACGCGGCCGAGCGCAGGGGGGTGCTGCGTGGCCTGCACCTGCTGCCGGAGGCGGTTGCGCACACCGGTAAGCAGATCGTCGAGGACGCGCTGCGCACCAACGACATCCGGCTGGTCGCGGGTGCGCTCGGCCCGTTCGCGGCCCGGCACCTGGATGCGCATTCCTGGCGGCACGGCGTGCTGAAGTGTCTTTTCGTTGGCGTGCCGGTGGCCGCGGTGTCCGGCCTCGCCGAACGCACCGACGACGAACTGGTCCGGATGGTTGCCGACTACGTGGCCGAACGCGAGGCCGCTGGGCGCACCGTCCCGGCCGACGCACAGGCGATCCTGGAGGGTAGGTAGACAGCGTGCGCATCTTCGATCCGCATATCCACATGACCTCGCGCACCACCGGCGACTACGAGGCGATGTACGCGGCGGGAGTCCGGGCACTGGTCGAACCGGCGTTCTGGCTTGGCCAGCCGCGCACCAGCGTCGGCTCCTTCGTGGACTACTTCGACGGCCTGATCGGCTGGGAACGGTTCCGGGCCGCCCAGTTCGGTATCCGGCACAACTGCACCATCGCGCTCAACCCCAAGGAGGCGAACGACCCGCGTTGCGTCGAGGTGCTCGACCTGCTGCCGAGGTACCTGGCCAAGGACGGGGTGGTCGCGGTCGGCGAGGTCGGCTACGACTCGATGACCGAAGCCGAGGAGGACGCCTTCGCCAGGCAGCTCGCCATGGCGATCGAGCACGAGCTGCCGGTGCTGGTGCACACCCCGCACCGGGACAAGCTCGCCGGCACGCATCGCACCCTGGACGTGGTCCGGGACTCCGGGATCGCGCCCGAGCTGGTCGTGGTGGACCACCTGAACGAGCTGACCGTGGGTCCGGTCGCGGAGTCGGGCTGCTGGATGGGCTTCTCCATCTACCCGGACACCAAGATGGACGAGCACCGGATGGTCGCCATCCTGCGGGAGTACGGCACCGAGCGGATGCTGGTCAACTCCGCGGCCGACTGGGGCCGCTCCGACCCGCTGAAGACCTACCGTACGGGGGCGGCCATGCTCGAGGCCGGTTTCACCGATTCCGATGTGGACAAGGTGTTGTGGCGCAATCCGGTGGAGTTCTACGGGCAGAGCGGCAAGCTGATGGTGGACGAGATGGACGCCGCGGAGCCGACGGGCGAGACCTTCGCAGGCAACTCGGTGCTGCGCGGGGCGAGGCCGGATTCCTGATGCTGCTCTCCTACTGCACGAATGTGCACCCGGCCGAGGACCTGGAAGGGATCCTCGCGCAGCTGGACGGCTATGCGGTACCGGTAAGGGAGTCGCTGGGGCTGGACCGGCTCGGGGTCGGGCTCTGGCTCGCCGCCGAGGTGGCGGCCGGGCTGGCCGCCGACCGCTCCGCCCGCAACCGGCTCGCGGCCGAGCTCGACGCCCGTGGGCTCGCGGTGCAGACCCTGAACGCCTTCCCCTACGGCGGCTTCCACAACGAGGTCGTCAAGCATGATGTCTACCTGCCTGCCTGGACCAGCCCGGCCCGGCTGCGGTACACAATGGACTGTGTAACGGTGCTGGCCGACCTGCTTGCCCCCGAGGCTGAGTACGGCAGCATCTCCACCCTGCCGCTGGGCTGGCGGGAACCATGGGGCAGCGGGGAGGACCTGCGCTGCGGTATCGCCTTCGAGGAGGTGTGCCGGGTGCTGCGCACCTCGCTGTCCCGCGGGGAACGGCCGATCCGGCTCGCCGTCGAACCGGAACCCGGCTGCGTGCTGGACACCGTGGCGGACGCGGTCGGCTGGCTGGCCGAGCGGGTCGATCCCGAGCACATCGGGCTCTGCCTGGACACCTGCCATCTCGCGGTGTCCTTCGCCGACCCGGCTGCGGCCGTGGCGCAGATCCACGCCGCCGGGCTGCGGGTGGTGAAGGTGCAGGCCTCGGCCGCGCTGGAGGTGGCCGATCCCGGCACCGAACCGGCGCGGGCCGCGCTGCGCCGGTTCGCCGAGCCACGCTACCTGCACCAGGTACGGGAGCTGCGGCCGTCCGGCGAGGTGCTCGCCGCCGACGACCTGCCGCAGGCACTGGACGAGCTACCAGCCGAGGGGCCATGGCGGGTGCATTTCCACGTGCCCCTGCACGCCGCCCCGGACCGGCCGCTCACCTCGACCACCGGGGTGCTGCTGGAGGCCGTGCACGCGGTGCGCGCATCGGGGGAGGAACCGCATATCGAAGTCGAGACCTACACGTGGAACGTGCTGCCGGACCGGCCGGAGGTGGCAGGCGGGATCGCGGAGGAACTGCGCTGGGCCCAGGCCCGGCTGGCTGCTCAGGAGGTGGGACTGTGAACAAGCTGCTCGTACTGGACGTGGTCGGGCTGACGCCGAAACTGCTGCGGCACATGCCGAACCTCAGCAGACTGGCGGCCGGTGGCTGGCAGGCGGAGCTTGGCACGGTGCTGCCCGCGGTCACCTGCAGCGCCCAGTCGACCTTCCTCACCGGGCTGATGCCCGCGCAGCACGGCATCGTCGGCAACGGCTGGTACTTCCGCGAACTCGGCGAGGTCTATCTGTGGCGACAGCACAACAAGCTGGTCGGTGGCGAGAAGGTCTGGGAGACCGCGCGGGCGGCCCGGCCCGGCTATACCGCGGCGAACCTGTGCTGGTGGTACGCCATGGGCGCCTCGACCGACTTCACCATCACCCCGCGCCCGGTCTACCACGCCGACGGCCGCAAGTCCCCGGACTGCTACGCACGGCCACCGGAACTGCACGACCAGCTGACCGCGGAGCTCGGTTCGTTCCCGCTGTTCAACTACTGGGGCCCGACCGCGTCGATCGCCTCCACCAAGTGGATCGTCGCGGCCGCCCGGCGGCTGTTCTGGGACGAGCGGCCGGACCTGCTGCTGGTCTACCTGCCGCACCTGGACTACGACCTGCAGCGCTACGGCCCGGACTCGCAGCAGGCGGTGGCAGCGGCCAAGGCGGTGGACGCCGAGGTGGCCCCGCTGCTGGCCGATGCCGAGCGGGCGAAGGCCCCGGTGGTCGCGCTGTCGGAGTACGGCATCACCCCGGCCGACCAGCCGGTGAACATCAACCGCGCGCTGCGCGATGAGGGGCTGCTGGAGGTCTACACCCAGGAGGGCATGGAGTACCTGGACCCGTGGACCTCCCGCGCGTTCGCCGTGGCCGACCACCAGATCGCCCACGTGTACGTGGCCGATGAGGCCGACCTGCCGAAGGTGCGCCGCCTCGTCGAGGCATTACCAGGGGTGGACGAGGTGCTGGACCGGCAGGCGCAGCAGCGCTACGGCCTGGATCACGCGCGGGCCGGGGAGCTGGTTGCGGTCGCCGAGCCGCGGGCCTGGTTCACCTACTACTACTGGCAGGACGACGACCGGGCACCCGATTTCGCCAGGGGAGTGGACATCCACCGCAAGCCCGGCTACGACCCGGCCGAGCTGTTCTTCGACCCGGCCGACCGGCTGGCCAAACCGAAGGCGCTGCTGAACCTGGCGCGCAAGAAGGCGGGCCTGCGCTACACGATGAACGTGGTGCCCACGGATCCGCGCTGGGTGCGCGGCTCGCACGGGAGGTTACCCGACTCGCCGCAGGACGGCCCGGTGCTGCTGTGTTCCGACCCGGCCGTTCCGTCCGAAGTGGAGAGTTCGGGCAAGCTGGCAGGCACCGCGGTCAAGGACCTGTTGCTTTCGCTCCAAGGTATCGAGGAACCCGGAAAGGGACGGTGACAAGCCGATGAGCCGACCGATCACGCTGTTCACCGGGCAGTGGGCGGATCTCCCGTTCGAGGAGGTCTGCGGGCTGGCCGCGGAATGGGGCTACGACGGCCTGGAGATCGCCTGTTCCGGCGACCACTTCCAGGTCGATCGCGCGCTCGCCGAGTCCGACTACATCGACCGTAAACGGGAGCTGCTGGACTCCCACGGGCTGCGGGTGTGGGCGATCTCCAACCACCTTGTCGGGCAGGCGGTATGCGATGACCCGATCGACGATCGGCACCGCAACATCCTGCCCGCCCGGATCTGGGGCGAGGGCGACCCCGAGGGCGTCCGGGAGCGCGCCGCGGCCGAGCTGGCCGATACCGCGCGGGCCGCGGCCAGGTTCGGGGTGGACACCGTGGTCGGCTTCACCGGTTCGAAGATCTGGAAGTACGTGGCGATGTTCCCGCCGGTTTCGCAGGAGGTCATCGACGACGGCTACGCCGACTTCGCCCGGCGCTGGAACCCGATCCTGGACGTCTTCGACGAGGTCGGGGTGCGGTTCGCGCACGAGGTGCATCCCTCGGAGATCGCCTACGACTACTGGACGACCAAGCGCGCGCTGGAGGCTGTGGGCAACCGGCCCGCGTTCGGGCTGAACTGGGACCCCTCGCACTTCGTCTGGCAGGACCTCGATCCGGTCGGGTTCATCCTGGACTTCGCCGACCGCATCTACCACGTCGACTGCAAGGACACCAAGAAGCGCCTGGACGGCCGCAACGGCAGGCTCGGCTCCCACCTCGCCTGGGCCGACCCGCGCCGGGGCTGGGACTTCGTCTCCACCGGGCACGGCGATGTGGACTGGGAAATAGCCTTCCGCGCCCTCAACTCCATCGGCTACGCCGGGCCGATCTCGGTGGAGTGGGAGGACGCGGGCATGGACCGGCTGCGCGGCGCGGCCGAGGCGGTGACCTACATCCGGAACCTGATCTTCGACAAGCCGACGGCGGCTTTCGACGCCGCGTTCAGCAACCAGGAAGGGTGATCGCGATGAGCGAGGGCGGATTTTCCCGGCGAGCGGCGCTGCGTGGCGCGGCAGGCGCGGCGATGGGTCTCGGCGCGGCCGCGGCGCTGAGCGGTACTGCGGCGGCCAGCCCCGGTACGCAGGGCTGGTGGCCCGGCAGGATGCGGGTACCGAAGGAGCGGATCGCCATCCAGCTCTACACCCTGCGCAGCCTGCTGGAGCAGGACACCCCCGGCACGCTGGAGGCCCTGGCCGACATGGGCTACCGCAACGTGGAGCTCGCGGGTACCTACGGGCGCTCGGCCGAGGAGTTCCGGGCCCTGCTGGACCGCTACCACCTGCGCGCGGTGTCCAGCCACATCGGCTTCGACGGCGCGGATGTGGACCAGCTGATCGCCGACACCAAGGTGCTCGGCCCGCGCTACGCCGACTGCGCCTGGGCGAAGTTCGACACCATCGCCGAATGGGAGGCCTTCGCCGGGCGGCTGGACAAGGCCGGCCGGGCCTTCCGCAGGGCGGGTATCCGGTACGGCTACCACAACCACGCGCATGAGTTCGAGCCGATCGACGGTGTGCGGCCGTTCGACGTGCTGGCCAGGAACACCAGCTGGTGGCACGTCCACTTCGAGTTCGACCTGTACTGGCTGGTGGTCGCCGGGGTGGACCCGGTGCGGGAGTTCTGGTGCCAGCCGGGCCGGGTGCGGCAGTTCCACGTCAAGGACCGGGCGCCGGACGGCGGGTTCGCCGACCTCGGTACCGGCACCATCGACTTCGGCCGGATCTTCCGGGACACCTGGATCGGCGGGGTCCGGCACTACATCGTGGAGCACGACCAGCCGAGCGATCCGTTGCGGACCGCGCGGGTCGGCTACGAGTACCTGACCGACCTGCGATTCTGAGCGCCTGTTCCACCGTTACCGGACGGTGTGCGCGGCGGTGACCCGGTCGTGACCGGATCGGGGTGCCTGCCGGGTGCCGGGGCACCGATGGCATCGTTGATGACTCACCCAGGATGGTGACACCAACTGCCCCAGCGTGCCGAGGACGATGACATGAGCCTGCTTCGCGCGGACCCGCCTGTGCCAACACAGGCCCCGCCGGACACGTCCTCGGCACGCCGGTACCGGCCGGAGCTGCAGGGGCTGCGGGCGCTGGCTGCGGTGCTGGTGGTCGTCTACCACGTGTGGTTCGACCGGATCTCCGGCGGCGTGGACGTCTTCTTCCTCATCTCCGGCTTCCTGATCACCGGACAGCTGGTGCGGGCCAGCGAGCGTGGCCGGATCGAGTTCCGGCCGATGTGGGGCCGGATGATCAAGCGGCTGTTCCCGGCCGCGCTCACCGTGCTGGCCGCCATCATCGTCGCCGGCTGGCTGCTGCTGCCGCAGGGCCGCTGGCTGCAGACGATCAGCGAGGTGTTCGCCTCCGCGCTGTACCTGGAGAACTGGCGGCTGGTCGCCGACTCGGTGGACTACTTCGCCCAGCACAACACCGCCAGCGTGGTGCAGCACTTCTGGTCGCTTTCCATCCAGGGCCAGTTCTACCTGGTGTGGCCGCTGCTGGTGGCGCTGGTCGCGCTGGTGGCCCGGCTGGCGGGCCGGGGGCTGCGCGGCAGCATGGCGCTGACCCTGCTGGTGCTGTTCGCGGCCTCGCTGGCGTACTCGGTGGTGCTGACCGGCATCGACCAGCCGATGGCCTACTTCCATTCGCTGACCAGGGTGTGGGAGTTCGCCCTGGGCGGGCTGCTCGCACTGGGTATCCAGCTGGTGACCGTGCCGAGAGCGGTGCGGCTACTGCTCGGCTGGGCCGGGGTGGCCGGCCTGGTGTCCTGCGGCCTGCTGTTGCAGGTCGGCAGCGTCTTTCCGGGGTACGCGGCGTTGTGGCCCACGATGGCCGCGCTGCTGGTGATCGTCGCGGGGGCGACCGCTAGCCCATTCGGGGCGGACCGGCTGCTGAGCTCCCGGCCGCTGGAGTATCTCGGTAACCTCAGCTACGCGCTGTACCTATGGCACTGGCCGGTGCTGCTGTTCTACCTGGTGCTGCGGGACCGGGCCGAGGCGGGTATCGCGGGCGGTGCGCTGGTCATCGCGGTGTCGGTGGCGTTGTCCGTGCTGACCTACCACCTGATCGAGAAGCCGGCGCGGGAGTCCCGGTTCAGCCCGGCACTGCGCTGGGGCGCGTACCGGTTCGGCGTGCTGGCACTGCTGCCGGTGCTGGTGCTGGCGGGTGCCTGGCAGGTGACGGCCGAGCAGCGGGCCGCCGTCACGATCACCGCCGACGACCCCGACCATCCCGGTGCGCTGGCCCGGACCGAGGGGTTCATGTACACCGGGGCGGCCGAACCCGAGCTGGTGCCCTCCTTCGTCACCTTGCACGACGACTTCGCGGAGATCGCGCCGGAGCTGTGCACCATGGCCGGGCCGCGCAAGGAGGTAGTGCTGTGCAGCACCGACACCGAGGGCCCGCCCGCGCGGCGGATCGTGGTGGCCGGGGACTCGCACCCGCAGCAGTTCCTCGGCGCGTTGCTGCCCATCGCGCAACGGCGGAACTGGCAGGTCATCTCGATGCTGCGGGGTGGCTGCCCGTTCTCGACCGAGTCCGACATCGTGCCGGGCGACCAGCCCTGCATGGACTGGAACACCGACGTGATCGACCTGATCGCGGAGATCCGGCCGGACGTGGTGTTCACCACCGCCACCCGCGAGGTGCGGATGGGGCTGACCGAGTACACCCCGCGCGGCTACGTCGAGCAGTGGCGCAAGGTGGAGGAGCTGGGCATCCCGGTGGTTGCGGCCAGGGACAACCCGCGTTACGACTTCGAGCCCTCCGCCTGCGTGGAGAAACACGGCAGGGACGCCGAGCGCTGCGCCCGGCCGCGGGCCGAGCTGCTCTCCCCTGAGCCGCCGTACGCGCGGATGGCCAGCCTGCCGGCCAACGTACGTTTCCTCGACTTCAGCGACTACTTCTGCACCGAGGAACTGTGCCCGCCGGTGATCGGCAATGTGCTGGTGTACATGGACAACAACCACATCAGCGCGACCTACATGACGACCATGGCCCCGATCGTCGAGGAAAAGCTGACCTCCGTCCTCGACTGGTGACCCTCGGTCAGCGGGTTTCCTCGATCAGCCAGCTCAGGTACTCGGCGGAGCCGCCGTCGATCGGGGTGGCGATGATCTCCGGGACGTCGTAGCCGTGCTCGGCCTTGAGCCACTCGGTCAGCCCGGCCACCCGGTCGGCCGCGGTCTTGATCTCCACCCGCCATTCCTGGTCGGTCTGCACCGCGCCATCCCAGCGGTAGACACTGGTGATCGGGCCGACGATCTGCGCGCAGGCGCCCAGTTTGGCGTCGATGGCGCCGGCCGCGAGCTCTCGTGCGGCCTGCTCGCTGTCCGTGGTGGAAGAGACGATCACATGCTCCGAAGCCATGCCCGCCAGGCTAGCTCAGGACCCGCTGCGCACCCGGACGTCGCCGAACACCGTGTTGGCCTTCAGCAGCAACCTGGGGCTGCCCGGCACCCGTTCGCTGGTGGTCTGCACATCGCGGTCCCCGAGCAGGGTGAACGACTTCACCTCGACCTCGATCCCTTCCGGCACGGTCACCCGTACGTCCCCGAACACGGTGGAGACACTCAGCTCGACCACCGGCTCGGTGAGCACGGCCTGCCGCAGGTCCAGCTTGACGTCGCCGAAGAACCCGGCGATCCGGTCCCCGGAGGCGAGTGCGAACCGGCCACTGCGCTTGATGTCGTCGAACACGACATCGATGCTCATCCTGGTGGCGACGGGCTCGGCTCGCACCAGTGGTGCGGGCAGGTCGGAAAGGGCGCTGTCGATCGTCGCGGTGTCGGTCGCCGCCCACACCCGCGCGACCCGGTCGGTGTACTCGTCGAGGGTCAGCCTGCCCTCCCCGACGGCGCGCTCGAGGCGCGTCTGGGCAGCCTCCTTCTGCTGCTGCAGCTCGTCCAGCATGGGCGCAGCGTAGCGGCCGTGCGCCCGCCCGGCCGGTGCCGGGCGACCCGCTCAGTCACCCGGCGCCAGGGGAGGCTTCCCACCCGGTCCGGGAGCCGTGCCCTCCTTGGCCTTCCCCGCGCCCCCTTCGCCGGGAGGATCGCCCGCGTGCTCCGGCGGGCCCGGCGAATCCGGTTTCGCCTCGGGTCCGGACCGCCGCTGGGATGGTGGCTGCGGCCGCGCGGTATCCGGTTCGACGGCCACCACCGGCCGCGGTGCGGATCGCCAGGTGGCCGGGGCCGGTGCGGAGGTGGACCGGTGCTTTCCGGGGGAGTGGTCCGCGGTCGCGCCGGTCAGCGCCGGGACCTCGGCGGCGGTCCCGGTTGCGGTGGGTCCCGCGGGCTGGATCGGCTGGTCGGCCCCGGACGCCGGAGCCCTGCTCCCGGGGGTGCCGGACAGCAGCCCGGCCACCACGGCCGCGCAGGTGGCCGTGATCGGCACCCCGACGGAAAGCGCCGTGCGCATTCGCCGCGAGCGGGACGAGTCGGCGGGGCGGGCAGGCGCGGGCACCAGTGGTTCGGTGACGCCCGCGGGCGCGGTTTCCAGTGCGTCGGCTACCGCACCGGCCGTCGGGCGCTGCGCGGGTTGATCCGCGGTCATCCGGGTGAGCAGGGCGGCCAGGCCCGCCGGTAGGCCCTCCGGCAGCACCGGCCGGTGATGCAGCCTTGCGACCGCGGACTCCACCAGCGTTCCGGGGTACTGCCGGGTTCCGGTGAGGCATTCCAGCAGGACCAGGCCGAGCGCGTACACATCGGCAGGGGGCCCGACCCACTCGCTGCGCACCTGTTCCGGGGCGAGGTAGGCCGCGGTGCCGACGACCACGCCGCTGGAGGTCACCCGGGTGCTGTCCAGTGCCTGTGCGATTCCGAAGTCGCTGAGCATCGGTCCGTCCGGGCCGAGCAACACGTTGGCGGGCTTGAGATCCCGGTGTGTGACTCCGCTGGAGTGCACGTACTCCAGCGCACGGGCGAGCGCGGCGCCGAGTTCGGTGACCTCGGCGGGGCTCATCGGTCCACAGAGGACGCGCGCGGCCAGGGTGGACCCGGTGGCCAGCCGCATCACGAGATAGGCCTGCCCCTGGTGGGTGCCCGCGTCGTACAGGGTCACCAGCCCGGGATGCCGGAGCCTGCGCAGGAGCTCGAGTTCCTGGCGCTGCCGGTGCCTGGCGATCCGGGCGCCACCGGCGTGGAACAGCTTCACCGCCACCTGGTCCCCGGTGGACCGATCCAGCGCCCGGTACACGGTCGCGCTGCCGCCCCGGCCGATCACCGGACCGATCTCGTAGCGGTCCGCGATGGGCCCGGGGTTTGCCGGTGGATTCAGCACGGTCTCGTCGTGCCTGCTGGCGACCTCGCCGATGCCGAACCTCGGCCGGGTCGGTGGCTCCATGCCCAGCCACTCCGTTTCGCTCACGCCGTCCTCGGCTCCGCCTGCCCGGCTGTTGACCGTACCGCGCTCACTGGGTGTCCACCAGATCGCTGCCTGTTAAGGTCCAGGACCGTGGCCGAATCCCCCGCCGCGCGGGTGACGCTCGTCGCCCTCGGCGGCACGATCGCGATGACCCGGCCCGCCCCTGGCGAGGCGGTGACGCCGGGCCTGGACGCGCGTGACCTGGTTGAGGCCGTGCCCGGACTCGCCGAGCTGGACATCGAGCTGAGCACGCGGACCTTCCGCTCGGTGCCTGGCGCCTCGGTGACCTTCGCCGACCTCACCGCACTGGCCGGGCTGATCGAGGATCTTGCCGAGAGCCAGGATGCCGTGGTGGTCACCCAGGGCACCGACACGCTGGAGGAGACCTCGTTCTTCCTCGATATCGCCGTGGACACCGGTATGCCGGTGGTACTGACCGGAGCCATGCGGCATCCCGGGCTGGCCGGGGCCGACGGCCCTGGCAACCTGCTCGCCGCGCTGCGGGTGGCGGCCAGCCCGCGGGCTCGCGGCCTGGGCTGCCTGGTGGTGCTTGGCGACGAGATCCATGCGGCCCGGCACGTTCGCAAGACCCACAGCACCAGCCCCGCCGCCTTCACCTCGCCGGATACCGGGCCGCTCGGCCAGGTTGTGGAGGACAGGGTGTGGCTTTCGGCCGCGGTGGGACCGGCGCTGAGCCTGCCCGCACCCGGCACCGACCCGTTGGTGCCGGTGGTGACCACGGCACTCGACGACGACCTGCCGTTACTGCGTCCGATGCGGACGGACCTGGACGGTCTCGTGCTCGCCGCGTTCGGTGTCGGGCACGTCCCGGCCGGTGCCGTGGAACTGCTCGCCGCCTACGCCGAGCGGATTCCGGTCGTGCTGACCAGCCGGACCGGCGCCGGGGCGGTACATCACGCGAGCTACGGGTTCCCCGGTTCCGAACAGGACCTGCAGCGGCGCGGGCTGATCAACGGCGGCTTCCTCGGTCCGTACAAGGCCCGCATCCTGCTGCGCCAGCTGATCGGGAACGGAAAGGGCCGGACCGAGATCGCCGAGGCGTTCGCGCTGTTCGGTTAGTACTCCAGCCGCGGTCACCGGCTCGCCGCTCCGGGCGGAACATCCAGGCACGCCGCCGTCGAGCCACGCACGATGAGCTCCGGCTGGAAACAGGTACCCGGCGGAGGGCACGGTCACCCCGGCGATCTCGTCCAGCAGCGTGCGCACCGCGGCGGTCGCCATCGCGGGCGACGCGGATCGCGCCCAGCGCCATCAGATCACTGCCGTACACCACCTGACCCAGCTCCCGCAGGTGCGCGAGCGCCGAGCCGGACGCGACCTGCTCGCCGCGTCCGCCGGGCCGACGGGTGACCCTGAGCAGGTGATCATCATCGCCGAGCCCCGCGCGGCCGACCACGGCGTGCGTTTCTCCGCCGGTGCCGACAGGGTGGCGCTGAACGAGGTCACCGGCGCGGCAGGCTCGTGATCACCCTGCGCTGATCCGTCGCTCGAAGTCCAGCAGGTGCCGCTTGCGCTCGATCCCGCCGCCGTAGCCGGTGAGGTCGCCGGTGGACCCGACCACCCGGTGGCAGGGCACGATCACGCCGATGGGGTTCTTGCCGTTGGCGAGGCCCACCGCGCGGGACGCCGTCGGCCTTCCGATGCGCTCGGCAAGCTCGCCGTAGGACACCGTCTCGCCGTAGGGTATCTCACGCAGCTCGGCCCATACGGTGCGCTGGAACGGGGTGCCGAGCAGGGTGAGTGGGAGGTCGAACTCGGTGCGTTCGCCCGCGAAGTACGCGTCGAGCTGGGCGACAACGTCGCGGAACGGCCCCGCGTCCCGGTGGCCGAAGGTGTCCTGCGGCGGCCGGTACCGCTGCCGCTCCATGTAGAGCCCGGCGAGCACACCGTCGACGGCGACGAGGGTCAGTTCCCCGACCGGGCTGCCGATCACGGTATGTGAACGCTGTCTGTTGCGGACCATTGGCACGAACGTTCTCCCGTTCAGTGTGGCCGCTGCGCGAACAGCGAGTCGACACCGGCGAAGTCGAGTGCGCCCGCGAGCTCGGTGTAGGTGCCCTGCTCCAGTATCTCGGTGGCGGCTCGCCCGGCGAGGGTGTAGGCGGCCTGCGCGACGGCCGTGCCCGTGCTGATCCGCCGGACACCCGACGCGCTCAGTTCGGCGATGCCGGGCCCTCCCGGCATCGCCATCGCGTTCAGTGGCAGCGGCGCCTCGTCGGCGAGTGCCGTGAGGACCTCGAGATCGAGCAGGCCGGGAACGAACAGGCAGTCGGCGCCGGCTTCGGCGTAGGCGGAGGCCCTGGTGAGCACGTCGTCGAGCCGGCCTTCCGGCGCACCGATACCGAAGAGGTACACGTCGGTACGCGCGTTGATCACCAGCTCGGCCAGACCGCCGCGGGCCGCGGCCTCGCGGGCGGCGCGGAGGCGGGCCGCCTGTTCCGCGACGGTGAACAGCGGGCCGCCGCCCGCGACCGAGTCCTCGAGGTTGATCCCGGCCGCGCCGACGGCCACGACCGCCGACACGGTGGCCGCGACGTCCTCGGGAGCCGGGCCGTACCCGCCCTCGATGTCCGCCGTCACCGGAACGTCCACCGCGGCGGCGATCGCGCGGATGACGCCGACCATCTCGTTCCTGGAGAGGCGCTGACCGTCCGGCTTGCCATGGGACCACGCGACACCACCACTGGTGGTGGCGATGGCACGCGCGCCCGCCTCGGCGATCATCACCGCGCTGCCCGCGTCCCACGCATTCGGCAGCACCAGGGTGCCGTCCTCGTGCAGTGAGCGGAGCGCAAGCGCTTTCGACTGGGGGCTCGTTTCGAGCACGTTCGTTTCCTCACGTAGTCCGGATCGGGTGGTGCGGCCGCTTCCGCGAGCCTGGCACAACCCGCGTGACCCACGCACCGCATCAGGACGGTGAGGTCCGATTTCCGCTACGGGCGGGCTCTCCATTCAGGGGCGGCGGCCCCATGCGGCGATCGTCAGCCAGGAGTAGTCGAGGAAGTCCGGCGACTCGTAGAGTTCGTAGGCCTCCTCCAGCTCGTGCCGGGTGATCAGCCCGGTGTCCACCGCATGTGCCTCGACCAGTTTGGTGGTGGCCTTCAGCCAGCTGGCCAGCGGCGAGCCGCCCCGCGCGGGCAGCATCTGGCCCTCGGTGTCGCAGTCGAGCAGCCCTGCTCGCTCCAACGGGAGCGGCAGCTGCCGTGCCCAGGTGGTGTGCGTGCCGACCTGCTCGGTCATGACGCGGCTCAGCGTCTCCATCGAACGCCGGGTGGCCTGCCGGGAGGACAGCTCGGGCAGCGTGCTGGCGGATTCGATGAACAGCCACCCGCCCGGCCGCAGCCAGGAGGCCATCCTGGCCAGCACCGCCTCGCGATCCCGCAGGTGGTCGAGCACGAACCGGGCGTGGATCAGGTCGAACTCGCCCGGCGGCCCGTCGGTGGTGACATCGTGCTGCCGCACCTGGATGCCGAGCTCGGTGAGCGGGGTGAGGAAGGCCAGGCTGACATCCGTTGCGGTCACCTGCTCGGGCCCGGCGAGCTCGGCCAGATGCCTGGCGACCGATCCGGCTCCCGCGCCGACCTCGAGGCAGCGTGATCCGGTCCGCAGCCCGAACCGGTCGAGATTGCGGAAGGTGAACGGATCGAAAATCCGCTCCAGCAGGTGCAACCGCCGGTACTCCTCCTGCGCCTCGGTGTCGACGAAGTCGTTCCAGCCCAACACTTGTGGCATAAGGGAATCCCCATCCGTTCGAGCGGCCGATGAGCTACCGGGCGTGGCGAAGTATAGGCAGCACGGCCGTGCTGACGGTATGGGCTGGAAGTATCGGCCGGTATTACCCGCGAGGTAATCGACCAGCGGCTGCGCCGGGAGGAAAGTTCAGCTCGTCACCCCGATGGGATCTGGAGGCGAGAAATGCGGGATCTGCGAATGGTGCTACGGGTCGACGCGGTGGCGTCCGGCGGGCTGGGTGTGCTGCTGGTCGCGCTGTCCGGTGTGCTGGACGGCCTGTTCGGCCTTCCGGTGTTGCTTTCGGTGCTGGCCGGTGCCGGGCTGGTGGTGTGGGCGGCCTTCCTCGGCTGGGTTTCGGTCGGCCTCGCGCCGGGACTGGTGCGCGAGGTGGTGCTCGGCAACCTGGTGTGGGTACTGGCGAGCGTGGCCTTCGCGGTGGCCGCCTGGTCCGAGCTGACCGGGCTGGGGATCGCCTTCGTGCTGGCGCAGGCGGCCGTGGTGCTGGGCTTGCTCGTGCTGCAGGCGACGGGCCTGCCAAGGGCCACCACCGCGCGGCCGGCCTCCTGACCAGGGTGGTGGATGCCCGGGGCATCCACCACCCGTCATGCGCTGTCCGGGGCCAGCGTGGCTGGCAGCTCGAAGGCGGGGAACACCTCGCCGGTGAAGCCGGTGAGCTCCGCGATCCGGCCGTCCACGATCCGCAGGGCGCTGAGCGCGAAGGCCTCGAACGCGGAGTCGCTGCCCGCCGGGCGCATGTAGGTGGCGATCGCGGGATGCCCGTTGGCGTAGGTCTCCCGGAACCGGAACTCGACGGCGTCCGGGCCGCGCAGGGCGGGTGCCCATGCGGCGACCAGCATGTCCCTGCCCTCGTACCAGACGGGCGTGCTGTCCATGTGGCCACCGGCACCGGGCTGGTGGCTGCACCGTGCGTCCTCGCGCAGCATTGCCCCGATCGCCGCGTCGTCCGCCCGCGCGAGCGCGGCCATATAGCGCCGGACGACGGTGCGTTCCTCCTCGTTCGGTCGCCGCGCGGGCGCCCATTCGGCCCGCCTGCGCGGCAGGTGCTGCTGCAGGGTGGCCCTGGCCCGCTGCAGGGCGCTGTTGGTCGCGGGGACGCTGTCCTCGAGCAGGGCGGCCACCTCCTTGGCCCGCCAGCCGAGCACATCACGCAGGATCAGCACGGCGCGCTGGCGCGGTGGCAGGTGCTGCACGGCCACGATGAAGGCCAGCTCGATCGTCTCCCTGGACACCGCCACCGCGTCCGGCCCGCCGTCGCCGGGTGCCGGTGGCTCGAGCAGCCGGTCCGGGAACGGGCCCACCCAGCGCACGGCGACCGCGGGCAGCGGCGCCGCGGTGGGATCGGCAGGCAGCGAGTGAGCCTCGGGGATCGGTTCCCTTGGCCGCTTGTCCAGCGTGTCCAGGCAGGTGTTGGTGGCGATCCGGTAGAGCCAGGCGCGGAAGGTGGAGCGGCCCTGGAAGGTCTCCAGCCTGCGCCAGGCACGCAGGAAGGTGTCCTGGGTGTGGTCCTCGGCGTCCTCGAAGGAGCCGAGCATCCGGTAGCAGTGCACCCGCAGCTCCCGTCGGTACCGTTCGAACAGCTCGCCGAAGGCGCGCTCGTCCCCGGCCCGCGCCGCCTCGACCAGCTCGGCTTCGCCCACGTTCACCTCCACGCTCCGTCCTGCTCCGGCAGCATCATCGTCCCCTGTGACGGTCCCCGCAGGGAAAACTCATCGGTGGCCCGCGGGTCCGGTCCCTTGCCGGATCGACCGGATCCTGGATACAGTATTCGTGTATACCGTATTCACGCCGGTCGGGCACGAGCTGAGGAGCCGGTATGACAGTGGACAGCGCCGGTACTCCGGTCGAAGAGCGGGTGCGCGCCCTGGTCGAGGCGCATCGCGCGGACCGTGGTGCGCTGCTGCCGATCCTGCACGACATCCAGGCCGAGTTCGGCTGCATCGACCAGCGGTCCATCGCCGTGCTCGCCGCCGAGCTGAACATCTCCCGCGCCGATGTGCACGGGGTGGTCAGCTTCTACACCGACTTCCGTTCCGAACCCGCGGGCACCACCACCGTCCGGCTGTGCCGGGCCGAGGCCTGCAAGTCGGTGGGTGCCGAGCGGCTGCGCGGGCGGATGGAGCAGATGTTCGGGGTGCCGGTCGGGCAGACCACACCGGACGGCTCGGTCACCCTGGAGCAGGTGTTCTGCCTCGGCAACTGCGCCCTCGGTCCCGCGGCGCAGGTCAACGGCAGGCTGTACGGGCGACTGGACGAGGCCGGGCTGATGGAACTGCTCGCGGAGGGCCGCTCATGATCACCGTGTACGTACCGCGCGACTCCGCGGCGGTCTCGGTCGGCGCGGATCGGGTCGCCGCGGCCATCCAGCGGGAAGCCGAGGCCGCGGGTGTCCCGATCCGCTTGGTGCGCAACGGTTCCCGGGGAATGCTCTGGCTGGAGCCCTTCGTCGAGGTGGCCACCGGGCGTGGCCGGGTCGGCTACGGGCCGGTCACCCCGGCCGCCGTGCCCGGGCTGGTCGCGGCCGGCCTTTTCGACGGCGCCGAACATGAACTGGGGCACGGCCTGGTCGAGGAGCTGCCATGGCTGCGCGACCAGCAGCGGCTGTGCTTCGCCAGGGTCGGCCGCACCGATCCGCTGTCCGCGGATGACTACGTGGCGGCGGGCGGCCTGGCCGGGCTGCGCGCGGCACTGGACCGCACCCCGGAGGAGGTCGTCTCCGAGGTCACCGAGTCCGGGCTGCGCGGAAGGGGCGGCGCGGGTTTCCCCGCCGGGATCAAATGGAAGACCGTGCTGGAGACCCCTGGTGAGCTGAAGTTCGTCTGCTGCAACGCCGACGAGGGGGACAGCGGCACCTTCGCCGACCGGATGCTGCTGGAGGGCGACCCCTTCTGCCTGATCGAGGGCATGACGATCGCCGCGCACGCGGTCGGCGCGACCGAGGGCTACGTCTACATCCGTTCCGAGTACCCGGACGCGGTGGCCACGATGCGGGCCGCCATCGACATCGCCTACGCGCGCGGCTGGCTCGGCGCCGACGTCCTCGGTTCCGGGCTGCGGTTCGACCTGTTCATCCGGGTCGGCGCCGGGGCCTACATCTGTGGCGAGGAGACCTCCATGCTGGAGAGCCTGGAGGGTAAGCGCGGCATGGTGCGGTCCAAACCTCCCATCCCGGCCATCACCGGGCTGTTCGGCAAGCCGACCGTGGTGAACAACGTGCTCACCCTGGCCAGCGTGCCCGCCATCCTCGCCGGAGGGGGAGCGGCCTACGCCGAGCTCGGGATCGACCGTTCCCGCGGTACCCAGGTGTTCCAGCTGGCAGGCAACATCGCTCGCGGCGGCGTGTTCGAGACCGCCTTCGGTATGACCCTCGGCGAGCTGGTGCGGGACTACGGCGGCGGCACCAGGTCGGGAAGGCCGGTGCGCGCGGTACAGGTGGGCGGTCCGCTCGGCGCGTACCTGCCGGTGTCGCGGTTCGACCTGCCGCTGGCCTACGAGAGCTTCGCCGAGGCCGAGGCCATGCTCGGGCACGGCGGCATCGTGGTGTTCGACGACACCGTGGACATGGCCGCGATGGCGCGGTTCGCCTTCGCCTTCTGCGCGGAGGAGTCCTGTGGCAAGTGCACCCCGTGCCGGGTCGGCGCGGTACGCGGGGTCGAGGTGATCGACCGGGTGGTCGGGGGCGAGGACCCCGACGCGAACCTTGCCCTGCTGGACGACCTCTGCGAGCTGATGACCGACGGTTCGCTGTGCGCCATGGGCGGCCTCACCCCGACCCCGGTACGCAGCGCGCTGCTGCACTTCGCGGACGATTTCACCGGCCACCACAAGGAGGCGAAGCATGAGCCTGCTCAAGGAGCCTGACCTCGGCACCCCGGCGAAGCCCGGCCCGGCCACCGTCTCGGTCGAGGTGGACGGCCTGCCCGTGCTGGTGCCGGAAGGCACCTCGGTCATGCGCGCCGCGGCGGAGTCCGGGATCGAGATCCCGAAGCTGTGCGCCACCGACAGTCTGGAGGCCTTCGGTTCCTGCCGGCTGTGCCTGGTGGAGATCGACGGCAGGCGGGGCACCCCGGCCTCCTGCACTACACCGGTCGCGGACGGGATGAAGGTCCGCACCCAGACGCCGCGGCTGGAAAAGCTGCGGCAGGGCGTGATGGAGCTGTACATCTCCGACCATCCGCTGGACTGCCTCACCTGCTCGGCCAACGGCGACTGCGAGCTGCAGGACATGTCCGGGGTGGTCGGGCTGCGCCAGGTCCGTTACGGCTACGAGGGGGACAACCACCTCGACCTGACCAAGGACACCAGTAACCCCTACTTCGACTTCGACCCCGCCAAATGCATCGTCTGCTCCCGCTGCGTGCGGGCCTGCGGCGAGGTACAGGGCACCTTCGCGCTGACCATCGAGGGCCGGGGCTTCGAGTCCAAGGTCTCGCCCAGCGCGAGCGAGCTGTTCATGGACTCCGAATGCGTTTCCTGTGGCGCCTGCGTGCAGGCCTGCCCCACGGCCACCCTGCAGGAGAAGTCCGTCGTCGACCTCGGGATGCCGACCAGGAGCGTGCTCACCACCTGCGCCTACTGCGGGGTCGGCTGCTCGTTCAAGGCCGAGCTGCGCGGGGACGAGCTGGTCCGGATGGTGCCGTACAAGGATGGCGGGGCGAACGAGGGGCATTCCTGCGTCAAGGGACGGTTCGCGTTCGGCTACGCCAGCCACCCCGACCGGGTGCTCAAGCCGATGGTAAGGGAACGCATCACCGACGAGTGGCGCGAGGTCGAGTGGGAGACCGCGATCGGCCACGTCGCCGAGCGGATGCGGGATATCCAGGCCAGGCACGGTACCGGCGCCATCGGCGGCATCACCTCCTCCCGGTGCACCAACGAGGAGGTCTACGTGGTGCAGAAGATGGTGCGCGCGGCCTTCGGGAACAACAATGTGGACACATGCGCCCGGGTGTGCCACTCGCCGACCGGGTACGGGCTCAAGCAGACCTTCGGAACCTCCGCGGGGACCCAGGACTTCCGCTCGGTGGCGGCGGCCGATGTCATCGTGGTGATCGGCGCGAACCCCACGGACGGGCACCCGGTGTTCGCCTCCCGGATGAAACGGCGGCTGCGCGAGGGAGCCAGGCTGGTGGTGATCGACCCGCGCCGGATCGACCTGGTGCGCTCGCCGCACATCGAGGCCGAACACCACCTGCAACTACAGCCGGGCACGAACGTCGCGGTGATCAACGCGATGGCGCACGTCGTGGTGACCGAAGGCCTGACCGATCAGTCCTTTGTGGAAGAGAGGTGCGAGGAGTTCGAAGCCTGGCGGGAGTTCATCGCCCGGCCGGAGAACAGCCCGGAGGCCGTTGAGCCGGTGACCGGGGTGGCCGCGGGGCAGCTGCGTGCGGCCGCGCGGTTGTACGCCTGTGGCGGGAACGCCGCCATCTACTACGGCCTCGGCGTCACCGAGCACAGCCAGGGCTCGACGATGGTCATGGGCATGGCCAATCTGGCAATGGCCACCGGCAACATCGGCAGGGAAGGGGTCGGGGTCAACCCGCTGCGCGGCCAGAACAACGTGCAGGGCTCCTGCGACATGGGTTCCTTCCCGCACGAGCTCGCCGGCTACCGGCACGTCTCCGACGACGCGGTGCGCCAGGTGTTCGAGACGCTGTGGCAACGACCGATCGTGCCGGATCCCGGACTGCGCATCCCGAACATGTTCGACGCTGCGGTGGACGGCAGCTTCCGCGGGCTGTTCGTCCAGGGTGAGGATATCGCTCAGTCGGACCCGAACACCAAGCATGTCACCGCCGCGTTGGAGGCCATGGAACTGGTGGTCGTGCAAGACCTTTTCCACAACGAGACGGCCAAGTACGCGCACGTGTTCCTGCCGGGAACCTCCTTCCTGGAGAAGGACGGCACGTTCACCAACGCCGAGCGCCGGATCAACCGGGTTCGCCCGGTGATGGCACCGCGGACCGGACTGCACGAGTGGCAGATCGTCTGCGAGATCGCGCGTGCCATGGGGTACACCATGAGCTACGCCCATCCGCGGGAGATCATGGCGGAGATCGCCTCGGTCACCCCCACCTTCGCCGGGGTGTCCTTCGAGAAACTGGACAAGCTGGGCAGTGTGCAGTGGCCGTGCAATGACTCGGCCCCGGAGGGGACCCCGGTGATGCACGTGGACGCCTTCGTGCGCGGCAAGGGAAAGTTCGTGCCGACGCCGTTCGTGCCGACCAGCGAACGCAGTACCCGGCGGTTCCCATTGATCCTCACCACCGGGCGGATCCTCAGCCAGTACAACGTCGGCGCCCAGACCCGGCGCACCCGCAACGTGGCCTGGCATCCGGAGGACGTGCTGGAGATCCACCCGCACGACGCCGAGGTACGTGGCATCAGCGAGGGCGACGAGGTGTCGTTGAGCAGCAGGGTCGGCGAGACCACGCTGCGCGCGGTACTCGCCGACCGGATGCCGGTCGGGGTGGTGTACACCACGTTCCACCACCCGGTGACCGGTGCCAACGTGGTCACCACCGAGAACTCCGACTGGGCGACGAACTGTCCGGAGTACAAGGTGACGGCGGTGCAGGTGGGTCTGAGCCGGGCCGCGGCGGGACCGGCGGCCGAACCCGCCGCCATGGTGGACCGGTGACCGCCACCGTGCCGCCGCCGGTCCGCCTAGCGAACGATATCGCGGTCCAGTTCCACCACCAGCGGGCCGAGCAGGCCGCGCGGGCGATCGCCACACACATCCGGTCCTTCTGGGAACCGCGGATGCTGGCCGACCTGCTGCGATACGGGTCGAGCCAGCCGGCCGCGCTCGACCCGCTGGCCCTCGCCGCCGTCGAGTTGCTGCGGGATTCGTAGCACGGTTGGCAACTCGCGCACCGTCGCCATCGGCAGCGATCAAGAAACGAGCCGGATGGTGTAACGCGACGGTCCGAAGGGACGACGCACGGATCGGCTGATCCGTGCGGAAAGAGGTCCACTATGGCCAAGCTGTCCCTCGCTCGTCGTAGCGCCGTCCTGGCGGGCACCCTCGGGCTCGCCGCGAGTGCCGTGGCCGCGACCCCGGCATACGCCGAGCCTCCTGAGGTGCAGCTCGCGCTGTCCGCGGAGTCCGTGGCCGCGGGCGACACGGTCACGGTGACCGAGACCGTGACCAATGTGCATGACTTCTCCGTGCTGCATCCGACGGCGCGGCTGTTCAGCGAACCGACGACCCTCACCGAGTACACCGAGCTGATCGACTGCACCGGCGCGGTCAGCTGTTCCACAGTAGACGGTGAGAACGGTCCGATCGGGTACCAGGCGGTGCTGCCGGAGGCGCTGTCCGCGCAGGAGTCGGCCACCGTCACCTTCACCCTGCGGACCGCGCCGGACAGCCCCGACCTCCAGGAGACGATCCGGGGCCAGCTGTCCGGGCAGAACTACGGCTCCGAGCTGGTGGACGGCCCGGTGCTGCGGGTCAACGGCAGCGCGGACGTGGGCGTGCGGCTGGACGTGCGGCCCCGGTACGGCCTGTTCCACGGACGGCTGGAGTTCACCGTGCGGTTGACCGGTCACGGCCCGGCTGTGGCCGGCAACGTCGCGGTGACCACCACGCTGCCCGGCGGCCTCTCGGCCACCTCCGGCAGCGGGAACTGCGTGCCGTCCGCAGGCGAGATCACCTGCACCGCCGGGCAGATCGCGGCGGGCGAGGATGTGGCCATGGACTTCTCGGTACGGCTGGGACTGGCCAGCATCGGCCTGCCGTACCGGTTCACGGCCACCCGTACCGAGTCCTCGCCGCAGGACCCCGAGGCCGGGAACGACACCGCGGGCGTGGAGTGCACGGTGCTCACCCATCTGCTGGTGAGCTGCTCCGACGTGCCGGCGGGGTCCGCCGCCTGACGCCTTCCGCGCACGTACTTCCATTCGCCTCGGCCTGCTGGTGCCGCCGCCACGGGGCCACCCAGCCGGGAATGCCCTGAACGTGGCCTTCCGGACGCTCACCGCCGCGAACGGCACTTTTGGGTCGTCTGACGTCTCGAACGCCACGTTCAGGTACCTGCTCGGCCGGGAGGGTATGCCAGCAACGCCTCGGCCCGCGCCCGGATGACGCTGGTGCGGGCAGCGCGCTCGATCGGGTCGTGGTGGGCGGCATGCTGGGTCACCTGACCAGGCCACTTCCGGTAGTACATGCCAGGGGTGGCGAGGAAGTAGCCGTCGGCCACGGCGTTCGCGGCGAGGACGAGCCCGGTGTCCTCCGATGCGGGAAGGGCCATCCAACCGCCGAGCGCCAGTAACAGGGCCCGCCGGATGCACAGGGTTCCCGGAACGACCGGCAGCCCGAACTCGTGCTCGATCCAGTACCGCAGCACAGATCCTCGCTCCAGGACGCCCTCCGGCGGATCGTCCGCGAACCGTGCCGTTGACCCGTCCGGGAACAGGTCCAGCACGCTGCAGGTGGTCCAGCCGAACCGGGGGTCCGCGAGCGCCGTGATGTCCCTGGCGAGCGCGTCGGGGAGCAGCAGGTCGTCCGCGTCCAGCGCCTTGACCAGCTCACCGCGGGCCCGGGAAAGCGCCAGCGTACGGGTGGGGCCGGGGCCGCCCCTGCGGCCGGAGCCCTGGCTGATCCGGTCGTCCGCGGGCAGGGTGCCCCCGATGACGCCGTCCTGCCCGTCTTCCTGGACGATCCACTGCCACTCCCACCCCGCCGGTAGCTGCTGCGCCGCCAATGACGCGTAGGTCTCGTGCAGGTACGGCACGCTCGCGGCGTGCACCGGAGTGACCACACTGATAACGGGCACTATCCGTCCTTTGTGTATTGTCTATTTGCGATTCTTCTAATGTGGACCTTTCTCCGCGCAGGATAGCAGGTTCCTGCCCGGTGCTGGTGGGCCGCTCGGGAGCGAGGTCCGCGGAGAAAGAAGCGTGTCAAATCCGATGTTCGCTGTTAGCATCGCCGTGTTCGAGGTGCACGCTGAAATCTAAGGGGAAGGTTCAAGCGATGCCAGAGCACAACCGCAGAAGCATTCTGCGAAACACGGCTTTCACGGCCGCCGGATTGGCGGCAGGCAATACGTTCGGCTCCGGGGTGGCCGCGGCGGGAGAATCGGTAACGGAATGTGATCCCCCGCTCGGCCCGGTCACGGTCAAACCGGCGGATCTACAGTACCAGGACCTGGTGCGCCGTGGTAACAACAAACGGTATATCGGCACCCCCGACTACGTGCGCGTCGTCGGTTCGACCGAGCAGGTCGTCCGGGCCGTCCAGGATGCCGTCGACTCGGGCAAGCGCATCGCCGTGCGCGGCGGAGGGCACTGTCTGGAGAACTTCGTCGACGACCCGGCGATCGAGGTGGTCATCGATCTTTCCGGGATGACCGATGTCTACTTCGATCGTTCGTGTCACGCCTTCGTCGCCGAGGGCGGTGCCATCCTCGGCGAGGTGTACCGGCGGCTGTTCCTCGGCTGGGGCGTGACCCTGCCGTCGGGCTGGTGTCCTGGCGTCGGCGTGGGCGGCCACGTGTCCGTAGGCGGCTACGGCGTCCTGTCCAGGACCTACGGCCTTTCGGTGGATCACCTGTACGCCGTCGAGGTGGTCGTGGTGGATCGGGCAGGCCGCGCCAGAGCCGTGGTCGCGACCCGGGATCCGGCGGATCCGCATCATGACCTGTGGTGGGCACACACCGGCGGCGGAGGCGGCAACTTCGGGGTGGTCACCAGGTACTGGCTGCGCACACCCGGGGTCAGCAGCAACGAGCCGGAGAAGTTGCTGCCGAGGCCACCCGCCGCCGTGCTGGACTTCAGTGGCGAGTGGTCCTGGGAGGGCATGGACGAACAGAAGTTCACTCGCCTGATGGAGAACCATGGCAGGTGGTGCGAGCGCAACACCGCGCCCGGCACGCCCACCGCGCCGCTGTACGCGGAGCTCATCTTCCATCGCCGCGCCGAGGGCAGGCACACCCTGGTGGGGCAGGTCTACGGGCCCGACGCGGAGCGGTTGCTCGACGACTACATCGCGACCGTGAGCGAGGGCGTAGCCCCGCCGAGCAAGCTGGTCCGCACCTGGGCACCGTGGCTGGAGACCGCGCTGGGCGGACCGGACGACACCGAGCTGTTCCGATTCAAGATCAAGTCGGCGTACCTGCGCAACCGGTTCACCGACCGGCAGGCCGCGACCATCTACCGGAAGCTGATCGCCGACCAGCCCGGTGATCTGCTACTCGGCACCGTCGGCCTGTCCACCTACGGTGGCCGGATCAACGCGGTGGCCCCGGCGGCCACCGCCAGCGCCACCAGGGACGCGATCATCAAGCTGACCTACGTGGCGGCATGGGCGGACCCGGCGCAGGACGCGCAGCACGACGCCTGGATTCGCGATCTGTACCGTGCCGTCTACGCCGACACCGGGGGTGTCCCGGACCCGCGTGACGGCGCCTACATGGGGTATCCCGACCGCGACCTCGCCGATCCGGAGCAGAACACCTCCGGCGTGCACTGGACCACTCTGTACTACAAGGACAATTACCCGCGACTCCAGCGAGTGAAAGCGCGCTGGGATCCGCGAAACGAATTCCGTCACGCGCTGTCGATTTCTACCGACGCCCCGTAATTGCCCGGTCGAGCGGGGGTGGCGTACTCGTTTGAGCGCCAGTGGGTTCACGTCACCTCCGCCGCTGGTGCCGGTTAGCCCATTTGGCATATCGACGTCGTCCTGGCCCCGTTGGTACGCTGCCGAATAGTAATGGGGGAGCGCGCTGTCGGGTTCTCAACCTTCCAACGCCAACGAATCAGAGACATGGGTGCTGTGGGGTCTCAGTCGAAGAGCGCACTAAATATTTCTGGAATTCGAAGTTTTGTTGAAGAGCTGGCCGTGGGGCGGCTGGCCTGGGATTTGATCTGCCCGTTTCCGGTGCAGGACGATGCGGACCGCCGGGCAGGTGACCGCGCCATTTCCGAACTGTCCGACCTGCTCACCGGGCAGGTCGACGCGGAACGGATCGACCGCGAGCGGCGGCTGCCGGACGGGCTGCTCGAACGGCTCGGCGAGGGTGGCTGGCTTGCGCTGGCCACACCGCCGGAATCGGGCGGGCGCGGCCTGTCCCCGCACAACGTGTTCCGCGTGGTGCACGCCGCCGCGGGGTGGTCGGTTCCGGTCGCCCAGGTCATGGCGGTGCAGGCGGCGATCGGGGTCGGCGCGCTGCTGCCCGCGGTGGACGCGGGCCCGTTGCGGTCGTACCTGCTGGAACTGGTGACCGACGGGGTGCTCTCCGGCTCGGCGGACACCGAGCCCAGCGGTGCGGCCAACCAGGGCAGGGACACGGTTGCGACGCCGGTTGACGATGGTTCCGCCTACCTGCTGAGCGGCGAGAAGATACACATCGGCAACGGGCCGGTTGCGCACACGTTGATCGTCTCGGCGACCGTGCCGGACGGTGACACCGGTACCCGCCGGTTGTTCCTCGTGGACACCACCAGTCCCGGGTTCCGGGTCCGGTCCACGCACGAGTTCATGGGCCTGCGCGGTTTCCCGATCGCCGCGCTGGACTTCGCCGAGGTGCGGGTACCCGCCGAGCACATGCTCCTGGAAGCTCCGGACACCGGCAACAGGCTGACGCCCACCCTGATGCAGTTGGTCATCACCGGCCGGATGTACCTGATCGCCGCTCCTTCCCTCGCCCTCGCCCGCCGGTGTGTGCACTGGGCGCGCGAGTTCGCCGAGCCGAGGGTCATCGACGGGCGCCCGCTGGCCGAGTACGAACTGACCAGGCGACTGATCGCGGACAACGTCGCGGACACCTTCGTCATGGACACCCTGGTGCGCTGGTGCCTCGCCGATACACCGGAAGCGGTCAACCGGTTGCCCGAGCAGATGGCTGCCAAGAACATCACCTCGGTCACCTGCTGGCGGGTGCTGGACCGGACGATGTCCCTGCTGGCGGGCGAGGGGTTCGAGACCGCGGACAGCAAGGCGGCCCGGGGCGCGCCCCCGCTGCCACTGGAGCGTGCCTACCGGGACGCTCGCGGCTTCCGGATCTCCGGCGGGGTGGACTTCCTGCTCGACTACTGGGCTTCCCAGGTGTCCACCTTCGCCCACTACTACCCGGAGCCGGACAACCTGGCCGAGATCGAGTCGGGCGAGCCGGATGTGTCCTGGTGCGCCGACACCGCCCTGCACCCGCGGAACCAGGAACACCTCGCCGAGGTGGCTCGCCAGTCCATGCGGTTCGCGCGTACGGCGCTGGCGTTGAGCCGCAAGCATTCCCGGCAGGAACTGGCAGACAGGCAGCAGCGGCTGGTGGTGCTGAACCGGATTCTGGACGAGCTGGCCACCTCGGCGCTGGTGCTGGCCAGGGCGGCGTCCACAGGGGGCGCGGAGGCCGAGGACACCCAGCGGCTGGCCGATGTCGCCTGCAGTGCGGCGCGGGTCCGGCTGGACGGGTACTGGACCGAACTCGCCGAGGGCGAGGTACCGGGGCAGGACACGGCCGACCACGCCGCGGTGGCCGCCACCTGGATGAGCCGCGGGGGCTTCGGCGTGCTCGGCGATGACCTGATCGATCCGGACGGGGAGGTGCGGAGTTGACGGAGATCATCCAGATCCCGCTCTCGGTCACCCAGCAGGCCCTGTGGGTGTCCTGGCAGCTCGATCGCGCGGCGTACCAGAACATGATCGTCACGCCGTTCGCGGTCCGGGGCACCGTCGACCCGGCCCGGTTGGACCGCGCGGTCGCGGCACTCGGCGAACGGTTCCCGTTGCTACGCGGGGTTGTGCGGCCCGCTCCCGAGGGGCCGGTGTTGTCCTGGGCGGGGCAGCCGCGGTTGCGGCTGCGGGAGCGCGTGTTCGACGAACCCATGGAGCAGGCCGTGCGCACCGCCGCCAGGGTGCCCTTCGACCTGGAGCAGGGCCCGCCGAGCCGGTTCGAGTTGCTGCACGCGGGCGGCGAGACCGTGCTGCTGATCAGCGTGGCACACCTGGTGTACGACGGAATGTCCCTGCTGAACCTGCTGCCCGTCCTCGCCGAGGCCTACCGGGGTGTTCCGCTGCCGCCGCCTGCGGACCTCGACGACATCCGCGAGTTCAACCTGCGGCAGCACGAGCTGGCCGAGGGCGATGCGGGCGCGGGGCACCGTGAGTTCTGGCGGGAGCACCTCGGCACGGATCTCGCCGAACTGCCCGAGCTGACCCTGCCGGCCGGACCCGATCCGGCCGGGGAGTTCCAGATGCGTACCGTCGAGCTCGACCGGGAGCTCGTGCAGCGGGTGCGGACAGTGGCCAAACAACTGGCGTTGACCTCGACCGTCGTGCTGTACGCGGCTTACCTCGTGTTGCTGCGCCGGCATACCGGGCGGGACGACCTCGTCGTTTCCATGCCCACGCACGGTCGGCGCGGCCGTCCCGGGCTGCGGGAGGCGGTCGGCTTCTTCTCCAACGCGGTACCGATCCGGCAGCGCCTCGACGACTCCGACACCTATGCCTCGGCCGCGCAGCGCATCGGCGCGGACATCCGCCGTTGCCTCCGTTTCGCGGATCTGCCCCAGCCGGCGATCCTGCGCTCCACCGGTGCGCACGGTCCGGCCGAAGCGGTGGTGGGTACCACCATCTTCCAGTACTGGAACTCCAGTGCCCGCGGCGACGTCGACGTCTTCGACCACGCGCTGGACGAGGACTGCTCGCTTTCCCTGCTGCCGCCGCACGACGTCGCCGGGTACCGGTTGCAGACCATGGTGCGGGAGGACCGCGACGGGTTCACCATGCAGTGGAAGGACACGGCAGGCGAGCTCGGCCTGAGCGCGCTGGACCTGCTGGCCGAGGACTACCTCGCCGTCCTGGACGAACTGGTGACCGATCCCGATCGCGGGATCGGCCCTGCGGTGCCGGCCGGGCGGGCGGCCGCCCGGGGGTTCGTGCTCACCGGTCGCGCGATGCTGGACCGCCTGCACCCGGTGCAACCCGCGGGGGAGCACCCACCGGCCACCCCGCACCAGGAGCGGATGGGTTTCGTCGATCGGTTCGAGAACGGCGTGGTCTACCCAGGCGCGCCGGTGTATCACAACCTTCCGCTGGTGCGGTTGCTGTCGTCGGTGCCTGCCGCGGACCGGCTCGCCGAGGAGTTCACCGCGGCGCTGGCCGACCACCCCGTGCTGCGTACCAACCTGGTGTTCACCGAACGGGGATTCGAGCAGCAGGTGCACGCCCCGCGGCGGGGTGAGGTGACCTGGTTCGCCGAGCCTGCCGAAGGCGCCGAGCTGCCGGAGCGGCTGCGCCGCTGGCTCGATCTGCCCTTCGATCTCGGCAAGGACCTGCTGGTCAGGGTGGCCGTACAAACACGAGTGGACGGTTCGGCCTGGTTGGTGCTTGTCGGGCACCAGGCCGTCGTGGACCGGGCCTCGTTGCGGCTGCTCGCGGCGCGACTCATCGGGGAGACCGTGCCTGCACCGCCCGTGGTGGAGGTGGACCGGGACCGCGTCGCGCACGACCTCGCGGCGGTGGCGCACCGGCTGAGCGGGGAGATCGAACCGCTACGGCTGCCGGAGAGCAGGCGCCGGGACGCCGTGCACGTCTACCGTGAGGACGCGGTCGACCTCACCTCCCCGCCGCCGACCGAGCTCGAGACGCTGGCGGCGGCCGCGGGTGTGAGCACGGCCGCCGTGCTGCTCTCCACCTTCGGCGCGCTGCTGTCCTGGTACTCCGGCCAGGACGAGCTGGTCATCGGCACCACCCAGCCTGCGCGGAACGAGAGCAACGCCGGTGCCGTCGGACCACTGTCCACATTGGTTCCGATCAGGCTGCGCACCGGGACGGCCACGCCCTTCCTCGACCTGCTTCGGCAGGCCGAGGCCGAGCTGGACTTCGCCCGGCGGCACGACGCCGTACCCTTCGACGACCTCGTCCGGGTGCTGGATCCCGGCAAGGACATGAGCCGGACGGCCCTGTTCGACGTGCTGTTCAGCTACCTCGATGCCGAGCAGGACGGCGGGCTGAGCGCGGGGCAGGCCCTGCTCGGTTCCGGTGCAGGCAAGTACGACCTGCACCTCGCCCTGCGGCCACGGGACGGACGCCAGGAAGGCCGCCTGGTGTTCAACGCGGAGTACTTCGACCGCTCCCGATTCGTCGAGTTCGATGTCCATTTCGGACGTTTGCTGGCTCAGGCCACGGCCGATCCGGAGGTGACGCTCGGTGCGCTGGACCCGGCAACCGAGGACGAGCGGCGGCGGCAACTGCGGGAATGGAATGACACCGCGAGTGGCTATCCGGAGATCACGCTGACCGAACTGCTGCTCCGGCAGGCCCGCCGTGCACCGGACGCGACCGCGGTGACCGACGGCGACACCCGGCTGAGCTATCGCGAACTGATCAGCTCAGCCGAGGAGCTGGCACACGGCCTGGTGGCCGCCGGGGTACGGCCGGGCGACCTGGTCGGCCTGCACCTTGGCCGGGGAACCGGGCAGGTGACGGCGATCCTCGCGGTGCTGCTGGCCGGCGCGGGCTACCTGCCCGTGGACGTGGACCTGCCGCTGGAGCGCAAGCAGTTCGTGCTCGCCGACGCCAGGGTGGACGTGCTGGTCGGCGGCGCGCGGGGAGCGGCGGACGAACTGGAACTGGACAGCGTGCACACGCTGCCCCTCGACGAGTTGACCGGATATCCACCCCAGCCGCTGCCGGAGGTCAACCCGGACTCCGCGGCGTACTGCATCTACACCTCGGGTACCACGGGCCGACCCAAGGGTGTGGTGATCAGCCACCGCAACGTGGTCCGGTTGCTGGCTCCGGAGGACGTCGGGTTCGACTTCGGCCCTGCCGACGTGTGGACCCTGTTCCACTCCTACCACTTCGACTTCTCGGTATGGGAGCTGTTCGGCTGCCTTTCCACCGGGGGACGGCTGGTGGTGGTGCACGCCGAGCAGGCGCGGGATGCCGAGCGGTTCGCCGAGCTGCTGGTGCGCGAGCGGGTCACTGTGCTGAACCAGACCCCCGGCGCCTTCGCCCAGCTGGTGGGTCTCCCGGCCGTGGCGGGCGAGCTCGACCTGCGGTACGTGATCTTCGGTGGGGACCGGCTCGACCCCGCGCGGATCGCGGACTGGGCCGCCGCGCATCCACAGGTCGCGCTGGTCAACATGTACGGCATCACCGAGGTGACCGTGCATGCCACCGCGCACCGGATCACCGCGGCGGAGCTGGCAGGCGGGACCAGCCTCGTCGGTGGCCCGATCCCGACGACCCGGATCTACGTGCTGGACCGGCGCACCGGGCGCAGGCTGCTGCCGACCGGCGCCGTCGGCGAGGTCTACGTCGGCGGTCCCGGGGTCGCTGACGGCTACCTGCGCAGGCCCGCGCTCACCGCCGAGCGGTTCGTGCCGAACCCCTTCGCCGCTCCCGGCGAGGCCGACCTGCTGTTCCGCAGCGGGGACCTGGGCCGGTGGTGGCCGGACGGCAGCCTCGAGATCTGCGGCAGGGCCGATTCCCAGGTCAAGATCCGTGGCTACCGGGTTGAGCTCGGGGAGATCGAGTCCTGCCTCACCCAGCATTCCGCCGTCGGGCAGGCCGTGGTGTCGCTGCTCGGCGGCTCCGCGGGCGTGCTGGTCGCGTTCGTCGAGACGGCAGCCCAGGTCACCGAGGGCGAGCTCAGAGCACACCTCGTGGCAAGGCTGCCCGGGTACCTTGTGCCGGCCCGGTATCACCTGCTCAGCAGGATCCCGTTGACCAGCAACGGGAAGCCCGACCGGAAGGCACTCGCCCGGCTGGCGGAGCGGGCCGCCCCGCAGCAGGCCGAGGCCGACCGGGACGAGCCATCCGGTCCCACCGCGCTCGCCGTGGCCGAGGCATGGGCCGAGCTGCTCGGCGTGACCGGGTTGACCGCGCGGTCCTCGTTCTTCGAGCTCGGCGGGCACTCGCTGCTCGCGGCCAAGCTGCTGGCCACCCTTTCCGAGCGGGTGGGGGTCGCGCTACCGATCCGGCTGCTGTTCGAGCATCCGCGCCTGCAGGATCTCGCCGATGCCATCGACGCACTCGCCGCAACCGCGGAGACCCCGGCGGATGCCGGGACGCGGGACGGCGAACCAGGCACGGCCGAACCCGTCGAGCTGCCAGCATCCAGCTTCCAGGAACGGATCTTCCTCGCCCAGCGGGTCGAGCCGGAAGCGCACCGGTATGTCGTACCGTTGCTGTGGCGGGTGTCCGGCACGCTGGACACCGACCGGCTCGCCGGAGCGCTGGCCGCGGTGGTGCGCAGGCACGAGATCCTGCGGACCAGGTTCGAGGTGGTCGACGGCACCCTGCGTCAGCGGGTCGGCGAACCGTGGCAACCGGCGCTGGTCGAGGAGGCCGTTCCCGATCTGGACGGCTGGCTGCGCGATCAGCTGGCCACGCCGATCGATCCGGCCTCCGGGCGACCGTTGCGGTGCGGCCTGGTCTCCGCAGGCGGGCAGCGGGTGTTCGCGATCCTGGTCCACCACCTGGCCTGGGACCTCGGCTCCGCGCCGGTGCTGCTCGAGGAACTGCGCGCACAATACGAGTCCGAAAAGGACATTCCGGCACCCGCTCAGTACCGGCAGTTCGTGGCCGCGCAACAGGCCGCGAGGCAGCGAACGGAGTTCCCGGCCGAGCTGGACTACTGGGCACGCACCCTGCACGGGGCAGCGGCATACCTGCCACTCCCCGCGCCCGCCGAGGCCGGCCCCTCGGGGGCCGTGCGCGTTCCGTTGCCCGCGGGCCTTTCCCGCAGGCTGGCCGAGTTGCAGACCGGGGCGGGCGTCTCCTGGTTCATGGCCGCGGCCACCGCGCTCACCGGGGTACTGCACCGGTTCACCGGCGCCGACGATGTGACCATCGGTGTCCCGGTGGACAACCGGGAGGCCACCGGGCGGGAACGCCTGATCGGGCCCTGTCTGAACACCGTGGTGCTGCGTTCCGAGCAGCCGGCCGGTGGCACGGTCGGCGACCTGCTCAGCACCGTGCGGGAGCGGGTCCTCGGCGCGCTGGAGCACCGGCTGACTCCCTTCGAGTCGGTGGTCGAGCACCTCAACCCCGCCCGCAGGCCCGGCTGGACCCCGTACGCGGACGTGATGCTGAACGTGAACACCGGGTCGGGAACCAAGGGCAGGCTCGGTACCGCGGAGCTGGACCCGTTCACCGTGGACGCGCAGTGGGAGTACGACACCAAGTTCGGGCTCACCCTCACGGTCACCGAGTCCGATGGCGAAATCGGCGCGATGCTGTCCTACCGGGGCGACCGGATCGGTGCGGCCGATGCCCGGCAGCTCGCCACCCTGTTCGGCCGGTTGCTTGCCGCCCTGCCCGAGGTGCTCGACGTGCCACTGGCCACGGTGGACCTGATGGCGCCAGATGAGCTCGACCGGCTGCTGTTGCTGGAGTCCGGTCCGGCCGCCGCCGAACCCGACTCGGTGCCCGCGATGATCGGGCGGCGCCTGCTGCAGGGCCCGGACCGGCCCGCGATCAGCTCGTCGACCGGGGAGCTCAGCTATGCCGAGCTCGACCGGCGGGTGACGGCCATGGCACACCGGTTGCGCGCCGCCGCAAGGACAGGCGGCGCGGGTACCCCGGTCGTGGCCATGCTGCTGGACCGCGGGGAGTCCCTGGTGGTGAGCCAGCTCGCCGCCTGGCGGGCCGGATTCGCCTTCTGCCCGATCGACCCGGGTTACCCGGCGGATCGGATCAGGTTCATGCTCGACGATCTGGTCGCCGTGGCCGCGGTGACCGACCACCCGGAGCTGGCCGAGCTGGCGGCCGGTGGCGAGGTCCCCGTCGTCGACCCAGGGGAGCGGGCGGCGGCCGGGGACGCCGCGGCGGAGCTGCCCGGGCTGCCGGAGCCGGACGACCATGCCTGCGTGATCTACACCTCGGGCACCACCGGGCAGCCGAAGGGGTCGGTCTGGCGGCATCGCGGGATCGCGCAACTCGCCCGCTGGCACGTGGACACCCTGGGAGTGACCGAGCACGACCGGGCCAGCCTGCTCGCCAGCGTGGGTTTCGACGGCGCCCAATGGGAACTGTGGCCGTACCTGGTTGCCGGTGCCTGCGTGCTGCCCTACGAACGGCCGATCGTGGTGCCGGAGGTCGTCGACTGGCTGGACCACAACCGGATCACCATGTGCTTCATGCCGACCCCGCTGGCCGAGGTGCTGGTGGCGGGGGAGCGGCAGCCACGTACCCTGCGCTGGCTGACGATCGGCGGCACCACGTTCACCACCCGGCTGCCCGCGGACGCCTGCTACCGGGTCTGCAACGCGTACGGGCCGAGCGAGAACACCGTGGTCGGATCGGTGCTGCTGATCGGAACCGACAACACCTTGCCGGTGAACGACGTCGGCAGGCCGATCCAGGGAACCTCGGTATCCATTGTGGATAGCGAGGGCAAGCGGGTCCCGGTCGGCCTGCCCGGCGAGATCCTGCTCGGCGGGGTGGCCGTCGCGGACGGTTACTGGCGCAGGCCGGAGGCGACCGAGGAGCGGTTCCTGCCGGGCCCGTGGTACCGGACCGGGGATCTCGGCCGGTGGAACCCCGATGGCCGGCTGGAGTTCCTCGGCAGGGTGGATCGCCAGTTCAAGATCCGCGGGTACCGGATCGAGCCGCACGAGATCGAGGTGGCATTGCAGCGGGATCCGCTGGTGCGGCAGGCACTCGTCGCCGGTTTTCCGGATTCGGTACCTGCGCTGGTCGGCTACCTGGTCCCGGCCGCGGGCGCCGAACGGGACACCGGATCGGTGATCACTCGCCTCGCGGAATGGCTGCCACCGTTCATGGTCCCGGACGCGATCGTCTGGCTGGACGAGATCCCCACCTCGGTGCACGGCAAGCTGGAGACCTCGGCTCTGCCCAAGGCGGGCCGTGCCGACCTCGTCCGGCAACGAGGCGACCTGCGCGGCCCGGAGACCGAAACCGAGCACACCATCGCCGGGGTCTGGGCCGAGGTCCTGCGGCTGGACGAGATCGGTGTTGAGGACAACTTCTTCGATCTCGGCGGGAACTCGTTGCTGCTGTCCACATTGCACTCCAGGCTGGAGGCGAGGCTGGCGAACCCCGTTCCGATCCACCGGCTGTTCGAGTTCCCCACCATTCGCGGGCTCGCCCGCTGGGTCGACTCCGTCGACGAGCCTGCCAACGGGACCGGGACCGGGGCCGGTGAGCCGGACCCGATCCTGGCCCGCGCCCGGCGATCGAGGGCGGCGCGCGGGCGATGAGTACCGAAGCGATTGCCATCGTCGGTGCCGGAGCACGGATGCCCGGTGCCTCGAACGTGGCGGAGTTCTGGCGCAACCTGCAGGCCGGAGCCGACACCATCAGCCGGTTCGACCCGGACAGGCTGCGCGCGGCGGGCGTACCGGCTGCGGAGATCGAGCACCCCGGCTACGTGCCTGCCCGCGGGGTACTGGCCGCCGCGGAGCACTTCGACTGGCGGTTCTTCGGTTACAGCCTTGCCGAGGCGCGGCTGATCGACCCGCAGCAGCGGGTGTTCCTCGAGGTCTGCTGGGCTGCGTTCACCGAGGCCGGGCTGGATCCCGAGCGGTTCCCCGGCTGGATCGGCGTGTTCGCCGGATGCGACCTTTCCACCACGGGATCCCGGTCGGCGCCGGAGACGATGGAAGGGCTGATCGGTGCGGAGAAGGACTTCCTCGCCACCAGGGTGGCGTACAAGCTGAAGTTGCGCGGCCCGGCGATCAGCGTGCAGACGGCGTGCTCCACCTCGCTGGTCGCCGTGCACCAGGCCTGCCAGAGCCTGCTGAACCACGAGTGCGACGCCGCGCTGGCCGGCGGGGTGACCCTGTGGCTTCCGCAGGAAACCGGATACCGCTACCAGGAGGACCACATCCTGTCCGTGGACGGCCGGTGCCGGACCTTCGACGCGGACTCCACCGGCACGGTGTCCAGCAACGGGGCTGGTGTGGTGCTGCTGCGCAGGCTCGAGGACGCGCTCGCCGACGGCGACCGGATCATGGCGGTGCTGCGGGGTTCCGCGCTGAACAACGATGGCGGCGAGAAGATCGGCTACACCGCACCCTCGCTGACCGGTCAGCGGGACGTGATCAGGCTGGCGCTGGCGCAGGCGGACGTTGACCCGGCTGACCTGTCCTATGTGGAGGCACATGGGACCGCGACGCAGCTCGGCGATCCGGTGGAGGTGGCCGCGCTGACCTCGGCGTTCCGGTACGCGACCGACCGGGTCGGTTACTGCGGGCTTGGCTCGGTGAAGAGCAACATCGGCCACACCGGGGCGGCCGCAGGGATCGCCGGGCTGCTCAAGGCCGCGCTCAGCCTCGAGCACCGGGAACTGGTTCCCAGCCTGCACTTCCGGCGACCCAACCCGAAACTGGAACTGGAGTCCTCTCCGTTCCGGGTGGTCACCGAGAACGAGCCGCTGCCGGAGGACATGCCGGCGCTGGCGGCGGTGAGCTCCTTCGGTATCGGTGGCACCAACGCGCACGCCGTCCTGGAGGGGCCACCACGGCGAGCGGCGGGGTCCCCGCGCGGCCCGAAGCTGTTCTGCCTTTCCGCGCCGTCCGCCGGCGCGCTGCGCAAGGCGCGTACCGAACTGGCCGACCGGCTCACCGAGCGGCCTGCGCCGGATCCGGTCGCGGTTGCGTGGACCCTCGCCGCGGGCAGGCCCGCGTTGCCCTTCCGAACCGCGGTGCCTGCCGAGGACCTCGATCGGGCCGTGGCGTCGTTGCGGGAACCGGCCGATGCCGTGCCAGCGGCCAGGACCCGCGTCGGGTTCCTGTTCCCCGGCCAGGGCGCGCTCTACCCGGGGGCGATCGAGGCCTGCTACGAGTCCCTGCCGGTGTTTCGTGAGCTGTTCGACCAGGCGGCCAGGGTGGTGGCCGGGAAGTGGGGGCTGGACCTGCACGCCGCGCTGGCCGCTCGCGCCCCGGCCGAGCAGCTGGCGGACAGCTTCACCCAGCAGGTCGGCCTGTTCTCGGTCGGCTACGCCCTCGGGCGGCAACTGCTCGCCTGGGGCATCCGCCCGGCGGCGATGCTGGGGCACAGCGCGGGCGAGTACGTGGCCGCGGCGCTGGCCGGGGTCTGGGATCTGGCCGCGGGGCTCGAGGTGGTCGGCGAACGCGCCCTGGCCATGCGAGCCGGGCCACCTGGCGGGATGCTCGCCGTCTACGCCGCACCGGAGGACCTGCCGCCGCGGCACGGGCTGGAGGTGGCCACCGAGGGGCCGGGGCAGGTGGTGCTGGCCGGCAGCACCGAGCGGGTGCACCGCCTGCACGCCGAGCTGGCCGATGCCGGGATCGAGGCCAGGGTGATCGACGCCGACCGGCCGTTCCACACCGAGCGGATGCGACCGGCGACCGATGGTCTGCGCGCGGTGCTGGCCCGGCTCCCGGCCGGGCGCGCCGAACTTCCGGTGGTGTCCAACCTGACCGGCCGTCTTGCCGAACCGGACCGTCTTGCCGACCCCGGCTACTGGTCCGAGCACCTGTGCTCGCCGGTACGCCTCACCGAGGGCATGGCCACCGTACTCGGCCAGGGGTGTGAGGTGCTGATCGAACTCGGACCGGGGCAGACGATGACCGGCGGGCTGCGGCGGCACGAGCGGTGGAGCGAGTCCGGCCTCGCCGTCCCGTTCATCGGCAGGCAGGCAGAACCCCGGCGGGACGCCCTGCTGGGCGCGCTGGGCAGGCTGTGGGAGGCAGGACTCCCACTCGACTGGGCCGCGTTGTTCGAGGAACCGCCGGTGCGCTGCTGGCTCCCACCGGTTCCGCTGGACTCCGAGCCGATCCCGGAGCGGCAGGCGCAGGCGGGTGGGCAACGCCCCGCGGCGCAGGCCGGCATGGTGGTGGTCGGGGACCAGCCGGCCAGGGTGGCCGCCCTCGCCGAGGAACTGGTGGACGGCGGCGCCACCGTGGTCGGTTCGCACGCGCCCAGCACGGCAAAACCACTGGCGGACCCGGTGATCTGGCCGGAGCGGGCCGAGCGCACGGTGGCCGACCGGCCGGACCTGACCGACGCGCTGCGCGAGTTCTCCGCAGGCCTGGCAGGCCAGGTGGTGCTGGACTCGGGCGTGGCCGCGCTGACCGCGGACGGTCGCCTGCCGAGGCTGGCCGGGTTCCTGCTGGACCTCCTGCGCGCGCGTGGCTGGCTGACCGGCGAGGATCGCCCGGTTGCCGACCTCGGCGCGCGGGTGGCGGCGGCACTGGCCAGGGCAGGGGAACTCGACGAGGTGGCCGGCCTGCGGGAACTGCTGCGGCACTGCGCGGCCCATTACCCCGACGTGTTCGCAGGCCGGGTCGAGCCGGTTTCGGTGCTCTACCCGGACGGTTCGGACGACCTGCTCAGCCGCTGTCTGCGGGACAACGCCGTGCCGCTCGGCGGCAGCGGACACTGCCTGGAGGCGGTGCGGCGGTCGATTCCGGCCTGGTACGAACGCCGGGGCGGTGAGCCGTTGCGCGTGCTGGAGATCGGCGCAGGCCGGGGCGGGCTCACCTGGCCCCTGCTGGACGCCTGGGCCGGCCGGGACCAGGTGACCTACGACGTCACCGAGGTCAGCCCGATGCTGGTGGCCCAGCTGCGGCGCCGGGCGGCCGAGCGGGGTGAACGCGGGGTGCGTGCCAGGACCTTCGACATCACGGCGGATCCGGTCCAGCAGGGCCTGATCCCCGGCAGCTATGACCTGATCCTCGGCTACAACGTGGTGCATGTGGCTCCTTCGGTACCGGCCGCGCTGGGCAACCTGCGCCGGTTGCTGCGGGAGAACGGAACGCTCTGCCTGATCGAGCTGACCAGGGCCGAGTCCTGGACCCACCTGGTGTGGGGCCTGGCGCCCGGCTGGTGGAACGCCGAAGACCACCTGCGCGGGTCCTCCCCGGAACTGGCTCTCACCGGCTGGCACCGGGCGTTGACCGAGGCCGGCTTCGCGCCGCAACCCGATACCGGCCCGGCGGGGGCGGAGCACGCCGTGCTGGTGGCCACCCTCGCCGACCGGGACGGCCTTGGCGACCCGGCCGCCGACGTCGCCAGGCAGGCCACGGGGGCCGAACCGGTCATCGTGCACCGGGAGCCCACCGCGCCCCCCGCGCCGCGGAACTCCGGCCCACCGGAGACCACCCCTGCCGGGCAGCCGGACGCACTGGTGGACACGCTGACCGAACTGTGGTGCGACGCCCTCGGCGTGACCTCGGCCGCGGCGGAGGACGACTTCTACCGGCTGGGTGGCGAGTCCCTCGGCCTGGTACACCTGCTCGGGCAGGTGCGGGAGCGCACCGGGGTACGGGTGCAGCTGACCGATTTCGCCACCCGGCCCACCTTCGGCGTGCTGCTGCGATGGGTACGCGAGCAGCAGGAAACGCGCTCCCCGAGCACCCCGCCCAACCTGGTGCGGCTGGCCGAGCACGGGGATGGCGTGCCGCTGGTGTTCACCGCACCCGGTGCCGGAAGCACGCTGTGCTACCGGCATCTGGTGCCGCAGCTGGGTGCGCGGGAACCGGTGTACGGCCTGGAGACGCCCGGATTGCACGACGGAGTCGTGCCACTGACCCGGATCGAGGACCTGGCAGCCGCGAACCTGGAGCTGCTGCGCGAGATCCGGCCGAACGGACCGTACCGGCTCGCCGGGTGGTCGGTAGGCGCCATGGTCGCGCACGAGATGGCCGCCCGGTTGCTGGCCGACGGGGAGCGGGTGGACTCGCTGCTGTGCATCGACGGGTTCGTGCCCCGCACCTGGGGTGCGCCGGTCGGGGCGCTACCCGGTTACCTCGGCCGCGGCCTGTGGTATCAGCTCGAGACGGCCCTGCCTGCCGGGTTGCTCGGCCGGGACGGCAATCTCGGCGACGCGCTCGGCCTCGCCGGGCAGCGGCAGGGCGCGGAGTTCGTCCGGGTCTACCGGGCGAACGTGCGCGCATTGCTGCGGTACGTCCCCCGGCCGATCGACTGTGCCGCGGTGATCTTCAAAACCGGGTTGACGGCAAGGGTGCGGCGCCGGGTCGAGCGTTCCCTGCGGGGCACCTACCGGCGCGGCGCCAGGGTGGTCGGCGTTCCCGGTGACCACCACTCCGTGCTGGCCGCGGAACACGTGGACGTGCTGGCCGAGCGAATGCGCGAAGTACTCGATCACAGGGGGTCGATATGACATCCGATCCGGACCAGTTCTCGATCGTCGCCAACGCGGCGGGTTCGGTCAGCGTGTGGCCCGCGGGCGAACCGCTGCCGGACGGGTGGCGGGCCGCCGGTCCCAGCGGTTCCCTTGCGGAGTGCCGGGAGTGGATCGATCAGCACGCGACCCTGGCCCCGGCCCCGGTCCCCGGAGTGGGGTCGGCGACGTTGGTCAGCATGTTCGCCGCCACCGTGGCGCGCCACCCGCAGCGCCCGGCGGTGAATGACGGGACGCGCCGGTACAGCTACGCGGAACTGGACGCCAGGGCCGAGGAGCTGGCCCGGCGGCTGCGCGACCGCGGTATCGGACGGGAGGACCGCGTGGTGTGTTACCTCGACCGTGGCGCACCGATGTTCGTGGCGATGCTGGGCATCCTGAAGGCCGGTGCGGCCTACGTACCGACCGACACCCGCTACCCGGACGGGCGGCGGGATCAGCTCATCACGCAGAGCAGGCCGGCCGCGCTGATCACCAGCCCCGAGCGGGCGGGGCAGCTTGCCTCGCTCGAGGTCGAACGCATCGAGCTGGACGGGGACGGGCAGCAGCCCGCGCGGGTGGAGGTCGCAGTCGAAGCCGGTCCCCGGCCGGAGGACGCCGCCGCGGTGCTGTTCACCTCCGGCTCCTCCGGCGAGCCCAAAGCGGTCGTCCTGCAGCACGGGAACCTGGTGAGTTTCGCGGGGGACGCGGCACTGCCGGAGCTGGAGCCCGGTGACCGGGTCGCCCAGGTGTCCAGCGTGTCCTTCGATGCCTTCCACTTCGAGACCTGGTGCACCCTGGCGGCCGGCGCCGAGATCGTGGTGTTGCCCGCCATGCCGGATCTGATCGGCGGGGACATCCGGCGGGAGCTCAAACGACGCCAGATCACCGCGATGCTGGCGCCGACCATGGCCGTCAACCACGTGCTGCGGGAAGATCGGGACACCTTCGGCATGCTGCGCATCCTGCACACCGGGGGTGACGTACTCGCCCCGGCCGCCTGCCGGGAACTGCTGGACAGCGGATACCAGGGCGAGTTCTACAACCTCTATGGCCCGACCGAGGGCACCACCGCCTGCACGGCGCACCCGGTCACCAAGGCGGACCTTGCCGCGGACACCGTTCCGATCGGCACGGAGCTGGCCGGGTCCGCGATCTACCTCCTCGACGCCGCGCTGCGCGAGGTGCCTGCCGGAACGGTTGGCGAGCTGCACATCGGCGGATCCGGGGTCACGAGGGGCTACCTGGACCAGCCCGGCCTGACCGCCGAGCGGTTCCGGCCCGATCCGTTTGCCGGCGCGGGTTCCCGGATGTACGCCACCGGTGACCTTGCGATGCGCCGGGAGGACGGGGTGCTCGAGTACCACGGCCGGATCGACGACCAGGTCAAGATCCGTGGCCATCGGGTGGAACCGGGCGAGGTGGAACGGATCCTCGGCAGGCACCCTGAGGTCCGTGAGGTCGCCGTGCTGGTGACCGGCGAGGGACAGGACAAGCACCTGGTGGCGCTGGTGGGGCACTACGGCCGGGTCACCCCGCGGGAACTGCGGGACCACGCCGTCGAGCGGATGCCGGAGTTCATGGTGCCGAGCTCGTTCGTGCTGGTGGACGGGATTCCCGCGAACGACCACGGCAAGCGTGACGTCGCGCGGCTGCGGGAGCTCGCCGACGAGCACCTGCGCAGGCGGGACAGCCTGGTCGCCCCCGGCGACGAGATCGAGCGCTACCTGGTCGAGCTCTGGGAGGACCTGCTCGCGGTCGAGCGGATCGGCACCACCGACGACTTCTTCTCCCTCGGCGGCAACTCGCTGCAGGCCTTCCGGGTGCAGCGCCGGATCAGTCGCGAGCTGGATGTGCAACTCGAGCCCAAGGACGTGCTGGCCAACAGCGAACTCCGCGCGCTGGCCACCCTGATCCGGGGCAGGAAGGGTTCGGTGACACCGTGAGTGCCCCGGCCATCGACCTCACCGATCCGGACGCCTTCGTGCACGGCCGCCACCACGAGATGCTGGCCTGGCTGCGGCGGCACGATCCGGTGTACTGGCACCCGACCGGCGCGGGCGGCGGTTTCTGGGCATTGACCACCTATCGGGACATATTCGACGCCTATAACGATCACTCCGGTCTGAGCTCGAGCGGCGGGCCGATGCTGGGTGGTTCCTTCTCCAGCGGCGAGGTGGACACGGCCGCGAACCGGATGCTGGTGGCCTCCGACCCGCCCCGGCACCGGATGTTGCGGCATGCCATGCACACGGTCTTCGGCCCTGAGTTCGTGGACCGCGTCGCGCGGGAGGTCACCGCCGGGGTGAATGCCGTGGTCGATCGTGCGCTGGCCGACGGTGGCTGCGACTTCGCCACCGATATCGCGCCGGAACTGCCTGCCCGTGCGCTGGTCGCGATGGTCGGCATCGGTGAGCAGGACGCGCACACCCTGATCAACATGACCCGCCGGATGATCGGGTTCCGGGATCCCAACTGGGTGGACACCGCGGAGGACGAGCGGCTCCGGCTGGCGATGATCCAGGCCGAGATCTTCGAGTTCTTCGCGGATATCCTGCGCGAGCGGCGCCGCAAACCGGGGTCGGACCTGGTCAGCGTGCTGGCCGAGGCGGAGGTCAACGGGCACCGTCTGCCCGAGGAGGACATCCTCTACAACTGCATGAACGTGGCGGTCGGCGGGAACGAGACCTCGTCCTACACGGCCGTGGCCGGGGTGCTCGCGCTGATCGAGAACCCGGACCAGCACCGGCTGCTGCTGGACCGGCCCGACCTGCTCGACTCCGCGGTGAACGAGATCCTGCGCTGGGCCACCAGCAACGCCTACGTGCTGCGCCGCGCGACCAGGGACGTGTCCATCGGGGACAAGGTCATCACCGCAGGCCAGCCGGTGACGTTGTGGAACGTCTCGGCGAACATGGACGAGCGGCAGTTCGACCGGCCGGAGGAGTTCCGCCTGGACCGCTCGCCGAACCGGCATCTCGCCTATGGCGTCGGCATTCACCGCTGCATCGGCTCGGTGGTCGCGCAGGTCGAGCTGCCCATCCTGTTCCGGAGGCTGGCGCAGAGCAGGGTCCGGTTCGCCCTCGACGGGGAGATCACCCGGCTGCGGTCCAACTTCATCCAGGGCATCACCGCGCTGCCGGTCACCATGGAGGCCTCGTGAAACTCGGTGCCGGCCAGCTGGTGCTGGAGAACCCCGGTGCGCGGCTGCGGGTGTTGCTGCTGCATCACGCGGGCGGCTCGGCGATGTCCCTGCTGCCGCTGGCGAAACGGCTGCAGGCCGACTGCGAGCCCGTGCTGCTGGAGCTGCCGGGGCGTGGGCTGCGCTCGGCCGAGCCACCGGCGCCGGACTTCGCCGCCGCACTGGAGGTCCTGCTCCCCGAGGTCACCGCGGCGGTCGACCGGCCGACCCTGATCCTCGGGCACAGCCTCGGTGCGCTGATCGCGCACAGCCTGGCGGTCGGCCTGCCGGAGCGGGAACGCGAGCGGGTGCGGGCGGTGGTCGTGTCGGCCTTCCCGGCACCCGCGGTGGCCGCCAGGGTGGCTACCCACCCCGCGGAGCCGTTCCGGGTGCGGACCCGCGAGCAGTTGCTCGTCGAGCTACAGGACCGGGGTGGCTGCCCACCCGAGGTGTTCGAGGACCAGGACACCCTGGAGCATGCCGTCACGCTGATGGGACAAGACCTGCATCTCGCCGACACCTACCGCCCGCCGCCTGCCGGGGCAGGCAACGCGGCCGCCTACCATGTCTGGTTCGGCCGGGACGATCCGCACCTGGCGCCGGAGGAACTCCAGGAGTGGGCGGCCGCCACCGGCCTGCCGCCCATCATCCGGGAGTTCCCCGGTGAGCACTTCTACCTGCTGCGGAGCGAGCAGGCGGGGCAGGCGTTACGGGCCCTGGTGACCGATCTCTCCTGACCGGGCGGGCCTGCGGCATACTGGTGTGCGGGCGCGTGCCGACGATAGGATGATCCAGAGTCTCGGCGCGAGGCGACACCGTGAGTGATGGACGACGAAGACAGATGAACGACAAGGACGCATTGTGAACTCACCGGCACAGCAGCCGCCCTCGTACTCATTCCCCGCTCTGATGTCGGTCGGTGACTCGTCGTTCTTCCGGTTGGTGCAGGAACACGCGCCGCAGACCCTGCGCCGCTCGGACGAGGCTCCCGTCGACCTGCCGTATGCGCACGGGACCACCATTTTCGCACTGCGCTACCGGGACGGTGTCGTTGTTGCCGGTGACCGGCGCGCGACGACCGGAAATCTCATCGCCCAACGCGACCTGCGTAAGGTCCAGGCCGCGGACAGCCATTCGTGTATTGCTTTCGCCGGCTCGGTCGCCATGGGGAAGGAAATGGTGTCGCTCTTTCAGCTGGAGCTCGAGCACTACGAGAAGCTGGAAGGCGTCGAACTGAGTTTTCCGGCCAAGGTCAACCGGGTTTCGGTGATGCTGCGCGGTAATCTGCAGCAGGCCATGCAGGGGCTCGCCGCGGTGCCGGTGTTCGCGGGCTGGGACAAGCTGGAGCACGTCGGTCGTATCTTCACCTTCGACGTGGCGGGTTCGCCGTCGGAGGAACACGAGTACGGCGGCTCGGGCTCCGGCTGGCACTTCGCCAAGGGGACCCTGAAGAAGCGCTGGCGGGCCGGGCTCGACCGGAGCGAGGCCGTGCGCATCGCGGTGGAGGCGTTGTTCGACGCGGCCGAAGAGGACACCGCCACCGGCGGCCCGGATGCCCCGCGCAGGCTGTACCCCACGGTGGCCGTCGTCACCGAGGACGGGTACGCCGAAGTCGGCGAGGAGGAGGTGGCCGGCTACGCGGCCGACCTGCCGGCCTAGTGTCCTGCGCCTGAAATGCGTTGTAGATATCGGGCGAGGGAGTCGAGGATCTCTTCGGCGGTCTTGCGCCAGACGAAGGGTTTGGGGTCGGCGTTCCACCGCTGGATCCAGTCGCGGACGTCCTTCTCCAATCCCGCCACACTGGTGTGGGCTCCGCGGCGGGTGAGCTGGTCGGTGAGGTAGCCGAACCAGCGCTCCACTTGGTTGATCCACGACGACCCGGTCGGGGTGAAATGCACATGGAAGCGCGGATGCCGTGCCAGCCACTCGTTGACGATCGGTGTTTTGTGGGTGGCCAGGTTGTCGCAGACCAGGTGCACGTCGAGGTCGGCGGGCACCGCCTTGTCGATGCTGGTGAGGAACTTCTTGAACTCGGTGGCGCGGTGGCGGCGATGCAACTCGGTGATGACCGTGCCATCGGCGATGTTGAACGCCGCGAACAGGCTGGTCGTGCCATGGCGAGCGTAGTCGTGGGTGCGTCGCTCCGGCATGCCCGGCATCATCGGCAGGACCGGCTGGGACCGATCCAACGCCTGCATCTGGGACTTCTCGTCGACACACAGCACCACCGCCCGCTCGGGCGGATTGTGATACAGCCCGACAACATCCACGACTTTGCGCACGAACAGCGGATCCGTCGAGAGTGTGAACCCGTCCACCACATGGGGCTTGAGGTCGAAACGCCGCCAGATCCTGCCCACAGTCGAGCGCGACAGCCCGGTGCGCTCGGCCATCGAAGCCCGCGACCAATGCGTGGCGTTGCGCGGCGTCTGTTCCAGAGTCAAGGCAACCACTTCCTCGACCTGGTCCAGCAGGATCGACGGCGGACGCCCCGGCCGCGGCTCGTCAGCCAACCCGGCCAAGCCATGCTCGATGAACCGACCCCGCCACTTGGCCACCGTCGGCACCGACACCCCCACAGCGGCAGCCACATCCTTATTGAACGCACCCGGCTCCGCACACGCCAGCACAATCCGACACCGCAACGCATACGCCTGCGTCGACGTCGCCGCCCGCGCCCCACGCACCAACTCCCGACGATCAGCCTCGCTCACCGTCAACTCAGCCTTCTTCGGCCGACCGATCCGCGCCATCCCCGAACCATACATTTACACAAGCCAATTCAGGCGCAGGACACTAGACGCTGGTTAGGCCCGATCAGCCGGTGCCCTGTTCTCTGGTGGCCACATAGGGCTCCGGGTCGTCGAGAATGGCCTGCACGGCAGCAGCCGCCGCGCCCCGCACCGCGGCCTCGGAGCCGAGCCGGGAACGGAGCACCGTGATCGGGGACCAGGCCGCGCTGATCACGCGGCGGTCGAGCTCGGCCCGCAGCGGCGGCTCGAGCCAGGGTTGCAGGGTCGCGTAGGTGCCGCCGAGCACGATCGCGGGTACGTCCACGGCATTGATCACGCTGGCGAGCCCGGTGCCGAGCCAGCGGCCGGCTGTTTCCACCGCGGCCACGGCCCTGCGGTCGGCGGCCTCGAGCCTGCGCAGCAGGAGCCGCATCGCCTGCTCGGCCGCGCCGCCGTCGATCCCCGCATCCTGCAATATCTGTTCCTGACCGGCGAGCCGTTCCAGGCAGCCGGGCGCGCCGCACCGGCACGGTGGCCCGGCGGGATCGACGCACAGATGGCCGATCTCCCCGGCATGGCCGTGCACCCCACGGAAAACCGTGCCGTCGATGATGATGCCTGCGCCGATACCCACCTCGCCGGACACGTGGAGGAAATCGCGCGGCCCCTCCGCGCCGCCGCTGAGGAACTCGGCCGCGGCCGCGAAGTCGGCCTCGTTGCCGGTCGCGATCGGCAGCGTGCCCAGCTCGGTGCGCTCGCGCAGGGAGCGTACGAGGTCGATCTCCTGCCAGCCCAGGTTCGGGGCGGTCCGCAGCAGCCCGGTGCCGGAGTCGACGAGCCCGGGTACCGCGACCGCGACACCGCCGACCGGAACGCCCCGTTCCCCGGCGTCGCGCAGCGCCGTGCGCACGGCGCGGGCGGCCAGCGCCAGCACCTGGCGTGCGGAGCGGGGCCGGTTGTCACCGTGCCGTACCCGGTGCGCGTGCAGCTCGCCCTGCGGGTCGGCGAGGCCGGCGGCGATGTAGTCCACGCCGATCTCGAGGCCGAGCCCATGCGGCCCGTTCGGGGACAGGGTCAGCCCCGTGCCCCTGCGGCCGCGGCCCGCCCTGGACTGCGGTCCGGTCGGGGCGACGAGGCCCGCCGTGGTCAGCCGTTCGGTGAGGCTGGAAACCGTGGCCTTGGCCAGGCCGGTGCGCGCCGCCACGCCCGCCCTGGAGATGCCGGGGGAGGCGGCGATGGCGCGCAGCACGAGCGCGCAGTTGTGCCTGCGCACGGTGTGCTGGCCGGCGGGCGGTGAAGTGTGCACCGGGGGATTGTATTGGTTCAACGCCCGAACGAAGCCTTGACGTCGCCGGGACACGACTCTACGTTCAATCACTGAACAAATTCGCGAATCGGTGTCCGGGAGGGACGATGACTGCGCAGCCCACTCGTCAGGACAAGTTCAGCTTCGGCTTGTGGACCGTGGGCTGGCGGGCGAGCGATCCGTTCGGCGAGCCGACCAGGGATCCGCTCGACGCGGTGGAGGCGGTGCACCGGCTGGCCGAGCTGGGTGCCTGGGGTGTGACCTTCCACGATGACGACCTGATCCCGTTCGGCAGCGCGGACACCGAGCGGGACCGCAGGATCGCGCGGTTCCGCTCGGCGCTGGAGGAGACCGGGCTGGTGGTGCCGATGGTGACCACCAACCTTTTCGGTCATCCCGTCTTCAAGGACGGTGGGCTGACCAGCAACGATCGCTCGGTGCGCCGGTTCGCGCTGCGCAAGGTGATGCGCAATATGGATCTCGCCGCCGAGCTGGGTGCGCGCACCTATGTGCTGTGGGGCGGCAGGGAAGGCTCCGAGACGGATGCGGCGAAGGACGTGCCCGCGGCGCTCGACCGCTACGCGGAGGGCATCGACACCCTCGCCCAGTACGTCCTCGACCAGGGCTATGACCTGCGCCTGGCGCTGGAGCCGAAGCCGAACGAGCCGCGCGGCGACATCCTGCTGCCCACGATCGGGCACGCGCTGGCCTTCATCGCGCGGCTGGAGCACGGCGAGCTGGTCGGGGTGAACCCCGAGGTCGGCCATGAGCAGATGGCCGGCCTGAACTTCGTGCACGGCGTCGGGCAGGCCCTGTGGGCTGGCAAGCTGTTCCACCTCGACCTCAACGGCCAGCGCGGGCCGCGTTACGACCAGGACATGATCTTCGGGCACGGCGACCTGCTTTCCGCGTTCTTCCTGGTGGACCTGCTGGAGAGCGGTGGTTACGAGGGGCCGCGGCATTTCGACTACAAGCCGCTGCGCACCGAGGGGATCGACGGGGTGTGGCAGTCGGCGGCCGCGAACATGCGCAGCTACCTGCTGCTGCGGGAGCGCGCCGCGGCCTTCCGCGCCGATCCCGAGGTGCGGCAGGCCAGGCGGGACTCCGGCCTGGACGAGCTGAGCCTGCCCACCCTCGCGGACGGCGAGAGCGTCGCCGACCTGCGCGCCGACCGCACCGCCTACGAGGAGTTCGACCCCGAGGCCGCCGCGCGGCGCGGTTACGGTTTCGTCACCCTTTCCCAGCTCGCGCTGGAGCATCTGCTCGGCGCGCGTGGCTGAGAGCGTGTTCCCGAACTGGACTTTCGCTGCTCAGGGCGAGTGGAAGAACTCGCGCGGCGGAGCCCGCGGGCGATGAGGCCGGGCGCATGACCTGCGAAGATGACGATAATTCCGGAGTCCGAGCCCGGCCGAGTCGACCGCGTCCGCGAGTTTGGGAACAGGCGCTGAGGCGTCCCGGTGCGCGGTCCGCGCGGGCCCGCCGGGGATGGTCCGTGTGGAGGTACCAGGGATCAGCGTGCCGTGGTTATGATTTCACCCCGGTCGCGCGGGAGCGGCCGGCTACTGGGGTGATCTGGGGGTCGTCAGGTAACTGCCCGCCAGGGCTCCGTCGACGTGCGCCGTCGACACAGTTGACACAACCGTATACGGCTCGGCGCGCGGGCAGCGCCGTCATTCGGGCTGTCCTGGTTTCCGCGCGGCCGCACTGAGCAGAGAGGTCTGCGAGCCTGCATGGACGAAAAGGTTCTCGAAGCCCAGGAGTGGGTGAACGCCACCTACGGCGGTGTGGCCGGGTACCAGTCGTGCCCCGAGGACGGCCGTACCGGCTGGAACACCATGTGGTCACTCACCATGGGGCTCCAGCACGAACTGGGCATCTCACCGGTGGTGGCGAACTTCGGCCCCGGCACCCTTGCCGGGGTGCAGGCACTGGGTGACATCGGCTTCGGCTGGGACCAGAACTCGAACATCGTGCGGATCATTCAGCACGCCCTGTTCTGCAAGGGTTACTGGGGTGCCAACGGTTACGGCGGGTACGGGGCCGTGACGACCGAGGCGGTCAAGGAGATGCGGCGCAACATGGGACTGCCGGACGGCGGGTCCGGCACCTCCGGCGGCCAGGTCACCCCGAAGATCTTCAAGGCGCTGCTGACGATGGACGCCTACATCCTCCTCGGCGGCGGCCGGGAGGAGGTCCTGGAGATCCAGCGGTGGCTGAACGGCCGGTACTGGACGAAACCGAACTACTTCATCGGCCCCTGTGACGGCCATTTCTCGCGGGATGTGCAGCAGGCACTGATGAAGGCGCTGCAGTACGAGATGGGCGTTCCCGGCCCGAACGGGAACTTCGGCCCCGGTACGAAGGCCGCGCTCCGGCAGCATCCGCAGTACGTGGGGTCCTCCGGGCCGGTCACCCAGCTGTTCCACGCCGCATGCATCTTCAACGAGCCCGTGCCGGACACCTCCGGGGTGGGGTTCCGGGACGAGTACACCTCCGCCACCGCGGACTTCATCCGGGCATTCCAGACATTCTCCGCCCTTCCCGCCAACGGCAACGGTGATTTCGCGACCTGGGCGCAGCTGCTGGTCTCTACCGGTGACCCCGACCGGCCTGCCGACGCGTGTGACACCCGGTTCACCATTACCGCTTCCCGCGCGCAGGCGTTGTATCAGGCCGGATATCGCGCGGTCGGCCGTTACCTGGACGAGCACCCCAGCGGCACCCTGGACAAGGAGATCAAACCCGGGGAGCTGCAGGCCATCTTCGACGCCGGCCTGCGGTGTTTCCCGATCTGGCAGTACAACGCCCGCCAGCTGGAGGACTTCACCTACTCCACCGGCTACCAGCACGGGCTGAAGGCGCATGCGCGCGGCGAGCACTACGGGTTCAACCGGGGCACGGTGATCTACTTCGCGGTCGACTACGACGCCACGGACCCGGAGATCTCCTCCAACATCGTGCCGTATTTCCACGGCGTGCGGGGTGCCCTCAACAGTCAGGGAAGCAAGTACATCCCCGGCGTCTACGGATCGCGGAACGTCTGCGCCAGGGCGAGTGCCGAGGCATATGTCGCCCACTCGTTCGTCTCCGGTATGTCCTGGGGTTTCTCCGGGAACCTCGGCTTTCCGCTGCCGTTGAACTGGTCGTTCAACCAGATCAAGGAGTTCGAGTTCCACAACGGCGATGACGTGTTCGATCTGGACCGGGTGGTGCACCGGCCGGGGGCGGACTTCGGGGTCAACTCGATCAATCGTGGCACCAGCCCCGTGGACGAGTTCCTGCTGTATCTGGAACAGGTCTACGACCTGGCGGTCGGCTACGACTCCTCCCGCGCCTCGAAGCTCACCCTGGAGTGGCTGCGCTATCCGAAGTACAACGACTTCGAGTGGCGCAACATCTTCGAAGGCGTGGACGATGGGTTCATCACCACCTGCCGGAACGCGGGGCTGGAGTACGCGCCGAACTACGATTACCAGGACCCTTCGTTCGGGGTGGCGGTCTCCGTGGACCACCTGTGCGCCACGGCGAACGCTTACCTGCTGAAGGGCTCCGGCGACCGAGCCGGGATCAGCCTCGGCGACCTCGGTGGCTGGTGCGGGGACCTGATCACCTTCTACGGTGAGTGGGTACGCGACGAGGACGAAAACAAGGACGGCTACAAGTACGCGATGGACCGGCTGGCGAAGCCGAACGTGGCGACGACGTTCATGCTGAACGACCTGATCGAGGATATGGACGGCCACCAGATCGGCATGGCGGTCCGGGGTGGCGCGAACGTGGTCACCGAGTTCCGCAACCTGCTGACCGGGGGCGGGCACCTTTCCCGGGTCAACCGGTTCTTCTCCAGCCGGTACGGCACGATGACGGACGCCAACAATGCCGCCGTGGCCTGCTTGACCGGCGCCCCGGCCAACCCCGTGGACGCCGCGAAGTACGCAGGGGCCCGCGAGCTGCTGGTCGAACGGCAGAGCGGGGAGTGGATCGACCCCATCTCGATCACCCCCTCCGACCTGCAGGCGTTCTGCAAGGGATACGCCGACACCCTGAACATCCTCCGCGGCCAGGAAGACCGGCGCCTGCGTGCGCTGAACGAGGACTGACCGGACCGTGGAACAGTTCGCGAGCGAAACCGCCACGCTGTTGTTGTTCACGAGCCCGTTGCTGATCTTTGCCAAGATCGTGCACGGGCTCGCCACCCGGCGGGTATCGCTCGCACCGCGCGGCTCGCGTGGAGTGAAGGCCGAACTGACCGGGTGGCTGCTGCTCGCCGCCCTCGACGCCCACACGCTCGCGTTGTGGTCGGCCTTCAGCTACGAGCCCGAGTCGCTGTGTGCGCGGTACCGGCCCGGATCCGCTTCCGGCGCGTACCTCACCGACGGACGCTTTTTCGAGTACCCGGTACAGCTGCGCTGCGTGTGGCCGGACGGCGGCAGCGTGAACGTCGTGCCCTGGCCGCTCAACGTGGCCACGGCGTTGTTCGCCGCCGCGGCCCTCGCCGTCGTCGCGCACGCCGCTGTCCGCGCCTATCGCCTCCGTACCAGACACACACTGGGAGACACGCAACGATGACATCGATCAACCGGCGCCGCTTCCTCACCCTGAGCGGCGCGACCCTCGGCGGCGCCGCCGTCTGGACCGCCGCGCCCGCGACCGCGCAGGCCGCCCCCGCGACCGCGGCCTGGCAGGGGAGGACCAGCATCAACGGCTGGCCCGTTCTGGACCGGGAGGAGGCACAGCGGTACCGGATCGAGGGAAGCACCCTGTCGGTGTGGCTTGCTCCCGCCGCGGCCCCGGTACTGCTCTACGTCGCCCGCCGGTTCCTCTACGAGATCGAGTCGCAGGTGCAGCCCGGCGAGATTTCCGGGCACACCACCGACCGGCGCCTCGGTGCCCGGTACGAGACGACCTATCTTTCGGGCAGCGGCATCGCGATCCGGCCCTTGCTGTACCCGCTCGGGGCGAAGGACGGGTTCTTCGAAGACCAGAAGATCGTGATCCGGGACATCCTCGCCGACTGCGAAGGGGTCGTGGCCTGGGGCGGTGAGCTGAACCCGGTCAAGGAGTCCCACTTCCACATCACCGCACCACCCGGCAGCGCGCGCTACCGGAGGCTGGTGGCCAAACTCCACGGCTGGGACACCGATCCTGGCAAGGGTGCGGGCACCATCGACGCCTTCACCCCCGAGCGCCTCAGCCGGGCCCGCCCGAACTGACGGAGCGATACCACCAGCGAAGCCCGATCACCCGGTGCGGCGCCTGCCGCACCGGGTGATGTGCGTTTCCGCCCTTTCCTTTCCGGGGCTTGCATGACGAAAGTCAGTAAACTAGCGTGAAGCAAGTTCGGGCTGCTTCCGGGGGTGACCGTCTATTCAGGACTCGAATCGGGACCGTGCCGCGGCCGCGGATGGCGTCCCGGAGACGGCAACGTCGAAGAAGAGCTGTCGCGGCGTGCTCGATACGCTGTGGCGGAATCACCGTCCGCGAGACGAGAACGCTGCCGATCCGGGTGGCGCGGCAGATGCACCGTGACATTCCGAAAGTCGACCTGAAGCGCGGAGGACCCTGATGAATGCCCTGAATACCTACGACGACATCATTGTCGGCGCGGGCAGCGCGGGGGCGCCGCTGGCCGCGCGGCTGAGCACCGACCCGGCCAGGCGAGTCCTGCTGATCGAGGCCGGTCCGGACTACCCGACACAGGCCGAGACGCCGAACGATCTGCTGGATGGCAACGAGATGTCGCTGGTCGACCACGACTGGCAGTTCACCGCTGGCCTGCTGCCGGAGCGGCCGACCAGGTACTTCCAGGGCAAGGTGGCAGGCGGTGCCTCCGCGGTCGGGAACACCATCGCGCTCCGCAGTATACCGGAGGATTTCGAGGAATGGGCCGCCGTGGGCAACCCGGAATGGGCCTGGTCGAAGGTACTGCCGCATTTTCGGGCGCTGGAGGACGATCTGGACTTCAACGGGGAGTTCCACGGCCAGGACGGTCCGATCCCGATCCGGCGCTGGCGGCAGGAGGAGCTGACCGTCGCGCAGCGGGCTTTCTACGACGGGTGCCTGGAAGCCGGCTACCCGGACGTCAAGGACCATAACCACCCGGCTTCGACCGGTGTTGGTCCCGCCCCGTCCAACCGCAAGGACAGCCGGATCCGGGTGTCGACCGCGTCGTCCTATCTCGCGGCGGCACGCGGCAGGGACAATCTCACGATCATGGCCGACACCATGGTGAACCGGGTCCTCCTGGACGGGGAGAAGGTGCGGGGCGTCGAGGTGGTGACCGGCTCGACGACCCAGGAACTGCGGGCGAACCGGGTGATCCTCGCGGCGGGCGCCGTGTGCTCGCCCGCGATCCTGCTGCGCTCTGGCATCGGCCCTGAGGACGAGCTGGGCCGGGTCGGGATCGACCAGCGACTGGACCTGCCCGGGGTCGGGGCCGGCCTGCACGACCAGGCACGTACCGGCGTGTTCATGGTTCCCAAGGCGGGTGCGGAGAACTTCGGCAAGTCGGTGGGGCAGATCGTGATGCGTACCGCGGCCGCCAGCACCGGCCGAGAGAACGACATGTACTACGCGATGGTCAACCATTTCGACCTTTCCGTGCAGTTCCCGCATCTGCGGGAGGCCGCACAGACGGGGCGGGTGTTCTGCGTGCTGGTGGTGGCCAGGGAGCCGAGCTCGCGCGGCCGGGTCACCCTGGCCTCGGCGGACCCGGCGGACGCGCCCCGGATCGACCTCAACTTCCTCTCGACGGAGCAGGATCATCGGTTGCTCGCCGACGGGCTGCGCGTCGGCTGGGAGCTGTCGCAGACACCGGCGATCCGCGAGCTGGCCGAGCGGGTCGTGCTCCTTGACGATTCGGTCATCGACTCCGAGGACGCGGTCCGCGACTACGTCCGGACAACGGTGGAGCCCGCGTACAACCCGGTCGGCACGGCACGGATGGGCCCGGCCGACGATCCGATGTCGGTGGTCGACCAGGGTTGCGCGGTACACGGGATGGACGGCCTGTACGTTGCGGACGCCTCGGTGATGCCCAGCATGGTGCGCGCGAACATCAACCTGACCACGATCATGATCGGTGAGCGGGTCGCCGAGCTGCTGCGCGCCGGTTGAGGCCGGGCGCACGGCCGTACCTCAGAGAGGCGGAAGCGCGATGGCGTCAGTGGAGAAGCAGCAGGAAGAGACAGCCGCCGATGCGGTGTCTCCCGCCCCGATCATCGAGCTGGCCAACGGATTCCGGGCGGCCAGGTTCCTGATGGCGGCCACCGAACTCGGTGTGTTCGAAGCCCTCGCCGGTGCTCCCGCGGACATCGAGGTCCTTGCCGCGCGCATCGGCCTCTCCCGCCGGGCGGCACGGATCTGCGCGGACGCGATGGTCGCCCTCGGGTTGCTCGAACGGGACGGCGAGGCCTACCGCAACAGCGCGCCCGCGGCCGCCTACCTGACCGGTGCGACCGACACGGACCTGCGTCCGTTCATCCGGTTCTCGGACCGGATCAGCTACCCCGCGTGGGGTGAGCTCGCGGAGGCGCTCCGACACGGGCCGAAGGCGCAGATCCTCGATTTCGATCCGGAGCGGCAGCGGATCTTCTCCGAGGGCGTCGAGGCGCTGAACGCCGCTCCGGCCGCCGCCCTGGCCGCGAACACCGACCTCGGCGGCCGGCGGCGGCTGCTCGACATCGGTGGTGGTACCGGCTCGTGGTCGCTCGCGGTCGTGCGGGAGCACCCGCAGATCACGGCGACGGTGTTCGAACTGCCGCAGGTGGCAGGCATCGCCCGGCAGCGGATCGCCGAGCAGGGCATGTCCGGCCGGATCGAGGTCGTGCCAGGGGACGTCCTGACCGGCGATCTGCCCACCGGCCATGACTGCTGCCTGCTGGCCAACGTCGTGCACTGTTTCTCGCCGGAGGACAACCGGCGCCTGCTGGCCAGGGTGCGAGGCGCGGTGAGCCAGGGCGCGCGGCTGCTGATACCCGACCACTGGACCGATCCGACGCACACCGAGCCGGTCACCGCCGCGCTGATGGCAGGCGAGTACGCGGTGAACATCGAGGACGGCGACGTGTACAGCGTGGCCGAGGCCCGGGAATGGCTTGCCGGTACCGGGTGGCGGTTCATCGCGCAGGAGCAGCTGGCTGGCGCGAAGTCGATGGTGGTCGCCGAGGCGGTCTGACCCGGTCCGCCTTCGCCCGAGCGCGAACGCGCCGGTCACATCGGGATGCGCCAGGACGGGTCTTTCCGCGGCGGATGGGGTACTTGACAGCTCTGATCCGGCCGTCGAAAGACCCGGCCCGGCCCCCGCCGCCGACAAGCATCAAGCGGAGTTGTTTAGAGGAATTGGGTGTTGGGTTCGAGGCCGCAGGTGACGCGGCCGTAGAGTTCGAGGTTGGTGTCGGGGTGGGCGTATGCGTGCATGCTGGAGGTTTGGATGTCGCGTGCGATGCGCTGGATGGGGACGGTGTTGAGTACGGAGGAGGCGCCGCTGGCGTTGTTGAGGATGTCGACGGCCTCCTTGGAGCGTTGGATGGTGAGTCCGAGGTCGAGGCGGGCGCTGACGCGGTCCTGGACCGACCATGGCTGGCCGGTTTTGGTGTCGACTCGCCCTGCCACCCGGTGGGCGTGGAAGTCCGCTTCCTCGATCCGGACCGCGGCGTCGGCGACCTGGAGGTGGGTGAGTGGCGCGTCGGCCTGGTGCTCGTAGTCGGTGTAGGTGATCGCGCGGGTGGGTAGCCGTTCCATGAATGCGGCGTATGCCGCGCGGGCCAGGCCGTAGGCCGTTGAGGTGGTCACGGCGCTCGCCCACGGCAGGAACGGGACCTGCCAGAGCCGGGACTGCGCGTTCAGCGTCGAGCGGTGCTTGCCGTCCTGCATGACCGGGATCATCGGCAGGATGCGCGAGTCCGGAACGAACACGTCCTTGGCGACGGTGGTGACGCTGCCGGATCCGCGCTGGCCCGCGGAGTGCCAGTCGTCGATGATCTCGAGGTCTGTCATGGGCAGCAGGATCACCACTGGCTGGGGCTGCTCTCCTTCGGCGGTGAGCACCGCGGCATGCGCGTTCCAGCTGCTCTGCAGGGCGCCGCTGTTGAAGCTCCACTTGCCCTGGAACACGGCACCGCCGGGTGCGGGCACCCCGACCCCGTTCGGGGCGAAGGTGCCACAGATCCGGACGTCGCCCGGCCCGAGGACCTCATCCTGGACCTCATCCGGGAACAGTCCGGCCAGCCAGGTACTGAGACTCCACACGGTGGCGACCCAGCTGGTCGCACCGTCACCCAGCGCGAGCTCGGACAGCACATCGACCAGCGTGGTCGTGTCGCACTCATAACCGCCGTACCGTGCCGGAAGGGTCAGCCGCAGCATGCCCGCCTCGGTCAGAGCCTCGATCGTGTCCTCGTGCAGGACACGGTTCTCCTCCTGCCAGATCGCGTTCTTGCTAAGCCTGGGAGCCAACTCCGCCGCCCGGCCGACCAGCTCTTTCCGCGAAGATGCGTTCATCGAACAAACTCCTAGATGAGATGGGTGTTGGGCTCCAGACCGCACAGCACGCGCCCATAGAGCTCGAGGTTCGTGTTCGGATGCAAAAGCCCATGCAGGCCGATTGTGGCATCGGCTCGTCCGGCGCCGAGTCTCCCGACGTGCCTTACCAATACCGGACCGCTGGCGTCGAACCTGCGCTCAATACGGCACACAGGAAGAATATTCAGTCGCGGGCCCGGACGTACCATTCGTGCTACGAAGGGCCACGATCCGCTCCGCGCGTTTCTCAGCGCCGATTCTCAGTAACGGGTGGAGTGGCAGGCCGCAGCGCCGAGAACGAAGAGAGAGTGCAGCCATGAAGGTGTTTATCACAGGGGCGAGCGGCTACGTCGGAGGCGTGGTGGCTGGACACCTGCTCGCGGCGGGGCACGAGGTTGCCGCGCTGGCCCGCTCGGACCAGGCGGCAGAGCGTGTCCAGGGTCTGGGCGCTCATGCGGTCCGCGGCGACCTTGCCGATCTCGGAGTGCTACGCGATGCGGCGGCCGGGGCGGACGCGGTCGTGCATGCGGCTATCGACTTCGCCGAGCCGGACATGCGCACGATCGAGGAGCCGGCGCTGGACACCATGCTCGGCGCGCTCGACGGTGGCCGCAGCTTCGTCTACGCGAGCACGGCCCTGGTCTATCCGGACACCGCAGGCGGGCCGCCGCGCGAGGACGGGGCCCTCGATCCGGCCTCTCCTCAGCTGTTCAAGCAACTCGGTGAGCAACAGGTTCTTGGGGCGCACGGCGTGACGGCGACGGTCCTGCGTGCCTCGCTGGTGTACGGCCACGCGGGCTCGGCCCTCCTCATGGCCATGATCGGTGCTGCCAAGGAACACCACGCTGCCCCCTACACCGGCGAGGGGACGAACCAGTGGTCGACTATCCACGTCGACGACCTCGCCCGGCTGTACGTGATGGCGATCGAAAAGCAGGTCGGTGGCGTTTTCAACGCCTCATCGCGTGTCCAGGTCGGGGTGCGGGAGCTGTCCGAGGCGATCGCACAGCTCGTCGACGTCAGCGGCGATCCGCTGACGCCGGAAGTCGCGACCCAGGCGTTCGGCCCGTTTCTGCCGATTCTCGGCCGCGAGATCACGCTCGATCCGAAGCGCGCCGAGGAGACCTTCGGCTGGAAGCCGCAGGAGGTCGGCCTGCTGGAGGACCTCACGGCCGGCTCCTACCGAGCTTTCGCGTCCTGACGCAGTACGTCCGGAACATCAACCCGAGCGACGCTCCACAGCTGAATCCCGGTTCCGGCCACTGACCGCTTGGCGGCAGTGGGCGGAACCTCGCTGTGGACTCGCCATGGCTTACCGGACCGGGTCCGTTGAGCGTCCGCCTCCGGGCCCGCGTACCGGCAGATCCAGCTCATCGGCGGGCCCAGCCACGCGTGCCCGGACCGCTGTCGCATCCCGCAGCTGGTGACAGACCAATCGCCTGCCATCGTCTGTCCACAATAGAACTATTTCCGGCCTGCCGATGCGGTCCAGCACGGCAATCAGGAATACGTGCGCGAGTGCGGCGCCGTGCCAGAGTTGGGCCAGAGCGGAAGAACATTACCTCTACCGTCCCGCCATCGTGTTGAGGAGCACAAAAATGACGACAACTGAGGCGCCGTCGGGGACCGAGCTCGTCGGCAGGGCCGGGGATCTAGTCGAGCTGGCCCGCAAGCACGCCACATGGCAAGACGAGAACCGACTGCTGCACGATGAGGTCCTAAGGGGGATCGTCGACGCCGGTCTGCATAAGATGCGGATTCCCGTGCGGTATGGCGGTTACGAGTCGAACACGGCCACCGTGGCCGACGTGATCGCCGAGCTGGCCCGTGGCGATGGTTCGGTCGGGTGGACCATGAACACATGGGCCATCGGTTGCTGGCTGGCGGGCCTGTTCCCGGACGAGACCCAGGACGAGATCTTCGCCGACCCGGAGGTCTGGATCGGCAACAGCGTCAGTCCGAACGGGGTTGCCACGCCGACTGACGGCGGTGCGATCCTCAATGGCAAGTGGCCGTTCAGCACGGGCATCCTGCATAGCCAGTGGTTTGTGCACTCGGCCGTGCAGGCCGTGGGTGAGGGCGACTACGTGCCGATCGTGGTCGCCGTGCCGGCGGCGGACCTGACGATTGTGGATGACTGGCATACTGCCGGGCTGCGGGGTACGGGCAGCGTGACGACCATCGCTCAGGACCTCTTCGTTCCCGCATCGCGTATTGTCCCGATGCTGCCGGTGATCATGGAGAACAAGCACCTTTCGGAGGCCAACGCGGACTCTGTGGTGTGGCAGGCCCCCTTCTCGCCGTCCGCGGCCGCGCTGGCCGGTGCGGTGCCGCTCGGTATGGCCAGGGCCGCTCGTGAGGTGTTCTTCGAGCGACTGCCCAATCGGAAGATCACGTACACCAACTACGAGCGCCAGTCCGAGGCGCCGCTGACCCACTTACAGGTGGCGGAGGCCGAGGCGAAGATCGACGAAGCCGCCTTCCACGTGCGCGGTGCGGCCGAGCGGGTGGATAGTAAGGCGGCTTCCGGCGCGGCATGGACCATGACGGAGCGGGCGTCGGCACGTATGAAGATGGGTGCGGCGACGTTGCGTGCCAGGGAAGCGGTGGACGTATTCAAGACCGCCAGTGGTGGCTCCTCCATTTACACCGAGGTGCCGATCCAGCGGATCGAGCGGGACGTCCAGACGGTGAGCCTGCATGGGCTTTTGCATCCGAACACGAACCTCGAGCTCTATGGGCGCGTGCTGTGCGGTCTGGAGCCCAACACCCATCTCATCTAGGAGTTTGTTCGATGAACGCATCTTCGCGGAAAGAGCTGGTCGGCCGGGCGGCGGAGTTGGCTCCCAGGCTTAGCAAGAACGCGATCTGGCAGGAGGAGAACCGTGTCCTGCACGAGGACACGATCGAGGCTCTGACCGAGGCGGGCATGCTGCGGCTGACCCTTCCGGCACGGTACGGCGGTTATGAGTGCGACACGACCACGCTGGTCGATGTGCTGTCCGAGCTCGCGCTGGGTGACGGTGCGACCAGCTGGGTCGCCACCGTGTGGAGTCTCAGTACCTGGCTGGCCGGACTGTTCCCGGATGAGGTCCAGGATGAGGTCCTCGGGCCGGGCGACGTCCGGATCTGTGGCACCTTCGCCCCGAACGGGGTCGGGGTGCCCGCACCCGGCGGTGCCGTGTTCCAGGGCAAGTGGAGCTTCAACAGCGGCGCCCTGCAGAGCAGCTGGAACGCGCATGCCGCGGTGCTCACCGCCGAAGGAGAGCAGCCCCAGCCAGTGGTGATCCTGCTGCCCATGACAGACCTCGAGATCATCGACGACTGGCACTCCGCGGGCCAGCGCGGATCCGGCAGCGTCACCACCGTCGCCAAGGACGTGTTCGTTCCGGACTCGCGCATCCTGCCGATGATCCCGGTCATGCAGGACGGCAAGCACCGCTCGACGCTGAACGCGCAGTCCCGGCTCTGGCAGGTCCCGTTCCTGCCGTGGGCGAGCGCCGTGACCACCTCAACGGCCTACGGCCTGGCCCGCGCGGCATACGCCGCATTCATGGAACGGCTACCCACCCGCGCGATCACCTACACCGACTACGAGCACCAGGCCGACGCGCCACTCACCCACCTCCAGGTCGCCGACGCCGCGGTCCGGATCGAGGAAGCGGACTTCCACGCCCACCGGGTGGCAGGGCGAGTCGACACCAAAACCGGCCAGCCATGGTCGGTCCAGGACCGCGTCAGCGCCCGCCTCGACCTCGGACTCACCATCCAACGCTCCAAGGAGGCCGTCGACATCCTCAACAACGCCAGCGGCGCCTCCTCCGTACTCAACACCGTCCCCATCCAGCGCATCGCACGCGACATCCAAACCTCCAGCATGCACGCATACGCCCACCCCGACACCAACCTCGAACTCTACGGCCGCGTCACCTGCGGCCTCGAACCCAACACCCAATTCCTCTAAACAACTCCGCCTAGGGCAGGAGCTCATCCGCGACCTCGGCGAGATGAGCTCCTGCCCTAGCTGTGTTGAAGCAGGCGCGTGGTTGCCGAGGTCTCTTGAACAGCCCCAGTCGTTGCCGGCCCGGTCCGGCTTTCTCCTCCCTCAGCTGAGGTCCCTCCGAAAGGCAGCATCCGGATGAAACCCTTCCGTATCGAAATCCCGCAGGCAAAGCTGGACGACCTGCACCGCAGACTGGAGAACACGCGGTGGCCCGACGAGGTGCCCGGAGCGGGCTGGGCTCGGGGTGTTCCGGTCGGCTATCTCAAGGAACTGGCGGAGTACTGGCGCGGCACCTTCGACTGGCGGGCCATGGAAGCCCGGCTGAACGAGTTGCCACAGTTCACCACCGAGATCGACGGTGCGAACATCCACTTCGTACACGTCACCTCGCCCGAGCCGGACGCTACGCCCTTGCTGATCACCCATGGCTGGCCCAGCTCGTTCGTCGAGTTCCTGGACGTGATCGGCCCGTTGACCGACCCGCGCGCACACGGCGGCGACCCTGCGGACGCCTTCCACCTGGTCATCCCGACCATCCCCGGCTTCGGGTTCTCCGGGTCCCCTGCCGCGGCCGGCTGGGACCACTACCGGGTCGCGCGGGCGTGGAAGGAGCTGATGTCCCGGCTCGGCTACCGACGGTACGTGGCGCAGGGCGGAGACTGGGGCATGATGGTGTCGGCGGAGCTGGGCCTTGCCGACCCCGAGCATGTGGCAGGCGTGCACGTGAACACGCTGCTGACGTTCCCGCCGCAGGACCCGGCTGAGCTGGCGGACCTGAGCGAGGTGGAGGCGCAGCGGCTGAACAAGCTGATGTACTTCGACCGGGAACTGTCGCCGTACTTCAACCTGCTGGCCACTCGCCCGCAGACCGTGGCCTACGGCCTCACCGACTCGCCAGCCGGGCAGCTCGCATGGATCGTGGAGAAGTACTGGGAGTGGGCGGGTTCCCAGTCCGCGCCCGAGGACTCCGTTGACCGCGATCTCATGCTCGCCAACGTCAGTATCTTCTGGCTGACCGCCACAGCGAGCTCGTCGGCCCAGCTCTACTACGAGTCGGTGGACCGTACCAGCCAGAACATCGCCGCCCGGCTGGGTGGTCCGTGGAACCTGACCATGCCGGCTGGAGTCGCGGTGTTCCCACACGATGTCGTCCTCCCGCTCCGGCGGCTCGCCAACGGGGTACTGCCGACTATCACGCACTGGTCGGAGTTCGAGCACGGCGGGCATTGGCCCGCGCTCGAGGTGCCGGATCTGTACGTGCAGGATGTTCGAGCGTTCACGCGGTCCCTGAAGCAGGACGACTGAGATCCCCGGGAACCTGCTGTCAGCACGGTTAGACACCGACGCGGGGGCGGGACACGCTGTATGCGTGTCCCGCCCCCGCGTCGGTGTCGTGCGGACGTATTCGGCACCATCGCCCCAGTACGGGTCAGGTGGCCTTGGCGGTCTCCTCGGGCACCGTGGCGGCCGGTTCCGTTTCCTCGGGGACCACCGGTGGTTTGAGGCGGCTGGTGGCCACGGCGATCACGACGCCGGCCAGCGCGATGAACATGCCGACGAGCATCGGGGCCGAGGTGCTGCTGCTGAGCGCCACACCACCGGCGACCGGACCCAGAGCGACGCCCACGTTGACAGCGGAGGCCGGCAGCGAGTGCGCCAGCTCGCCGCCAGGGCCGGCCAGGTTCACCACGCGGAGCTGGAGCGAGGGCACCATGATGAACGCGAACAGGCCCCAGACCAACATCGTCACCGCCACCAGGATCGGGTTCGTGCCGACGAAGTAGAGCACCAGCAGGGCCGCCGCCGACCCGGCGGTTCCGACGATCAGGGTGCCTGCGGCGTTCTTGTCGGCAAACCGCCCGCCTGAGAAGGAACCCACCGCGTTGGCCAGGCCGTAGGCGAACAGGAACACGCTGATCATCACACCGGCGATGCCGGTGACTTCCTGCAAGAACGGCACGATGTAGGTCAGTGCGGTGTACAGCGAGGTGAACACCACGAGGTTGAGGCCCAGTACGGCGAGTACCCGTGGGGCGAAGGCGTACTTTGCCTGGCCGGCGGCGCCACCGCCGCCGGTGCTGGGCACGAAGGGAACCAGCACCAGTGTGGCGACCAGCACCATCAGGCTGATCACGACGATCGCGATGAACGAGCCGCGCCAGCCGAGCGTCTGGCCGACCGCCGTGCCCAGCGGCACGCCCAGTGCGGCCGAGACCGCGACACCCGAGATGATCACCGAGATCGCCCTGCCCGCGCGCTCGGACGGGACGATCGATGTGCCCACGCCGAAGGCGACCGCGACGAACAGCCCTTGCGCCGCACCGTCGATACCGCGCGCCACGACGAACAGGGCGTAGTCGGTGAACAGTACGGGGGCGAGATTGGCCAGTGCGAACACGATAAGTGCGCCGGCCAGGACGGCACGTCTGGCCAGTTTGATCGTCAGCGCGGTCAGGAGCGGGCCGCCGATCGCCATACCCAGTGCGTAGGACGTCACCAGTGTGCCGGTTGTGGGGATCGAGACCTCGAGATCATCGGCGAGCAAATCGAGCATGCCGACGACGAGCAGTTCCGCGCAGCCGAGAACAAAAACTCCGAAGAACAGCGTGGTCAGGATAAGATTCGTCCTGACCCGACTCAGCGTCACTTGCGGGGTACTCATATGCACCTTCCTTGACGGGGGTTGCGCGGGTGTAGTGTTAGATGACGTTTTCTCAACCAGCTGTGCTCCTGCGCCCGCTTCCAGTGAGCGTGCTTCCCGTCAGGACGTAGCAGAGCGTATGTTTGTCGGACACGTTACGAGCCGCCGATGACGCTGGGTTCATACTCGTCGTGACGGTGTAGCCAGCTCATGGCGGGGTCATCGCCGCGACCCGGTGGCTGTTCCCAGTCCTCCTGGCGGCCCCTGGCGGTGAGATCAAGGTAGTTATAGGTGCCGTTCAGCAGGTCGATGCCGCGCCCGTAAGTGGAATAGGTGTGGAAGATGCGATCGCCACGGCGAAGGAACGCGCTCACGCCCTGCTCCTCGCCGGTGTACCCCTCCCAGTCCGGGTTCTCTCGCACCAGCTCGGTGTAATCCTTGTAGTTCCATTCGACCGGCGTGATCGATGCGTCGAAGCTGACGTGGAAGTCGTAGTTGAAGTCGCTGCCGAACGATGAGTACCACGGGACTTCCCAGCCCATTCGCTGCTTGAAGCGCTCGAGCGTGTCCAACGGAGCGCGCGAGACGGCGGCCAATGAGGTGTCCCTGGCGTGCAGGTGGCTGAGGTGGCCCACGTTGTCGATCCAGAATGAGCAGGCCGGGCAGCCTTCTTCCTGATCGGGGCCGAGCATGAAGTGGTAGATCAGCAACTGGCTCCGACCGTCGAACAAGTCCAGCAGTCCGGCCTTGCCTTCCGGACCGTCCAAGGAGTACTCCTTGGTGATTTCGACCATCGGCAGCCGACGGCGGGCGGCATTGACCTGGTCACGATGCCTGGTCAGTTCCTTCTCCCGGTCGAGAAGCTCGCGCCGAGCGACGAGCCACTGGTCCCGTGTCACTACCTCCGGGTCGGACATAGCGCCTCCTCCATAGTGCTTGCGATGTGCAATCACCTACTGTAGTGGGAGTGGTGGTATCTTGCAACTGGTCGGAGATGACCCGGTTGAGCGAGCCGGAATCGGGCTGTCCGGTCAGCGCCGGTGGAGCCTGATCGTGTTGCGCGACATCACGTTTATCAGCCGCTGCCAGCTCGGAGCGCTGCTGCGCGGATCCGAGGAAGCCGTCGCGTAGCACATCCTCGTCGGCAGACTACGCGGTCTTCTCCCCTCCGGGTCATTCATCCGGCGGCAGCGAACAGATCGAAGATCAGCCCGTCGATGTTGGAGCACGCTGGAAGATGAAGGCGTGCGCCCCCGTCGGCGAAGCTGTCATCAATAGATACTACTGCCGCGGGAGATCTGATCACGAATGGATGGACAAATGGCAGCCTCCGCTGAACTGCCTATCCAGGTGCCTGCGAGGGAACTCGAAGACCTGGACAGGAAATATCTGGTCCACCCACATCAGCGGGCTGACCGCAATGAACGTCACATCATTGTCCGGGGGAAGGGAAGCACCGTCTGGGACGCACAGGGGAACGAGTATCTGGACGCGATGGGGTCGGCCAACTGGATGGCTCAGGTGGGGCATGCTCGTCCGGAGCTTGCCGAGGCGGCCACCGCACAGATGATGGAGCTGCAGTACTTCACCGGCTTCGACGTCTACACCAATGACTCGTCGATCCGGCTGGCCGAGCGGCTGGCCGGGCTCGCGCCCACGGGCATCGACCGGGTGTTCTTCACCAACGGTGGGTCGGAGGGGAACGACACAGCTATCAAGGCCGCACGGCTGTTCCACTTCCGTCGTGGCGAACCGGATCGCACCTGGGTGATCTCTCGGCGGCTGGCCTATCACGGCTGTACCTATGGTAGCGGGGCCGCGAGTGGCTTCGACCTGGTGCAGCACGGCTTCGGCCCCCATATGCCGGATGTCGAGAAGGTGACGCCGCCGCTTCCGTACCACTCCGAGTTCTACGACGGCCAGGACCCCACTGACTTCCTGGTGAACGAGCTTGAACAGACGATCGAACGTATTGGTGCCAGCAACATCGCCGCGATGATCGGTGAGCCGGTCATGGGCGGTGCCGGGGTGGTTCCCCCGCCGGCCGACTACTGGCCCCGGGTTCGCGAGGTGCTGAGCGCTCACGGCATTCTGCTCATCGCCGACGAGGTGGTCACCTCCTACGGCCGGACCGGGTCCTGGTTCGAGTCGGACCGTCGCGGTATGAACGCCGACATCATCGTGACCTCGAAGGGATTGACCAGCGGGTACATGCCGTTGGGTGCCGTGCTCATGCGGAACGAGATTGCTGATGCGATCACCGCGGAGGAAGGCTTCTTCACCGGCCACACCTACTTCGGTCACTCGGTCGCCTGCGCCGTCGCGATGGCCAACCTCGACGTGCTCGAGCGGGAGGGACTGCTGGAGCGGGCAAAGCAGATCGGTGAATGGTTCCGCTCGGACCTGGCGCCGGCACTCGACCTCCCAACGGTGGGTGAGGTTCGGATCGCGGGAGCGACGGCCGGCATCGAACTGGTGGCCGACCGGCAGACCAGGGAGCCGCTCCTCTTCGGCGCATCGGCCGTTTCGGCGGAACTCCGGCAGGCGCATCACGTGATCGTGCGTGACTACAACGCGACCGTCGTGCTGGCGCCGCCACTGGTTATCGAGCGGTCCCAGGTACGGCAGATCGCGGACGCGATCGTCGAGGTGGTCTCACGGCTAGGCGGAGACGGGACCCTGAGTCCTCGCTGACCGGCACACAGAGGGTGGCGGGTGAAGTCACCGCCGCCCTCTTTGCTGCTCGGGGCACAGTCCTGTTTAGCGCAATTGAGAGAATGTCGGATTCGTCGGTCCGTCCTACCGTATGAGTATCACGAAAGGGAATAAGATGTATGACTATGTGATCATCGGTGCCGGTTCCGCGGGCTGTGTTCTCGCTGCGCGTCTCAGTGAGGATCCCGCGGTTACGGTCTGTCTCATCGAGGCGGGACCGAGCGACGACGCGGACGTCATCCATGTTCCCTCGGCTTTTGGTCAGATGTTCCGAACGCGACTCGACTGGGATTACGACTCGCAGGAGGAGTCGGCCTTGGATGGTCGTCGCGTATATCTACCGCGAGGCCGGATGCTTGGCGGGACAAGCTCTATGAACGGAATGGTTTACATTCGAGGTAACCGGGCGGACTACGATGAATGGAACCAGCCGGGGTGGAGCTACCAGGAGATGCTCCCGTACTTCAAGCGCTCCGAGGACAACGAACGCGGCGAGTCGGAGTACCATGGAGTGGGCGGGCCCCTCGCGGTTTCCGAAGGTCGCTCCAATAATGAGATGAACTCTGCCTTTGTCGAAGCCGCGGTAGCGGCGGGTTACCCAGAGAATGCAGATTTCAATGGGGTCGAGCAGAGCGGATTCGGCTTCTTTCAGGTTACCCAGAGAAATGGACGTAGGGAGAGCGCGGCCAGCGCTTTTCTCCATCCAGTGCTCGATCGCCCGAATCTGACTGTCAAGACGCATTTCCAGGTTCATCGGGTCACGTTCGAATCGAGTCGAGCCACCGGGATCGTCGGCACTCATCTGGATGAGGAGATCGCGATCAGGGCGGAACGCGAGGTCATCGTGTCCGCCGGTGTCTACAACTCGCCGCAGTTGCTCATGCTCTCCGGGATCGGTCCCGCGGGGACGCTGGGTCCACTGGGGATACCTGTCCTGGTCGACCATCCGCAGGTAGGGAGCAATCTTCAGGATCACCCGCAGGCTCTGCTCGTCTACCCCCACGACCACCCGATCAGTCTGCTGGTATCCAGTGATCCGAAGTACCGGCGCCAGTTCGATGAGGACGGCAGCGGCCCGCTGACCTCGAACGTCGTGGAGTCCGGAGGCTTTGCCAGCGTACATTCGGGAGGCACGGCGCCCGATGTCCAGTTGCATGCTGGGGCGGTTATGTTCCGGGAGGGAGGGCTCGCGGCGCCGACATCACATGCGATCTCCTACGGTGCCTGCGTGCTCCGCCCGCAAAGCCGCGGTAGCGTGACGATCGCCTCCGCCGATCCCACCGCGAAACCAGTGATCTCCCACAACTTCTATGCGGAGAAATCGGATCTGGACGTCGCTGTGGAAGGGCTCCGCCTCGGTTTGGAGCTGGCGCGCCAGAAGCCGCTCAAGCCGTTCACGGAAACTCCGCTCGCGCCACCCGCGAGCGACCGTACGGCCGACCTCAAATCCTACATTCGGCGGAATACTCAGACCGCCTATCACCCTGCGGGCACCTGTGCGATGGGCACGGTCCTCGACGCTGAGCTTCGCGTCCGAGGAGTCGACGCACTCCGCGTGGTCGACGCGTCGGTCATGCCCGGCCTAGTGCGGGGAAACACGAACGCCCCCGTCATCGCGATTGCGGAGAAGGCCGCGGACATGATCCGCGGTCTCGCCCCAGCGTAGCGTCCTCCTGGTCGTTCGACGTGATCCATCGAGCCGGAAACGAGCGGGCCGGGAAGCCTTCGCGTTAACCCGGCCGGTGAGCGGCGGCTGGTGTCGGGTGACGAGTGGCCGCTCACGTGTCATCACCTCCGGGTCGGGCGTATCGCACCCCCTGATGATTGCTTCGTGCAACCACTCGTTCCACGCCAGGAGTGGTGGTATTATGCAACTGGTTAGGGGTGATTATGTTGGACGAACCGAGGTCGGGCTGCCCGGTCAACGCCGCGGTCGAGGTGCTGGGCGACCGGTGGAGCCTCATCGTGTTGCGCGACATCATGTTCACCAACCGCCGCCACTTCCGGACGCTGCTGCGCGAGTCCGAGGAAGCCATCGCGTCGAACATCCTTGCCAGCAGGCTACGTGATCTTCTCGCCGCTGGCCTGCTCACCCGTGACGACCCGGGGCCCGGTCGCCGTGTTACGTACAGCCTTACCGAACCAGCCATCGAGCTGGTGCCGGTGATGGCGGAGCTCGCCTGGTGGGGTGTGCGGCACCGCCCCACATACCCCCCAATGCGCGCCAAGGCCGAACTGCTGTACGACGGCGGCCCCCGGATGTGGCAGCAGTTCATGGAGGAGTTGCGTGAGCAGCACCTCGGTATTCCGTTGCCCACGGCCAGGCCGTCCACGGTCAGTGAGCAACTCGACGCCGCGGGGGCCAGAGCGCTCGCAGCGATCAGCTAGACCCAATACCGCTTATTTAGGTGATTTCATGGGGTTCGGTGGGGTTTGGTGGCGGCGACGATGGTGATCTCAGGGTCGGCCGGTGGTGGCGGGTTCCGGTGGTGGATGTGTTTGAGGCGCCAGTTGGACATTTTGCGTTTGATCACGCGGGGATTCGATCGTCGGCGGCGCGGTGGGATGAGGTAGCGCAGGATCTCGTCACGGGCCGCTTGTAGTGATCGTTTCAGATGTGTCGGGGGAAAAACCCGCCTGGTCGGTGACCTGGCGGCGGGCGATGCGCAGTGTGCGGAGGAAGGAGAGCCGGTCAGGGTCGATCTCGGCGGCGTGGGCGGTGTCGTGCATCAGTGACCGCAGGGCGTGGTGGGTGAGCAGGAACCCGTAGATCTCTTGCTCGACCCCGCCTGGGTGTTGGGAGCGCAGAACGAAGTTCGAGCCGCCTTGGTGGGTTTTGACCTCATCCAGGGCGGTCTCGATCTCCCAGCGTTGGGCATACAGCGCGGCCAGTTCCGCTGCCGGAGCGGACTGGGGGTCCAGGATGGTGGTCGCCAGCCGATAGACGGTCTCGTCGGTGCCGAGGGTGTATTCCACGACCCGGACCGTGATCGGATCAGCACGCCGATATTGGTCGCGGGCGGCGACGATCTCCGACAGATACGAACCGTCATCGAACTGCTCGACCACGGGCAGGACCGCGTTGGCACGCACACGCCACAGCAGGTCGGCTCCGGTGCCGGCGGCGGCTCGCCACAGGTCGAAGCCCAGAAACGCCCGGTCGGCCACCAGCAACATCCCGGAGGCCAGCTCGCCGAACAACTCCCGGACCAGGGCGGTCTCGTGGGTGGCCAGCGGCCCGGCCGTGGCGGCAAAGATGGCATGCGTGCCGCACTCGGCCAACACCGCCACCCGCGCCTGAGGATAGGCACTTTGTCCTTCGCCGCGGGAGTTACCGGGACGACCAAAGTGATCCACATTGGACGGCGTGTCGGGCAGGTCGAACGTGGTGCCATCCACGGCGACCAGCCGCCAGCCGCGATACCACGCCCCGACCGTGCTCGCGGTCGCCACCGGAGCGGCCACCCGGGCGAACAACGCCTTCAACGGCTCCGGCCCCAGCCGGGCCCGTGCTTGCGACAACGCCCCCGTCGTGGGCACCTGCCACTGGCCCCGCCACCGCCGCGCCCACGCCAGCCCCTGCGTCAACAGCCGGGTGACCTCCTCATAGCCCTCCCGGCTAAACAGGCACATCGCCAGCACGAAATACACCACCACCCGGGCAGGCAACAATCGTTTCCGCTGCTCACCCCGCCCCGTCACAGCCAGCACCTCGTCAACCAACTCCGGAGGAAACGCCTTCGTCAGCACCCCGATCGCGATCCGATCCGGCAGCCGCTCATCCGACGACGACCTGCTCTGTCCTGGCCTGGGCACCCCACCACCCTACAACCCAAACCAACCAAACTAAGCGGTATTGCAGCTAGACCGTGTTAAGAAGAACGCGTGCCCACGCATCACCCTGGGTGCCCTTCTCAAGCAGCTCCTGGTTCCAGGCACCGGCACACCGTCCGGACGCCGACCAGGCGCCCAGGATGACGCCGTGAGGAATCTCGGCACACTATCGCAGGGCCTAGCTCGCGATGGTGACATACCCCCGCTGTAGGCGAACGGCCACGAGCTGCAGCGTTGAGATCGACGTGAAGACGGGGACGAGGCGTCCAATGCCTCGTCCCCGCCCACTTCCAGCTGTTGCGTGCCCCCGGCAGGACTCGAACCTGCGACCTAGAGATTAGAAGGCTCTTGCTCTATCCAGCTGAGCTACGAGGGCCGGTGTGCCGACGGCTGAAGGCCAGATGTGCCACGCCAGCTTAGTCGCCACTACCCACTCGATCGTCTGACACCTGTGAAGCGTTTCAGGCTGGTACCCAGCTCCGGCGGCAGCGCATGCCGCGGCGGGAGGCGAGGAACGCGGCATACGACCCTCAGTGGCCGCCGGAGCTGGGGAGACCCGCGGGCGCGACCGCCGTGTCATGCGGCGCGCCCGCGGCGGGCTGTGCTCGGGGTCACAGCCCGGATCGGATTCGCGGCAGCCCGTTGCGGGTTCCCCAGGATGTGGGCTGGGGCGAATCCGGCTGGGGGAGTGGCAGCGACCGGCCAGGGTGCCACTCGAAACGGTGAGCCGGAGGCTCGGGATTCACGCTCAGTTCCAGATCTGGATGGCGCGGCCCAGATACTGAGCCCGCGGAACGAACGTGCCGCCACCAGGATACGTGCTGAAGTCGCCCTCGGTGGAACAATGGCGGTCCTGGTATACGGTGACGTGCCGATCGATTCGGTTGACGAAGGACCGGGCGACAATATTGTCGGGGAGCGGGACGCATTCCTCCGGATTGGTGTTTCGCAGGTCGAACTTGGTCGGTGCGCCGTCGTAGAACTCCTCCGGCCAGACACAGAACTCGCCTTGTTCGCAGGTCGGGTCCTCGGCAGGCGCCCGCTCTTGGCGCTGCTCGCCGGTCGCGTTGGCGACGCCACTGCCGGCGAGCAGCCCGACGGCGGCGAGGACGAGGATGCGCGGTAGATACGAACGCAAGCGCGGAAGATGGTGATGTGCCATGTGACTGTTACCCCAAATCGAAATCGGCGTGTGCTGCGTGGTGGAACCTGATGCTCTTACTGTGCCGAGAATTCGTAGGATTGTCAGCCCGCAGATCTACTTCTGTGGATAAGTAGGTTTGAGTCGCTCGATCGGGTGGGAGATATCCACATTTTGGCGAATCCCGTTGTGGCGGGCGGTTTCGGCTGCTAGATGGGGGCTGGGCCGGTGGAGCCGCGGACCACCAGCTCGACCCCGAGGGTCACCGGTTCCGGTACCGGTCCACCCGCCAGCAGGGCGAGCCCGAGCTCGCCGGCCAGGCTGCCCTTGCGCACCAGGTCCTGCCGCACCGTGGTCAACGGGGGATCGGACCACCGCGCAGGCGGCGCGTCGTCGAACCCGGCCACCGACAGGTCCTCGGGCACGCGCAACCCTCGCTCCCGCCCGGCGGCGATCGCGGCCAGCGCCAGCTCGTCCGACATGCACAGCAGGGCCGTCGGCCGGGGCGCGCTGTCGAGCAGCCCGCGCGCGCCGAACATGGCTTGCTCCCTGGACAACCCCGAGGTCTCCCAGATCGGCACGGACTCCGGGTCGATGTCGGCGGCGACCAGTGCCTCCCGGTACCCGGCAAGCCGCTCCCGGTTGTCCCGGAACCGGCCGTGTGCCGCCTCCGCCATGGTCAACGGACCCTCCCGTGGCTGGGACAGGCACTGCGCGGACAGCACACCGAACCGCCGGTGCCCTTGGTCGAGCAGGTGCCGCGCCGCGGCGGCCGCGCCGCCACGGTCGTCGATACCCACCCTGGCTCCCCAGGGCAGCACCGGGTGGTCGATCACGACCAGCGGCATCCCGCGCTCATGCACGGCATCCAGGGCCGGTGCGTCATCGGCCAGCGAGTAGGCGACCGCCAGGTCGGCCTGGGCCGCCAGCACCCGCTCGACCCGCGGCCCGCCGTTCTCCCCGCCCGGCAGCAGTAGTAAGGCATGCCCTTCCGGATCGACCCGCGAGGACAGCGCGTCCAGAGTGATCGACAGCGCGGGGTCGGAGAACGCCGCGGACAACCCGGTGTCCAGCATGAACGCGATCGCGCCTGCTCGTTGCCTGGCCAGACTTCTCGCGGTGGGGTTCGGGCCGGCATATCCGAGCGTCCGCGCCGTATGCAGGATCCGCTCTCGCAACTGGGCGGAGAGCTGGTCCGGCCGGTTGTAGGCGTTCGACACCGTAGCCCGGGAAACGCCGACCGCACGTGCGAGGTCGTCCAAGGTCGGCTGCCGCCGCGATCCGGTCACCCCGGGCAGTCTAGGCCCGGGTCGAATCCACTGGATTTTCTGAAGCGCTTCAGTCACGCTGGTGCTCGGTTCGGACGAGCAGTGAGGGGATCAGGTGGGTTCTCGTTCATGGCGTTCCCGGCGTTCGTGGCCTTCCCGTCGGGGCGCGGTCATCGTGGTGTTCGCGCTGAACGGTGCCGCGTTCGGCTCGTGGGCACCGCGCGTGCCCGCGCTCACCGAACAGGTCGGTGCCGCGCCTGGCTCACTCGGGCTCGCCCTGCTGGGCGCGAGTGCCGGCATGCTCATCGCGGCCGCGGTGACCGGCAGGCTGGTGGAAACGTTCGGCCCCAGGGTCGTGATCGCCGTGTCCACGCTGGCCGCCTCCGCCGCCTTGCCGGCGATCGGCGTCGCGGGGTCGGTACCGGCGCTGGCGACCGCGCTGTTCGGGCTCGGCGTGTCGGTCGGCGCACTCGATGTCGCGATGAACGTGGCCGGGGTCGTGGTCGAAAGGGAGACCGGCCGCAAGTCCATGCCGATCTTCCACGCCGGGTTCAGCTTCGGCGCACTGGCCGGTTCGGCGGGCGCTGCGCTGGCGGCGGCGCACGCGTGGTCGCCCGCCCGGCAGCTCGTCCTCGCCGCGCTGGCGACAGCTCTGGTGCTGGCGCTGGTCGGGGGCGCCCTGCCCGGTGCGGCACCGCGTACGACCAGCACGAGCAGGAACCGGCCGACCGGCCTCGCGCCGGTCCGCAGGGTCGCCATGTGGCTGCTGGCGGCCATCGCCCTGTGCTCGGCGGTCGCCGAAGGGGCCAGCTCGGACTGGTCGGCCCTGCTCCTGGTCACCGTGCAGCAGGTCGGCGAGGGTGCGGCGGCGCTGGCCTACTCGGCCTTCTCCCTGGCCATGGCCCTGACCCGGCTGGCTGGCGGCATGGCGCAGGCGAGATTCGGCCCCGTGCGGGTGCTCGCGGGCGGGGCGTTGTGCGCGGGCGCCGGTCTGTGTGCCGCCGCTGTGGTGCCGGTGGCCGCGGTCGCGTACCTCGGGTTCGCGCTGGCCGGCGCTGGCCTGGCCGCTTCGTTCCCGATCGCGCTGAGCCTGGCGGGAGCGGCCGGGCAGCGGGCCGACGGCAGCGGTGGGGAACGGGAGATCGCGTTCGTCACCGCCATCGCCTACAGCGGTTTCCTCGCCGGGCCACCTGCCATCGGCGGGATCGCCGAGCTCACCTCGCTGTCCACCTCGTTCGTCATGGTCGGCCTGGTCGCCACGGCGATCGGGCCGGCCGCCGTCATCGCCGCGCGAGCCCTGTCCAGGGAACGCGCCCCGGTGTGCTGATCGAGGCGTCGGCCATACCAGCTGCGTCCGACATTCTCGGCCGCCCGCCCTGGTGGACGGCTCGGGCTGTCCACAACACCCCGGTTGTCCACAGCCCGGTGGTCCGAGTGCCCCGCCGGCCCGGGGACCTGGTGCACGCTGAACACAGGCCGCACATCGGGTCCGGCCGGGACGGAAAGGGTGAGTGACGATGGCTGTTGGCGAGACCTTGGTGACGGTGGTCGGCAACGTGTGCGGTGAGGTGTCCCACCGCGTCGTCGGCAATGGCAGCGAGCTGGCCAGTTTCTGGCTGCGCAGCAACGAGCGGCGCATGGACAAGGAGAGCGGTACCTGGGTGGACGGGAGGCACTTCGCGGTGAAGGTGCTGTGCTGGCGCAAGCTGGCGGCTTCGGTGTCCGCCTCACTGTCGAAGGGCGATCCGGTGATCGTCAATGGGCGGTTGCATACCAGTCAGTGGCAGGACGCGGACGGCCAGACACGTTCGATACCCCAGCTGGAGGCGCTGGCGCTGGGGCCCAACCTACTGTGGTGTACGGCGGAGCCGAAACGCCTGCCCAGGACGGGTGCTCGCGGCGACCCGGAGATCGACACCTGGCTGGAGACCGAGCCGGGCGGGGCGGCGGCGCTGGAGTCGGAGCCCGCACCGCCCACCGCCGGTGCCCTGCCGGTGACCTGACACGAGGTACCGGTCAGCGCTGGAAAACGGTGACCGCCGTCAGACCGCGGAGCGGTCGGCTCTACGATCGCTACTATGGCCGAGTTCATCTACACCATGAAAAAGGTGCGTAAGACCATCGGGGACAAGGTCATCCTCGATGACGTCAGCACCGCCTTCTTCCCGGGCGCCAAGATCGGCGTCGTCGGGCCGAACGGTGCAGGTAAGTCCACCGTTCTCAAGATCATGGCAGGGCTCGACCAGCCGAGCAACGGAGAGGCGTTCATCCAGCCGGAGGCGACCGTCGGCATCCTGCTGCAGGAGCCGCCGCTCAACGAGGAGAAGACGGTCCGGGGCAACGTCGAGGAGGGCCTCGGCGAGACCAAGGTGAAGCTCGATCGGTTCAACCAGATCGCCGAGCAGCTCGCCACCGACTACAGCGACGCGCTGATGGAGGAGATGGGCAAGCTCCAGGAGGAGCTGGACCACGCCGATGCCTGGGAGCTGGACTCGCAGCTCGAACAGGCGATGGACGCTCTGCGCTGCCCGCCTGGTGACGAGCAGGTCACTCACCTTTCCGGAGGTGAGCGACGCCGGGTCGCGCTGTGCAAGCTGCTGCTGTCGAAGCCCGATCTGCTGCTGCTGGACGAGCCGACCAACCACCTGGACGCGGAGAGCGTGCTGTGGCTGGAGCAGTTCCTGGCGGACTACCCCGGTGCCGTCCTCGCCGTGACCCACGACCGGTACTTCCTGGACAACGTGGCCCAGTGGATCATGGAGCTGGACCGTGGCCGGGTGGTCGGCTACGAGGGCAACTACTCGACCTACCTCGAGAAGAAGCGGGAGCGTCTCGAGGTGCAGGGCAAGAAGGACGCCAAGCTCGCCAAGCGGCTGAAGTCCGAGCTCGAGTGGGTGCGCTCGAACGCAAAGGCCCGGCAGACCAAGTCCCGTTCCCGGCTCGACCGGTACGAGGAGATGGCTGCCGAGGCGGAGAAGACCAAGAAGCTGGACTTCGAGGAGATCCAGATCCCGCCGGGGCCGCGGCTGGGCAACGTGGTGGTGGAGGTCGAGCACCTGCGCAAGGGGTTCGACGACAGGTTGCTCATCGACGACCTCTCCTTCAACCTGCCGCGTAACGGCATCGTCGGGGTGATCGGCCCGAACGGCGTGGGAAAGACCACGCTGTTCAAGACGATCGTCGGGCTGGAGGAGCCGGACTCCGGAACGGTCAAGATCGGTGACACGGTCAAGCTGTCCTATGTGGACCAGAACCGGGCGGGAATCGACCCGGACAAGACCGTGTGGGAGGTCGTGTCGGACAAGCTGGACTACATCCACGTCGGGCAGGCCGAGATGCCGTCGAGGGCCTACGTGAGCGCGTTCGGGTTCAAGGGTCCTGACCAGCAGAAGCCGGCCGGGGTGCTGTCCGGTGGGGAGCGTAACCGCCTCAATCTGGCGATGACCCTGAAGCAGGGCGGCAACCTGATCCTGCTGGACGAGCCGACCAACGACCTGGACGTGGAAACGCTCGGGTCCCTGGAGAACGCGCTGGAGCAGTTCCCCGGCTGCGCCGTGGTCATCTCGCACGACCGGTGGTTCCTTGACCGCGTCGCCACGCACATCCTCGCGTGGGAGGGCGACGACGACAATCCCGCCAAGTGGTTCTGGTTCGAGGGTAACTTCGAGGGCTACGAGCGGAATAAGATCGAGCGGCTCGGGGCCGAGGCGGCGCGTCCGCATCGGGTGACCCGTCGCAAGCTCACCCGCGACTGACCGGGTGTCCGGGACCCGGACCCGCGGTGGCGAGTGGAGGAACGCGCGCTCGGCGGAGCCCACGAGCGGGACGGGCGCATGACCTGTGGAGGTGACCGTCGTGACCGGAGTCCGGACCTGGTCGAGGCGAGCGCGTCGCGTGCTTCCGGAAAGTGCTGAGGGGGGTGTTCGCACCGTGCGGAGGCTGCCGACCGGTGGGACGTCCGGCGTCCCACCGGGGGCGTGCCGCGAACCGGCACCGCCCAGTCGCACGACGAGCTGAGACGGTGTCATGACCATCAGAACGAGTGCCGAACGCGACAACCGCGCGTTTCCGACAAGATACTGAGGTACCGGTACTCCTCGTCACTGCTGAGCACGCGAGAGCCAACATTGAGCGGAGTCCCCGTGGTAGCCAGCAAGTACACCAGGCCAGGCGCCGTCGCCGGTCAGCGAGCCGACGCTCGCAGCACCGCCTCCGCCACTCGCGGGCCGGGCGCAGTGGAGCAGCTTCTCGAGCGCGCGGCGGAGCTGACCCTGCGCGCACCGGAGCTGGCGCTGATCCTTGGTGAGCGGGCAGCCGCGCTGGCGGAGGCCTCGGGGTCGAACGAGCTCTGGGTGCGAGCGGAGTGCCTGGTGGTCTCGGCCAGGGTGCGGCTCGGCGTGCGCGCTTCCACCGTGGGCCGCGCCGTGGCGGCGTTGCGCGCCGCCGAGGACAGCGGCCAGGTGACGATGGCCGCGCAACTGCGTACCGACCTCACCGTCTGTGCGCGCAGCGTCGGGGCACCGCTGATCGGGCTCGCCGCGTTGCGGCCCGCGCTGACCGCGGGCGGGTTGCACCACGCACGCAAGGCGGCGGCGCTGTGCCACCTGGTCGGCTGCCTCGGCCAACTCGGCCGCAAGCCGGAACTGGACCGGGCGTTCACCGAGGCCGACCGCCTGTGCCAGGCCGATGAGACCCTGGACGAGGACGGGAGGCTGTTGTCCAGGGCGCTGCTGCGGGTCGGTGTCTCCGCGCACCGCAGGCGACACGGTGATCTGATGGGGGCCGCCGATGCCGCCCGCACCGGTCTGGGGCTGCTGGACGATGTCCAGGACACCGCGGCCGACGGCGGGGTGGTGCGGCCGCGCCTGGTACTCGAACTGGTCTGCGCCCTGCTTGACCGCGGTGACAGCGAACTGGCGCTGGAACTCGCTCAGCCCGTGCTGGAGACCCCGCCGCGGGCGGCGGCGGTCGGCCCGCTCGGCTGGCTCGGCCTCGCCGTGGCCACCCGGATCCACCTGCCCGAAGGTGCGGGTGGCGCGGCGACTCGCTTACTACGTGAAGCCGTGCACAGCACCGAGCAGCACGGACTGCATGCGCTGAGCGCACGGTTGTGGTTCGAACTCGCCCACGTCGAGGAGCAACTCGGCCGGGCATCGGATGCCATTCAGTGCCTGCATCGTTCCCGGGCAGCCGAACACGTGCACGGACGTGCGCGCAGGCAGGCATATGCGCTGCTCACCGGGGAGTTCGGGGCCGGAGAGCAGGCGCCCATCGATCTCGACGACCTGCTGTCCACGGCGCCCGCGCGGTGGACAGCGGTGCAGCCGCAGGTGACGCTGCCACCGGTGCAGCGGGAGCCACAGGCGCCGTCCTTGCACGTGGCCTCGCGGCCGCAGGAGACCTCGGAGCCGGTTCCGGCAGTGGTCTCGCAACCGCCGCCTGCCCGGGAGCGGGAACAGCCCGCGCGATCCTCCCGGCAACAGCCGGACACCCCGGCGGCAACCACCGGGCGCAGCACCCGGCACGACTCGGAACACGGTTCCGTGGCGGCCCGTTCGGTGCTGGACCGGCTGGGTATCACCGCAGGAGGCGGCGCAGGCGGGCGGCGAAGGGCCGCGGACAGTTCCGAGCACTCCGCCTCGTCCACGGGCCGCGACGGTGGGGGCGGCCGCGAGGAGTTCCGCGCCGGTGCGGAGCCTGCCGCCAGGTACTCCGATCTCGGGCCGGAACGGGAGAGCCCGCGTACCCCCGTGGAGCGCACGGGCCCGAGCGGGCCGCCGGAATGGGAGGCGGTCGAGTCCGAGCGGGCCGCTGCCGAGCCTGCCGTGGCCGCCGCCGAGCCGGACACGAACGACTGGTTGCCCCGGCTGCGCCTGCCCCCCTCCCTGGCCCCGATGGACGATCTGGACTTCGGTGACTCGGCGGCGTCCGCGGGCTCGGCGGGTCCAGCGGATTCAGCGGGCTCGGCGTACTCCTCGGCCAGCGGGGCCGGCTTCGGCAGCACGAACTTCGGTGGATCGGACTTCGGTGACTCCGGGTTCGATGACTCGGGGTTCGGCAGTGGCGAGAGCTCGTTCGAGCGTTCCCGCGGCTCCGCCGAGTCCTTTGACTCCTACGACTCCTACGGCAGCTCCAGCGCATACGGCGGCTACGGCTCCGACAGCTCGTATGACTCCTACGACAGGGACGCCCGCGAGACCTCCTACGACCCGGTGGTGCCCGCCGAGGAACCACCCCCGGGAGCAGGGCTGGCCGAGTTGCTCACCCGGGCACTGGCGGAACACCAGGCTGGCACGTCCAGCGCGGCAGCCCTGGTGAAACGCCTCGGGACCGGCCAGGGCGAACCCGACACCCCCCGCAGGGTCAACGGCAGGCACCGCGAGGACGGTTAGCGATCCAGGGCCGGAGGTAACCGCGGCCCGGCAAGCGGGCGCACCCTGGACCACACCGGGCGCGATCCAGCCACCATGTCCTGTCCGGCCCCGCTCCCGTCGGCACCAAGGTGTGTATTCGCTTGCCGTGCAAGACCATTAGGGTGATGTCGGCCCGGCCAGAAGCACGGGCCAACCGAGGTACGAACCGGCACAACGGTGTGTCATGGGAGTGGAGTGTTGCCTGAGATGAGCTCGACGGGAGTGTCGACGTCACGGTCCGGAGCGGGCGTGGGGGAAGGGGGCCGGCAGCGGCCGCGTAGTCCGGAGCAGGTCCGGGACGAGCTCGTCGAGGCGGCGGCTGCCTACGCTCCGGAGATCGGTAACCTCATCCGCCTGTACTACCGGCACATTCCGGCCGAGGAGATCCTCGGCGACGAGCCGACCAACCTGGTCGGTGCCGTGCGCTCCCACCAGGAGCTGGCGCAGGACCGGGTGCAGGGACGGCCTGCCGTGCGGCTGTTCAACCCGACCGCCGCGGAGGACGGCTGGAGCCGGGAAGCGACCGTGATCCAGGTCGTCACCGACGACATGCCCTACCTGGTGGACTCCCTGGCGGCTCAGCTTTCCCGTGCTGGCCTGCACGTGCAGCGTATCGTTCACCCGATCATCGTGGTCACTCGCGAGCTCACCGGGGAGCTGCGCGCCATTCACCCGACCGCGGATGTGGCCGACCCTCCGGCCGGGTCCTCGATCGAGTCCTGGATGTACTTCGAGATCGACCTGATCACCGACTCGACCAGGGCACGGGAGCTGACCGACCGGCTGACCTCCGTGCTCGGCGACGTGCGGGAGGTCGTCGAGGACACCGAGAAGATGATCGAGGCGGCGCGCGGCATCGCAGGCACCCTGGAGAGCGAACCGCCCCCGTTGGATGAGCAGGAGGTGGACGACGGCATCCGGCTGCTGCGCTGGCTCGCCGCCGGCCACTTCACCTTCCTCGGCTACCGGTGTTACGAGCTGGTGCGCAGCGAGGAGGACGGGGAGGAACCCGCCCTGCGCGCCGTGCTGGCCTCCGGGCTCGGGGTGCTGCGCCAGGACAGCCTCGCCGCCCGCAGCCTGACCGCGGGCCCGGACACCGCGGCGGCAGCGCTGGCACCGACCCTGCTGGTGCTGACCCAGGCCAGTGCGCCGTCCACGGTGCACCGGCCGATCTACCCCTACTACGTGGGCGTCAAGACCTTCGACGGCGAGGGCAACGTCACGGGGGAACACCGCTTCCTCGGCATGTTCACCACCACCGCCCTGCACGAGGACGTGCTGGACATCCCCGTGCTGGACCACCGCGTGCGCGAGGTCATCCACCGGGCTGGGTTCCCGATGGAGTCCTACTCGGGGCAGCGCATGCTGGAGGTGCTGCAGAACTGGCCGCGTGCGGATCTGTTCTCCGCCGATGTCGACTCGCTCTACGCCACCGCGACCGGGGCCATCACCCTCGCCGACCGGCGCAGGCTGCGGCTGTTCCTGCGCCCGGACCCCTACCGGCGGTTCTACTCCTGCCTGGTGTTCCTGCCGCGGGACCGGTACACCACCCGATCCCGCCTCGCCATGCAGGAGGTGCTGCTCGAGGAGCTGGAGGGCACCCACCTGGAGTACGGCACCCGGGTCGGCGAGACCATGCTGGCCCAGGTGCACTTCACCGTGCACACCGATCCGGCCCGGCTGGTCGAGCCGGACACGCTGCGCATCCAGGAACGGCTGAACGAGGCCGTGCGCAGCTGGGACGACCGGATGGTCGAGGCCATCCTCGCCGAGCGCAGGGAGCGGACCGGCGGGGCGATCGGCGTTTCCGGTGAGGAATCGGCCACCGAGCTCGGGCAGCGGTACGCCGGGCTGTTCCCGGAGGCCTATAAAGAGGACTTCAGCGCCGAGGAGGCGCTGGCCGACCTCGGCAAGCTGGACTCCCTGACCGAGGACGCCGACCTGGCGATGTCCTTCTACGTCCCGGCCGGCGCCAAACCGGGGGAGCGCCGGTTCAAGCTGTACCTGCTCGGGGCCGGGGTGACGCTGTCGGAGCTGTTGCCGGTGCTGCAGCGGATGGGGGTAGAGGTCGTCGACCAGCGCCCCTACGAACTGGGCAGGGAGGACGGCACCCGGTCCTGGATCTACGACTTCGGCCTGCGCATCGAGCAGCGCGTGCTGGACGAGATGACCCCGGCCGCCCAACGTGACCTGCAGCAGCGGTTCCAGGAGGCCTTCGACGCGGCCTGGCACGGCCGGTGCGAGGTGGACGGATTCAACGCGCTCGTGCTGCGCGCCGGGCTGACCTGGCGGCAGGCCGCGGTGCTGCGGGCCTACTCCCGCTACCTGCGCCAGGCAGGCACACCCTACTCGCAGGAGTACATCGAGAACGCCGTGCTCGCGCACACCGATATCGCCACCGCGCTGGTGCGGCTGTTCGAGGACCGGTTCAGCCTCGACTCCGGCGAACAGCAGCGCGAGGAACACAACGACAGCCAGGTCACCGAGATCAACGCGCTGATCGATGCGGTCACCAGCCTCGACGAGGACCGCATCCTGCGCAGGCTGATGGCCGTGATCGAGGCGACCCTGCGCACCAACTACCGGGTCACCGACGACACGGGCAATCCGCGGCCGTACCTGGCGCTGAAACTGGACCCGCAACGGGTGCCGGACCTGCCCGAACCCCGTCCGCAGTTCGAGATCTTCGTGTACTCGCCCCGAGTGGAGGGGGTGCACCTGCGGTTCGGTTCGGTCGCGCGGGGCGGGCTGCGCTGGTCGGACCGCAGGGAGGACTTCCGCACCGAGATCCTCGGCCTGGTCAAGGCCCAGGCGGTGAAGAACGCCGTGATCGTGCCGGTGGGCGCGAAGGGCGGCTTCGTCGTCAAACGTCCGCCGCTGCCCTCCGGCGACCCCGGACTGGACCGGGAAGCCCAGCAGCGGGAGGGCATCGCCTGCTACCGCATGTTCATCTCCGGGCTGCTGGACCTCACCGACAACCTGGTGGACGGCCGGACCGAGCCTGCGAAGGACGTGGTGCGCTACGACGGGGACGACAACTACCTCGTCGTCGCCGCGGACAAGGGCACGGCCACCTTCTCCGATATCGCCAACGAGGTTTCGGCCGGTTACGACTTCTGGCTTGGCGACGCCTTCGCCTCCGGCGGCTCGGTGGGGTATGACCACAAGGAGATGGGTATCACCGCCCGCGGTGCGTGGGAGAGCGTCAAACGGCACTTCCGGGAACTCGGGGTGGATACCCAGGCCGAGGACTTCACCGTGGTCGGCATCGGCGATATGGGCGGCGACGTGTTCGGCAACGGCATGCTGCTGTCCGAGCACATCCGGCTGGTGGCCGCCTTCAACCACCTGCACATCTTCCTCGACCCGAACCCGGACGCGGCCAGTTCCTTCCGCGAGCGCAAACGGCTGTTCGAACTGCCCCGCTCGACCTGGGACGACTACGACCGCTCGCTGATCAGCGAGGGCGGGGGCGTGTATTCGCGCAGCGCCAAGACCATCCCGATCACCCCGCAGGTGCGGGCGGCATTGGGCCTTGCGGAGGACGTGCACAAGCTCGCCCCCGCCGAGCTGCTGCACGCCATCCTGCTGGCCCCGGTCGATCTGCTGTGGAACGGTGGCATCGGCACCTACGTCAAGGCGGCGACGGAGACCCACGCCGATGCCGGCGACAAGGCCAACGACGCGCTGCGGGTCAACGGCGGCGAACTGCGGGTCAAGGTGGTCGGCGAGGGCGGCAACCTCGGTCTCACCCAGCGTGGCCGGATCGAGTTCGCCAGGAACGGCGGCAAGATCAACACTGACGCGCTGGACAACTCCGCTGGCGTGGACTGCTCGGACCACGAGGTCAACATCAAGATCCTGCTGGACCAGCTGGTCACCGGGGGCAGGTTGAACCGCGAACAGCGCAACGAGCTGCTGGAGCAGATGACCGGGGAGGTCGCCGAGCTCGTACTCACCGACAACTACCGGCAGAACGCGGTGCTGGGCATCAGCCGGGCGCACGCCGGGCCGATGCTGTCGGTGCACCAGCGGCAGGTGGCGGCACTGGAGGCCAAGGGAGCGCTGGATCGCGAACTGGAGGCATTGCCCAGCCCTGGCGAGTTCAAGGAGCTGGACAAGGCGGGGCAGGGCCTGACCTCGCCGGAACTGGCGACCCTGCTCGCCCACGTGAAGCTGGACCTCAAGGACGAGCTGCTGGCCAGCGAGCTGCCGGACGTCGAGGTGTTCGCCGGGCGGCTACCGGAGTACTTCCCGCGGCCGCTGCGGGAGCGCTTCGGCGACGCGATTCCCGGTCACCCGCTGCACCGGCAGATCATCACCACCCTGGTGGTGAACGAGGTCGTGGACGGGGCCGGGGTGTCCTTCGCCTACCGGCTGAGCGAGGAGATGAACGCCACCGCCACCGACGCCGTGCGCGCGTACGCGGTGGTGACCAGCGTGTACGACCTTTCCTCGCTGTGGGCCGAGATCGCCGCGCTGGACAACGCGGTCTCCACCGAGGTGGCCGACCGGATGGTGCTGGAGACCCGCAGAGTGCTCGACCGTGCCGCCAGGTGGTTCCTGACCAACCGGCCGCAGCCGCTGGCGGTGGGGGCGGAGATCACCCGGTTCGGCGGCACCGTCGCCGAGCTCGTGCCGAAGCTGCCCGACCTGCTGCGCGGCCGGGAGGCCGATGCCGTGCGGTCGAACGCGGCGGAGCTGGTCGAGCAGGGCGTCCCCGCCGGGTTCGCCAACCGGATCGCCTGCCTGCTGCATGCCTACGGCCTGCTCGACGTCACCGAGGTCGCCGAGCTGGCCGAGCAGGAGGTCGGGCTGAACATCGAACGCAGCCCGATCGAGACCGCGGAGCTGTACTACGCGCTGTCCGACCATCTCGGCATCGACAAGATGCTCACCTCGATCAGCGCGCTGGAGCGTGGCAACCGCTGGCATGCACTGGCACGGCTGGCGCTGCGGGACGACCTGTACGCCTCGCTGCGGGCGATCACACTGGATGCGCTGCGGCACAGCGATCCGGAGGACAGTGCGGACGAGAAGATCGCCCAGTGGGAGCAGACCAACGCCAGCAGGCTGGCGCGGGCCAGGGTCTCGCTGGAGGAGATCGAGCGTTCCGGCAGGCACGACCTCGCCACTCTTTCGGTGGCGACCCGGCAGATCCGCAGTACGGTCCGATGACCTACACCACGACGGTCCAGCCCCGCTGGTCCGATATGGACGTTTTCGGGCACGTGAACCATGCCAGGATCGTCACCTTGCTGGAGGAGGCGCGGGTCGAGCTGCTGTTCGGCCGCGCCGGTGCGGAAGGGCTGCCCGAGCTGGCCAAGGGGGTGGTGGTTGTCCGGCTCGCGGTCGACTACCGCGCACCCCTGGTGGTGGACGGCGGTGCGATACGTGTGGAGATCTCCTTGGCAGAGCTGAAAACCGCTTCGTTCACACTCGACTACAAGGTCTATGGTGGACAGTCCGATCCGGACCGGATTGCGGTGGTCGCGCGCACCGTGCTCGCGCCGTACGACGTCGGCGGCTCGCGGCCCCGCCGGCTGGCCGATGCGGAACGGCACTTCCTCACCCGCTGGCTGGGCCAGGAGGAGCCCGGTGCCTGAACTGCATATCCCCGATGCCGGTGACCGCGACACGCTGGCCGCGTTCGTCGCCCGTGCCGTGCGGCTGGACGGCCAGACCATGGTCCGGCTGCGGGAACGCGAGCGGGGCGGTGGGGTGCTCGAAGCCTGGGTCGCCACCCCCTTCGACGTGCTGGTCACCAGGGCGGTGGCCGGCACGGTCTCGCCGCCGGACGTCACGGTGTCCGGCAACGAACTGCTGGCCGCGCTCACCGTGGCCGGTGGCGAGCGGATGGATCCCGGGCCGCCACGGGACCTCTACTGGCAGTCCGAGTTGCCGATGGCGGGCACCTGGCAGCCGGTCGACGAGGTACCGGCTGAGGTGGTCGCCAAGCTCGCCGAGCGCGGGGCGACCGTGGCCAGGGACAACGTCGGTCCGCAGGGCACGCCGCCCGCCTCGCTGATGGACCAGACGGTGGTCACGGTGAGCAGCGAGGCCGTCCAGATCAAGGTGCCGATGCGCTGCTTGTTCGCCCTGTCCGGGATGGGTTTCCTGGACAGCTCCCGCCCCGACGACGTGGTCCGGGTGACCGCCACCGACTCCTGGATGCGCCTGGACGCCCGCTACGGCGCCGCGCTGCGGCGCAGGCATGCCCTGCTCCCGCTGCTGTTCTGAACCGTTGTGGTGGAAATGCGCTGGCCGGCCTGTCATCGTGGGCGGATGACCGGACACGATCATCCCGGGGCCCAGCGGCCCGATGCGGGTGCCGACCCCACCGCCGAGTGGCTGGCGCAGGTCCGGCCGCCGGACACGCCGTGGCGGGTGGACCGGCCACCGGAGGCCGCCGCCGAGCGGCCGCCTGCCGGGGAGCAGGGCGCGGATCCGGTGAAGTGGCGGCGTGCCCGCGCGGCGGCGCGGGCGGTGGGCCAGGCGGCGCCCTACGTCCAGGCCGGGGCCCTGGTGGGCTGGGCAGCGAGCGCCGCCTTCGCCGAGGACGGCGCCGACGGCACGGCGGCCGGGCAACCGGGGTTCGATCTGGGAGCCGAGGGCTGACCCGGAGTCAGTCCGCGCGGATGTTCCGCATGTGCTCGATCTCGGCCGCCTGCCCGGCGATGACCTCCTGCGCCATCTCCAGCGCCCTGAGCTCCAGCCCGTCAGCCAGTTCGTCCTGGGCCATCACCAGCGCGCCCTCGTGGTGAGTGATCATCAGGTCGAGAAAGAGCCGGTCGAACTCGGCGCCGTTCGCCGCGCGCAGCGCGTCCATCTGCTCCGGGGTCGCCATCCCCGGCATCAACGGGCCGTGCTCGTGCCCGCCGGGAGCGGAATGCGCCGTATGTCCCGTGCGCAACCCGCGATCCCCGTGCCGGCCGGCTTCCGGCGGCACCGGCTTGCCGTACCGGATCAGCCAGGCGGCCATCAACGCGATCTCCGCGTCCTGCGCGGCGGCGATCCGGCCGCCGATAGTGCGCACCCGCTCGTCCTCGGCGCGCTCGTCGATCAGATCGGTCATGGTGATCGCCTGCTGATGGTGCGGGATCATCATGTTCATGTAGTCGACGTCCGCCTGGTTCGGGCGGGGTTGTGTGCTGTCGGTACGACCGTGCGCACTCGCCCGTTCCGGGGACAGCACCGTGGGTTCGGCGCCGGGCTCACCCGGCACCAGCACGGGCGCCGATGGGGTGTCCGAGGGCTGCGCGGCCTGCTCGTTCATACAGCCCGACAGCAGCAGTACGGCACCCGTGGCCACCAGCGCCGTGGCGGCACGAACTCGCATCCGGTCAGCGAACCGGTTCTGCGGGCGGAAAGTCAATCCCCGGCCGCAAATACCGCCGTTCGTCCCTGTTCACCGGCGAGGTCAGGGCGCACACTGGCTTATCGGAGCGCCTCGGCCGAGAGGAGAACGTGCCATGGGGAAGGTTCGCCGCTCGCGCCGGCACGCGCGGATTCTCGGCGCGATCGCCGGAGTCATCTGTCTCGCCGGGACGAGCGCGTTCGCGGCGCCTGCCGCCGTCGCCGAGCGGGACCGGATCCCGGGTGTGGACGAGATCGTGCACAGCCGCGACCTGCGTCAGGTCGCCAACATTCCCAAGCAGCCGCCGTTCGACACCCAGAATGCCTACGGCACCGATATCGCCTTCACCAAGGGACACGCGATCGTCGGCAACTACGACGGCTTCGTGGTCTACGACGTGCGCAACCCCTACCGGCCGCGGGTGGTCAGCCAGGTGCTCTGCCCTGGCGGGCAGAACGACGTCTCGGTACACGGGAACCTGCTGATCCTGTCCACCGACTACGCGCGCAGCAACGACTCCTGCGTCAGCGAACCGATGCCGGCCTCGAACCCGCTGGCCTGGGAGGGCATCAAGGTCTTCGACATCAGCGACCTGGCGCGCCCGCGGTACGTCGCCTCGGTGCGCACCGACTGCGGCTCGCACACGCATACGCTGGTGCCGGGAAAGTGGAACCGGTCCCTGTATGTCTATGTCTCCTCCTACTCGCCCGCACCCGAGCTGCCGAACTGCCAGCCTCCGCACGACCGGATCTCGATCGTGGAAGTCCCGTTGCGCGAGCCGGGGGCGGCCAGGCTGGTCGCCGAGCCGGTGCTGTTCCCGGACGGCGGCAACGCGGGTGGCACCAACCCGGACGGAACCCGGCGTGCGGCCACCAGCGGCTGCCACGACCTCACCGCCTACCCCGCCAAGCGGCTGCTGGCCGGTGCCTGCATGGGTGATGGGCTCCTGATCGACATCCGGAACCCGCTCCGGCCCCGGGTGATCAACCGAGTCCAGGACAACGTCAACTTCGCCTTCTGGCACTCGGCCACGTTCAACAACGCGGGCACCAAGGTGGTCTTCACCGACGAGCTCGGCGGCGGGGTGCTGCCGACCTGCAACGCCACCTTCGGCCCGGACCGGGGAGCGGACGGGATCTACGACATCACCGGCCGCGGAGCCGAGCGGAAGCTGGAGTTCCGCAGCTACTTCAAGCTGCCCCGGCACCAGGCCGAGACCGAGAACTGTGTGGCGCACAACGGCTCGCTGGTGCCGGTCCGGGGCAGGGACATCATGGTCCAGGCCTGGTACCAGGGCGGCGTCTCGGTGTGGGACTTCACCGACTCGGCCAACCCCGTCGAGATCGCCTACTGGGAACGTGGCCCGCTCTCCGACACCGAGCGGGTGCTGGGCGGCTCCTGGTCGGCGTACTACTACAACGGCTACGTCTACTCCTCGGACATCCAGAAGGGGCTCGACGTGCTCAACCTCTTCGACTGGCGCACCTTGCCCGCGAAGCTGGTGCGGTTCGACGAGTTCAACCCGCAGACGCAACCGCGCTACGGCTGGCGCTGAGTACCGGCGACCAGCCAGGCGGCCGCGTCCGGCGGCAGCTTGCCGTCCACCAGCGGGGCGCTGGACAGCAGCAGCTCGCCGGGCGGCAACGCCACCGGAGCCGCCGAGGTGTTCAGCGCGCAGGTCAGCCCGCCCGGCCTGCGGCGCAGCGCGAGGCATCCGGCCGGGGCGCCGTACCACTCCACCTCGGTGCCGGCGAAGGCCGGATGCTGCTGCCGCAGTTCGAGCGCCTGGCGGTACAGCGACAGGGTCGAGTCGGTGTCCTCCAGCTGCGCCTCCACGGTCAGCGCGGCCCACTCGGCAGGAATCGGCAGCCAGGTGGCCGCGTTGCCGGAGAAGCCGAACGGCGGCTGGGTGCCCTCCCATGGCAGCGGCACCCGCACCTCGTCCCGGCTGGGATGCGCGCCGTCGGAGGCATGCCAGCGGGGGTCGGTCACCACGTGCGCGGGCAGGTCGACGTTGCCCAGCCCGAGTTCCTCGCCGTTGTAGAGGAACACCGTCCCCGGCAGGGCCAGTTCCACCAGCGCCATCGCGCGCGCCCTGCGCACCCCCTGCGCACCACCCCCGTAGCGGGAGACCTGCCGCCACACGTCGTGGTTGGACAAGGTCCAGGTCGGCGGCGCACCGGCCGTGGCGGCCACGGACAGGGAGCGTTCGATGGCGGCCTGCAGCGCGTCGGCGTCGAAATGGGTGAGCACCAGCCGGAAGTTGAACCCGAGGTGTAGTTCGTCCGGGCGCAGGTACCGGGCGAAGCGTTCCTCGTCCAGTGCCCAGATCTCGCCGACGGCCATCGCGTGCGGGTACTCGTCCAGCACCTTGCGGATCATCTTGTGCAGGTCGTGCACGCCGTCGTCGTCAAAGCGGGGATCGAAGTACTCGCCGGTGCCGAAGGACCCTGCCGCCCGCGGGTCCATGTCCGGAAGGCCTGCCGGCTTGGCCATCCCGTGTGCCACGTCGATGCGGAAGCCGTCCACCCCGCGGTCCAGCCAGAACCGCAGTGTCCGCTCGAAATCCGCCCTTACCTCGGGATTGGTCCAGTTCAGGTCCGGTTGGTCGGCGGAGAACAGGTGCAGATACCACTGCCCGGTACCGGGCTCGCCGGACTCGTCGGGCACCCGGGTCCATGCCGGGCCGCCGAAGGCGCTCACCCAGTTGTTCGGCGGCTGTTCGCCGTGCGCTCCGCGGCCGTCGGCGAAGTGGTAGCGGTCCCGCTGCGGGCTGCCGGGTGGGGCGGCCAGCGCCTCGGCGAACCACGGGTGCTGGCGGCTGGTGTGGTTCGGCACCACGTCGACGATCACCTTGAGGTCGCGCCGGTGTGCCTCCTCCAGCAGTGCGTCGAAAGCGTCCAGATCACCGAACAGCGGGTCGACGTCCCGCGGATCGGCCACGTCGTACCCGTGATCCGCCATCGGGGAGCGGTAGAACGGGGTGAGCCAGAGCGCGTCCACCCCGAGCAGCTCGAGGTAACCGAGCCTGCTGCGGATCCCGTCCAGGTCCCCGACCCCGTCGCCGGTGGAATCGGCGAAGGAGCGTACGTAGATCTGGTAGCACACGGCATCGCGCCACCACGGGGAATCCTTCGGTGTCGCCTGCCTGTTTTCGGCCGCTCTGCGCACGGCGCGCAATCCTTCCACCTCACGACACGGGTGTGGCCAGCAGTGCCTGTTTCGCAACGCGCGACACGATCGGCTCGGCGGGGCTCGGACTCTCGGATTGGACCTGTCGTCGTGCCCGCCGGGTTCGTTACACCCAGCTGTTCATCATCGAGTGTGCGGCCATCTCGAGGTACTCCCACAGCTGCTGCCGGTACGGCTCCTGGATGCCGGACTCGTCGACCGCGATCCGCATCGCGCGCAGCCAGGCGTCCCGTTCGATCGGGCCGATCTTGAACGGCGCGTGCCGCATCCGCAGCCGGGGATGTCCGCGCTGGTCGGAGTAGGTGTGCGGGCCGCCCCAGTACTGCATGAGGAACAGGCGCAGCCGCTCCTCGGCCGGGCCGAGGTCCTCCTCCGGGTACAGCGGGCGAAGTACCTCGTCCTCGGCGACCTCGGCGTAGAACCGGGCCACGATCGCGCGGAACGTCGGTTCGCCGCCCACCGCGTCGAAGAAGCTTTGCTGGTCCGCCTGGGTCACGTCTGCCACATTCTCCATCTCGTCTAGTGTGCCTGCGGGTTGGTCCTAGTTGCCGGGGTTCTGCGGGTTGGGGAAGAAGCGGCCGAGCGGTGGCTCGAATCCCGCGTCCTCGAGCGCGGCCATGATCTGCGCGCGCAGCGCCCGCTGTACCGCCCACTGCCTGCCGGGGCGGACCTTGACGGTCAGCCGGATGGTGATGGCCTCCGGGGCCACATTCTCCACGCCCAGCATCTCCGGTGGTTCCAGCACGTCGGGCGCGATCGGGTCGGACCCCGCTGCCTCGGCCGCCACCTCGGTCAGCAGCGCGGTGGCCCTGGTCACATCGGTGGTGTAGCTGAGCGGGACGTCCACCAGCGCGACGGCGTAACCCTGGCTGGAGTTGCCGACCCTGAGCACCTCGCCGTTACGGACGTACCAGACAGTCCCGTTGATGTCGCGCAACGTGGTGATCCGCAGCCCGACCGCCTCGACGGTGCCGATCGCCTCACCCACGTCCACGATGTCCCCGACGCCGTACTGGTCCTCGACCATCATGAACAGCCCGGACAGGAAGTCCCGGACCAGGTTCTGCGCGCCGAAGCCGAGCGCAACGCCGACGATGCCGGCCGAGGCGATGATCGGCCCGAGGTCGATGCCGAGTTCGCCGAGGATCAGCACGAACGCGAGCCCGTAGACGATGAAGCTGGTGAGCGACTTGAGCACCGAGCCGACCGTTTTCGCGCGCTGCCTGCGGCGTTCGGTCACCAGCGGCCCGAGCACGTCCGGCGCCCGCTCCCGGAACGGCCGCAGCGCGGCCGGCAGCTTGCCCTTGTCGTCCTGCGGGATGGTGGTGAGCCGGTCGATGATCTTGCGCCCCACATACCGCACCAGGAAGGCGACCACCAGGATCAGCAGGATCTGCAGCGGCCTGGCGACCAGCCAGTCGGCCGAGGCCGCCAGCCACTCGTTGCCGGTCACCTCGAACACCCGTTCACACCAGGAACCCGGGTCACACTTCGGGGGGTCGCTGAGCAACTGGTTCACCTCGGTACGCACTCCTCGCGCATGTGACGCCGGACACTCCGGCGCGTCGGGGGCTGGGCCGCATGGCGCGATCGAGCGCGGCTGACCCGTACACAACGGTACTTCTCTGTGACACGTCAGCTAACCCGCGTGCTTTTTCGGGGGGATGTGTGGTCGACTATGCCTGCACCGGTGGAGGTGGTCGAGTGCCAGACCGACAACCGATCCCCCGCGGCGCGTCCGGTCAGGTTTCGGCCGGGCCCGCGCCGCAGGCAGCCGCGCGCGCTGCCGTCGGGGGAAGTTCGACAGGACCGCAGCCAAGTGGGCCGCCGGCGCGCGGCGGCCGCGTTTCGCGAGGTCACGGCCCGCGGCGAGCGCGCGATCCGGTGCCTCCCTCCTGGGGACGGCGCCGGGTGCTGCTGCTGAACGCCACGTTCGAGCCGTTGACCGCGCTACCGCTGCGGCGCGCGGTCGTTCTGGTTGTCTGCGGCAAGGCGGAGGTCGTACACGGCGACCCCGCCGGCCTCACCCTGCACGCGGCGACCGTCGCGGTTCCGGTGCCATCGGTCATCAGGCTGAGCAACTACGTGCGGGTGCCCTACCGGGCGCAGGTCCCGCTTACCCGGGCCGGTCTGATGCATCGGGACCGGTTCCGGTGTGCGTACTGTGGCGGCCGTGCGGAAACGATAGACCATGTCGTTCCGCGCAGTCGCGGGGGTGATCACTCCTGGCAGAACTGCGTGGCCTGCTGCGCGCGGTGCAACCATCGCAAGGCCGATCGCCTGCTGTCGGAGCTCGGATGGAAGCTGCGGACGGTACCCCGTGCGCCGCATGGCCAGCACTGGCGGCTGCTTGCGCACTCCACCGAGGCGGATCCGCTGTGGCGACAGTATCTCGGCGCCCCGGCTGCATGAGCTAGTCGGGAGGCAGCCTGGGCGGCCAGCCGGGGCGTGCCGAGTGGGCCTGTCCGGATCAGGCGGCGAGGGCGAACTGGCCCTGGTGCCGAGTGACGCGCGTGCCCATGGTGACCCGGGTGCCCATCGTGACGCGGGTGCCCATGGTGACCCGGGTGCCCGCGGTGACCCGCGTGCCCCTGGTCACCCTGGTGCCGCGGGTGACCCTCGTGCCCGCCGTGACACGGGTGCCGCGGGTCACTCGGGTTCCCCTGGTCACCCTGGTGCCTGCGGTGACTCGGGTACCTGCGGTGACACGGGTACCCCGGGTCACCCGGGTGCCACGCTGAATCGAGTGAGGCAACGCCTCGATCTGTGACGAAATGGTCTCGGTGCTCGCCTGGGCGGGGGTCTGGGCGATGTGCATGACGTGTCCTTCCGGGACCGGTGCGTTCACTGTTGGGGATGGGGAGCGGGGCGCAAGGCCCGTACAGGTGAAAAAACTACGAGGATTTCACTCCGGGAACAAGGCGGTGTCGGTGGGTGCCGCCGCCCGTACGTTGAGTTGCAACCTTTCGCGCGACATCTTTCGGCCCAACGTGGGATCGCTCCCGTGGCAGTCGGGGGACGGAGCGCCCGTGCTGCCGGACGGCGCACGACTTCCGTCGCTACCCGCGAGTCGGCGCACTCGACGTGACCGGGACCCCATCCGATACGCTGCGCGCGTGAACATCGTCGAGACGATCTTGGTCTTCGCGCTGATCCCGCTGGCCATCTACGGCGCGTGTGCCCTGGCCACGATGCGGTCGAGGTTCGCGGGCAAGCCGCGGTACCGGCCGGGACAACCGTGGGAGTACCCGCCGTTGTGGTGGAGCGCCAACCCGGAGGGCGTCGGGGACGTGCGGGTCCACACCGTCTCCGCAGAGGGTGAGCCCGTCGAGCCCGCCGAGCGGCCCGCCCGGTCGACGGTACGAGGAGGTGCCCGTGGGAACTGGTGAACTGGTCCGGGAGGACCACGCCTCGCTGCCGGAAGGTGTCGAGATCGACAACGGCGCCGCGGTGACCGCGAGCGGCCGGGTCTCGGTCGCCAAGATGTACGAGCCCGCGGCACCGGCCGGTCCGTTCAACATGGTCCAGTTGGCCCGGCTGGACGAGGCGCTGACGCTTTCCACCCGCGAGACGGGGTTGGACTTCAGTGTCTACATCGGTGAGCTCGGTGCGGACAGCAGGGCGCGTGCGGAGCAGTTGCACGCCTCCATCGGCGAGCAGGCCACACGCGCCGTGCTGATCGCCGTGTCCCCTGGCGAGCGGGTGGTCGAGGTGTGCACCGGGGAGGAGGCCTTCCACCGCCTGCCCGACCGTGGCGCCAAGCTCGCCGTGATGAGCATGGTCGCCTCCTTCAAGGAAGGTGACCTGGTCGGTGGCCTGGTCAGCGGCCTGCGCATGCTGACAGACCAGGCAGGCCCCGCCCCCAGCTGACTGCTGTGAGTGCCCCGTTCCCTGCCCGTTTGGGTGGTGGGAGACGGGCGGGCGGGGCACTCACAGCAGAGAGGTCAGGACTGGTCGAACTCGCGGGCGGCCAGTGCACGCACGACCCCGGCCCTGCCCTCGGACACCAGCCTGCGCAGCGAGCTCGCGTGCTCGCCTGCCAGCCAGGCATCCGCGGCGTCCACCGTGGACTGCTCCACCGCCCAGGACGGGAACAGGCCCACCACGGTGGGCTGGGCCCGCTCGCTGGACCGGCGCTTCCACACCTCGTCGATCACCGCGAAGTACTGCTCAACGTACTCGCGCAGCAGCGCCTTCTGGCCGGGATGCGAGAAGCCCATGATCAGCGCATCGCTGACCGCGTTCGGCAGCTCGTCGTCGTAGACCGCGCGACGCCAGGCCTCGGCCTTGGCCTGCGGGGTCGGCCGTAGCGCCCGGGACCGTTCCGCGTGCCTGCGCCCGGCCGCGGTGTCGTCTCGTTGCTGCTCGGCGTCGATCTCGGCCGCCCCCGCCTTGCCGTGTGCCACCAGTGCGTGCAACAGCCGCCAGCGCAGGTCGGTGTCCACGGTGAGCCCCGCCAGCGATGCCGAACCGTCCAGCCAGCCCGCCAGGGTCGCCAGCAGGTTGTCGTCCAGCACCGAACTGGTCAGCGAGTTGACGAAGGCCAGCTGGTGGTCCGAGCCGGGTTCGGCGGCCCGCGCCAGCTCCAGCAGCTTGCCGGTGAAGGTGGGCCAGCCGTGCCCGACCGCCCAGTCCTGGTCGGCGTAGGAGCTCAACGCGGTCTGTGCCTGCAGCAACAGCCGCTGCACCACGCCGACCTCGGACTCTCCGCCGATCCCGCGCAGCACCAGGGTGACGAAGTCACGCGCCTTCAGCTCGGCTTCCCTGGTCATCTCCCAGGCCGCCGACCAGCACAAGGTGCGGGGGAGTGGCTCGGCGATATCGGCGATCCGGTCGATCAGCGTGACCAGCGAGCCCTCGTCCAGACGCATCGTGCAGTAGGTCAGGTCGTCGTCGTTGACCAGGACCAGCTTGCCCGCGTGCACCCCGACCAGATCGGGCACCTCGGTGGACTCGCCGTCCACGTCCAGCTCGACGCGGTGGGTGCGCACCAGCTTCCCCGCGTCCGCCCCGGTGCCCTCGTCGTAGACGCCGATCGCGGCGCGGTGCGTGCGCAGCTCACCGGCTCCGGGCTTGGCTCCGCCCTGCAGCACCGTGAACGAGCTGAACCGGCCCTGCTCGTCCAGCGTGAAGCGGGGGCGCAGGGAGTTCAGCCCGGTCGTCTCCAGCCATTGCGCGCTCCACCAGGACAGGTCCCGCCCCGACGCCTCCTCCAGCGCCGTCAGCAGGTCGGACAGCGTGGCGTTGCCCCAGGCGTGCCGCTCGAAATAGACCCGCAGCCCGGCCAGGAAGTTGTCCAGCCCGACATAGGCGACCAGCTGCTTGAGCACCGAGGCACCCTTGGCGTAGGTGATGCCGTCGAAGTTCACCTCGACCGCCTGCAGGTCGACGATGTCGGCCGCGATCGGGTGCGTGGAAGGCAGCTGGTCCTGCCGGTAGGCCCAGGACTTCTCGATGTTGGCGAAACTGGTCCAGGCGTGCTTGTACTCGGTGGCCTCGGCCTGCGCCAGCACGCTGGCGAAGGTGGCGAAGGACTCGTTCAGCCAGAGGTCGTCCCACCAGCGCATGGTCACCAGGTCGCCGAACCACATGTGTGCCATCTCGTGCAGCAGGGTCTCCGCCCTGCGCTCGTAGGCGTACCGGGTCACCCGGCTGCGGAACACGTAGTCCTCGAGGAAGGTCACCGCCCCGGCGTTCTCCATGGCGCCCGCGTTGAACTCCGGCACGAAGAGCTGGTCGTACTTGGAGAACGGGTATGGCGTGCCGAAGTTGCGGTGGTAGAAGCCGAAACCCTGCTTGGTCTCGGTGAACAACCGCTCGGCGTCCATGTACTCGGCCAGCGACTCGCGGCAGTAGATGCCGAGCGGGATGGTGCCGTGCTCGTCGGAGTACTCGTCGCGCCACTCGTGGTAGGGCCCGGCAACCAACGCGACCAGGTAGGTGGATATGCGCTCGGACACCGCGAATACGGTGCGCACGGCACCCGCCTCGGTGGTCTCGGTGGACTCGACCAGCGCGTTGGACACGACCTTCCAGTCCTTCGGCGCGACCACGGTCAGCCGGTAGGTCGCCTTCAGGTCGGGCTGGTCGAAGCAGGCGAACATGCGCTTGGCGTCGGCGGTCTCGAACTGGGTGTAGAGATACACCCCGCCGTCGACCGGATCGACGAACCGGTGCAGGCCCTCACCGGTGTTCATGTACCGGCAGTCGGCGCGGACCACGAGCTCGTTCTGGCCGGCGAGCCCGGGCAGCGCGATCCCGTCGTCCTCGATGTAGGCGGAAACGTCCAGCTCGGTGCCGTTCAGGGTGGCCGAACGGACGCTCGCGGCGACGATGTCGACCCAGGATGCCTCGCCCGGCCGCACGCTGCTGAACCGGACGGTGCTGACGGAGTCGAAGGTCGTCGCGCCGGGACCGCCGTTACCGTCGGTCAGGTCGAGCTCGACCTCGTAGGACTCCACATGCAGGAGTTCGGCACGCTGTTTGGCTTGGTCGCGGGTCAGGTTTGGAGCGGGCACGGGCACCTCTGGTCACGATCGTGTCATTGGTTGTCGTTTTCTGTTGCTCTCGCATCCAATCATGCGGGCGTGGTCGATGACGATGGGGAACAGTGCGAACGAGCATGGCAACGAGCACTGGACAAAGCAGGGAACAAGTAGCGCCATGCCACTGTTTGCGCCCGTAGCGGCGGACCGCGCCGCGGCCAACTCCACCGGTACCAGGGAGACTGTGATGAGCACGACCGAACAAGCCGCTGAACGCACCAAAGTCGACTTCTACTTCGACCCGGTATGCCCCTTCGCCTGGATCGCGTCCCGGTGGATCCTGGAGGTCGAGCGGCAGCGCCCCCTGGACCTGCGTTTCCGGATCATGAGCCTGTCCGTGCTCAACGAGGGGCGCGAGGACCTGCCCGAGCAGTACAAGGAGCTGCTGGCCTCCGGCTGGGGCCCGGTGCGGGTGGCCGCCGCGCTCGCGCAGAGCAAAGGGGAGCAGGTACTGCGCGACTACTACACCGCCTTCGGCATCCGCCAGCACAACCAGGGGTGGGAGGACCGCAGGGCGATCACCGAGGCGGCGCTGGCCGAGATCGGCGCGCCTGCGGAGCTGATCGAGGCCGCCGACTCCACCGAGTACGACGAGGCCGTGCGCAAGAGCCACCACGAGGGTATGGACCCGGTGGGTATGGATGTCGGCACGCCCACCCTGCACATCGACGGGGTCGCGTTCTTCGGCCCGGTGCTGAGCTCGATCCCGCGCGGCGAAGACGCGCTCAAGATGTTCGACGGTGCCCGGCTGCTGGCGGGCTACCCGGACTTCTTCGAGCTGAAGCGCACCAGGACCGGCGAGCTCAACTTCGACTGACCGAGGCGAGCGCGGCCAGGGTGACCGCACGGGGGTAGGGCGAGCGGGCCACGGCCTCCTCCGTGGCGAGCCCGGCCGCGCACAATCCGGCGAGTTCGGCCAGTGGCGCACGCTGCGCGGCGACGAACTCGTGGTCCACGGGCTCCCCGTGGCCAGGGACGACGATGCGCGGTCGCAGCGCGAGGATGCCGTCCAGCGCGGCTGGCCAGCCTGCGATCGTGGTGTCCGTGCCGAAGGACTCGGTGCTGAATGACCCGCCTGGTTCGTGCTCGACCAGGTCTCCGGCGAAGACCACGCCCGCGTCCGGCACGTGCACCACCAGGTCGTGATCGGTGTGCGCCGGGCCGAGGTGGATCAGCCGCACGATCCGGTCACCCAGGTCCAGTTCGGCGGTTTCGGACACCAGTTCCTCCGGCGGGGCTAGTCCGGCCGCGCCCGCGTCGGCGGCCAGTGCGTCCCGGCAACCGAGGTGCGCCCATACCGGGCAAGGCCGGAATGCCGGGGTGCCGAAGGCGTGGTCGAAGTGGGCGTGTGTGAGTACCACCGACCACGGCAGACCGGTGCGCTCGCGGATGGCCCCGGCCAGTTCCGCGCCCTGCGCCGCGTTCCCCCGGGTGTCGATCACCAGGCAGGCCTTCGTGCCGATGACCAGGCCGGTGCTGAGATCGAGTTCGGTGTGCCTGCGGGCCAGCACTCCCGTGCCGAGTTCGATCCAGCGTCCCTGCGCGGTCACCCCGTTCACCTGGCCGCGACGTCCTGGAAGGCGCCCTTGGCCAGATAGGGCGCGACGTCGGAGGTGTTCACCGCGATCGCCAGGTCGACATCGCGGCCATGGCCCGCCTCGATCAGTTCTTTACCGGATGAGGACCCGGCCACCACCGCGCCGACGTCCGGGCCCGCGGCGCGGAACGACCGAGCCGCCATCGCGGCCTCCGGCGATGGGCGCGGCACACCGAGTGAGATGAGCGCGTCCACGATCGCGCCCGCGCCGAGGTGGTCCTCCGCGCACGGGCGCAACGGTCCGATCGCGCCCGGCTCGGCCGGGTACTCCAGCGGCCAGCGTTCCCCGGCCGGGATGACGCCGATCGGCTCGTCCCCGGCGGCCGCCCTGGCCAGCCGGGCCACCGCGCGGGCATTGCGCAGGCAGCCGGTGAGCACCTCCACCCCGGCCTCCGCCGCGGCCACGCACAGCGTCGCACCGTTCGGCGAGGCTACGGCGAGGAACGAACCGGGGGGTGTGTTCAGCGCCGCGGCGGGCCGCATCGGCATCCTTTCGGTGATCTCCGGCAGGGTCGCGCCTGCCGCCACGGCGTCCTCGGCCGCGTGCGGGTCGCCCCAGCGCATCGGCCGGACCCGGCCGCCACGCATCAGGGTGAGATCGACCACCGTGGAGAAGGACAGCACGTCCACCACGATCAGCACGGCGCACTCCGTGCCGAGCGCCGAGACTCCTTCGGCGCTCCATTCCAACCGGATCCCATGCCCGCCTTGCCCGAAGATGCTCAGATAGGGGTCCACCCCACCAGGATGCCGGGCGGCCGCGTGCGGCCGCCCGGCGGATGGCACACTTCCGTGTCGTGCGTGTCTACCTTGGATCCGACCATGCGGGCTTCGAGCTGAAGAAACACCTGGTCACCTGGCTGTCCGAGCGCGGCTACGAGGTGACCGACGTCGGCCCGCCGCACTTCGACGCCACCGACGACTACCCGGCGTTCTGCATCGAGACCGCGCGCCGCGTGGTCGCCGACGAGGGCAGCCTCGGGGTGGTGATCGGTGGTTCCGGCAACGGTGAGCAGATCGCCGCGAACAAGGTGCCGGGGGCGCGGGCAGGCCTCGCCTGGAGTCCGGAGATCGCGCGGCTGACCCGGGAGCACAACCACGCCCAGCTGATCGGCGTGGGCGCCCGGATGCACACCGCCGAGGAGGCCGCCGAGATCGTCGAGGCGTTCCTGGAGACGCCGGCGTCCCCGGACGAGCGGCACCGGCGGCGGGTGGAGCAGATCCTCGACTACGAGCGCTCCGGAACGCCGCCCGCGCTGCCAGAGACCTGATGCCCGAGGGGCATACCCTGCATCGGCTGGCCCGGCTGCACCAGCGGCGGTACGCGGGTGCTCCGGTCGGGGTGTCCAGCCCGCAGGGCCGCTTCGCCGCCGAGGCGTCCATTCTGGACGGCCGGGTGCTGGTCCGGGCCGAGGCTTACGGGAAGCACCTTTTCCACGACTTCGGTGCCGCCGGAACGGTGCACGTCCATCTCGGCCTGTACGGCACCTTCACCGAGTCGGCGTTGCCGGTGGCCGATCCGGTGGGGCAGGTGCGGTTGCGCCTGATCGGACGTACACATTGGACGGATCTGCGCGGGCCGAACCGGTGCGAGCTGCTGGACGAGCAGCAGGCCGACGCCATCAAGGCGAGGTTGGGGCCGGATCCGCTGCGCGGGGACTCGGAACCGGATCAGGCCTGGCTGCGGATCTCCCGTTCGCGTACGGCCATCGCCGTGCTGCTGATGGACCAGTCCGTGCTGGCCGGGGTGGGGAACGTGTACCGCGCGGAGGTGCTCTTCCGGCACGGCGTCGCGCCCATGCTGCCCGGCAGGTCGCTGGACCACACGCTGTGGCGGGACATCTGGGCGGATCTGGTGACCCTGATGCACGCCGGGGTGCGCACCGGACGGATCGACACCGTGGCCGCCGAGCATCTGCCGGAGGCCACCGGGCGGGCGCCCCGCCAGGACCGGCACGGCGGGGAGGTCTATGTCTATCGCCGGGCGGGACAGCCCTGCCTGGTGTGCGGAACCGAGGTGGCCAACGGCGAGCTGGCCGGGCGCAACCTGTACTGGTGCCCGCGCTGCCAGCCCGCCTGAGCCGCCGTGCTCAGAACCCGCCCAGATCCATGCCGCCCATGTCGCCGCCCATATCCATACCGCCGGGGTCGCCGCCCATGTCCGCGGCACCGCCATCACCCATGTCCCCGGACTCCATGGCGTCCTGCTGCCCGGCGTCGTAGCCCGCCTCCCAGGCCGCGGCATCCGGAATGCCTGCCATCCCGGAGAACATCGCGCTGAACAGGAGCATCGAGCCGAGGCCCCAGGCGCCCGCCACCAGCGCAGGCTTCCACCATGGTTCGCTGTACCAGCCCTGCGGCACCGGGCGTCCGGCGACCCTGCCGCCGGGGTAGTAGTGCGGGGTGTGCTGCCCTGGTTCCGGGGACGCCTCGTAGGTGTGCCCCTCCACCTCGACCGACCGGTGCTCGGTGACCTTGCCCGCCCGCTCGCGCTCGCGGTCCTCGGGCAGTTCGGGTCCGGGGTCCATGCCCATCGCCGTCCGGGCGGCACGCACGTAGTACAGGCCCTCCAGCGCGGTCTGCCGGGCCAGCCTGGCCTGCTCGGCCGTCTGCGCCTGCTCCAGTTCAGAGCCCGCGGCGTTGTACCGCTCGGAGGCGTCGGCCATCGCCTGTTGCGAGGCGATGTCGGTGCCGGTCAGGTTCAGCACCTGGCCGCCGAGCCGCTCCACCCAGCGGCGGGCGTCCGCCTTGGCGTCGTCCAGTTGCCGTTGCCTTCTCGCCGCTTGCGTGCGCACGAAGTAAATACCGCCCCCGATGACGAGGACGAGCAGGACGATCAGCGCTATCGCGGTACCCATGGTTCACTCCTCCTCGGAGGGCTTGCTGAACCGGACAACGCGGACTCTAGTCCAGAGGTTCCCTCGCGTGCTGCCGCGTGCGCGGTCCCGGTGCGCACTGGTCCGGAAAACTAGAACATGTTACATTTTGACCGACCCGTGCGGCACGGCAGGGATGGTGGCATGAAGTTCACGTTGTCGGTGGCGATGAGCCCGCTGGACCAACTGGCAGAACTGGCGGTCACGGCCGAGGAATGCGGATTCGCGGCGATCGCGCTCCCGGACTCGCTCTTCTACTCGGAGACGGTGACCGCCGACTACCCCTATACCCCGGATGGAAACAGGTTCTGGGACGAGGAGACACCCTGGGTCGATCCGTTGATCGCGGCCGCGTCGATGGGTGCGGTGACGAGCACGATCCGGTTCTACACCTCGGTGCTGAAGCTGGGCTCGCGCAACCCGGTGCTGCTCGCCCGCCAGGTCGGCTCGGTGGCCGCGCTCACCGGCGACCGGTTCGGGCTCGGCCTCGGCGTCGGCTGGTCGCCGGAGGAGTTCGCCTGGTGCGGGGCACCTTACGAGCACCGGGGCAAACGGGTGGACGAGGCGATCGAGGTGCTGCGGCTGATCCTCGGCGGCGGCATGGTCGAGTACCACGGCCGCTTCTTCGACTTCGGCAAGCTCCGGATGAGCCCGGCCCCGCGGGCCAGGGTGCCGTTCTACGTCGGCGGGCACACCGAGGCGGCGTTACGCCGGGCCGCGCGGGTGGGGGACGGATGGTCCTCGGCGATGATGAAGTTCGACGACCTGGACGCCACCATCCAGCGGCTGCGGCAGCTGCGCGGCGAGTTCGGCCGGGACGGGGAGCCGTTCGAGATCCAGGCCGTGTGCATCGACCGGTTCGGGGTGGACGGCTACCGGCAGCAGGCGGAGATCGGGGTCACCGACATCATCACCATGCCCTGGGTGTTCGAGGGGCTCGGCTTCGACGCGGATATCGGCAAGAAGAAGGATTCGATCAAGAAGTTCGCCGACGAGATCATCACGAGTTTCTGACCTGGGAGGCAGCAGATGGCCGTGACCGTGCCCTGGGATCCCGAGGCGGACCAGCCCGCCGCGCGGCAGGCCGCCTGGCGCTCGATGCGGGCGGTGACCGGCGGGGCAAAGCAGGAGTGGCTCGCGTTGTTCGCCGCGGATGCCGTGGTGGAGGATCCGGTCGGTGTGTCCGGCTTCGATCCCGAGGGCAAGGGGCATCACGGTCACGAGGCGATCGGGGCGTTCTGGGACATGACCATCGCCAACGTGGAACGGTTCGAGTTCGTGATCCGCGACTCGCACGCGGCGGGGGACGAGGTCGCCAACGTCGGAACCATCACCACCTTCCTGCCCGGTGGCTACCGGGTGGACACCGACGGCGTGTTCGTCTACCGGGTGGGTGAGGACGGGCTGATCCGGTCGATGCGCGCGTTCTGGGAGGTCGAGCGGGCGATGGCGACTGCGCGGCAGGTGGGCACGGGCTGACCGGCGCCGCGATGGCAGGATCGGGCGCATGAGCAATCCGGCCGAGCGAAGGCAGGGGGTACATACGCCCCGCCAGGTCAGGGCGATCGCGATGCTGACCGTGCTGGGGATCGCGATGTTCGTGGTGGTGGCGATGGTCGCGGAGCCGAGCTGGGTGTTCTGGGTGTTCGGCGGGCTGATGCTGTTCAGCGCGGCCACGTTCTGGATCAGCTACGCCCTCGACCGCAGGCGCCGCCACCGTTCGTCCTGAGCGGGCCGCTACACGCCGAGTTCGCCTGCCAGCCGGCGCAGGTATGCCGCGAACTGCTCCCGGTCCCGTTCACTCCAGCTCGCGGTGAGTTCGGTGAACACCCGCCGCTGCCACCGATGCGAGTCGGCGAGCAGTTGCTCGCCCCGCGGGGTCAGCAGCAGCACCGCCCGCCGACGGTCCTGTTCGGACTCCGCGCGCAGCAGGTAGCCGGCCGCCGTCGCGTCCCGCACGATCCGGCTCGCCCCCGAGTGGTCCAGTCCGAGCTGGTGCGCCACCGTGCTCACGGTCGCCTCCCGTGCCCCGCCGTCGGCCGCGTGCACCGCCTCGACGGCCTGGATGTGCTGCACCTGACGTAGCTCGCCGGGCAGTTCCTCGGTGGCGCGGTTGACCCAGCGCCGGGACCAGAAGCGGACCAGGCGGAACAGGGCCGGTCCGCCGTTCATCGGTTCACCAGTATCCATGGTTGCCATTGTATGCGATACGCATGTATATTGCGTGCGTATCGCATACGTCTCACGGGAGCCGCCATGCCCATACTGCTGAACCACACCATCGTGCCCGCGACGGACAAGGCCGCCGCGGCGACCTTCTTCGCCGACCTGCTCGGCCTCCGCGTCGGCGCCCCGGCGGGGCCGTTCGTCCCGGTACGGGTCAACGAGGACCTCACGCTGGATTTCGACGACCGGCACGGGGTGCAGCCCGGGCACTACGCCTTCCTGGTCGACGAGGAGACCTTCGACGCCGTGCTGGAGCGCCTGGAGGCCCATCCGGGCATCGACTACGGCTCGGGCCCGGAACACGGCTGGGACCGCCGGATCAACCGGCTCGGCGGCGGCCGCGGAGTGTACGTCCGCGACCCGGACGGGCACAGCTACGAGGTGTTCACCGCCGTGCCCTGAGGTGGCCTTGTGCTGGAGCGGGTGACGGGAATCGAACCCGCGTCGCCAGTTTGGAAGACTGGAGCTCTACCATTGAGCTACACCCGCTGAAGTCCTTGCGGACCGTGTTCGCGGACAGTGTAGCGGGGCACGGTAAGGTGATCGCACACCGCCCTCAGGCGTGGTGGACCGGGGTGTGGCGCAGCTTGGTAGCGCATTCGCTTTGGGAGCGAAGGGTCGCAGGTTCAAATCCTGTCACCCCGACAGACGGTGGTGGCCTCCATGCCGGAGGCCACCACCGGCCTTCCGCTCAGCGTTGCGGCCTGCGCAGCATCGACCAGGTGAGCGGCCCGTCGTCGGGTAGCGGGTACTCGGCGGTGACCTCGAACCCGAGACGCCGGTAGAAGCCGAGGTTGCGCTGCACGGAGGTTTCCAGGAACGCCGGTACCCCCACCCGGTCGGCCTCCTCGAGACCGGGCCGGAGCACCGCCGTGCCCAGCCCGCGGCCCTGCTGCCCGGGTTCCACCCCGGTGCTGGCCAGGAACCAGGCCGGTTCCTTCGGCCGGTGCGGCTCCATCACAGCCTCCGCGTTCGCCTGGGCCGGTGCCCGGTCGCCCGCGATCGCGGCGAAGCGGGGACCGAGATCGGCGAACGCGGCCTCGGCGTTCGCGGTCTCCGGTGTGGTCCAGACCGCGACGGCGGCACCCTCCGCGCCGACCCAGACCCTGCCGTGCCGGAGGCCGAGCCGGACGAGAAGCTCCTGGAACTCGTGGAGCCGCTCGGCGTGCCGGTCGGCGGCGATGATGTGCCGGGTGAATGCGAGTTCGTCGAATGCGCGGCCCAGCGTGGCTACGGCCCGCGGCACATCCGCCTCGGTGGCGAGCCGTACGTCGGGCGATGAACTCATCGGACTGTCCTCCAGATTCCCCCGGTAACACGATTACGCCAGTCCAGTATCCGGTCGCGCGGTGGACGGTGAGTGACTAGCATGACACCGACAACGGGTGATCTTGACAATGGCGGTGCCGGCGTGATGCGCAAGAAGCAGGTCCTGATTTTCGACGCGGACGATACACTCTGGGAGAACAATATCCGGTTCGAGCGGGTCATCGCCGATTTCCTGGACTGGCTTGCGCATCCCACACTCGACCGCGCCGAGATCCGCGCCGTGCTCGACGACATCGAGGCGGCCAACGCCGTCACCCACGGATACGGGAGCTCGATGTTCCTGCGCAGCCTGGGGGAGTGCTTCGAGCGGCTGCACGAGCGGCCGACGACCTTCGAGGAACAGCGCGAGATCAACGAGCTTGCCGCCGCCCTGGTGGACCACCGGGTGGAGTTGCTGCCCGGGGTGTCGGAGACGCTGGACAATCTCGGCGGAAGGCACAAAATGCTGCTGCTCACCAAGGGTGATGTCGAGGAGCAGCGGCGCAAACTGGAAGCCTCCGATTTGGGGCACCATTTCGAGAGTATTCATATCGTCCCGGAAAAGAACGTGGACACGTATCAGCGACTGGTGGACGCATACGGATTCACCCCCTCCCGGACCTGGATGATCGGCAATTCGCCGAAGTCGGACGTCATTCCGGCGCGCCGGGCGGGGATGAACGCCGTGTTCATCCCCAACGCGCACACCTGGTCGCTCGAGCAGAGCGAGCTCGACCCCAGCGACGAGCGGGTGCTGCGGCTGAGCCGTTTCCCGGAACTCATGCGGCACTTCTGACCCGAATCTCGCCATGCCCCGCCGCCCGGGGCGGGGTTGACGCTAGGGTGAGCCGGTACGGTAGCCACTGACCCTCGGAGCGACTGGTGAGCGAAGGCACCGAATCGGCTTATGTGCCGAAGGGCGTCGATCTGGAAAAACCGAACGCCGCGCGCACCTACGACTGGTACCTCGGCGGTACCACCAACTGGGCCGTGGATCGGGAGTTCGGTAAGCAAGTACTACAGGTGATGCCTTCACTACAGAAGGTGGTCCGGGCCAACCGCGAGTTCCTGCGCCGGGCCGTGCGGTACTGCATGGCCCAAGGTGTCCGGCAGTTCCTGGACATCGGCTCGGGCGTACCCACCGTTCGCAACGTGCACGAGGTCGCCGACGAGCTCGATCCGAACAGCCGGTGTGTCTACGTGGACAACGAGCCGGTCGCGGTGGCACATGGGCGGGTGCTGCTGGAGAGGCACGGCGATCCCAAGCGGCACGCGATGCTCAACGCCGACCTGCTGAACGTGGAGGACCTCTGGGAACAGGCGATGGGCACCGGGGTGCTCGACCCGGACGAGCCGATCGCCATGCTGATAGTCGCCGTACTGCACTTCATGCCGCCCGGCGAGGGCGCGGAAGAGGCCGTTGCCAGGTACAAGGACCTGCTGCCGCGGGGTTCGTACCTGGTCGCCTCGCACGCCACCAACCACGATGTCCCTGCCGACCGTGCGGCCGAGGCCGCCGTCGCGGAGGAACAGTACAAGCGGGCCAACACCCCGATCGGATTCCGCACCAGGGACCAGTTCAGCGCCTTCTTCGAAGGATGGGAGCCGGTCGATCCGGGCGTCGTCTGGGTACCCGAGTGGCACCTTGACGATATCGACTCCGAGGTCGCCTCCGAGTGGGCGGACAACCCGAGCGAGAGCTGCTGTTTCGTCGGGGCGGCGCGCAAGCCCTGACGGCGCGCGGCCAGGTGGACTGGTGCCTGGGCTGCCGAGCGGCCCCACCGGCAAGTGAGGTGCACAGCTTGTCTTAGACTCGGGCAGTCCGGCTACGGACCTGACCTGGGACCACTCCCACCATCATCCCGAAGACAACGAAGACAACACTGTTACAGCTCGAGGAGACAACGTTGAAGAGCACCGTCGAGCAGCTCAGCCCGACGCGCGTAAAGATCAATGTCGAGGTGCCGTTCGACGAGCTCAAACCAAACTTCGACCGCGCCTACCGCAAGATCGCCCAGCAGGTGCGTATCCCCGGCTTCCGTCCCGGTAAGGCTCCGGCGCGGGTGCTGGAGAGCCGGATCGGCCGCGCCCCGGTGCTCGACGAGGTCGTGAACGAAGCCATCCCGGCGAAGTACCTCGAGGCCGTGCAGGCCGGTGAGGTCCGCACGCTCGGCCGCCCGGAGTTCGAGGTCACCAAGCTCGAGGACAAGGACGTGCTGGAGTTCACCGCCGAGGTGGACGTCCGCCCGGACATCACCCTGCCGGACCTGAGCGGGCTTTCGGTGAGCGTGGACGACATCGAGCTGAAGGAGGAAGAGGTCGACGAGCAGCTCGACGAGCTGCGTGCCCGGTTCGGCACCCTCACCGGGGTGCAGCGGCCCGCGCAGAACGGCGACTTCGTCTCCATCGACCTCTCCGCCACGGTCGACGGCGAGGAGGTGCCGGACGCCTCCACCTCCGGCCTTTCCTACGAGATCGGCTCCGGCCAGCTGGTGGACGGTATCGACGAGGCCCTGGTCGGCGCCGAGGAGGGTGAGACCAAGACCTTCACCACCAAACTGGTGGCCGGCGACTACGCGGGCCGGGACGCCGAGGTCGCGGTGACCGTCCAGTCGATCAAGCAGCGCGAGCTGCCCGAGGCCGACGACGAGTTCGCCCAGCTGGCCAGCGAGTTCGACACGCTGGACGAGCTGAAGGACGACCTGCGCCAGCGGCTGACCCGGATGAAGCGGATGCAGCAGGGCGTGCAGGCGCGGGACAAGGTGCTCGAGGCGCTGCTGGAGTCCACCGAGGTGCCGCTGCCGGAGAACGTCGTCGAGGGCGAGGTGGAGAACCGCAAGCACGACGCGGTGCACCAGTTCGACCACGATGAGGACGCCTTCGCCAAGTCGCTCGAGGCGGAGGGCAGGTCCCTCGATGAGTTCAACGCCGAGGTCCGCACGGAGTCGGAGAAGGCGGTGGCCACCCAGCTGCTGCTGGACACCATTGCGGACCAGCAGCAGGTCAACGTGGACGACTCCGAGCTGACCGAGCGGATCATCTACCAGGCCCAGCGCTACGGCATCAGCCCGGACGAGTACGTCCAGCGGGCCCAGCAGTCCGGCCAGCTCGGCGCGATCTACGCCGACGTGCGCCGGGGCAAGGCACTGGCCTCGGTGGTCCGCGAGGTCACGGTGACCGACGCCTCCGGCGCCGAGGTCGACCTGGACGAGTTCTTCGGCAAGCCGGAGGACGATTCGACCCCTTCGGGTGAGGACGGGGAGACCCAGGCCACCGAGAAGGCGAACGCGGCGACGGATCAGTAATGCTCTGAGCGAACTAGGGCGGTGTCAGGCATTCTGCGCCGCCCTCGTTCGTTAGGGTCGGTTACAAGATTCAGGGAACCGCAAGAACTGACTACAGTGGGTCCCGCTCGCCGGGGCCCACAGCGGCGAAAAGGCAGGCACAAGTGACGCAGCACATGCCCGAGGGGCGGATCAGCACCGCGGGGCTCAACCTGACTGACTCGGTGTACGAGCGGCTGCTCCAGGAGCGCATCGTCGTGCTCGGCTCCGAGGTCAACGACGAGGTCGCCAACCGGATCACCGCGCAGCTGTTGCTGTTGCAGGCGGAGGACCCCGAGTCGGACATCACCTTCTACATCAACTCCCCGGGCGGCTCGGTCACGGCGGGTTTCGCCATCTACGACACCATGCAGCTGATCCAGCCGGATGTGGCGACCTACGCGATGGGTCTCGCCGCGTCGATGGGGCAGTTCCTGCTCTCCTCCGGCACCCCAGGCAAGCGGTACTCACTGCCGCACGCGCGGATCCTCATGCACCAGCCCTCGGCCGGTGTGGGCGGTACCGCCTCGGACATCGCGATCCAGGCCGAGGTGTTCGGCAAGTGGAAGCACGAGCTGGCCAGGATCACGGCCGAGCAGACGGGGCAGACCGTCGAGCAGATCATTCAAGACGGTGACCGGGACCGGTGGTTCACCGCCGAAGAGGCCAGGGACTACGGCTTCGTCGACCAGGTCCTGACGCGGGGCACCCCGCAGTCCAACTCGGCGAGCTGACCGGGTACCCCCGCGTCCACGAGGAGACTTACATGAGCGAGCTTCACCTTCCCCAGTCCCGCTACGTGCTGCCCTCCTACGTCGAGCGCACCAGCTACGGCGTCAAGGAGTCGAACCCGTACAACAAGCTGTACGAGGAGCGGCAGATCATGCTCGGCGTGCAGGTGGACGACGCGTCGGCGAACGACGTGATGGCCCAGCTGCTGCACCTCGAGCACGAGGATCCCGACCGGGACATCATGATCTACATCAACTCGCCCGGCGGTTCGTTCACCGCGCTGATGGCCATCTACGACACCATGCAGTACGTGCGTCCGGACATCGCCACGGTGTGCCTCGGCCAGGCGGCCTCGGCGGCGGCCGTGCTACTTGCCGCGGGCACCCCCGGCAAGCGGATGGCCCTGCCGCACGCGCGGGTGCTGATCCACCAGCCGGCCACCGAGGGCACCTACGGCCAGGTCTCCGATCTGGAGATCCAGGCCAACGAGATCCAGCGGGTGCGGCGCGTCATGGAGAGCACCCTGGCCCGCCACACCAACCGCTCGGAGGAAGAGGTCAAGGCCGATATCGAGCGGGACAAGATCCTCACCGCCGAGGAGGCCAAGGAGTACGGCCTGATCGACGAGGTGCTGCCCTACCGCAAGGCCTCGGCGCAGGACTGAGGTCGGCGAAAAGCCGGGAGCCGGTGTGTTGTCGAGGGACACGCACCGGCTTTCTGGTTTAGGGTCTGCCCCGGCACGCCTCGGTGACCATCGGTGCTCCCGTTGGAGGCGCCGGGCGGGTACCGTCAGTGGCAATGCGCGTGACCCTCGCTTCGGCGGGGACAGCTGAGACAGTCAGGTGCTGGCGCACCGGAGGGGACGAGGTCAACGGTCATGGCACGGATCGGCGACGGCGGGGACCTGCTCAAGTGCTCTTTCTGCGGAAAGAGCCAGAAACAGGTGAAGAAGCTCATTGCCGGACCAGGCGTGTACATCTGCGATGAGTGCATCGATCTGTGCAACGAGATCATCGAGGAGGAACTGGCCGAGGCCGGGGACGTCAAGCTGGACGAACTCCCCAAACCCGCCGAGATCCGCGACTTCCTCGAGCAGTACATAATCGGTCAAGACGACGCGAAGCGGACCCTCGCCGTCGCCGTCTACAACCACTACAAGCGGATCCAGTCCGACGACAAAGCCGGCCCCAAGGACTCCAAGGAGGAGGCCGTCGAGCTGGCCAAGTCGAACATCCTGATGCTCGGCCCGACCGGCTGCGGCAAGACCTACCTCGCGCAGACCCTGGCCAAGATGCTGAACGTGCCGTTCGCGATCGCGGACGCCACCGCGCTCACCGAGGCGGGCTATGTCGGCGAGGATGTCGAGAACATCCTGCTGAAGCTGATCCAGGCGGCCGACTACGACGTCAAGCGGGCCGAGACCGGGATCATCTACATCGACGAGGTCGACAAGATCGCGCGCAAGTCGGAGAACCCCTCGATCACCAGGGACGTGTCCGGCGAAGGTGTGCAGCAGGCGTTGCTGAAGATCCTGGAGGGCACCACTGCCAGCGTGCCGCCGCAGGGCGGGCGCAAGCATCCGCACCAGGAGTTCATCCAGATCGACACCACGAACGTGCTGTTCATCGTGGCGGGGGCGTTCGCCGGACTGGAGAAGATCGTCAACGAGCGGGTCGGCAAGCGAGGCCTCGGGTTCGGCTCGGAGATCCGGACCAAGTCCGAGATCGAGGAGAGCGACGTCTTCGGCGAGACCATGCCGGAGGACCTGATCAAGTTCGGCCTGATCCCGGAGTTCATCGGCAGGCTGCCGGTGGTGGCCAGCGTGACGAACCTGGACAAGGCCTCGCTGGTGCGCATCCTCACCGAGCCGCGCAACGCGCTGGTCAAGCAGTACAAGAAGCTGTTCGAACTCGACAACGTCGAGCTCGAGTTCACCAAGACCGCGCTGGAGGCCATCGCCGACCAGGCCGTGCTGCGCGGCACCGGCGCCCGCGGCCTGCGGGCGATCATGGAGGAGGTCCTCCAGCCGGTGATGTACGACATCCCGAGCCGGGACGACGTCGCCAAGGTCGTGATCACCGAGCAGACCGTGCGGGAGAACGTCAACCCGACCATCGTGTCGCGGCAGCCCTCCCGTAGGCAGCGTGGCGAGCGGGGCGAGAAATCCGCCTGATCGTCCCGCCCGTGAGGTGTCGCTAGGTGGGCGCGCAGCAGCCGGAGGTTCGTGGCATCGGTGAGCTGGCGCAGCGGCTGGTGACCGTGCTGTGGCTGCGCTACCCGGTGCTGCACCGGGTGGTCGCCGTGGCCATCGGGGTGCTGGTCACGGTATGCCTGGTCGCTTCGCTCACCCGGCTGTCCCCGCTCCCGCTGTTGCCGCTACCCCTGCTCGGACTGGCCGGGTACGCCCAGTGGCGGGTGCGGCGCGCCACCGCCCGCAAGCCGCGCCTGGCCTGGACCGGCGTGCTGGCCGCCGCGCTCGCGGTGGGCTTCTGGCTGATCGGAGCCGTCGGGCGCTGGCTGGGCTGATCCCCTGTTCTTACCTCGCACGCCCGGTAAAGTCGGACGACGAGAATTTCCGCCGAGCCAGGTTTGCTCCGTGGCGGCCGCGGGTAACTCCCGCGCGACCTCGATCGGAAAGAATGCCGAGGTGACCGGGCGCATGCACCACACGCCGTTGCGCCATCCCGCACTATTCTACCGCGACGCGGAGGAGTACCTGGCCGGGACCGTACCGTTCGTGCTCGACGGTCTGGCCGAGGACGAGCCGGTCGCGGTGGCTGCCCCGCCTTCGAACCTCGAGCTCATCGCCGCGGACCTGGGTGCGCTGGCGGGCTCCGTCAGGTTCATCGACATGACCGAGGCCGGCCGCAATCCGGGCCGGATTCTGCCGGGGGTGCTGCTGGCCTTCGCCAACGAGCACGCGGGCCGGGTCCGGATCATCGGCGAGCCGATCTGGCCGGGCCGTACCGCGCAGGAGTACCCCGCCTGCCTGCAGCACGAGGCCCTGATCAACCTGGCCTTCCGGGACCGGGCGGCGACCATCCTGTGCCCCTACGACAGCGCGCGGCTGACCACCTCCGTGCTCGCCGACGCGCGCGCGACCCATCCGCTGCTGGTCGACTCCGCCGGGTACCGGCCCAGCCACAGCTACGCGCCGGAACGCGTGCTGGCGGTCTGCAACCAGCCGCTGCCCGCCGCCCCGGACGCGGTGACCCTGCGGTTCGAGGCCGGTGGGCTGAGTGCGGTCCGGCACTTCGCCATGGACCACGCCCAGCGGCTCGGCCTGGCGCCGGACCGGCTGGACGACCTGGCGCTCGCGGTGGCCGAACTGAGCGCGAACAGTGTCGTGCACGGCACCGGTGGGGGCGTACTGCGGCTGTGGCGGGAACACGGGCAGGTGGTCTGCGAGGCCAGTGACGGCGGCCGGATCGGGGATCCGCTCGCCGGGCGCAGGCCGGTGCCGCCCCGGCAGGTCGGCGGCCGGGGACTGCTCATGGTGAACCAGGTGGCCGACCTGGTGCGCACCTATGTGGGCGAGGACGGCACCACGATCCGGGCCTATCTGTGGTCGGGCGGGACCCGCTGAGCGGGCACGTGCCTGCCGAGGAAGCCCACCAGGCTGTGCACCACCGTGCGGTTGAACGTGTCCCCGTGCCTGCCCCGGGCGGTGTAGGCGAGCACGGGGTCGGCCCTGGCGATGAACCGGCGCACGCCGGTGATGAACTTGTCCTCGGTCCCGCACCACACGGCGGTGGGGATGCCCCGGATGGCAGCGAGATTACGCAGCGGGTCCAGCGCGGCCCAGGCGGCGGCATCCCGGAAGGCGGCCCGTTTGCGCATTTCCGACCAGGAGGTGATCAGCGCGGGTGCCAGGGTGCCGACCGCGGCGGGTGGGCGGCCGCGCTCGGCCCGCCTGCGCGCGTACAGTAGTGCGCCGAACCCGCCCATGGACATCCCGGCGCAGGCGAAGGGCGTTCCCTCCGGATCACCGAGGCCACGCTCCCGAAGCCAACCGGGCAGTTCCTCCAGCAGCATCGCCATCGGATCGTCGCCGGGCAGATGCTCGTGCCAGTAGTGGTTTCCGCCGTCCACCGCGACGAACCCGAACGGCGGCACCGCGCCGCGGGCGACGTCGTTGCCGAGTTGCTCGACCAGGCCGGTCGGATCGGCCGTGCGGGCGCTGCCGTGCAGGCCGTGCAGCAGCACGCACATGGGCAGGCCAGGGGGATGCGCCTTGGTGGGCAGGATGGTGACCAGGTCGATTGTGCGCCCCCGGGCGGCGGAGAACACCCGCTCGACCCGGCTGGCGCCGATCCGGCGGGCGGATGCGGAGGTCGCGCCGAGCGAACGATGCAGCGCCGGGCTGAACGGCACCTTCCCGGTGCCTGCCCCGAACGCCAATCCGGCCACGGCGAGTCCGGAGGCACCCGCGATCACCACCGACCGCCTGCTGTGCCGCCGGCCGGGTCTGTCGCCCGGCGAGTCCTGCTCCGTTCCCGTTCGCATGGTCACCGCCCCGCTTGCGCACCCCGTGCCAACCGGCTGGTTCCTGCTCGCCAGTCTAGGCGGAAATTCCCCCGCCTGCCGCCCCTTGCCCGTTCAGGCGAGATCGGTCAGCCGGTGCTCCCCGGTGTAGAGGTTCATCGTGTCGCCGCGCAGGAAGCCGACCAGGGTCATCCCGTTCTCCTCGGCGAGTTCCACGGCCAGTGAGGAGGGCGCGGACACCGCGGCCAGCAATGGCACCCCCGCCATGGCGGCCTTCTGCACCAGCTCGAAGGAGGCCCGCCCGGAGACCAGCAGGCCCGTATCGGCCAGTGGAACCCTGCCCTCCAGCAGGGCCCAGCCGAGCACCTTGTCCACGGCGTTGTGCCTGCCAACGTCCTCCCGTACGGCCAGCAGTGACCCGTCCGCGGCGAACAGCGCGGCGGCGTGCAGGCCACCGGTGGCCGCGAACACCCGCTGCCGCTCGCGCAGTGCGTCCGGCAGTGCTGCCAGCATGCTCGTGGTGACCGGGAAGGGCGCGCCCGCGGGGCTGAACCGGGTCTTCAGCCGGACCGCGTCCAGTGCGGCCTTGCCGCACACCCCGCAGGAAGAGGTGGTGTAGAAGTTGCGCTCGACCCCCAGTTCCGGCGGTGCCACCCCGGCGGCCAGCGCCAGGTCCAGCACGTTGTAGGTGTTGCGGCCGGTGTCGTCCACCGAGTCGCAGTACCGGGCGGTGGCGACGTCCTCCCGGTCGCCCAGCACGCCCTCGGACAGCAGGAACCCGTGTGCCAGTTCCACGTCGTTACCGGGGGTGCGCATGGTGACCGCGAGGGACCGCCCACCGACCCGTAGCTCCAGCGGTTCCTCCGCGGCCAGTGCGTCCGGGCGGCGCCGTTGCCCGGAGGCGGACAGCATCCGCACCGGTCGGCGTACGGTTACCCGGCCCATCGCAGCTCACCCTGCCCTGAAACGTTGGAGATCTGTCCCGAATTCTGTCCGGTACCGACTGTCCATCCGTATGGTGTAGACAATATCCTGCACCGTCAGTGTATCCAAGATTTTCTTGGACCCTTCCAGCGTACGGAGGTGCCCGATGGCCGTCAGTTTCCTGGACCGGTCGCGCAGCGTGGCCCCGGCGGGCTGGAGCCGCTGGCTGATCCCGCCCGCCGCGCTCTCGGTTCACCTCGCGATCGGCCAGGTCTACGCCTGGAGCGTGTTCAAGCCGCCGCTGGAGGACTCCCTGGGCCTTTCCGGTACCCAGAGCGCGCTGCCGTTCACGGTGGCCATCGTGATGCTCGGACTGTCCGCGGCCTTCGGCGGCACGCTGGTGGAGCGCAGGGGGCCGCGCTGGGCGATGTTCGTCGCGATGACCTGCTTCTCCTCCGGTTTCCTCGTCTCCGCCCTCGGCGCGGCGACCGCGCAGTACTGGCTGGTGGTACTCGGTTACGGCTTCATCGGCGGCGTGGGCCTCGGCATCGGGTACATCTCACCCGTCTCCACCCTGATCAAGTGGTTCCCGGACCGGCCGGGCATGGCGACCGGGATCGCCATCATGGGCTTCGGCGGCGGCGCGCTGATCGCATCGCCCTGGTCCAGCCAGATGCTCAGCTCCTTCGGCAGCACGACCGGGGGCATCGCGGCCAGCTTCGCCATGCACGGGGTGGTGTACGCGGTGTTCATGTCGGCCGGTGTGCTGCTGGTCCGGGTGCCTCCGGAGGGCTGGCGGCCCGCGGGCTGGCAGCCTCGGCAGCACACCGGAAAGTCCATGATCACCACGGCCAGCGTGTCCGCCTCCAACGCGATCCGCACCCCGCAGTTCTGGTGCTTGTGGATCGTGCTGTGCTTCAACGTGACCGCCGGTATCGGCATCCTGGAGAAGGCCGCGCCGATGATCACCGACTTCTTCGCCGGTACCAGTGCCCCGGTCGGGGCCGCGGCCGCCGCGGGCTTCGTCGCGTTGCTGTCGCTGACCAACATGCTCGGCCGCTTCGTCTGGTCCTCCACATCGGACCTGGTGGGGCGCAAGAACATCTACCGGATCTACCTGGGTGTGGGCGCGCTGCTGTACCTGACGATCGCGCTCACCGGCAACTCCTCGAAACTGGTGGTGATCGCCAGCGCGCTGGTGATCCTGTCGTTCTACGGCGGTGGGTTCGCGACCATCCCGGCGTACCTGAAGGATCTCTTCGGCACCTACCAGGTCGGCGCCATCCACGGCAGGCTGCTCACTGCCTGGTCCACGGCCGGGGTGCTGGGTCCGTTGATCGTGAACGCCATCGCGGACGCCCGTGCCGCCGAGGGCCGCAGCGGCCCCGCGTTGTACGCCACCTCCTTCTACGTGATGATCGCCTTGCTCGTGGTGGCGTTCCTGGCCAACGAGCTGGTGCGGCCGGTCCATCCGAAACACCATGAACCAGTGCCGGGGCAGCAGCAGGGCGAACCGGCCGTGCGGGAGGCATCATGACGAGCGAGCGGGCGACGCGCAGGCCGGCGCTGATGGTCCTGGCCTGGTGCTGGGTGGGGCTACCGTTCGGATACGGCCTCGCCGAGCTGGTACGCAAGGCGATCCAGCTGTTCGGCGGCTGAATCCGGGACACCCCTTGCCAACTCCTTAGCAGGACGAAACACTTGTCGGACTTCTGCCGGCTGAGGGAGGTCTGGGGTGTCCATCCGTCCGGTTCGCCACCTGCTGCTGTTCCTGGCATTGCTGCTGGTCCTGCCCGCGCTCGCGCTGCCGGTGCGAGCCGATGGCGATCAGTCCGCCGACCCCGCACGACGTGATCCTGGCAACGGGCCGGAACGCAACGCGGTCGCCGCCACCGGCCCCGGGCCGCGCGCGCTGGCCGCGGCGGCGGGGGAGAGCAGGCGCCACGGTGACTGGCGCGGCTATCCCCGGCAGACCGAGCTGCGAGTGTTCCCTGAGGATTCCACCGACAAGTCGATCAAGCTCGGGCTGACCCCGTACCACGCGATCGCGCCGAAGCTGAACGAGTTGCAGGCACGCAGCGAGCGGGTGTCGGCCGAGGTGATCGGGCAGTCCACCCTCGGCAGGGACATCTACCTGGTGACGGTGACCGCGCCCGAGCGGCCGTTCGAGACCCGGCTGCAGCGGTACTGGCGTGAGCTCATCGAGGACCACCCACGGCTCGCCGCGCGCAGCCCATGGCTGCGGCAGGCCTACAAGGCGCCGGTCTGGATCAACGGGAACATCCACGGGGACGAGTGGGAGGGCACCGACGGTGCGCTGCGCGTGATCGAGGACCTGGCCACCGCACCGGATCCCGGGACAAGGCGGCTGCTGCAGCGGGCCCGGATCTACTTCACCGTCACCAACAACCCGGACGGCCGGGTGGCCGGAACCAGGACGAACGCGGCCGGGTTCGACCTCAACCGGGACCACATCACCGGGACCCAGCCGGAGTCCAGGGCCGTCCGGGACGTGGCGATCCGCACCCAGCCGCTGGTGATGCTGGACGAGCACGGCTACACCGGTACCACCCTGATCGAACCGGGCACCCCGCCGCACGGCCAGAACTACGAGTACGACCTGTACATCAAGCATGCCTATGCCAACGCGCTCGGCATGGAGAAGGCGATCGGCGAGCTCGGCCATCCGGAGACGGCGCGGGCGGACATCCCGTTCCGCGACTACGCCCCCGGCGACTGGGACGACTGGCCGCCGATCTTCACCCCGATGTACGCGATCTACCAGGGCGCTGTCGGGCATACCGTGGAGATTCCGTTGCGGGTGAACCGGAGTGCCTACGAGGAACTGCCGGTGGCGGAGCTGCGGCGCCGGTCGGGTATCAACACCGACGTGGCCGCGGCGACCATCCGGGCCGGGATCGAGTACGCCGAGACCAACCGCCGCGAGCTGATCGCCGACCAGATCGAGCAGTTCCGCCGCGGATGGGCTGGTGAGCCGCAGCCGGAGATCCCGGACGGTTTCGTGCCGGGCTTCGGGCCGGAGGACCGGTACTCGGTGGAGTTCCCGCGCACCTATGTCATCCCGGTGGGCCGCGGGCAACGCTCCGCCCCGGCGGCTGCCCGGCTGGTGGACCACCTGGTGGCCAACGATGTCAGGGTCGAGCGTGCGCAACGGGACTTCCGGTTGGCAGGCAAGCGTTATCCGGCAGGTTCGTACCTTGTGGACATGCACCAGCCCAAGCGCGGGCTCGCCAACGTGATGCTCGGTGCCGGCAAGGACATCTCCGCGGACGTGCCGAGGATGTACGACATCTCCGGCTGGAGCCACCGGCTGCTGTGGGGCGCGTCGGTGGACGTGTCGCGGCACGAGGCGCCGCACGTGTGGACGAAACCGGTGACGGCCGCGGCCGCGACCGGCGGGATCGACGCGCACCCTGGCCAGGACCTCATGCTGAAGATGACCGATGGCGCTGACGTACGGGCGCTGAACTCCTTGCTGGGGAAGGGAATCGAGGCGTATCACGGTGCCGAGGACACGGTGATCGTCCCGGCGGCGGCCCGGGCCGCCGCGCATGAGGTCGCCGAGGAGTTCGGGGTCCGTTTCCGGGGAGCATCCGCTGGGGAGCGGGGCCCGTTGCTGCGCAAGCCGGTGCTCGCCGCCGCGGTGGCGGCCGACGAGCTCGCGGTGCTGCGTGAGCTGGGTTTCCAGGTACATCCGGTGTCCACCCAGGCTTTGAACGAGGGTTTCGACCTGGACGGGGTGGACACGCTGTTCGTCTCGGCCGGCTTGGATCACAGCCGGTTGAACGAGCAGGGTAAGGCCGAAGTGGACGGTTTCCTCGCCGCGGGCGGTGGCGTGGTGGCCAGGGGAAGTACCGGGGTGGCTTTCAACGAGGCCGCCGGTCTGCTCGGGGTGCGGGCGGTCGCCGGAAACGGCAGCGCCAACGGGGTCGTCGCCATGGCCGATTCCACCGGCCCGGTCGGCTCCGGCTCACCGGAACACTCCTTTGTATATTCCCCGTACTGGTTCACCGATCTCGATGCCGGGGTGCGTGCCGAACAACGGTATGCGGAGGGGAACCCGCTGGTCGCCGGGCACTGGCGCGGCACGGACGAGGGTCGTGGTCCGCGGCAGGCGGCCGGATCGGCGGCGGTGGTTTCCGGAACCGCCGACAATGGCGCGCGCACCGTGCTGTTCGGTACCGAGCCGCTGTTCCGTGGTCACCCCAAGGGTTTGTACGCCCAGGCGGCCAGGGCCATATTCTGGGTCACCCCCTAACCCCGGCGTGTTTGCTCTCCACGCGCGTGTGTTTGCCGTTCCCGCGCACGCTTTGGCTGTCCGCGCGCATGCTTTGGCCGTTCCCGCGCATCGTGTTGGCCGCTCACGATGGCGAGTTTGCTGTTCGCGTGGGTGGTGGGGGTGGTTGTGGTTGGGTTTCAGGCACGCCTCCGGCGCGCCGTGGGGCACTGGCGCTGCACGCATCACCACTAGCAGGGCTGGTTGCTAGCGCCAGCACCCCACGGAACGGGCACCTCGGGCCCGGCCTGGCATGCATTCTGTGTCGAACACGCATTCGAGTGAATACCGGCGGGTACACATTCACACGGGGAATTCTTGTCGGTCCCGTCGATACAATTGTGGGTATGGACAGACACAGTTCTGATCCGCACACGGATCCCGCAGAAGACGCACTCACCACACTCGACGCTTTGGAGGCCAACGAACGCGCCATCGCCCGGCTGGAGGCGCGGCGGGTGCTGCTGGTGGCCGACCTCGCCCACGACGGGGACGAGCGGATGTCGCTGGTGACCGAGATCGCCGGGCGCCTCTACTGGACCCGGCACCGGGTGGAGGAAGCCCTGGCACTGGGGCAGCACCTCACCCGGTTGCCGAACACCCTCGCCGCGTTCCGGGAGGGCCGGATTGATCAGGAGAAGGTGAAAGCGGTGGTGGAACCCACCGCGGTCCTCACCGACCACCAGGCCCGCGAGGTGGATGAGCGGATGGGCGACAAACTGGAGCGTAAAGACCGCACCAGCCTGCGGCGGTCGGTGCGCTACCAGGTGCTGGCCGTGGACCCGGACGGGGTGGCGCGGCGCACCCGGGCCCGGCGGGCACAACGATCCCTGGAACTGGTGCACCAAGACGATGGGGTGTCCAGCCTCATGGCCGACCTCCCGACGGAGGTGGCCACGGCGATCTACGCACGCTGCGACCGGGCCGCCCGACGGATGCGGAAAGAAGGCGACAGCCGCACGTTGGAACAACTGCGGGCGGACGTGTTCGCCGACCTCACCCTGCGGGAACAGGGTGAGATCCGGGCGCCGCGGACGGAGGTGTACCTGTACTTCGCCGCCAGCTCCCTGCTGGGGCTGGATGAGCAGCCGGGGTACGTGGCCGGGCATGGGCATATCCCGGCGGCGTTGGCGCGGGAGCTGGCTACGCATCCGGACAGTGTGTGGCGGCGGTTGTTGACCGACCCGGCCACGGGGCATCCGACCGATCTGGGGCGTACGCGGTATCGGCCGCCGGCGGCGCTGGATGAGTTCGTGCGGGTGCGGGACCGGGAGTGTCAGGGGATCGGGTGCCACCGGCCCTCGCAGCAGTGCCAGAACGACCACACCACCGACTGGGCCAAGGGCGGCACCACCCGGGAGGAGGAGCTGGTCGGGTACTGCGAGCGCGACCACCATCTGAAGGACCTGCCGGGGTGGAAGTACGAGGTGATCGACGGGGTGCCGACCATCACCACACCCCACGGGGACATCCACCAAAGCCCACGCGAACCCCTCCACGAACCCCTCACCCCAGACAACGACAAACCACCCTTCTGAGGAAGCTGAGCCGCGCCTCGGGAATCCCTCGATCGGCTGACTGGCCGTTTTGGGTACGCGAAGGGGGTTCGGCTATTACCCTCCCAGACATGTTGATCGCGGAGGACCTGTTGCTCCTGGTGTTCGAAGACGACACCGGTGAGCCCGCACGCGGGGTGACCAACCTCGAGCATCTGCTGGCCGGTGCGCTGCTGATCGAGCTGGCGATGCAGGACAGGGTCGCCGTTGCGGGCGAAGGAGAACAGGCGCAGGAGGGAAGACTGATCCTGCGGGACAGCACACCGACCGGGCAGCCCGTGTTGGACGACGCGCTGGACAAGCTCGGCCAAGCCGAGGGGCGGAAGCCACAGCAGGCCATCAGCGTGCTCGCCAGTGACCAGCTGTCCACCCGGTTACTCACCGGGCTGGCCGACCGGGACATCCTCCGCCGCGAGCGGGGCCGGATCCTGGGGATCTTTCCGACCACGCGTTGGCCGGCCGAGGACTCCGCACACGAGGACGAGATCCGGGCCGGTCTGCGGCGGGTGCTGGTCGACGGCGAGGATCCTGGCGAGCGGGAGGTCGCGCTCATCTCCCTGCTCAGTGCCACGAAGTCGGCGAGCAGGGCAGTGCAGACGGAGGACCCGAAACTGGTTGACGACCGGGCCAAGAAAATCGCCGAGGGCAACTGGGTGTCCGACGCCATGGGCAAGGTCGTGGAGGAGATCACCGCGGCGGTCATGGTGGCACTGTTCGTCCCCACCATCTTCGCCGCGACGACCTGACCTTCAGCTGGTCGGCTCCAGCCGTACCACGATCGACTTCGACACCGGCGTGTTCGAGGTCTTGGCCACCGAGTCCAGCGCCACCAGCGCGTTGGCCTCGGGGAAGTAGGCGGCGGCGCAGCCCCGGGCGCACGGGTAGGCCACCGCCCGGAACCGGGGCGCGCGCCGCTCCCGGTCGCTCCACTCGGAAACCAGGTCGACCAGCTCGCCGTCGGCGAAGCCGAGTTCGGCCAGATCCTGCGGGTGCACGAACACCACCCGCCTGCCGTCCTCCACCCCGCGGTAGCGGTCTGAGAGCCCGTAGATCGTGGTGTTGTACTGGTCGTGGCTGCGCAGGGTCTGCAGCAACAGCCTGCCGGTGCCTACCTTGGGGAACTCCAGCTCGTTGGCCGTGAACTCGGCCTTGCCGGTGCGGGTTCCGGTGAACTCCCGCGAGTCGCGGGGCGCGTGCGGCAGCACGAACCCGTCCGGCTCACGCACCCGGGCGTTGTAGCCTGCGCAGCCCGGCACGACCCGGCCGATCCGTTCCCGGATCAGGTCGTAGTCACCCTCGAACTCCTGCCAGGGCACCGGATGATCCGCGCCGAACAGAGCCTTTGCCAACCGGCAGATGATCGCGACCTCGGACAGCAGCTTGTCATCGGCTGGGTGAAGGCGGCCGCGGGAAGCATGCACCACCGACATCGAGTCCTCCACCGTCACGAACTGCTCCCCGCCGGCCTGGGTGTCGCGCTCGGTCCGGCCGAGCGTCGGCAGGATCAGGGCGGTCCGGCCGGGCACCACATGCGAGCGGTTCAACTTCGTCGACACGTGCACCGTCAGCTCGCACGAACGCAGCGCGCGCTCGGTCAGTTCCGAATCCGGGGTCGCGGCCGCGAAATTGCCGCCGACCGCGAAGAAAACCTTTCCGCGGCCGTCCCGCATGGCCCGGATGGCGTCCACCGTGTCCCAGCCGTGCGCACGGGGGACCGGGATATCGAACTCCCGCTCCAGCGCGCCGAGGAAACTCTCCGGCATCTTCTCCCAGACACCCATGGTGCGGTCGCCCTGCACGTTGGAGTGCCCGCGCACCGGGCACAGTCCCGCGCCCGGCTTGCCGATCATGCCGCGTAGCAACGCCACGTTGACGATTTCGGTGATCGTGGCCACCGCGTGCTTGTGCTGGGTCAGGCCCATCGCCCAGCAGTAGATCGTGCGCTGCGAGTCGGCCAGCATGCGCGCGATCCGGACGATCTGCTCCCGGTCCAGCCCGGTGGCCTCGTCCACCTCCGCCCAGTCCAGCCCGCCGACCCGCTCGGCGTACTCCTCGAACCCGTGCGTGGAGCCCTCGACGAAGGCACGGTCCAGCACCGTGCCGGGCGCGGCCCGCTCCCAGGCCAGCAGCAAGTGCCCGAGCGCCTGGAAGAACGCCAGGTCGCCGCCCAGCTTGATCTGCGCGAACTCATCGGCAAGCGGCGTCCCCTTACCAGCGACCCCGCGCACGTTCTGCGGGTTCTTGAACCGCATCAGGCCCGCCTCGGGCAGCGGGTTCACCGCCACGATCCGCGCGCCCGCGGCCTTGGCCTCCTCCAGCGCGGAGAGCATCCGCGGGTGGTTGGTGCCCGGGTTCTGCCCGACGACCACGATCAGGTCCGCCTGGTGGAAGTCGGCGAGGCTCACCGACCCCTTGCCGATGCCGGTGGTGGCGGCGAGCGCGGCACCGGAGGACTCGTGGCACATGTTCGAGCAGTCCGGCAGGTTGTTCGTGCCGAAGGACCGCACCAGCAACTGGTACAGGAACGCGGCTTCGTTGCTGGTCCGCCCTGAGGTGTAGAAGATCGCCTCGTTCGGGTCGTCCAGGCCACGCAGGGTGCTCGCGGTGAGCGCGAAAGCCTCGTCCCAGGAGATCGGCTCGTAGTGCGTCGCCCCCTCGCGCAGCACCATCGGCTCGGTCAGCCGCCCCTGCTGGCCCAGCCAGTAGTCGGTGCGCTCGGCCAGCTCCGCCACCGGGTGCCGGGCGAAGAACTCGGCACCGACCCGGCGCCGGGTGGCCTCCTCGGCGACAGCCTTGGCGCCGTTCTCGCAGAACTCGGCGAGCTTGCGCCGCTGGCCATCGGCCTCGCGCGGTTCCGGCCAGGCGCAGCCGGGGCAGTCGAAGCCATCCCGCTGGTTGAGCAGCCGCAGCGTGCGGACCGTGCGGCCGGCCCCCATCTGTTCCAGTCCGCGGGCCAGCGAGACCGTCACCCCGGTGATCCCGGCCGCCCAGTCCTTCGGGGTACTCGTCTCGACCTGGTTCTCGTCGACGTCCCGACGTGGTGCCTTACGTGTCACGAACTCATGGTGCTCCTCCGGGGGCGCGCTCCGCACGCCAGGGCCGCTTCGTAGACTGGCTAGCTGTGACGGAGAACGCGCCCCAGCACACCGACCTGCCCACTGCCTGGAACCCGGCCGACGAAGAGGCCGCCATCTACCAGCGCTGGGTAGACGCCGGTTACTTCACGGCGGACGCGAACTCGGACAAGCCGCCGTTCACCATCGTGCTGCCCCCGCCGAACGTCACCGGCAGCCTGCACATGGGGCACGCGCTGAACCATACCCTGATGGACGCGATGACCAGGCGGCGCCGGATGCAGGGCTACGAGGTGCTCTGGCTGCCCGGGATGGACCACGCGGGCATCGCCACCCAGAACGTGGTGGAACGCGAACTCGCCGGTGAGGGTGTCTCCCGGCACGATCTCGGCCGGGAGCGGTTCGTCGAGCGCGTCTGGGAGTGGAAGGCCGAGTACGGCGGCAAGATCCTGGACCAGATGCGCAGGCTCGGCGACGGGGTGGACTGGACCCGCGAGCGCTTCACCATGGACACCAACCTGTCCCGCTCGGTGCAGACAGTCTTCAAGAAGCTGTACGACGACGGCCTGATCTACCAGGCCGAGCGCATCATCAACTGGTGCCCGCGCTGCCACACGGCGCTGTCCGACATCGAGGTGGAGCACTCCGAGGACGAGGGTGAGCTGGTCTCCATTCGCTACGGCGAGGGAGATGACGCCATCGTGGTCGCCACCACCAGGGCCGAGACCATGCTCGGCGACACCGGCGTCGCGGTGCACCCGGAGGACGAGCGTTACGCGCACCTGGTGGGCACCGAGGTCGAGCTGCCGCTGACCGGGCGGAGGATCCCGGTGGTGGCCGACGAGCACGTGGACCCCGAGTTCGGCACCGGTGCGGTCAAGGTGACCCCGGCGCATGACCCGAACGACTTCGAGATCGGCCAGCGCAGGGACCTGCCGCCGCTGACGATCATGGACGAGCGCGGGGTGATCACCGCCCCCGGCCCGTTCGAGGGGCTGGACCGGTTCGAGGCAAGGCCCGCGGTGGTCGCGGCGCTGCGCGAGCAGGGCCGGATCGTCACGGAGAAGCGCCCGTACCTGCACGCGGTCGGGCACTGCTCCCGCTGCGACACGGTGGTCGAGCCGCGGCTGTCCCTGCAGTGGTGGGTCAGGGTGGAGCCGCTGGCCCGCGCGGCCGGGGACGCCGTGCGCGACGGCCGGACCCAGATCCACCCGCCGGAGCTGGCCAAGCGCTACTTCGAGTGGGTCGACAACATGCACGACTGGACCATTTCCCGCCAGCTGTGGTGGGGGCACCGGATTCCGGTCTGGTACGGCCCGGACGGTGAGACCGTCTGCCTCGGCCCGGACGAGGAACCGCCCACCGGGGAAGGCTGGCACCAGGATCCGGACGTGCTGGACACCTGGTTCTCCTCCGGGCTGTGGCCGTTCTCCACGCTGGGGTGGCCGGACGCCACCGCGGACCTGGCGAAGTTCTATCCGACCAGCGTGCTGTCCACCGGCTACGACATCCTGTTCTTCTGGGTCGCCAGGATGATGATGTTCGGCCTGTACGCCCTGGACGGGATCCAGCCGTTCGAACATGTCTACCTGCACGGCCTGATCCGGGACGCCGACGGCAAGAAGATGTCCAAGTCCCGGGGCAACGTGATCGACCCGCTGGACTGGATGAACGACTACGGCGCCGACGCCACCCGGTTCACCCTGGCGCGCGGCGCCAACCCCGGCGCCGATATGGCGCTGGCCGAGGAGTGGGCGGCCGGTGCCCGCAACTTCTGCACCAAGCTGTGGAACGCCACCAGGTTCGCGTTGCTGAACGGGGCGAACGTGGCAGGCCCACTGCCGGAGCCGGGTGCGCTGACCGAGGCTGACCGCTGGATCCTCGGCAGGTTGGACGCCGTGGTGTCCGAGGTGGACACGCTGCTGGAGCAGTTCCAGTTCGCCAAGGCGACCAACGCGCTGTACCACTTCACCTGGGACGAGCTCTGCGACTGGTACCTGGAGCTGGCCAAGGTGCAGCTCGCTGGCGAGCATGCCGGGAGCACCCGGCTGGTGCTCGGCCACGCGCTGGACACGGTGCTGCGCCTGCTGCACCCGATCGTGCCGTTCATCACCGAGAAGCTGTGGACCGCGCTCACCGGCGGCGAGTCGGTGGCGATCGCACCATGGCCGGGGGAGAAGGAGGGCTTCGCCCGCTTCACCGACCAGGACGCCTCCGCGCGGATCACCGACCTGCAGAAGCTGGTCACCGAGATCCGGCGGTTCCGGGCCGATCAGGGGCTGAAGCCGGGCCAGCGGGTGTCGGCGCGACTGTCCGGCGCCGGGTTCGCCGCGCTGGGCGGGCACGAGGACGCGATCAGGTCGCTGGTGCGGTTGACCGAACCAGGGGAGTCCTTCACCGCGAGCGCGTCGCTGGAGGTCGCGCTGTCCGGCGGCCTGGTCGGGGTGGAGCTGGACCTCTCCGGCGCCGTTGACGTGACGGCCGAGCGCAAGCGGCTGCGCAAGGACCTGGCCGCGGCGGAGAAAGAGCTCAAGCAGACCGAGGGCAAGCTCGGTAACCAGTCCTTCTTGGACAAGGCGCCCGCCGAGGTGGTGGACAAGATCCGCGTGCGCAGGGATACCGCCGCCGCCGATATCGACCGGATCAACGCGCGACTGGCCGCGCTGCCCGCGGGCTGAGCCGGCGGCTACCGCAGGTGGGCGTAGGTCACCTCGGCCACGCCCCGCATGCCGGTGAAGTACGGGTGGTACTCGGCCGCGGCCAGCAGCTTGCGGTGCTGGCCGTTCACCCAGGCCGTGCCGCGTGGCTGGCAGGCGTCATGCCCCAGCGAGGGGCCGAAGGTGTCCACATAGGTCGTGGCGCCGTCCGCCGCGGCCGCCTTCTCCAGCGCGCCGTTCAGCGCCTTCTCCACCTCGTTCAGCCAGGCGTAGTCGCCTTCCGCGAAGGGAAGCACCTTCGGGCAGTAGCCGACTTCCGGGGCGATCCGGGGGTAGCCGATCAGCAGCACCCGCGCCCGCGGTGCGCGTTCGTGGATTCCGCGCAGCACCTCGGTGACGTTGTCCTGGGTGTCGGCGATCCGCGCCAGGATGGTGTCCACCCCGTCCTCGGTGAAGTGTTCCCGGCAGGGCGCGCCGGTCGGATCGCCGGACCGCAGCTGTGGGCAGGTGTCGACCAGGCTGCCGAACACCCCGTAGTCATTCCCGCCGATCCCGATGGTGACCAGGTCGGTGTGCGGTCGCAGCGCGTTGAACTGCGGCGGGTTGGGTCCCAGGAACACATCCTGCGGGCTGGTCATATCGCCGGTGTCCGCACCACCGCAGCTGACGTCGGTGTAGCTGTGCACCCGTAGCCGGTGCGCCAGCAGCGCGGGGTAGTTGCTGGTCGAGCGGACGCAGCCGACCGGGTCCAGCCGGGGCAGCGGGATCAGTGGCCCGGAGGTGTAGGAGTCGCCGAGGGCGACGTAGTGCCGGAACGTCGCCGTGGTGCCGCCGGTCGCGGCGGCGGTCAGGGTGCTGGCGGTCAGCACGACCGCGGTGAGCAGCGCGACCGTGATCGCGCTCGCGGTGGTGGACAGGCTCCGGCGAGTACGCATGGGATCCCCTTTGATCGGCCTGCCTACGTTCCTAGCCGACGTGCCGCCGCGCGCGCTGCGCCCGATCGGGGGTCAGTTCGCCCGGATCCCGGCCAGAGCCACCTCGACCGCCCGCCGGCTGGCGAGGATCGCCTGTTCGAGTGACTCGTTCCGGGCCAGGCTCGCGGTCAGCGCCGCATGCATCGCGCCCACCAGTGCGCCGATCGTGGCCGCCGCGGTGATCGGGTCGTACCGATCCGGGTAGGCGGCGCGGAGCGCGTCGGCGAGCCGTTGCTGCGCGTCCACCAGCAACTGCAGCGACCGCGCCCGCAACTCGGGTACCGCCATGATCAGCCGGGCCTGCTCGAGGCTCACCTCGAAGCTGGGCTCACCACCGGTCGAGGTGAGCGTGGTCAGCAACTCCTCCACGATCCTGGCCAGCAGGTCGGCGGGCCGCTCCCGCCCACCCCGGGCCACGATCCGCTCCCGCAGCACCTCGATGCGTTCCCTGCGGTGGCCGAAGATGAGCTCTTCCTTGCCTGGGAAGTAGTTGAACAGGGTCTTCGTGGACACACCCGCCTCGGCGGCGATCTCGGCCACGGTGGTCCGCTCGTAGCCCTTCTCCTGGAACAGCCGCGTCGCGGCCTCGAACAAGGCCTCCCGCGTCCGCTGCTTCTTGCGCTCGCGCAGCCCTGCCGTCTCCACCATCGGCGTATCTTACAACGGCGGAAATATTACATGTCTTGTAAAAATACACCTGATGGTGTTTGGTGGTGACTGTCACACGAGTCCGTCGAAGGGGAGAGACATGACCCGGACCTACCCCCAGCACCGCACCAACCCGTTCGACCCACCGCCGGAGTTCGCCGACGTGCGGGCCGATGAGCCGCTGAGCAGGCTCACCTACCCGGACGGACACCTCGGGTGGATGGTGACCACGCACGCCTTGGCCAAGGCGGTGCTGGCCGAACCCCGGTTCAGCTCGCGGCTGGATGTGCGGCGCTCGGTGGTGCGCAGGCCGAAGGTGGCGGACATCGCAGTCGGCGGCCCAGCCAGGCCGGGCTTCTTCATCGGGATGGACCCGCCGGAGCACACCCGCTACCGCAAGCTGCTCACCGGGCAGTTCACCGTGCGCAGGATGAACCAGCTGGTGCCGCGGATCGAGCAGATCGTGCGCGAGCACCTGGACGCCATGGCGCACGCGGGCCCGCCTGCCGAGCTGGTGCACGACTTCGCGTTGCCGGTGCCATCCCTGGTCATCTGCGAGCTGCTCGGCGTGCCGTATGCCGACCGGGAGGAGTTCCAGCGGGACAGCGCGATCATGCTCCGCCTGGACGCCACCGACGAGGAGGCTTCGGCCGCCGTGCGCTCGCTGCTGACCTACCTGGGCGAGCTGGTGCGCCGCAAGCAGGCCGAACCCGGCGAGGACCTGTTGAGCGGGTTGATCGCCGGTGGCGAGCTCACCGAGGACGAGCTGGCCACCATCGCCTTCCTGCTGCTGGTCGCCGGGCACGAGACCACGGCGAACATGCTGGCCCTTGGCACTTTCGTGCTGTTGCAGCGCCCCGGGCAGGCGGCTGCGCTGCGCGCGGGCAGTGTGCCGGTGGAGGGGGTGGTGGAGGAACTGCTGCGCTACCTCACCATCATCCACCAGGGCCTGGTGCGTACCGCGGTCGAGGACGTCGAACTGGCGGGGCAGCTGATCCGCGCGGGGGAGTCGGTCGCGGTCGCCCTGCCCGCGGCGAACCGGGACCCGGATCGGTTCGAGGATCCGGACAGCCTGGACCTGGCCCGGGACGCCGGTGGCCATCTCGGCTTCGGGCACGGGGTGCACCAGTGTCTCGGCCAGCAACTCGCCCGGATCGAGATGCGGCTGGCCTATGCCGAGCTGTTCCGCCGGTTCCCCGGGCTGCGGCTGGCGGTGGCGCCGGAGGAGGTGCCGTTGCGTACCGATATGGGCATCTACGGGGTGCACCGGTTGCCGGTCAGCTGGTGACCGGCTTGCGGTAGGCCAGCAGATAACGCCAGAACAGCGGGATGCGGACGGTGCTGCCCCGCGCGCCACCAGGTTCGCCGGGGCCGCGGCCAGCTTGACCACCTCTGCCGCGGGCAGCCCTGCGCAGCAACAGCGGGTGGTGGTGATCATTGTGACTGAACGGCACGCACTCCAAGCTGCCAGAACACGCGCACGTAGACTCACCCCGTCCACGAGAAGGCACGAGTTGGGAGTGTGTGTGCCGTCAGGTGAGTCGTCCGACGACCAGGAGTTCCCTCCGGAACTCTCCGCCGGTGCCAACTTCGTCGCCGGGCCCTTGCCGGACGATCCCGAGGAGGAGCGCGAGGAACCGGTCGTCGACGAGGCGGCCAGGGCCGAGCAGGCCCGCTACGAGCTGGCCGTGGTCGAGAACGAGCTGAACGAGCGCTGGCCGGAGACCAGGATCGAGCCCTCGCTCACCCGGATCACCGCCCTGCTCGACCTGCTGGGTGACCCGCAGCGGGGCTATCCGGTGCTGCAGGTGTCCGGCACCAACGGCAAGAGCTCCATCGCCAGGATGATCGAGGCGTTGCTGACCAGGATGGGGCTGCGGGTCGGCCGCTACACCAGCCCGCACCTGCAACTGGTCACGGAACGGATCAGCATCGACGGCGAGCCGATCTCCCCGGAAACCTATGTGGACACCTACCGCGATGTCGCCCCGTTCGTGTCCATGGTGGACAACGCGGCCGGGCCGGGCGAGCCCGCGATGAGCAAGTTCGAGGTGCTCACCGGGATGGCCTTCGCCGCCTTCGCCGACGCCCCGGTGGAGGCGGCCGTGCTGGAGGTCGGTCTCGGCGGAACCTGGGACGCGACCAATGCCGCCGATGCGCAGGTCGCCGTCGTCGCGCCGATCGGCGTGGACCATGTCGAGTACCTCGGCAGCGAGCTGGGCGGGATCGCGCGGGAGAAGGCGGGGATCATCAAGCCGGGCAGCATCGCCCTGCTCGCCGAGCAGGAGCCCGAGGCGGAGCGGGTGCTGCTGGAGCGGGCCGTGGACGTGGACGCGACCGTGGCCAGGGCTGGCAGCGAGTTCGCCGTGTTGTCCCGCGAGATCGCCGTCGGCGGGCAACTGCTGCGACTGCAGGGCCTCGGCGGGGTCTACGACGAGATCTTCCTTCCGCTGCACGGGGCGCACCAGGCCGCCAATGCCTCGCTCGCGCTCGCCGCGGTCGAGGCCTTCTTCGGCGCGGGCAAGGAACGCCAGCTGGTGGTGGACGCGGTACGCGAGGCCTTCGCCGAAGTGGTCACCCCCGGCAGGCTGGAACGGGTGCGGGCGGCACCCACGGTGCTGCTGGACGCCGCGCACAACCCGCACGGCGCCCGGGCGCTGGCCACCACGGTGGCCGAGGAGTTCGCCTTCCGCAGGCTCGCCGCCGTGGTCGGCGTGCTGGAGGGCAAGGACGCCCGCGGCATCCTGGAGGCGATCGAACCGGTCGTCTCGGAGATCGTGGTTACCCGTCCCGAGTCACCCCGCGCCATGCCGGTTGCCGAGCTGGCCGAGCTGGCGGTGGCGGTGTTCGGGGACGAGCGGGTGGTCGCCGAGCCGTCCCTGGACGCCGCGGTGGAGACCGCGGTCGGACTGGTGGAGCAGCCGGACGACCCGGAGGAGCCGCTGGCGGGCGGTGGTGTCCTGATCACCGGATCGGTGGTGACGGCGGGCCAGGCCCGCACCCTGTTCGGCAAGGAGCCGCGGTGAGCGAGCAGCAGGAACCGGCGCAACCCCGGGACCCGATGAAGTCCTTCCGCGGGGTCATGGCGGGTTCGCTGGTGATCGAGGCGATCGTGGTCGGGCTGGCGCTGCCGGTGGTGGGCACCCTCGGCGACGGGATCGCCAGCGGGCAGGCGTGGACGGTCGGGGCCATCGCCCTCGCGCTCATCCTGTGCTGCGGCTTCCTGCGTCACCCCTGGGTGACCTGGGTGGTGCTCGCACTGCAGGTCGCGCTGATCGCCTTCGTGGTCTGGCTGCCCGCGGTGACCGTCATCGGGGTGCTGTTCCTGGGGATCTGGCTGTGGTTGTTCTGGCTGCGCCGCGATGTGGCCCGCCGGATGGCCGATGGCAGGCTGCCGAGCCAGCAGCAGGAGCAGTAGCACGTTCACCACCTGGACAGCCGCCGTTGTCCGGGTGGCTCCCGGCGCGGGATAGAAGAGCGGGCATGACCGAATTGACGAGTTCCCACCCGCTCGGCCGCCGCTCCCTGCTGCGGGCCGGCCTGCTCGGTGCGGGCGCGCTCGCCGCGGGTGCCGCCACCGCCCCGGCCGTGTCCGCCGCACCCGCGCTGATCCGGCGCGGCCGCCCGGTGCTGACCCACGGCGTGCAGTCCGGTGACGTCAGCGCCCACTCGGCGATCATCTGGACCCGGGCGGACCGCCCGGCGCGGATGCTGGTCGAGGTCTCCCGTGACCCGTCCTTCCGGCACGCCCGCAGGCTGTGCGGCCCGCTGCTCACGCAGGAGACCGGGGGCACCGGCAAGCTGCGGGTGCCGTTCCTGCCGCCTGGCACCGACCTGCACTACCGCGTCACCGCCGAGGACCTGGACGGGCGAGCAACGAGCGAGCCGCTCACCGGGCGGCTGCGCACCGCGCCGCTGGGCCGCGCCGGGGTGCGGCTGCTGTGGTCCGGTGACGTCGCGGGCCAGGGCTGGGGGATCAACCCCGAGGCCGGCGGGATGTCGATCTACGCGGCGATGGCCGAGCGCGACCCCGACCTGTTCCTGCACAACGGGGACAGCGTGTACGCCGACGGGCCGCTGAGCGAGACCGTGTCACTGCCGGACGGCCGGATCTGGCGCAACCTGATGACCCCGGAGAAGTCCAAGGTCGCCGAGACGCTCGAGGAGTACCGCGGCCAGTTCGCCTACAACCTGCTGGACGAGAACGTGCGCGCCTTCGCGGCCGCGGTGCCCAGCCAGGTCCAGTGGGACGACCACGAGGTGGTGAACAACTGGTGCCCCGGTGAGATCCTGGACCTGCCGCAGTACACCGAGAAACGGGTCGACGTGCTGGCGCGCAGGGCTTTCCGTGCGTTCCACGAATGGCAGCCGATCGACGCCCGCGCCGCGGTGGACGGCCGCGTCTACCGCAGCTTCCGGCACGGGGCGCACGCCGAGGTGTTCGTACTGGACATGCGCAGCTACCGCGACGCGAACACGATGGACCACACCGAACGCGGCCGGATCCTTGGCAGGCGGCAGGCCGCCTGGCTGGTACGCGAGCTGGCGCGCAGCACGGCGACCTGGAAGATCGTGCAGTCGGATATGCCGATCGGCCTGATCGTGCCGGACGGCGAGGACATCGAGGGCGTTGCCGACGGGCGGCCCGGCGCTCCCGGCGGAAGGGAACACGAGCTCGCCTGGGTGCTGCGGCAGCTGGCGCGGCGGCGCGTGCGCAATGTGGTCTGGGTGACCGCGGACGTGCACTATACGGCCGCGCACTACTACTCACCGGACCGGGCCGCGGTCGGCGACTTCGACCCCTTCTGGGAGTTCGTGAGCGGCCCGCTGAACGCGGGCGCCTTCGGTCCGAACACGCTGGACCCGACCTTCGGCCCGGAGGCCGTGTTCGTGCACGCGCCGCCGCGGCCGAACACCTCGCCGCTGGAGGGATACCAGCATTTCGGCGAGCTGGACATCGACGGCAGGAGCGGGAATCTCACCGTCCACCTGCGCGACGGCACGGGTGCCGCACTGTGGTCGAGGACCCTGCGTCCACGGTGGCGATGACCGACTCGCTAGGCTGCGCGGCAATAGCACAGTTTTCATGTCTACTCGAGGAGAAACACCGTCGTGAGTGAGCGCACGCTGGTCCTGGTCAAGCCCGACGGCGTCGAGCGGGGGCTGATCGGTGAGGTCATCAGCCGGATCGAGCGCAAGGGCCTCACCATCGCCGCGCTGGAGCTGCGCGAGGTCGAGCGCTCGGTCGCCGAGGAGCACTATGCCGAGCACAAGGAGAAGCCGTTCTTCGGCGAGCTGCTCGAGTTCATCACCTCGGGGCCGGTGGTCGCCATGATCGTTGAGGGGCCGCGTGCCATCACCGGGTTCCGCCAGCTCGCGGGCGGCACCGACCCGGTGGAGAAGGCGACCCCCGGCACCCTGCGCGGGGACTTCGCGCTGGAGACCCAGTTCAACCTGGTGCACGGCTCCGACTCGCCCGAGTCCGCCGAGCGCGAGCTCAAGCTCTGGTTCCCCAACCGCTGAGCCTGATGTTGTGAGTGTCCCGCCCACCCGTCTCCCACCACCACCCAACCGGAGACGCTGACGCGTCACTGTGTTCATTGCGAAATTCGCAGGGAACGGGCCACTCACAGCGGGACAGCCGCACCTGGCACGGGTGTGCCGGATGCCGATATGGTCGCCATCACGATCGGCATCCGGTTACCTGAAAGGGGTTGCGAAGGTGGGGTTTTCACCGGCTCGTAGTCGGCGTCTCCTCGGGGCGTTCGGCTCGATGCTGCTCGCGGCGGGCCTGCTCACCACGGGGCAGGCCACCGCGGCAGCGGAACCACAGGTACTGAGTACCAACGGGGCGCCCGTGCCGGAGCTGGCCTGGGGTTCCTGCGGGGAGGACTACCCCGCCGCCTACGAATGCGCGGAGGCCGAGGTCCCGCTGTCCTACCGGCGGCCGCACGGGCAGAGCATCACCCTGGCCGTCGGCAGGCTGCCAGCCAAGGACCAGGCAAACAAGATCGGCACCATCCTGTACAACCCGGGCGGCCCCGGTGGCCCGGGACGGATTCCGCCGAAACTGACCGAACGCCTGCACGAACGCTTCGACATCGTCGGCTTCGACCCGCGTGGCATCGGCTCGAGCACACCGCTGCGCTGCTTCGCCGACCCGGACGACGGCCAGCTGCTCGGGGGCCCGTTCCCGGTCACCCCGGCAGAGGTGCGCCAGCTGGTCCGGGACACCAGGAAGGCGAGCGAGCTCTGCGCGCGCAACGCGGGCCCGCTGCTGCACCATATGTCCACCGCCAACGTCGCGCGGGACATGGATCTGCTCCGCCAGGCCTTCGGCGAGGAGCGGATCTCCTACTACGGAATCTCCTACGGCACCCATGTCGGCGCGGTGTACGCGAACCTGTTCCCGGAGCGGGTGCGGGCACTGGCCATCGATGCCGTGCTCGATCCGGTGGAGTGGACCACCGGCTACCACCCGAGGGAACGTTTCCAGCCGTTCTCCTACCGGCTCGGCAGCCACAACGGGTCGCAGCGCGCGTTGAACTCCTTCCTGGACGCCTGCGCCGAGGACGAGCGTTGCGCCTTCCGGGAGCCGGGCGCGGACCTGCTGGCGAAGTACAACCGGATCCTCGACCACCTGGAGCGCGAGCCGATCACGATCAGCACGCCGGACGGGTCCAGCAGCGAGATCACCTACCAGGACGCGGTCGGCAGCGTGCAGGGCGCGCTCTACAGCGCACTGGCCGCCCCGGCGCTGGCGGACTTCCTGCAGGCGCTGCACCAGGCGATCGAACCGGACACCCGGTTGAGCAGCACCCCGGTCGCCGAGATCCCGCAGCCGGTTCCGGGACCGGGCTACCAGGCCCGCTACACCGGTCCGGAGCAGGGCATCGCGGTGATGTGCTCGGACACCAGCAACCCAGGGAATCCGTACCTGTGGTCCCGGTACGCGCGTAAGGCCGACCGCGAGGCACGCGGGTTCGGTTCGGCGTGGACCTGGCTCTCGGTGCCGTGCGCCACCTGGCCGGGCTACGACCGTGACCACTACGCGGGCCCGTGGGACCGGGAGACCGCGAACCCGGTGCTGGTCATCGGCAACAGCCAGGGTGACCCGGCCACGCCGTACGAGGACGCGGTGCGGACCTCGAAGCTGCTCGGTGACGCCCGGCTGCTCACCCTGGACTCCTTCGGGCACGGTGCGCGTGGTTACAGCGCCTGCATCGACTCCGGGCTGGACAGCTACTTCATCGACGGCAAGCTGCCGCCCGAGGGCACGGTGTGCCAGCCCGACCGCGAGCCCTTCGACCCGGTGGCTATGCCCTGACGCCCTGTTCCGGCGGGTGAAGATTCCCCCGCCGTTCACCCGCAAGTCTTCCCCCGTGGACCCGGACCGGGTTCAATGGTCTAGACATTGACGCGCTACTGGGGAAGCTTGTGAAGAATTCACGTCCTGCCGCCATCGGGGCCGTCGCGCTGGTCCTGCTGCTGCCGGCCGCGCCGGTCGCCGCCGATCCGCTCGCGGCCCCGCTCGGGCCGCCGCCCGCCGAGTCCGCGCCCGCGGCCTCCTCCGCGGGCGAGGGGCCTGCGACCTACCTGCCCGCGGGCCCCTCGGTGCGGTCGGCAGCGGACCAGGGCCTGGTCACCAGCAGTTCGACCACGCCGGTGGCACCCGGGCTGCGGCTCACCGAGTTCGACCGGTTCGACCCGAACGGCTGGATCCGCGGCGACACTCTGGCCGTCGACCTCGGTTCCGGTTCACTGCGGCCGAACTATCTGAGCCCCGGCACGGTGTCCACCCGGACCCCGTTGTCGGAGCAGGTGGCCAGTACCGGCGCGGTGGCCGGGGTGAATGGCGACTTCTTCGACATCAGCGCCACCGGGGCGCCGCTCGGGGTCGGCATCGAGGACGGCGAGCTGCACACGGCGCCCGCCTCCGGGCACAACCTCACCGCCGCCGTCACCGAGCAGGGCAAGGCGCGGCTGGCCGAGGTGTTCCTGCGGGCCTCGCTCACCCTGCCGGGCGGCGAGCGGGTCACCGTGACCAACCTGAACGGCGCGAAGGTCGCCGGGGACGGCATCGGGCTGTACACCCCGTTGTGGGGCAAGGCATCCCGGCACACCGCGGTCGCGGGCGCGCAGCGGGTACTCGAGGTGGAACTGCGCGACGGCGTGGTGGCGCGGATGCGGGACGAGCCGGTCGAGGGCCCGGTTCCAGCGGGCAGTATGTTGCTGCTGGCGAGGGGTTCCGGGGTGGACGCCCTGGCCGGGCTGCGCCCCGGCGACCGGGTCGGGGTGCGATACGCCCCGCGCAGTGACGCGGGGGATATCGCGGTGGCCGTCGGCGGGAACCGGGTGCTGGTCGCCGACGGCGAGATCCAGCCGGTGGACAACGTGGCGGCGCACCCGCGCACCGCGGTCGGCTTCTCCGCGGACGGCGACCGGATGTGGCTGGTGACCATCGACGGGAGGCAGGCCGACAGCCGCGGCATGACCGAGCTGGAACTGGCCCGGCATCTGAAGTCCCTCGGCGCGCACGACGCGATCAACCTGGACGGCGGCGGTTCCTCCACCCTGCTGGCCAGGCAACAGGGCGAGCAGACGGCCGAGGTGCGCAACTCGCCATCGGACGGGCAGCAGCGCCCGGTGCCCAACGGGTTCGGCATCGGCACCGAACCGGGCAGTGGCAAGCTGACCGGCTTCGCCCCTGGCCCCGCGCAGGAGACCGAGGACGCCGGAAGGGTGCTGTCCGGGTTGACCCGCGAGCTCGTCGCCCGCGGGCACGACGAGACCGGCGCCCCGGTGCCGGCGCGGCCGTTCTGGTTCACCACGAACCCGTTGCGGGGCACCGTGAACGGTTCGGAGTTCACCGCGCGGCGGGACTGGTTCGATCCCGCGCGGCACGCCGAGGTGGACGTGTACGCGGCCGGCAGGGGCGCGGTGGACCACACCACGCTCACCGTGCTCGGCAGCCCGGTGCGGCTGGGCAGCAGCACCGAGCAGGTGGCACTGTCCGGCTCCGGCGCGAGCGGCCGGTTCCAGGTCTACGGCTACGACGCCGACGGATACGGTACCTGGATCGAGCCCGAGGACGTGCGGCTCGACTACGACCCCGATGTGGTGCGGGTGGAACCGGACGGCGACGGGTTCCTGGTCACCGCCGTGGCCGAGTCCGGCGCCACCGCGATCACCGCGAGCGCCGCGGGCCTGACCACCAACCTGGCCGCCTCGGTCGGCAGCGAGAACCAGGTTCTGTCCCCATTGGACAATTCGACGGAGTGGCACGCCAGCGTTTACCCGAGTGTTGTCGGGGCTGCACTGTCCGATGCGGACGGACGGGAAGGCGGTAGCGGTCTGGCCATGGACTACCGGCTCACCGGGGCCAACGCCACCCGCGCCGCCTATGTCAACGCCAGGGAACCGCTGTCCCTGCCGTCGGGCACCAAGAAGATCGGCCTCTGGGTCAACGGCGACGGCAACGGCGCCTGGCTGCGCGCCGAACTGCGGGACAACTCCGGCGTGCGGTCCATTGTGGACCTCACGCGCAAGGTCGACTGGACCGGCTGGCGCTACGTGCAGGGCACCGTCCCCGCCGGACTGCCGGACGGGCAGCGGCTGGTCAGGTTCTACGCGGTGGAGACCGCTGCCGAGCGGCAGTACCATGGCAGGCTGGTGTTCGACGACCTCACCGTCGGGGTCGCGCCCTCCGTGCGGGTGCCTGCCGACCCGCCCGAACGCGACGTCTCGCTGGTGACCGACGGGGTGGCCGGTACCCAGGGTCTGCGGGTGGCGGTGGTCAGCGACGCCCAGTTCACCGCCGACAACCCGGACGGCCCGCTGGTGGCACAGGCCCGGCGGTCGCTGCGGGAGGCGGTGGCGGCCCGGCCGGACGTGGTGCTGATCAACGGTGACTTCGTCGACCGCGGCACCGCGCCGGACTTCGACCTGGCCCGCTCGTTGATCGACCAGGAACTGGCGGGCAAGGTGCCGTGGTACTACCTGCCGGGCAACCACGAGGCCGACGGCGGGCACGGGCTGCGCGAGTTCACCGCGGAGTTCGGCGCCACCCACCGCGTGGTTGACCTCGAAGGCATCCGGATGGTGCTGCTGGACACCTCGCGCGGCAGCCTGCGCGCCGGCGGGTTCGACCAGGTGCGGATGCTGCGTTCGGCGCTGGAGCAGGCCCGTGCGGACGACGCCGTGCGCGGGGTGCTGGTGGCCATGCACCACCCGGTCGAGGACCCCAGTCCGACCGGCAACTCGCAGCTGGCCGACCGCAAGGAGGCCGGGCTGGTGACCGAGTGGCTGACCGAGTTCGAGCGGCGGTCAGGGAAACCGGCCGGGGTGGTGACCGCGCATGCCGGCGTGTTCGACCTGTCCAGGGTCGACGGGGTGCCGTACCTGGTGAACGGCAACGCGGGCAAGGCACCCTCGGCCGCCCCCGGTGATGGCGGGTTCACCGGCTGGAGCATGTTGCGGGTCGACCCCCGTGCCCGGCAGCAGGTCCGGATCGAGACCAGGGCGCACGTGGACGAGCTGGTCCTGGACGGCCCGGCCAGGCTGTCCCCGCGGGAGAGCGCGCGGGTGACCGCGAGCGTGCGGCAGGGGCAGCGCAGCGTTCCGGTCGGCTACCCGGTCAGCGCGGACTGGGCGGGCGAGTCCCGCACGCATATCGCGGAACCGGCGCCGTGGGGCGGCACCACCAGGCCCGCACCCTGGGACGTGGCCTCCTTCGACCCCGCCACCGGCACGTTGACCGCGTTGCGCGCGGGGACCGCCCGGCTGCGGGTCACGGTGAACGGGCAGAGCGAGCTGCTGACCGTGCGGATCGGCTAACGGCTGCGGGCCGGCCACCGGTTATCCATTGGATTCCTGTCGGTGGCCGGTTCTATGGTGACCTTCGTGGACAGCGATGGGGGCACCGGCGAGTCACTGGTGCGTGGCAAGGCCCTGGTGAAGCGGTTCGGCGGGTTCGAGGCCGTGCGCGGGATCGACTTCGATGTACGGCAGGGCGAGGCCTTCGGGTTCCTCGGTCCCAACGGGGCAGGCAAGTCGTCCACGATGCGGATGATCGGCTGCGTCTCGCCCCGCTCGGACGGTGACCTCACGGTCCTCGGCCGGGACCCCGACCAGGAGGGGCCACGGATCAGGGCGCGGCTGGGCGTGGTGCCCCAGCAGGACAACCTGGACGGCGAGCTCACCGTCCGGCAGAACCTGCAGGTCTACGGCCGCTACTTCGGCCTCTCCCGCTCCTGGGTGCGCGAGAAGGCCACCGAGCTGATGGAGTTCGCGCAGCTCACCGACCGTGCGCAGGACGAGGTGGACTCGCTGTCCGGCGGGATGAAACGCAGGCTGACGATCGCCAGGTCGCTGGTGAACGACCCGGAACTGCTGTTGCTGGACGAGCCGACCACCGGGCTGGACCCACAGGCGCGGCACCTGCTGTGGGACCGGTTGTTCCGGCTGAAGTCCCGGGGCGTCACGTTGATCATCACCACCCACTACATGGACGAGGCCGAGCAGCTGTGCGACCGGCTGGTGGTGATGGACGGCGGGCGGATCGCCGCGGAGGGCTCGCCTGCCGAGCTGATCGCCCGTTACTCCACCCGGGAGGTGCTCGAGCTGCGGTTCACTCCCGGGACCGAGCAGGACGTGGCCGGTTCGGTGGAAGGGCTCGCGCAGCGGACCGAGGTGCTGCCGGACCGGATCCTGCTCTACACCGACATGGGGGAGTCCACCCTGGAGCAGGTGCACGCGCGGGGGCTGCGCCCGGTCTCCAGCCTGGTCCGCCGCAGCTCGCTGGAGGACGTGTTCCTCCGGCTCACCGGCCGGACGCTGGTGGACTGACCATGACGACGGTGGAGTCAACCGGGCGGGTGGTCGGCCACCTGCGGGCGATGTGGCTGCGGGTCGAAGGCCACTGGGTCTGGTACCGGCGTTACTGGTCCTCGAGCCTGTACTCCTCGGGCCTGCAACCGGTGCTGTTCCTGGCCGCGATGGGCCTCGGTTTCGGCTCCCAGGTGGAGCCGGGCGCGGCCACCGGTGGGCTGTCCTACCTGCATTACGTGGCCCCGGCCATGCTGCTGTCCGGGGCGGTCATGTTCGCCGTCGGCGAGTCCAGCTACCCGGTGCTGTCCGGATTCAAATGGCAGAAGCAGTACATCGCGGTGACCGCCACCCCGATCACGCCGGGACAGTTGCTTGGCGGGCAGCTGCTCTGGGTATGCATGCGTCTGCTCCTGGCCGGCGCCAGCTATCTGGTGATCGCCAGCCTGTTCGGTGCCTGGCTCAACGCGGGCGCCCTGCTGGTCGTACCGATCGGCGTGCTCACCGGGCTGGCCTGCGCGGCACCGGTGACGGCACTGGCCGCCAGCACCTTCGACGAGGGGGAGCGGTTCGCCGCCGTGTTCCGCTTCGTGGTCATGCCGATGACCTTGTTCGCCGGGACGTTCTTCCCGATCACGCAGATCCCGCTGGCGCTGCGCTGGCTGGCCTGGATCTCCCCGCTGTGGCACGGCAACGAGCTGGCGCGCGGGGTGACCCTCGGCGGCCTCGGCCCGCTGCCCGCCCTGGGGCACGCGGCGTTCCTCGGTGGTGTCGTACTGGCCGGGATACTGGTGGCCCGGCACTGGTTCTACCGTCGGCTGGTGGTCTGAGTGGCACTCACTACCTCCACCTCAACCGGACCGTCGGCCCGCGGCGGCCTGCTGCTGCGGGTGCTGCCACCCGCGCTGTACTCCGGCCGGGCCGGTGCCCTGCTGGAACGCTCCATGCTGGTGTACTCGCGGGCCTGGCTGGTGTTCGCCTCCGGGGTGCTGGAGCCGTTGTTCTACCTGTTCGCCTTCCAGATCGGCTTCGGCAAGCTGGTCACCGAGGTGGCGGGCCCCGGTGGCCAGGTGCTGAGCTACGTGTCCTTCGTCGCCCCGGCGCTGCTGGTGTCCTCGGCGATGAACGGCGCGGTCTTCGACGCGACCTTCGGGGTGTTCTTCAAGTTCCGCTGGTCCAAGCTGTACGAGGCGATGCTGTCCACCCCGGTGGGGCCGCTGGACATCGCGATCGGGGAGATCAGCTGGGCGGTGCTGCGCGGCGGGGTCTACTCGGTCGCCTTCTTCGGGGTGATGGCCGTGATGGGACTGGTCACCTCGCCGTGGGCGCTGCTGCTGATCCCGGTTGCCGTGCTCGTCGCGTTCGCCTTCGCGGCGATCGGGATGGCCTGCGCCACCTTCCTGCGCTCGCCGTCCCAGTTCGAGTTCATCCAGCTCGCGCTGATCCCGATGTTCCTGTTTTCCACGACCTTCTTCCCGCTTTCGGTGTATCCCGACGCGCTCCAGGTCGTGGTGCAGTGCATCCCGCTGTACCACGGGGTGGAGCTGGCGCGCGGGCTGGCCGTCGGGGTGCTGGACCCGAGCATGCTCGGCCACACGGCGTACCTGCTGGCGCTGGCAGGGTTCGGGGCCTGGGCCACCGCACGCCGGATCGGCAAGCTGCTGCTGCGCTGATCCGGGTCCGGTCTCACGAGGCCGGACCGGAGGAGGCGAAGGCGTCCACCATGCCGTGCCCGTAGAAGCCGTTGTAGCCGCGGTACCCGGCGCAGTAGGCCTCCTGTCTGCCGTCCCCGGTGAGGTCGTAGTCGGTGGGGCAGGGGATCGGTGTGGCGTCCTCGCCGAGTTCGCGGGCCAGCGCGGTCGCGGACCGGCCCGGTGCGGCCGAGGCCATCAGCGCCGCGACACCCGCGACATGGGGCGCGGCCATCGAGGTTCCGCAGCGCGACGCGTACCCACCGGGAACGGTGGACAGCACGCAGTCGTCCCCGTCGCCGCCCGGGGCGGCGAGGTCCACCACGCCAAGGCCGTAGGAGCTGTAGCCCGCCTTCACCTCCTCGCTGGTCACCGCGGACACCGTCAGCGTGTCGCGCAGCCCGGCCGGCAGTGCCTCGCAGCCGCCGCGCCCCGGCGGTCGCCGCTGCCCGGCGCGCGGTGAAGGGGTCAGGTTGATCGCCTCGTTGGTGGCGGCGGCGATGTTCAGCGTGCCCACGGCGTGTGCGTACTCCACGGCCCGGCCGACCGCCTCGCGCGCCACCCGCTGCCGGTCGTCGAGGCGGCAGGACAGGGACCAGGGGTCGACGAAGAAGCTGCTGTTGGTGACCGCCATGCCGTGCTCGGCGGCCCACATGAAGCCGCACACCGCGGCCGCGGGGTCCACCCGCCCGCGATCGTCGATGACCCGGATCGAGGCCAGCCGGACGCCGGGAGCCACCCCGCTGATCCCGCGGCCGTCGTCCGCCGCCGCGATGATCCCCGCCACATGCGTACCGTGCGCCGAGGTGCCCGGCCGCCACGCCGACCGCGCGGTGTCCGGTGCGCCGCTCAGACAGCCTGCGGACAGCGCGGGATCCACCGCCGCCCGCAGCTCGGGGTGGGCTGGATCGATCCCGGAGTCGAGGACGCCGACCACGACCTCCGGCGTGCCGGGGTTGACCCGCCGGGCCCAGCCCGCGTGGATCGCCTGCATGTTCCACTGCTCCGCGGTGCGGTCGGCGCGGGGAACCGAGTCCGGCCGCGTCGTTGCTACCGGCCCGCGCGGGCTTTCCGGTGGGGTCGCCGTGCGCCCGGCGGGCTGCGCGGCCAGCCGCTCGGCCTCGGCGCTGAAGGCCCGGTCCGGACCGAGGCGTTCGGCGAACCGCCGGTCCGCCGAGGTGGCGATGGCCACCCCGATCTCGGGGTAGTAGGTCGTCAGTGCACCGCAGGCCGCGGTCACCCGCCCGGCCGCCGTGCGTTCCGGAGTTGATCGGTCGAACAACACAACGTAACGTAGACTGTGCCCACTGTTACTACAGGAAGGTTCCTCAGCGGCCTGCGCGCCGAGGGCTGTGGCCTGGCCGGACAGCACCAGGACCGCGCAGGCGAGTGCCGCGTTGGTGAGCCGCAGCACGGACACTGGGACCTCCATCGATGGGGCGCTGGGGTGCGTCCTCTACCAGGGGTGGCCGTTGGCCGACCGCTGGTGGGCCGCTCCGAGGCGCACGGTAGCCACCTCACCGGGAGTGGACAAGCGATCCGGCAAAGTTCGCCCGGCCGGTGGTAGGTGCACGGCCACGCGGTACCGAGTACCCATGGGTATGCCGCCGGTATGGGATACTCGGTGACGGCTACTGGTCCGCCTGCACCACGGAAGGCGGGGTGTGCGACGGTCCAATGGCCCGGCGACGTGCCGGACGAACGCCATGACGTCGCCGCCGGGAGCACGTGACGTGCCCGGTGGCTGGACGATATGGGAGGCGGCGAGCAGCCGGGGAGTTCGGCCGGGACATCGCCGAGTGGACCTGCCACCGGGGGTGGCCGGGGATGCCCGGCTCCTGCCGTGGCGTGAACAAGGAGGGTTATGCGCAGTCCAGCCGTTCGGGCCCCGATGGGCCCGGCCAAACGTGGTTCGTGGCGGCTGGATGCTGGTGCGGTAGGCACGACCGAGGTGTACGACCCGCATCGCGCCCAACTCGAGGACTGACCAGAGGATTCCCGCCGTCGGCATACCCCGGCGGTGGACCAAAACAGGAAAGGGCCCCTGCGCGGCCGCGTCCAGCCAGCCGGTGCCGGAGTCGAGACGGTCTCGACCCGGTGCCGGGCCGGTGGACGCGCCCGGGGCGGAGGAGATGTATGTCGAACGCGGAGACACCCGCCGAGAACACAGGCGGGACTACCGCCACACCCGCAGCCGGCCCGCTGGCCGACCTGCCCGCGCGGATCAGGGTGCACGCCCTCGCCAAACTGCTCGGTTCGAGTAGCAGGGAGGTGCTCGGCAAGCTGACCGAGCTGGGGGAGAGCGTGCGCAGCGCGCAGTCCAGTGTGTCGCGTGAGGTCGCCTTACGGCTCGGCGAGGCGCTCGGGGTGGGCGGCACGCCCGAGGAAACCAGCAAAACGGTGACATCGGCCACACAACCGGTTCAGCAGGAGGCGCCCGCACCGGCCGGGAACGAGTCGCGCGAGGAGGGGTCCGCGAATCGCCCGCACGTTCCGGTGTTCGCCGCGCCCTCCCCGGTTTTCCTGCCGCCGGAGCCGGTCGTCGAGCAGCGGCCGCGGCCCGCTCCTGCTGAGGACACGCCGGCCGACCAGCAGTCCGATGAGCAGGAATCGGCCGGTACCGACGTGGACGGTGACGCCGAGGACGGCGAAGGCGATGGTGGTGCCCGCCGTCGGCGCCGCCGCGGTCGCCGCGGCCGCGGCCGGGGCAAGGGCGGCGAGGACGGCTCCGGTGAGGCCCGCGAGGACGAGGCGGGCACCGAGACCGGCGAACCGGGCGAGCCTGCCAAGACCATGGCCAAGGACGAGGCGGGCAAGAAGGACGCCGCCAAGGCCGGCAGCAAGGAAAGCGGCAAAGAAGCCAAGGACAAGAAGTCCGAGAAGTCCGACAAGAACGATAAGCCGGGCAAGAAGGACGATAAAGACAAAAAGGACAAAGAGTCGGACGCCGACAAGGACGCCGGTGACGGGGCTGACGCCGAGGACGGCGAGGGGAGCAGGCGCCGTCGGCGGCGCAGGCGCCGCAAGGGCGGGGACGGCGATTCCTCCGACTCCGGCGAGGGCTCCACGCAGGACGATCCGCCGAACACCGTGGTGCACCTCCGCGATGGCAAGGGCGACGGCAAGGGTGAGAGCAACGACAAGCAGCGCGACGGTGTGCGCAGCGTGCGCGGTTCCACCCGGCTGGAGGCCAAGCGGCAGCGCAGGCGGGACGGCAGGGAGGCCGGCCGCCGCCGCGCGCCGATCCTGTCCGAGTCGGAGTTCCTCGCCCGCCGCGAGTCGGTCGATCGCACCATGGTCGTCGCGGAGAAGGGCGAGACAACCCAGATCGGTGTCCTGGAGGACGGGGTGCTGGTCGAGCACTTCGTGACCTCGGCGGGCAGCGGTTCGATCGTGGGCAATGTGTACCTCGGCCGGGTACAGAACGTGCTGCCCTCGATGGAGGCGGCCTTCATCGACATCGGTCGTGGCCGCAACGCCGTGCTGTACGCCGGTGAGGTCGACTGGGACGCCGCCGGGCTGGAGGGCAAGGCGCGCAAGATCGAACAGGCGCTTTCCACCGGCGACAGCGTGCTGGTGCAGGTCACCAAGGATCCGGTCGGGCACAAGGGTGCCCGGCTGACCACGCAGATCTCCCTGCCGGGCCGGTTCCTGGTGTATGTGCCGGCGGGTGGCGCCACCGGAATCTCCCGCAAGCTGCCGGAGAACGAGCGGCGCAGGCTGAAGGACATCCTCAAGCGGATCGTCCCCGAGGACGCCGGTGTGATCATTCGCACCGCATCGGAGGGCATCAGCGAGGAGGAGCTCGGCCGGGACGTGCGGCGGCTGAAGGCGCAGTGGGACGTCATCCAGGAGAAGGTGAGTTCGGCGGGTTCCGGATCGGGCAAGAAGAAGTCCGGGGCGCCCACGATGCTCTACGAGGAGCCCGACCTGCTGGTCAAGGTGGTGCGGGACCTGTTCACCGAGGACTTCGTCAAACTGGAGGTGCAGGGCGCCACCGCGTGGGAGACGATCAACGCCTACGTGCAGCATGTCGCGCCCGACCTCACCGAGCGGCTCAAGCGCTACACCGGCAACGGGGACGTCTTCGCCGACTACCGGATCGACGAGCAGATCACCAAGGCGCTGGACCGCAAGGTGTGGCTGCCATCGGGTGGCTACCTGGTGATCGACCGTACCGAGGCGATGACCGTGATCGACGTGAACACCGGCAAGTTCACCGGTTCCGGCGGCAACCTGGAGGAGACGGTCACCCGCAACAACCTCGAGTCCGCCGAGGAGATCGTGCGCCAGCTGCGGCTGCGGGACATCGGCGGGATCATCGTGATCGACTTCATCGACATGGTGCTGGAGTCCAACCGCGATCTGGTGCTGCGCAGGCTGACCGAGTGCCTCGGGCGGGACCGTACCCGGCATCAGGTCGCCGAGGTGACCTCGCTCGGCCTGGTGCAGATGACCCGCAAGCGGATCGGAACCGGCCTGCTCGAGGCCTTCTCCAGCACCTGCGAGCACTGCAAGGGCCGTGGCCTGACAGTGTCCACCGAGCCGCATCGCGGTAATGGCAACAGCCAGGGCGGCGGGCATCAGCACGGCGGCTCGCGCCGGTCCCGGGGCCGGGGCAAGGGTGGCGAGGAGTCCGCGCCCGCGGAGCAGCGCGGCGAGGCCGCATCCGGGCCGACGCCGGAGCAGCGGGAGTCGGTGGCCACCGCGGTGCAGGCCATGGCCAGCGCCTCGAAGGCGGCCGCGGCGAAGGGCCCGGACGGCGACGGGGCAGGCACGCAGGACGTCCAGGAACAGCCCGAGCAGCAGGCGCGTAACGGTCACCACCGGGACCAGGACGTGCCGGAGGCGGCCGCCGAGCCCGTCGAGTCCGTGCGGCCGGTCGAGGCAGGCGAATCCGCCGCGACCGGGGAGTCCGCCGAGCCCGTTGAGTCCGGGGAGCATGGGGAGTCCGCCGAACCGGCCGTGCCCGCCCGTGCCCCGCGGCCCACCGGCCGCCGTACCCGGCGGGCCGCCTCGCGACCGGCTGGGCCGCCGGTCAACGCCTCGGACCAGACCTGATGACCAAGGACGGCGACCCCGGTGCAACGGCGGTTGCGGGCAGCACGTAAGCTGTTATGTGGCCCGCCGGTAGTGCGGGCCACATTGCGCGACCCAGGACCGCTGGCTGCGGGCCGGTCGCACAAGCCCTCACCCATTGTCGAGTAAGCAGGAGACTTCCGTGTCGGCGTACGCGATCGTCAAGACCGGCGGTAAGCAGTACAAGGTGGCCGTCGGCGACGTCGTCGAGGTCGAGAAGCTCGAGGGCGAGCCGGGCACCGAGCACACCTTCCCCGCCGTGCTGTATGTCGATGGCGGCGAGGTCACCACGGACGCTGACGCGCTGGCGAAGGTCTCGGTCACCGGCAAGGTCGTCGAGCAGGCCAAAGGGCCCAAGATCCGCATCCACAAGTTCAAGAACAAGACCGGTTACCAGAAGCGGCAGGGTCACCGCCAGCGGTTGACCCGCGTCGAGGTCACCGGCATCAACAAGTAAGGACCTGACCAGCCATGGCACACAAGAAGGGCGCGTCCAGCTCTCGCAACGGCCGTGACTCCAACCCGCAGTACCTCGGGGTGAAGCGGTTCGGTGGTCAGGTCGTCAAGGCAGGCGAAATTCTGGTCCGCCAGCGCGGCACGAAGTTCCACCCCGGTGTGAACGTCGGCCGTGGCGGCGACGACACCTTGTTCGCGCTGTCCTCGGGTGCGGTCGAGTTCGGCCGCAAGCGTGGCCGCAAGACGGTCAACATCGTGTCGGCCGAGGCCTGAGCCCGGCCGCTACCCACGCGAGCACCTGACGAGGGGCGGGTCCGGACGCACGGTCCGGCCCGCCCCTCGTTCACGTCGCCCGGGGTTTGTCAGAACTTTCGAAAGGTTATGGAGACATGGCGTCCCGGTTCGTTGACCGCGCGGTAATCCATCTGGCTGCGGGCAACGGCGGGAACGGGTGCGCCTCGGTGCACCGGGAGAAGTTCAAACCGCTCGGCGGCCCGGACGGCGGTAACGGGGGCAACGGCGGCGATGTGGTCCTGGTCGTCGACCCCGGGGTGCACACCCTGCTGGATTTCCACTTCCGTCCGCATGCCCGCGCAGGCAACGGCAAGCAGGGCCAGGGCAGTCACCGCGCGGGCGCCGCGGGGGAGCCGCTGGAGCTGCGGGTTCCGGACGGGACCGTGGTGCTCACCGAGGACGGCGAGCTGATCGCGGACCTCACCGGCCCCGGCACCCGGTTCGTCGCGGCCAAGGGCGGCCGGGGTGGGCTCGGTAACGCCGCCCTCGCCTCCCGCGCCCGCAAGGCACCGGGCTTCGCCCTGCTCGGCGAGCCAGGGGAGGCCCGCGACCTGGTGCTGGAGCTGCGGTCGGTGGCCGATGTCGGCCTACTGGGTTTTCCCTCGGCAGGCAAGTCCTCACTGATCTCGGTGCTGTCCGCGGCCCGGCCGAAGATCGCGGACTACCCGTTCACCACCCTGGTGCCCAACCTCGGCGTCGTCACCGCGGGCGACACCGTGTTCACCATGGCCGACGTGCCCGGCCTGATCCCAGGGGCCAGCGCGGGCAAGGGCCTCGGACTGGACTTTCTCCGGCACATCGAGCGCTGCGCGGTGCTCGTGCACGTCATCGACTGCGCGACCTACGAGACTGGCAGGGACCCGGTGTCCGATATGGACGCGCTGGAGGACGAACTGGCGCAGTACACGCCCAGCCTCGGCGGTGATCTGGCCCAGCGGCCGCGGATCGTGGTGCTGAACAAGGTGGATGTTCCCGAGGCCGCGGAGCTCGCCGAACTGGTGCGGCCCGATTTCGCCGAACGCGGGCTGCGGGTGTTCGAGGTGTCCACGGCCTCCCGGCACGGGCTGAAAGAGCTCAGCTACGCGCTGGCCGCCGTGGTCGAGGAGTACCGCGCCGAGCAGCCGCCCGCGGAACCCGCCAAGGTGGTGGTGCGGCCGGTGGCCGTGGACGACAGCGGGTTCACGGTCGAACCGGACCCGGAGGAGCCGGGCGGGTTCATCGTGCGCGGGCCGCGCCCGGAACGCTGGATCCGGCAGACCGACTTCGGCAACGACGAGGCCATCGGTTACCTCGCCGACCGGCTCAACCGGCTCGGGGTCGAGGAGGAACTGGCCCGTCAGGGCGCGCGGCCCGGTAGCCCGGTGACCATCGGCGATCGCACCTTCGAGTGGGAGCCGTCCACTCCGGCCGGGGTCGCGGCGCGGATGTCCGGCCGGGGCACCGACGCCCGGCTGGATGAGCACGGCCGGGTCGGCGCTGCGGAGCGCAAGGAGGCCCGCAGGATGCGCCGGGAGGGTACGTCCGAAGAGGACGACGAGCGTGAGTGAGACCAGGCAGGCCATCGCGGCCGCGAAGCGGCTTGTGGTCAAGGTCGGTTCTTCCGCGCTCACCTCGGCAGGCGACGGTCTGGACGTGGCCAGGCTGGACGCGCTGGTGGACGCGATCGCCGCGCGGGTGGCCGCGGGCAGCCAGCTCGTGCTGGTGTCCAGCGGTGCCATCGGGGCCGGGCTCGCGCCGCTCGCGCTGGGTACCCGGCCGCGGGACCTGGCCACCCAGCAGGCCGCCGCCAGCGTCGGCCAGCTCGCGCTGGCGCACGCCTACGCCGAGTCCTTCGGCCGCTACTCGCTCACGGTCGGCCAGGTCCTGTTGACCTCCGACGATGTGGTGCGGCGCGCGCACTACCGCAATGCCGAGCGCACCTTCTCCCGGTTGCTGGCACTCGGCGCGGTGCCGGTGGTGAACGAGAACGACACCGTCGCCACCGAGGAGATCCGGTTCGGCGACAACGACCGGCTCGCCGCCCTGGTCGCACACCTCATCGGTGCCGATGGCCTGGTGCTGCTGTCCGATGTGGATGCCCTGTACGACGGGGATCCCCGGGACGGGGCGACCCGTAAGGTCACCGAGGTCACGGGTGAGTCCGATATCGAGGGCCTCACCGTGGGCATGTCCAGCTCCGGGCTCGGCACCGGCGGCATGGTGTCCAAACTGGCCGCCGCGCGTACCGCAGCCGCGGCGGGTGTGCCGGTGCTGCTGGCCGCCGCCGCCGAAGCGCCGCAGGCCCTGGCCGCTGCCGCGGTCGGTACCGCGTTCCGCCCCGCGGGCTCCCGGCTGTCCGCGCGCCGCTTCTGGCTGGGCTATGCGGCGGGCACGACCGGAAGGTTGCATCTGGACGATGGCGCGGTCGCCGCCGTGGTGGACCGCAGGCGTTCGCTGCTGGCGGCCGGGATCACCGGGGTCGACGGCGACTTCCAGGCCGGGGACGTGGTGGACCTGGTCGATCCGGCGCAACAGGTCGTCGCCCGCGGGGTGGTGGCCTTCGACGTGGCCGAGCTGCCCGCGCTGATCGGGCGATCCAGCCACGAGCTCCCCGCCGAGCAGCGCCGCGAGGTCGTGCACGCCGACGATCTCGTGCCCCTGCGCCGGTAGGGGCTACCCGGTGAACAGGCGGTCCAGGCGGTAGTCGACGAACGCCACCGCTTCTTTCGCGGTGTACGAGCCGATGAGGACGCTCACGGCCAGCCCTGCGGTCAGTGCGATCAGGCTCTCCACCTCGATGAGTGCGTCGGTGCCCGCCGGCTGCGCCTGCTCCACCAGCGGCACGAGCTGGGACGCGAGGTCCCGCGGGATCCCCAGTGACGAGGCGAGGAAACGTTATGCGGAGGTGTACGACGCGATCCTGGACTGGCCGTTGCCCTACGAGGACCTGACGGTCGAGACGTCCTTCGGGCCGACCTACGTGCGGCGCAGTGGCGGTGACGGCGAACCGCTCGTCCTGCTGCACGGCATGTCGGACACTTCCCTGATGTGGCAACCGTACGTGGCCGGGCTGGGGCCGGACCACGCGCTGTACGCGGTGGACTCGATGGGAAAGCCGGGCCGCACCGTGCAGACGGCTCCGATGCTCGACGCACGGTCCAACGCGGACTGGCTGGCCGAGGTACTGGACGGTCTGGGGCACGACAAGGTCCACCTGGTTGGCCTTTCGCGCGGCGGCTGGCTCGCGCTCAACCAGGCGATCCACGCGCCGGAGCGGGTTTCCCGGGTGACCGTCTTCGATCCCGCCGGTTTCTTCCGGTCCTGGCGCAAGGTGCGGGGCTACCTCGTACTGGGGTTGCTGCGGCTCGCCCGGCTGGTGCCGGACGTCGAGGTCGAGATCGTGCACACCTCCCACGGCCTGGGCCTGGTGGAACCGGCCTTTCTTCGCGACCGGATCCTGGGCCACACGCGTTCGTGACGTTCAGCTGGTGAGCGCTATCGGAGCTCGGTGTTCCTGGTCTCCGGCAGGCTGAGGATCACCAGGAACCCGACCACCGCCCCGGCGGTGACGTACCAGAAGAAGACCGAGGATGCGCCCGCCTTCGCCAGGGCACTGATGATCAGCGGGGCGGTGCCGCCGAAGCAGGCGACCGTCAGGTTGTACCAGGCACCGATCCCGAGCGCGCGCAGGCGGGTGGGGAACAGTTCGCTCATGACGGCCGGGGCGATCGAGGTCATCGCGGTGTAGCAGGCCAGGCCCACGCAGAAGACGGCAAGCAGGTTCCAGATCCCTGGTCGCACCAAAGTGGACAGTGGCACGATGAGCACCGCGGTGGCCGCGGACCAGGCCAGTAGCTGCGGTTTGCGGCCGAACCGGTCGGACAACGCGCCCATCGGGTACTGCAGGGCCACGAACAGCGCGGTGGCGATGGACAGGGCAAGGAACACCTCCACCTCGTCCACGCCCCGGTTGTTCACCGCGAAGGGGGTGAGCGCGCTGAAGAAGGTGTAGTAGCAGAGGGTGGACAGCATCGTGAAACCGACCAGCTGCCCGACGGCCTTGGGATGCTGCCGCAACGTGGTCGCGAGTGGATGCGGCACCCGGCGGGCCGCCTGCTTGTTCTGCTGGTACTGCTCGGTTTCCGCGAGGTTGCGGCGCAGCCAGAGCCCGATCACCCCGAGTGCCCCGCCCACCAGGAACGGGATGCGCCAGCCGAAGGACTCCATCTGCGCCTGCTCCAGCGTGCGCGCCAGCACGAACCCGAGGATGGATGCGATCAGCACCGCGCTGCCGGTGGAGATGTAGAAGAACGAGGAATAGCGGCCCCGCCGGTTCGCCGGGGCGATCTCCCCGAGATAGGCCGAGGCGTTGGAGACCTCGCCACCCAGTGAGAGCCCCTGCGCCACCCTGGCCAGCAGCAACATGACCGGGGCGAGCCAGCCGACCTGCTCGAAGGTGGGCAGCACGCCGATCAGCACCGAGCCGCCCGCCATCAGCATGATCGTGAGGATCATCGCCGGTTTGCGGCCGCGCAGGTCCGCGAACCGGCCGAGTAGCATCCCGCCGAGCGGGCGGAAGAAGAAGGCCAGTGCGTAGGTGGCGAAGGTGTTGATCTCGGCGAGCTCGCCAGGGAAGAAGGCGCTCGCGAAGTAGATGCTGAACGTCGCGTAGATCGTCCAGTCGAACCATTCCAGCGCGTTGCCGATGCTGGCGGCCACCAGCTTCCGTACCGGCAGCCGATGTCTGGCGGCAGGCCGTACCTGAGCCTCGACCACGCCGCCTCCCCAGTGCGTTCCGGCGTCCTCCTGGCCAATGTGGGAACTTTGCCACAGTGCGCCCCGGATTCGTAAGGTCCTGACCCCGGCGGCTCAGGATGTGGACGCGAGCACGAACGGCAGCACCGCGGGTGCGCCGGCCTCGCGCAGCAGCCGCGCGGCCAGGGTCATGGTCCAGCCGGTGTCGATGAGGTCGTCCACCAGCAGCACCGGCCCTGCCACTCCGGCCAGCGCGGACCGCAGGTCCTCGGGCAGGGTGAGCCGGTTCCAGAGATCGGCGAGCCGCTGCGCGCTGTTGGCCCTGCGCGGCGGCGGCCCCGCAGGCTCGACCATGCCGAGCAGGGGCAGCCTGCCCACCTCGGACAGCTTGCTCACCAGGCTCCGCACCAGGTTCGGCCTGGTCCGGGCGGAGATCCCGGCCACGGCCACGGGGCGGGCCGGCCAGTCCCATGCGGCGAGCACGGCGAGGCAGGCCTGGAACACCTGCTCGGGCACGGCCTGGTCGGTCGCCCGAGTGCCGACCAGTTCGCGCAGCCGGTTCCCCCAGCCGATGTCGGTGAGCCTGCCAAGTGCCCGGCCGGGGTCGGCCTGCTGCGCCGCGCTGATCTTGCCGGACAGCGGCACGTCCAGGGCGCCCATCCCGGTCGGCCACTGTTTGCGCGGCGGCAGTTCGAGGCCCGGCCGCCGCAGGCGTTCCTGGGTGCTGGCGGTCGTGCCAGCGGAGACCTCCACCGGCCAGCGCCTGCCGGTGCAGTTGTCGCAGCGACCGCAGGGCGCCGCGTGCGGATCGTCGAGCTGGCGCAGCAGGTACTCCATCCGGCAGCCCGTGGTGTCCAGGTACCCGAGCATGGCCTGCTGCTCGTCCGCCCTGGCCTGGCTCACCCGCCGGTACCGTTCGGCGTCGTAGCGCCACTCCTGCCCGGTGCTCTCCCAGCCGCCGCGGACCCTGCGTACCGCGCCGTCCACGTCCAGCACCTTGAGCACCATCTCCAACCGGGAGCGGGACAGTTCCACCACCGGTTCCAGCGCCGCGGTGGACAGCGGGCGATCCGCGTGCGCCAGCGCGTGCAGCACCTGGGTGACCCGCTGCTCGTCCGGAAAGGCCAGCGAGCCGAAGTACCGCCAGATCTCGGCGTCCTCGGCTCCTGGCAGCAGGACCACCTCGGCACGCTCGACCCCGCGCCCGGCCCTGCCGACCTGCTGGTAGTAGGCGATCGGCGAGGAGGGGGCGCCGAGATGCACCACGAAACCCAGGTCCGGCTTGTCGAATCCCATACCCAGCGCCGAGGTCGCCACCAGTGCCTTGACCCGGTTGGCGAGCAGGTCGTCCTCGGCCGCGTGCCGCTCGGCCGGGTCGGTCCGCCCGGTGTAGGCGGCCACCTGGTACCCGTGCTCGGCCAGCAGGCCCGCGACATCGTGCGCGGCGGCGACGGTGAGCGTGTAGACGATGCCGGAGCCCGGCAGCTCGGCCAGGTGCTCGGCGAGCCAGCCGAGCCTGGCCTCGGCCGTCGGTGGGGTGACCACGGCCAGGTGCAGGCTTTCCCGGTCCAGTGGCCCGCGCAGCACCAGGGCATCACCCTCGTGGCCGACGCCGAGCTGGTCGGCCACATCGGTCACCACCCGGTCGTTGGCGGTGGCGGTGGTGGCCAGCACGGGCACCCCGTCCGGGAGGTCGGCCAGCAGGGTGCGCAGCCGCCGGTAGTCGGGCCGGAAGTCGTGCCCCCAGTCGGAGATGCAGTGCGCCTCGTCCACGACCAGCAGCCCGGCGGAGGCGGTGAGCTTGGGCAGCACGGCGTCCCGGAAGTCGGGGTTGTTCAGCCGTTCCGGGCTGACCAGCAGCACGTCCACCTCGCCGGCCGCGATCCTGGCCTGCACCTCGTCCCATTCCTGCGGGTTGGCCGAGTTCATCGTGGCGGCGTGGATGCCGGCGCGGCCGGCCGCCGCGATCTGGTTGCGCATCAGGGCCAGTAACGGCGAGATGATCACGGTCGGACCGCTGGCCTGGCGGCGCAGCAGCGCGGTGGCGAGGAAGTACACGGCCGACTTGCCCCAGCCGGTGCGCTGCACGACCAGGGCCCGCCGCCGGTGCGCGACCAGCGCCTCGATGGCCGCCCACTGGTCCGCGCGCAGCACGGCGTCCGCTCCGGCCAGTGCGCGGAGCAGGTCGGCGGCTTGTTCGCGGAGGTTCTCGGTGTCCACGGCGCCAGGTCTACCGCATCGGACCGACGCCGCGCGCGGCGGACTTGACCGTCCGGGAGTGAGTGGACCGTTCGTGCCGTTTATCGCAGCGAACGGGTGATTCACGCCACAGGCCACAATCGCGTCATGGACCGCCGACCAGGGACTCTCCAGGGCATGTCAGCACTCGGGGGGAGTGGCTGGCATGCGGCGGTTGCCCCCTTGGACCGCCGGACAAAGCGCGGTGCGTGGGTCAGACAGGGCCGGGGAGCGGAACGCCGACCCACGCACCGCGCGTGATCTCGGTGTATAGGGTTGGTTGCCATGTCGCCACGTCGTATCGGGGTAATGGGGGGCACCTTCGACCCTGTGCACCACGGTCACCTGGTCGCCGCCAGCGAGGTGCAGGCCCGGTTCAGCCTCGACGAGGTCGTTTTCGTGCCTACCGGCCAGCCATGGCAGAAGTCCGGCCGTACCGTCACCAAGGCCGAGGACCGCTACCTGATGACGGTCATCGCCACGGCCTCCAACCCGGTGTTCTCGGTGAGCAGGGTGGACATCGACCGCGGTGGGCAGACCTACACCGTGGACACCCTGCGGGACCTGCGCGCCGAGTACCCGGAGGACGAGCTGTACTTCATCACCGGCGCCGACGCCCTGGAACAGATCCTGACCTGGCGAAACGCCGAGGAGCTTTTCACCCTCGCGCATTTCATCGGGGTGACAAGGCCCGGTTACCACCTCAACGACCACCACCTGCCCAGCGGCAAGGTCAGCCTGGTCGAGGTGACCGCGATGGCGATCTCCTCCACCGGCTGCAGGGAGCGGGTGGGACGCGGCGAACCGGTCTGGTACCTGGTGCCCGACGGGGTGGTCCGGTACATCGACAAGCGCAAGCTGTACCGCGGCAGGCCAGCGGGCTGAGGCCCGGTGAAGGGCCGCGTTTCCGACAGCCGGGTGAAGTACCCTTCTGCGGGCGTACCCATACCCGAAGGAGCACTGTGGCAGCGACGGCCGAGGCACGAGAACTGGCGGTGGTGGCCGCCCACGCGGCGGCGGACAAGAAGGCTATCGACGTGGTCGTGCTCGATGTCTCCGATCAGCTGGTGATCACCGACGCGTTCGTCATCGCGTCCGCGCCCAATGAGCGGCAGGTCGGTGCGATCGTGGACAACGTCGAGGAGAAGCTGCGGATCGCGGGCCACAAGCCGACGCGCAGGGAGGGCGCCAGGGAAGGGCGCTGGGTGCTGCTGGACTACGTGGACGTCGTCGTGCATGTCCAACACGACGAGGAGCGGTCGTTCTACGGGCTGGAGCGACTCTGGAAGGACTGCCCCCGGATCGAGGTCGAGGGCCTGGAGGCGCGCGCGGCCGCGGCGGACGCGCCGGATCAGGAGGACGGCAGCTCGTGAGCCTGCGGCGGCTCGTACTGTGGCGGCACGGTGAGACCGACTACAACGCCAGTGGGCGGATGCAGGGACACCTGGATTCGGCGCTGACGCAGGTCGGCTGGAACCAGGCCCGGTTCGCCGCGCCCGCGCTGGCCCGGTTCGAGCCGGAGCTGGTCATCGCCTCCGACCTGCACCGGGCGACCGACACCGCCACCGTGCTCACCGAGGCGATCGGGGTGCCGCTGCGCATCGACAAGCGGCTGCGGGAGACCCATCTCGGGGAGTGGCAGGGGCTCACCGGCGCGCAGGTGGACGAACGCGCGCCGGGGGAGCGGGAGCGCTGGCGGTCCGATCCCACCTGGGCGCCGCCGGGCGGGGAGTCCAGGGTCGAGGTGGCCGACCGGGCCTTCGACGTGGTCGCCGATCTGCGCGGTCCCGGATCGGACGGCGGGGAGACCGTGCTGCTGGCCGCGCACGGTGGCCTGATCACCGCGCTCACCGCGCGCCTGCTGGAACTGCCGGTGCAGGTCTGGCCCTCGCTCGGCGGCATCGACAACTGCCACTGGGTGGAGCTCGGCCGCCGGGACGGCCGGTGGCGGCTGCACGCCTATAACGCCGGCATCACGGGTTCCGGCCACCGTTGAGCGAGCGCCCGGTCCGGATGATGGTGCTCGGCGACTCGCTGAGCTTCCACGGCCCCGACGGTCCCTGCCCTGCGGACGAACCCCGGCTCTGGCCGAACGTGGCGGCCACGGCGCTGGGCGGGCAGGCCGACATCGTGGCCCGGATCGGGTGGACCGCGCGGGACGCCTGGTGGTCGCTGACCGACGATCCACGAGTGTGGGCCGAGCTGCACCGGGTGGACGTGCTCGTGCTCGCCGTCGGCAGCATGGACGCGCTGCCCTCCCCGTTGCCGACCTACCTGCGTACCGGGCTGCGGTACCTGCGGCCGCCGGGCCTGCGCCGGGTGGTGCGACGGGCGTACCTTGCGGCGCAGCCCCGGCTCGCGGTGGCGCTGCGGGGCAGGCCCGCGGTGCTGCCGGCCCGGCTGACCGTGCACTACCTCGACACCGCCGTCACGGCACTGCGCGTGCTGCGCCCGGAGCTGCCGATCATCGGCTGGCTGCCCGCCGTGCACCGCGCCGAGTCCTACGGCTACGTGCACACCATGCACCGGCACACCCTGGCAGCGGTGGCTCGCTGGGCCCGGCTGGCCGGGGTGCCGGTGCTCGACCTGCCCGAGCTGATCGGCCCGCATGTCCGGGGCGGCCACGGCAATCCGGACGGTATGCACTGGGGCTGGGCCGGGCATGCCACCGTCGGCGCGGCCACGGCCGCGCTGATCGCCCCCTTGCTGAGCCCGACCGGCAAGTAGGCTGGCGGCCGTGCCGGTAGCCGTCGTCACCGACTCCACCGCCCACCTGCCGGAGGGATTCGCCGACCGGCACGCGGTCCGGGTGGTCCCGCTGCATGTGCTGATCGACGGCGTGGCCGCGTTCGACGGTGTGGACGTGGGGCCCGCGGCACTGGCCGAGGCGCTCGGGCAGCGCCGGATCGTCACCACCTCCCGGCCGACCCCCACCGAGTTCGCCACCGCGTTCCGGGCCGCGCTGCGCGAGGGCGCCGATTCGGTGGTCTCGGTGCACCTGTCCAGCGAACTGTCCGGCACCTGGGAGTCGGCCGTGCTGGCCGCGCAAGAGGTCGGCCCGGACCTGGTGCGGGTGGTCGACTCGAGGACGACCGCGATGGGGCTGGGCTTCGCGGCCCTGCACGCCGCGGGCGCCGCCGCCCGCGGCTGCGGGGGAGCCGAGGTGGAGGCCGCCGCCGTACGGGCAGCGCGTCGCTCGGAGACGCTGTTCGTGGTGGAGACCCTGGAGCACCTGCGCCGGGGCGGCCGGATCGGGCCCGCGGCGGCGCTGCTGGGCACCGCGTTGTCGGTCAAGCCGGTGCTGCGGATGGACGAGGGGCAGATCCGCCCGCTGGAGAAGGTGCGCACCATGCACCGTGCCGTGTCCAGGCTGGTGGAGCTCGCGGTCTCGGCGGCCGGTGCGGAGCCGGTCGAGCTCGCGGTGCATCACCTGGCGGCGCCGGAGCGGGCCGTCGAGTTCGCCAACCGGCTCGAGGACCGGCTGCCCGCCTCCACCGGCTGCGTGGTCTCCGAGATCGGCGCCGTGATCGGCGCGCACACCGGTCCCGGCGTGCTCGGGGTCGTGGTGCAACGCCCGGTGGACCGCTGAGCCGCGTTCCGGGCTTCGGCCAGGCCGCTGTGCGGCCGGGTTGTCCCCATCACCCGGGTTGTCCACAGGTGGCGTGGTCGCGACTACCGGTCGCCGCCCCACGACCCTTAGCGTCGAATATGTGTTCGATCAATCACTCGGCCCCGCGGACACCACGCCGGGCCCACACGATGTCCGGATAGTCGATTCGGAGACGCGCCTCCGCGAACTGGCCGAGGAGGCGGCGAGAAAGGAGGAGGCCGCCGGCGACCCCCGTGCCACGCGTACCGGCAGGCTGGTCGAGCGTTGGGTACCGGGTTCGCTGCTGTCCGGAGCGGGTGGACGGGGCCGGCGATGGGCGATCGTCGGCACCCTGATCGGCGTGGCGGGGGTGGTGGTGCTCGCCGTGCTCACCTTCGGCCGCGGCCCCAGCGCCGAGGTAGCGCCCCCGTTGCCCGCCGCGCGGGACAACGCCCGCGCTTCCCCGGTGGGGCAGGCGCCATCGCCGTCCGGCACCGCCGAGCCGCCCACGGAGCTCGTGGTCAGCGTCGTCGGCAAGGTGCGGTCTCCCGGCCTGGTCACGGTGCCGCCCGGCGCCCGCGCGGCGCAGGCGGTCGAGGCCGCGGGTGGCGCGGTACCCGGGGCCGACCTCGGCACCATCAACCTGGCTCGCAAGCTGGCCGATGGCGAACAGCTGTACGTCGGTGTGCCCGCGCCGCCGGGTATGGCGCCTGCCGCTGCCGCCGGTGCCGGGGCGCCACCGGGCCGGGTGGACCTCAACACGGCGAGCCCGGCGCAGCTCGAGGAACTGCCAGGGGTCGGCGAGGTCACCGCCCAGCGCATCATTGACTGGCGGGCTCAGCACGGCCCGTTCACCGCGGTCGAGCAGCTGCGTGAGATCGAGGGGATCGGGGAGAAACGGTTCGCCAGGCTGCGTGCCGAGGTGGCCGTGCGATGACGATGCCCGATCTCCGCCGCGGCACGCCGGTCCGGCACGACCTGCGGCTGGTACCCGCCGCGGTGACCGTCTGGCTGGCCGCCCTGCTGGGTCTGCTGTGCGGCTGGTGGGTAGCCTTGCTGGTCGCCGGGCTCGGGGTGCTGGCCGCCGTGCTCGCGTTGTGGCGTGGCCGGACGCTCCCGGCGCGGGTGCGTACCGGCGCCGCCGCCCTGCTGGTCTGCGGGCTGCTCTCCGGCGGACTGCTGGGGCCGCGTCTATGGCAGGCCGAACGTGACCCACTCCGTGACCCCGCCGCGCGCGGAGCCGGGGCAACCTTGCGGGTCGAGGTGACGCAGCGGCCGCGGCCGCTGCGGTCCGCGGGTTACGCGGGCCGCCAGGGTGGTGTGCGCTCGGTGCTCGTCGCGGCGGTGGTGCTGGAGGCTGTCACGGCACAGCGGCCGGTGGCCTCCTCCGGGCGGGTGCTGCTCATCGCGCCCGCCGCCGAATGGTCCCGGGTACTGCCGGGGCAGGTGGTGACGGCCGGGCCGGGTGAGCTGGCACCGGCGCGGCCAGGGGAGCTCACGGTGGCCGTGTACTACGTGCGCGGTCCACCGGTGGCCGCCGGGACGGCGCCGTGGTGGCAGGGCGCCGCGGAGTCCATGCGGGCCGGGTTGCGGGCGGCCGCTGGCGTGCTGGCCACCGAGCCCGCCGGCCTGCTGCCGGGCCTGGTGACCGGCGACACCAGCGCGCTTGCCCCGCGGGTGGAGCGTGAGTTCCTGGACGCGGGCATGTCGCACCTGGTGGCCGTCTCGGGCAGCAACCTCGCGATCGTCTGCGGTGCGGTCCTGCTGCTGCTTCGCGCCTTCCGGATCGGTCCCCGGGTGCGTGCCTGCACCGCGGGCGGCGCGCTGGCCGGCTTCCTGCTGCTGGCCGGGCCGGAGCCCAGCGTGCTGCGCGCGGGGGTGATGGGCGCGGTGGCATTGCTGGCGCTGGCGCTCGGCCGCAACGGCTCCGCGCTGCCCGCCCTGGCCGTGGCGGTGGGCGGGCTCGTGCTCTACGACCCGGCCATGGCGGTCAGCTTCGGCTTCACGCTGTCCGTGGTGGCCACGGCGGGTCTGGTGCTGCTGGCGCCGCACTGGGCGCGGATGATGACCGCCAGGGGCGTGCCGACGGGGTGCGCCGAGGCCCTCGCCGTTCCGCTGGCGGCCTTCCTGGTCACCGCGCCGGTCATCGCGGGTATGGCCGGGGAGCTGAGCCTGGTTTCGGTACTGGCCAACGTGCTGGCGGCACCGGTGGTCGCGCCGGTGACGATCCTGGGCGTGGCGGCCACGGTGCTGGCCGGTGCCTGGCCCGGCGCAGCCGAGGCCCTCGTGCACCTGGCCGGTCCCGGCCTGGACTGGCTGATCCTGGTGGCCCGCGAGGCATCCGCCGTTCCCGGGGCGTTGCTGCCGTGGCCGGATGGCTGGTGGGGCGGTCTACTGGCCGCCGGGGTCGCCGCCCTGCTGGTGCTGGCCGTGCGGTACCGGCCCGCGCGCACCGGACTGGCGCTCACCCTCGTGTTCGGCCTGCTGGTCCTGGTACCGCTGCGCACCATCGCCCCGCCGTGGCCGCCCGCCGGCTGGGCGGCGGTGGCCTGCGATGTCGGCCAGGGGGACGCGCTCGTGCTGGCCACCGGTGAGCCGGGGCGCGCCGTGGTGGTGGACACCGGGCCGCGGCCCGGCCCGGTGGACCGGTGCCTGGATCGGCTCGATGTCGAGCGGGTGCCGCTGGTGGTGCTCAGCCACCTGCACGCGGACCACATCGGCGGCTTGTCCTCGGTGTTCGAGGGCCGGGTGGTCGGCGGCGTCGCGGTGGGGCCGGGCCGGGATCCGGACTGGGCCTGGCGCCAGGTGGTCGACGAGGCGGCCGCACATCGCACGCCGCTGGTCGAGCTCGGTTCCGGCGATCGGCTGGCCTGGCCCGGGCTGCGGCTGGACGTGCTCGGACCGCGCCACGTTCCGCGCGCGACGGCGGCCGACGAGGACGGCACCACGATCAACAACGCCTCGGTGGTGGCCATGGCGAGCACCGCTGCCGGGCGGGTGCTGCTCACCGGGGACATCGAGCTGGCGGCGCAGTCCGACCTGCTGGCGGCGGGAACGGAGCTGGAAGCCGAGATACTGAAGGTGCCGCATCACGGCAGCCGGTACTCGCTGCCCCGGTTCCTGGGTGCGGTGCGGGCCCGGCTGGCGGTGCTGAGCGTGGGAGCGGACAACTCCTACGGGCATCCGAACCGGCGCACCCTGCGCACCCTCGCCGCGGGCGGTGCGCTGGTGGCCCGTACCGACACCGACGGGGATGTCGCCGTGCTGCCGGACGCCACCGGTCCCGCGCTGGTGCGCCGGGGAGCCCGGCGGCGGTTCCCGGCCGGCCGCGGCCGCTTCGGTGAAACTGGTCGATCCGCTGTGGAGTAACAGACAAGGGACCTCAACGCGGAGCCCTTTCGTCTTCGCGCCTCCGGATGGGGATGCTGAGGCATCCGTCGTGGACCTCGGCGATCTGGTCGACGGCGGTCAGGTGGGTGCGGTCGTGCGTGACCAGGACCGTGGCGGTGGTCCGCTGGTGGGTGAGGCGGGTAATGAGGTCCATGACCGCGGCCCCGCGTTGGTGATCGAGTGCGCTGGTGGGTTCGTCGACCAGGAGGACGGTGGGATCGTTCATCAGGGCGCGGGCGATGTTGACGCGTTGACGCTGGCCACCGGAGAGTTGGTGCGGGCGCCGTCTCGCCTGGGCTGCGAGGCCGACGGCGTCGAGCAGTTCCATCGCCCGGCTACGGGCCTTGGCCGGGGAACGCCCATCGAGCTGGGCCATGACCTGTAGTTGTTCGGCGGCGGTGAGCGATGGCAGCAGGTTGGGTTGCTGGAAGACGATGCCGATCTTGCGGCGGCGTAGGTCGGTGAGTTCGCCGCGGGTCATGCCCGCGGTGCCGGTGCCATTGATGCTCACGGTGCCGGCGTCAGGTGTGATGAGGGTGGCAGCGACCGCCAGCAGACTGGACTTGCCGGAGCCGGAGGGGCCCGCCACGGCGGTCAGGCTGCCCCTGGGAACGTCCAGCGTGACGTGGTTGAGCGCGGTCAGGCGGGAGTCGCCGTCGGGGTAGGTGAGGGTGATGTCGGTCAGGTTCAAGCTCATCGGGCGCTCCCCAGGGCGGTCAGCGGGTCGACGGAGGTGATGCGGCGGATGGACAGCGCTGCTCCCAGCGCGCCGAGCAGGATCAGCACGGCGGCCGGGGCGAGGACGGTGGCGGGGTCCAGGACGAAGGGCACGGCAGAGCGGGAAATCACGGTGCCGAGCCCCACCGCGAGCCCGGTGCCCGTGACCGTGCCGGCGAGGAGCAGAACGACGGCCTGGCCAAGGGCGTCTTTCAGCAAGCCGGTCGTGGTGGCACCCAGGGCCTTGAGCACGGCGATGTCACCGCTGCGCTGGATGGTCCAGATGGTGAAGAACGCGCCGATGACCAGGGCGGAGATGGCGAACAGGAAGCCGCGCATCAGCTGCAGGGAGCCGTTCTCCGAGGTGTAGGACCCGATCGCGGACAGCGAGTCTTCCTTGGACACCGTCCTGGTGCCTGCTGCCAGGTCGGTGGCCGCCGGATTGGCGTCGTCGGTGCTGAGGGCGATCACGGTCGCGATGGGGCCGTCGCTGCCCCCGGTGGGAGGCGCGGTCCTCCGCCACATCCCGAGGCTGGTCCAGATAACCGGGGTGTGGCTGAAGGAAGCCTCGCCGCGCACCGCGGCCACCGTCAGTTGCTGCCCGGCGAGGGTGACGGTGTCGCCGGGTTTGACGTCGAGGTCATCGGCAACCGTGGTGGACACCACCGCGGAATGATCATGGATATTGTCGCCCGCCGGGGCGAGCCCGGATCCGGGCCGGACGCCGAAGACGGAGACCGCGGTGCTGCTGTCGCCGACCGTGGCCTTGGTAGTGCTGATCCCCAGCGGCTCGGCCGCGGTGATGCCGGGGGTCCTTGCCCACTGCCGCCACTGCTTTTCGGTGATGGTGGAGTTCGCGTAGGACAGGTCCTCCTCCCCTCCGGGCGAGTTGAAGACGATTTCGTCGGCGGCCAGGCCCGTGATCGCGGAGACGTTCTGCTGCCCCAGTCCGGCGGTCAGCCCGGAGAGCAAGCCGACCAGCAAGGTGATCAGCACTACGACCGCGCCCATCAGGGCAAACCGCCCCTTGGCGAATTTCAGATCTCTCCAGGCGACGAACACGACCTGGCCTGCCCCTTCTGGTGAACGGAATCGGAATGACTCCACGATCGCCCCCCAGCACTGGGGCAGGCAGCCGACCATGGACAGCACTTCACCAGCCGGAAGGTGGTACGCCGGTTCTATCTTTTGATGGAAGGCGCACTGGGACCTGGAGACGTAGCCTGGACACACTGTGACCACCGCCGTTCCCGCACTGACACCGACCAACCGGGTGCTGGCGTGGTTCCTGCACCTGCTGGTCGTCGGCCTGCTCGGCCTGGCAGGAGGCCGGGCCCTGGCCGACAACCGGCCGCAGGCCGGGATGGTCGTCTTCGTGGCGGCGGCGTGCGCACTGGTGTATGCGGCCGGACCGCTGCTGCCGCGCGTCCGCACCTCCCGGCGCGCCGCCGCCTGCTGGCTGACCGCCGTGAGCGCGGTATGGCTGGTGTTGGTGGCCATGACCGCCGACGGGGTCTGGGTCGCCTTCCCGCTGTACTTCCTCCAGCTCCACCTGCTGCCGCGGCGCGCAGGACTTGCCGCCGTGGCCGCGACCGCTCTCGCCGCGATCGCCGCCTTCGCCATGCACCAGGGCTCCTTCAGCCTGGCCATCGCGATCGGTCCAGCGCTCGGGGCCGCCGTCGCGGTCGCGGTGGTGTGGGGGTACCAGGTGCTGTACCGGGAGAGCGAACAACGCAGGCGCCTGATAGACGAGCTCACCGCCACGCGCGCAGACCTGGCCGAGGCCCAGCACACCGCCGGGGTGCTGGGCGAACGCGAGCGGCTGGCCCGCGAGATCCACGACACCCTCGCACAGGGCCTGTCCAGCATCCAGCTGTTGCTGCGCGCCGCCGAACGAGCCCTGCCGCCCGCGTCAACGAATCTCGCCGCCAGCTATGTGGACCAAGCCCGCCAGGCCGCCGCGGACAATCTGGCCGAGGCCCGTCGTTTCGTCGCCGCACTCAGCCCGCCTGCCTTGGATGGCACCACCCTGGCCGGGGCGCTGGAACGCCTGTGCGGCACCACCAGCGTCCGACATCGGCTCACCGCACGCTTCCACCTCACTGGTGACCCGGTATCGCTGCCGACCGCGCACGAGGTGGTTCTGCTGCGCATGGCACAAGCCGCTCTCGCGAACACCGTCCGGCACGCCGGAGCCACCACTGTCGAGGTCACTCTCAGCTACCTCGGTGACCATGTCGCGCTCAGCCTTGTCGACGACGGCACCGGCTTCGACCCCGACCGTCTGCCGGGCCCCGACCCCGAGCGGGGCGGATTCGGACTCGCTGCCATGCGTGCCCGCGCATGCTCACTCGGCGGCACCCTCACCGTCGAGTCCGCCCCCGGCAAGGGCACAGCGCTAGCCGCCCGGCTGCCGCTTGACCAACCCGTCCAGACCAGGCCCGAGGCCCACCCGTGACCCGTACCCCGATCCGCCTCCTCCTTGCCGACGACCACCCGGTGGTGCGGGCTGGACTCCGTGCCGTGCTCGAGACCGAAACCGACCTCGTCGTGGTCGCCGAAGCCGCCACCGCCGAAGCCGCCGTCACCCGTGCCGCCGAAGGTGACATCGACGTCGTGCTCATGGACCTGCAGTTCGGCGCCGGCATGACCGGCGCCCAGGCCACCGCGGCGATCACCGCACGCCAGGGTGCCCCCCGCATCCTGGTCGTCACCACGTACGACACCGACGCGGATACGTTGCCCGCCATCGAGGCCGGGGCCACCGGTTACCTCCTCAAGGATGCACCTCCGGAAACTCTGGTTGCCGCCGTGCGCAGCGCCGCCGCCGGACGCACCACCCTGTCCCGCACCGTCGCCGACCGGATCATGAACCGGTTACGTACCCCCGACACCGCCCTGACCCGACGGGAAATCGAAGTCCTCACGCTGGTCGCCGACGGTTTGCCCAACCGAGCCATTGCCGGCCGGCTGCACCTCACGGAGGGCACCGTCAAGTCTCACCTGGCCCGCATCTACACCAAACTGGGCGTCGACTCCCGCACCGCCGCCGTCGCCGCCGCGACCAATCTCGGTGTCATCCGTCGCTGATCCCGCCGGCGAGGCCGTGTTCGGACACGCCGATACGATCAGAAATCACGCATTTCCGGAAATCCACCTTCTTTGGGTGTGATGTGGAATACTGATGGGAATCATTGTGTCGGGGCCGAAGTGCGCGGTTACTATCGGGCTGCTGCAGCGAAATTCAAATCTCTGTCCGTTTTGTTGGCTTCCATGATTTTTGTGGTGCTGCCAAATACCTGAAAGGTCAACAATTATGTTCTCTGCCCGTATCTACCGGCCAGCGGCCGTGGTGGTGACGGCCAGCGTTTTCCTGCTCGGCGCGGGGCAGGCCGCGAGCGCGACGTCCACCGATCTCGCGGCCGGGCAAGGAGAAGTGCACACCACCGAGTACCAAGTGGACCTCGCGCTCAGCAAGGTCGTTACCGAGGAGAACATCACGACCCTGCTGGAATCGGCGCGCGACGCCGGCGACGCCGAATCCGTCCGGCTGCTGACCGAGGCCCGGTCCGCCCTCGGGGAAGTACAATCCGAACAAACCGCGCTGGCGTCCGGTTCGGCGTCGGATGTCGACATCATCGCGATCGTGAAGCGGATCGCCAAACTGGCCCAGCCGATTGTCGTCGCCGCCCTGCGCGTCGGCGGGGACGGGGCGGCCAGGATCCTGGAATCGATCGCCAAGCTGGTCACCTCGATTCCCGGGATCGGGCTCGGCGGGCCGATCACCGATGTGGTGCTCAAGTCCGTCGCCACCGGCTTGCGGGTCGGCGGCGCCGTGCTCGCCGACATCATCGAGAGCATCCGGATCGAGGGCACTCCGCTGGTCGAGGCGCGGGCACTGCTCACCCAGCACCTGCGCACCGACGCCGGGCTGCCGCAGGCGGCCGCGGACACCTGGGGTGCGGTGCTGGCCCAGGTCGCGACCGCCTGAGGAGGCTGCGGCCGGTCGTCGGCGAGGTGCCGGCCGGGTCTACTGGCCGAGCACCTTGCCGACGGCCTCGGCGGAGGGCGGCACGGTGGCCTTCGGGCCCACCTTGTCCTCGATCGCGTCCAGGGTCTTCAGGCCGTCGCCGGTGATCAGCAGTACGGTCTCGGCATCCGGATCCAGTTTGCCGGCGTCCAGCAGCTTCTTCGCCGTCGCCACGGTCACCCCGCCCGCGGTCTCGGTGAAGATGCCCTCGGTGCGGGCCAGCAGCCGGATGCCCTCGACCACCTCGTCATCGGTGACGTCCTCGATCGCGCCGCCGGTGCGGTGCACCGTGTCCAGCACGTACGGCCCGTCGGCGGGATTGCCGATCGCGAGCGAGCGCGCGATCGTGTCCGGCTTGACCGGCTGCACCACGTCGTGCCCGTTGCGGAAGGCGGTGGAAACCGGGGAGCAGCCGGTGGCCTGCGCGCCGAAGATCCGGTACGGGCTGGGCTCCACCAGGCCGAGCTCGCCGAACTCGCGGAAACCCTTGTCCACCTTGGTCAGCTGGGAGCCGGATGCGATGGGCACCACGATCTGCTCCGGCAGCCGCCAGCCGAGCTGCTCGGCCACCTCGAAGGCCAGCGTCTTGGAGCCCTCGGAGTAGTACGGGCGCACGTTGACGTTGACGAAGGCCCAGTTCTCGTGCTCACCGGCGAGTTCGGTCGCCAGCCGGTTCACATCGTCGTAGTTGCCGTCCACGGCGATCAGCGCGCCGTCGTACACGGCCGTGGTGAGCACCTTGGCCCGCTCCAGCGAGGACGGGATGAGCACCACGGACTGCCAGCCGGCACGCGCGGCCGCGGCGGCGACCGCGTTGGCCAGGTTGCCGGTCGATGGACAGGCGAGTACCTCGAAGCCGAACTCGCGGGCGGCGGCCAGCGCCACGGCCACGACCCTGTCCTTGAACGAGTGCGTGGGGTTGCCGGTGTCGTCTTTCACCCAGACCCTGCGTACCCCGAGTGCCTCGGCCAGCCGGTCGGCCCGCACCAGCCGGGTACAGCCGGGCTCGGTGTTCGGGATCTGCTCCACATTCGAGGGCACCGGCAGGAGCCGCTTGTAGCGCCAGATGTTGCGCGGTCCGGACTCGATGTCCTCGCGGCGCACCCGGCCGAAGTCGTAGGCGACCTCCAGCGGGGAGAAGTCCTCCGCGGAGACGAACTCGGGTGCCAGCGGCTGGCGGTGCCCTTCCTCCTTGGAAACCAGCTCCGCGGCCGGGCCGAGGTCGAGCGCGCCCTTGGTGGCGGTGCGGGTGGTCGTGGTCAGGGCTGGCGTCATCGCGAGGTTCCTTTCCTCATCTGCCCCACTCGTGCGGGTCGGAATTGGCACCGTTGTCGTCAGCTACCTCGCGGAATCGAGATGACAGGCTGACGCCGGTTGCCGGGGCTTCTGCGGGCCGTTCCCTCTGCCCCTCTGGATGAGCTGTATTCGGTTGTCGGCCGCTCGGCCGTGGCTACACCGTACGACACTCCGCTCGCTCCCGGCTACGGACAAGGACGCACATCACCGGAGCGGAGCCCGAGGCGGCCGCATGGCAGGATCGATCCGTGACCGCACCGGCAACCACCCCAGCCCCGCTGCACCTGGTCCTCGGTGAGGAAGAACTGCTCGTCGAGCGCGCCGTCCGGGCCGCGCTGGACGCCACCCGGCGTGCCGATCCCGCCGCCGAGCTGACCAGGATCCGGGTGTCCGAACTCACAGTCCCCGTGCTCGCCGAGCTGGTCAGCCCCTCGCTGTTCAGCGAGGGCAAGGTGATCGTGGTGGACGCGGCGCAGGACGTCTCCCAGGAGGTCGCCGACGCCCTGACGTCCTACCTCGCCCAGCCCGTCGACGGCGTCGTGCTCGTCGTGGTGCACAGCGGAGGCGGGCGGAGCAAGGCGGCGAAGGCCCTGCCCGCCGCGCTGCGCAAGGCGGGCGCGGTGGTCACCGAATGTGCCAAGATCACCCGGCCCGCGGACCGGGAGGCCTTCGTGCGCAACGAGGTCCGCACGGCAGGCGGGCGGATCGACGCGGCCGGGGTCACCGCGCTGATCGATGCCGTCGGCTCCGACCTGCGGGAGCTCGCCTCGGCCGCGGCCCAGCTGGTGGCGGACTCCGGCGGCTCCGTTGACGAGGAGGCGGTGCGCCGCTACCACCGGGGTCGTGCCGATGTGACCGGTTTCGCGGTGGCCGAGCGTGCCGTGGCAGGCGATCGCGCGGCGGCACTGGAGACGGTGCGCTGGGCCCAGCAGATCGGGGTGCCGCATGTCCTGATCGCCGACGCGCTGGCGGACGCGGTGCGGACCATCGCGCGGGTGGCCGCGGCAGGCAGGGGCAACCCGAACCAGCTTGCCGGAGAGCTCGGGATGCCGCCGTGGAAGATCCGCAAGGCACAGGGGCAGGTGCGCGGCTGGGGCCCGGACGGGCTGGCCGACGCCATGCGCATCGTGGCGCGGCTCAACGCCGAGGTGAAGGGCGCGGCCGCCGATCCGGACTACGCGGTGGAACGCGCCGTGCTCGAGGTGGCCGCCGCGAAGGAGACGCGGTAGCCCGGCACACCAGAAAGCCCCGGCGTGCTGCGACGCCGGGGCTTCGGAAGGGAAAGCTCAGAGCTGGTTGGCCCGCTTGGCCATCGCGGACTTCTTGTTCGCCGCCTGGTTGGCGTGGATGACGCCCTTGCTCGCGGCCTTGTCCAGCTTCTTGGCGGCCACCCGCTGCAGCTCGATGGCGCGGTCCTTCTCACCGGCGTCGGCGGCCTCGCGGAACTTGCGGATCGAGGTCTTCACCGCGGACTTCACCGACTGGTTGCGCTGGCGCGCCTTCTCGTTGGTCTTGATCCGCTTCATCTGGGACTTGATGTTGGCCACGCGGGCGCTCCTTTGCCTTTCGGGTGGTTTCGTGCCGTGTTGTCGTGGCCCTGTCCGCGACTGGCGGCAGGCTTCCTCCCTGGCGGAATGCCACACGGCAACGGCTGAACAGCCTACACGCGGCCGGCGCTGCCCTTGCGGTAGGGTTGCCGCATAAGTGCCTAGGGTTCCGTCGCCGCTTCGCCAGCCCGGACCACAACCAGGAGCGGCGAGCCTGGTCCGAGCGGCACCATCGGCAGGCCCGGATGGCCGAGCCGTTCATATGACGGGACAAAAGCCTGGAGTATCCGGCCTTCCGCGTCCGCGGAAGGCGCAGAAGGGTACTTCATGCACGGCACCGCCTTCCTCCTCGTCTTCCTCGCCGCACTCGGGCACGCCTGCTGGAATCTGGTGGCCAAACGGGTCGGTGGTGGCGCCCGGTTCGTCTGGCTGTACTACACCGTGTCCGCGGTCGCCCTCGCGCCGGTGGCGGGCTGCGTCCTGCTGCTCGGCGACGAACCCGCCCACCCGAGCTGGCTGCTCGCCTCGGCCGTCACCGCGCTCCTGCACGTGGGGTACGGGGTGGTGTTGCAGCGTGGCTACGCCGCCGGTGACCTCTCCGTGGTCTACCCGCTCGCCCGCGGCACCGGCCCGCTGCTGGCCGTGCTGGCCGCGATCCTGCTGCTGGCGGAACGTCCGGGGCCGCTCGGCCTTGCCGGTGCCGGGCTGGTGGTCACCGGCGTACTGGTGATCAGCTCGGGGGGCTCCGGGCCGGAGTCCGGTGGCCGGGCCCGCCGCGCCGGGATCGGCTACGGCCTGCTGACCGGCGTGCTGATCGCCGGCTACACCCTGTGGGACGCCTACGCCGTGACCACGCTCGCCGTGCCGCCCCTGGTCTACTTCGGCACCGGTGCGGTACTGCAGAGCCTGCTGCTCGCGCCGGCCGCGGCCGGCGCGCCGGGCGAGGTGGGCAGGCTCTGGCGCCGGCACCGCGGAGAGGTGCTGCTGGTCGGGTTGCTGTCCCCGGCGGCCTATCTGCTGGTGCTGTTCGCCATGCGGCTCGCCCCGGTGAGCCTGGTCGCGCCGATGCGCGAGCTGAGCATCGTGCTCGGCGGGCTGGCCGCCTGGCGGATGTTCGGCGAGGCGAACCCGGTGCGCCGGATCACCGGATCGGGTGTGGTACTGGCCGGGATCACCGCACTCGCGCTGGCCTGACCGCCGCGGGCAGGGTAGGCAGGAGGGATGGAGGTCCTGAGCAGTCGAGTGTTGTTGAAGCCGAGGCGGCCGCAGGCCTCGATCGAGTTCTACCGCGACGTGCTGGGGCTGGCGATCTACCGCGAGTTCGCCGTGGGCACGGTGTTCTTCCTCGGCCAGGGGTTCCTCGAGGTCGTCGGCAGCGGGGAGGCGGGCCCGAGCCCGGACGTGGCGCTGTGGCTGCAGGTTCGCGATCTGGCGGCCACCCTGGCGGAGCTGCGGGCCAAGGGCGCGCCGGTCGAGCGGGAGGCCCGGCGCGAGCCCTGGGGCCTGGACGAGGCCTGGATCAGCGACCCGGACGGCACCCGGATCGTGCTGGTGGAGATCCCGGCGGACCACCCGCTCCGGGTGGATGTGCGGGGCTGATCCCGGTACGGATCGGGCTCAGTCCGCTGGCCGGTAGGCGCGTAGCTGCGCCGCGGTCGAGGCCAGTGCCCCCGGCGGCTGCCAGGTCCAGGTCTGCACATCGGCGAACCCGGCCTCCTCGGCCTCCCCGGCCAGGACGTGCCGCGGTACCGGCAGCCACTTCTCGTGCGCGGACAGCACCAGCCGCCCGCCGGGCCGCAGCACCCGCACCAGCTCGGCGAACCCGGCGGCGCGGTCCTGCCACAGCTGCACGTTGTTCACGGTCAGCACGATGTCGACCGAGGCAGGCTCCTGGCCGGTCGCGGCTGCCGAGCCGGTGCGCAGCCGGACCGTCTGCGCCGCGACCGCGTCGGCGCACCGGCGGCCGCAGGTCTCCAGCATCTCGGCCGAGGGGTCGACGCCGATCACCAGCCCGGCGCGCTCGGCGGCATAGCGCAGGCCCACCCCCGGCCCCGGCCCGATGACCAGCACGGTTTCCTCCCCCGCCGGCTTGGCGATATCGACCACCTGACGTTCGGTCGGACCGTTGCCGTAGGCCATCACCGAGCCGCCGAACCTGCCGAGCAGGCCACGTGGATGGCCAAAGGCCCGGTCCAGCATGTCGGTAAGTGAGGTGTTCATACTTCGAGGACAGCACGGGTGCCGGCACCCCGCATCGGGGATGACCCGGACTCCTGCCCGTAGGACGTGGGATCATAGCCGCAGCCATCCCCGACAAACGCCGAGGACACGAGTGACGAGCTTCGCCGACACGACCTTCACCCCGCCGGAGTTGATCCGCAACTTCTGCATCATCGCGCATATCGACCACGGCAAGTCCACGCTGGCCGACCGGATGCTGCAGCTCACCGGGGTGGTCGAGGAACGCACCATGCGCGACCAGTACCTGGACCGGATGGACATCGAGCGGGAACGCGGCATCACCATCAAGGCGCAGAACGTCCGGCTGCCCTGGCAGGTCGACGGCACCGACCACGTCCTGCACCTGATCGACACGCCCGGTCACGTGGACTTCACCTACGAGGTCTCCCGCGCGCTGGCGGCGTGCGAAGGCGCGATCCTGCTGGTCGACGCCGCGCAGGGGATCGAGGCGCAGACCCTGGCGAACCTGTATCTGGCCCTGGACAAGGACCTCACCATCATCCCGGTGCTGAACAAGATCGACCTGCCCGCGGCCGAACCGGACAAGTACGCCGCCGAACTGGCGCACATCATCGGCTGCGAGCCGGGCGACGTGCTGCGGGTCTCGGCCAAGACCGGGGCCGGGGTGCGGGAGCTGCTGGACGAGGTGGTGCGCCAGGTGTCCCCGCCGGAGGGGGACGGGCAGGGGCCGTCCCGGGCGATGATCTTCGACTCGGTGTACGACACCTACCGCGGCGTGGTGACCTACATCCGGGTGGTCGACGGCCGGATCACCCCGCGGGAACGGATCCGGATGATGTCCACCGGCGCCACCCACGAGCTGCTGGAGGTCGGCATCATCTCGCCGGACCCCAAGCCGAGCAAGGGCCTCGGGGTCGGCGAGGTGGGCTACCTGATCACCGGGGTGAAGGACGTCCGGCAGTCCAAGGTCGGCGACACCGTGACCGCCGAGCGCAAGGGTGCAGCCGAGCCGCTGCCCGGCTACCGGGAGCCGAAGCCGATGGTCTACTCCGGGCTGTACCCGATGGACGGCTCGCAGTACGGGGCGCTGCGCGAGGCGCTGGACAAGCTGCGGCTCAACGACGCCGCGCTCACCTACGAACCGGAGACCTCGGTGGCGCTCGGGTTCGGCTTCCGCTGCGGCTTCCTCGGCCTGCTGCACCTGGAGATCACCAGGATCCGGCTGGAAAGGGAGTTCGACCTCGACCTGATCTCCACCGCGCCGAACGTGGTCTACCAGGTGTACCTGGAGGACGGCACCGAGCACATCGTCACCAACCCGTCGGACTGGCCGACCGCAGGCAAGATCGCCGAGGTGCACGAGCCGCTGAGCAAGGTCACGGTGATCGCGCCATCGGAGTTCATCGGCGCGATCATGGAGCTGTGCCAGGGCAAGCGCGGCCAGCTGCTGGGCATGGACTACCTCTCCGAGGAACGAGTGGAGCTGCGGTACCACCTGCCGCTCGCCGAGATCATCTTCGACTTCTTCGACTCGCTGAAGTCCCGCACCCGCGGGTACGCCTCGCTGGACTACGAGGAGGCGGGCGAGCAGGCCGCCAACCTGGTCAAGGTGGACATCCTGCTCCAGGGCGAGCCGGTGGACGCGTTCTCCGCGATCGTGCACAAGGACGCCGCCTACAGCTACGGCAACAAGATGGCGACCAAGCTGCGCGAGCTGATCCCGCGGCAGCAGTACGAGGTGCCGATCCAGGCCGCGGTCGGCGGCCGGATCATCGCGCGGGAGACGATCAGGGCGATCCGCAAGGACGTGCTCGCCAAGTGCTACGGCGGGGACATCTCACGAAAGCGGAAACTGCTGGAGAAGCAGAAGGAAGGCAAGAAGCGGATGAAGACCGTGGGGCGGGTCGAGGTGCCCCAGGAGGCCTTCGTCGCCGCGCTGTCCAGCGAGGAGCCCTCGGACAAGGGTGGCAAGGGCAAGAAGTAGGCGGATCCGGCCAGGGGCGCCCGCGCGGGGCTGGTGTCCGCGCGGGCCACCCCGTGACTCAGCCCACGCCGAGCAGGATCGCCAGCGCCTGCACCAGTGCCGCCGAGGTGTCGGCGATCGTCTGGTCCAGGTACTCGGCGATCGGGGTCAGCTCGGCCGCGGAGGCCTGGCCACCGAGGCCGAGCGCGAGCAGCGGAACGGCGATGGCGCTCACCGCGACGCCGCGCAGGGTCCAGCGCCTGGCCATGCCGTTGCCGGTCCGGATGTCAGCAGGGTTCTCCGGGTATTCGCTCATCAGCTCCAGATCCTTTCTTCGGGTGCGCGAGTGACCTTCGCGTACGGAGCACACTGGCCTGGACCGAACGGAGCAACAAGGCGGTTTACCAATGGTTTCCGGTCCCGAAACGGGTGGCCCGCCATTGGAGTGAGCCCGCGTTACCGGCGGGACACACGGTGCGGCCTTTTCCCACCGGCCGCTGACCCGGTGCCCTTTCCCCGTGTGGCGTACCAGACGTCGACCCCGCCCTGCCGCGGTTCGTAGGCTCATGGCATGTTCGACAGTCTTCGCGTCCCGGTGATCGTCGCACCGATGGCGGGCGGCCCCAGTACCCCGGAGCTGGTGGCCGCGGCCACCCGGGCCGGGGCGTTCGGCTTCCTCGCAGGCGGTTACCTCGGCGCCGAGACCCTCGCCGGGCAGCTGGACCGCACCGCCGAGCTCGCCGGGGACGGCCGGTTCGGGGTGAACCTGTTCGTGCCAGGAGCCGAGGCCGCGGCCGACCTCACCGGCTACCGCGACCGGCTGGCCGCGGAGGGCCGCCGCTACGGGGTGGAGCCTGGTCGGCCGCGCTGGGACGACGACGCCTACCCGGCCAAGCTCGATCTGCTGGTGGACCGGCGCCACCCGGTGGTCTCCTTCACCTTCGGTGTCCCCTCCGCGCGGGATGTCGCGCGGCTGCAGCAGGCGGGCAGCACGGTGCTGGTCACGGTCACCTCGCCCGCCGAGGCGCGCCAGGCCGCCGCGGCGGGCGTGGACGGGCTGTGTGTGCAGGGTTTCGAGGCAGGCGGGCATCGTGCGCTGCTGGCCGACGACGAGAGCGACCCGGTGGGCGGCGAACTCTACGGGATCCTCGCGGCCCTGCGGCTGGTCTCCGCCGAGGTGGACCTGCCGCTGGTCGCCACCGGGGGCCTGGTGCACGGCGCGGATATCGCGGCGGTGCTGGCCGCCGGGGCGGTGGCCGCGCAGCTGGGCACCGCCTTCCTCCGCGCGGACGAGGCCGGCACGAACCCCACCCAGCGGCGCGCGCTGGCCGATGCGGACCGGACCACCGCGTTCACAAGGGCGTTCAGTGGCCGGCCCGCCCGCGGGCTGGTGAACCGCTTTCTGCGGGAACATTCGGCACACGCGCCTGCGGCCTATCCGAACCTGCACCACCTCAGCAAGCCGATCCGGGCGGCCGCGGGGAAGGCGGGCGACCCGGAGGCCATGTCGCTGTGGGCAGGGCAGACCTACTCCCAGGCTGGGCAGGGCCCGGCCGCGGAGATCATCGAGCGGCTGCACCGGGAGGCCGGCGCCGCCATCACCCGCGCGAGCAGGCGGCTGCTGGGGGAGTAGCTGGGGGAGCAGCTGCCGCCGGGTTCAGCTCACTGCCGCACGGTGTTCGGCCGGGTGACCAGGGCGGTGCTGCCGCCGGTGCGCGTCGGCGGCGAAGAAGCCGAGCAGCTCGGCGATCGCGAGCGGGTCATCCAGCTGCGGGCAGTGCCCCCAGTCCTCGCGCAGCAGCAGCCTGCTGTGCGGCACCAGCGTATGCAGCCTGCGGCCCGCGCCGGGGCTGACCAGCTTGTCCTTGCCACAGGCCACCACCAGCAGCGGGGTACTGATCCGGTCCAGCTGGTAGGCCTGCGCCAGCTCGCCGACCAGCTGGCGGGCCTGCTCCAGCCGGGCGGTGGTGGCCCGGTAGTCCGGGAACAGCTCGGTGAACCGGCGGACCTCCTCCGCCCGCGCCGCGGCGGGATCCGCGTAGAGCAGCTTGGGCACCACCTGCTGGGCCACCGCGCGGACCAGGAATCCCGGTACCGGCACGGGCAGCGCGGAGTACAGCCGCAGCGGCAGCGGGTACCTCGCGACGGTGCGCACCAGCCAGGAGTCGGCAAGGCCAGGCGCGGCGATCGAGACCACTCCGGCGAGCGGGAGCCGGTCGTGCTGCGCCGCACGCAGGCCCAGGGTGCCGCCGAGCGAGTTCCCGGCGAGTACGACGGTGGGCCCGCCGCCCCGCTTGGTCCTGCCGTCCGTGGCCGCCTGCTCCCGCAGCACCGCCGCGGTGAACGCATCCAGCTGGGGCAGGATCGGGCCTGGGCGCAGTGCGTCCGCCTCCCCGAAGCCGGGCAGGTCGACCGCGACGGCAGGCCGCCCCGCCGCGGCCAGTTCGGCGAGCACCCCGCGCCAGGTGTCGGCGGAGTCGCAGTAGCCGTGCAGCAGCACCAGCCGAGGCGCCTGCGTCGCGGTACGGCGGCGCAGGCCCTTCCTGCCGCCGGGCCGGGGCCCGGCCTCCAGCACCCGGGTGCGGAAACCGGCGAAGCGGCGATGACCGACCCGGATCTCCGCCGGATCGGCCCGTTCATGGCTCGCCGGTTCCGGCGTCGCCTCCCGCCGCGCTGCGGTCATGAATCCAGGTTAGACAACAGATCCTGGGTGTTCGCTGGAGTTCGGCGATCACAAACCAGTCTCCATGCGATGTCGGCATGGCGTCTGTGCAGCTCAGCGCGTGAAGACGATTTTTCCGGCCGTTTCCCCGGCCTGCATGTCGCGGAAGCCGCGCTCGGCGTCCTCGAGGGGCAACTCGGCGCCGATCTGCGGCCGGATCCGGGCCAGGTCGACGTAGGACAGCAGGCTGGCCAGCTCTTCCCTGGTGCCCATGGTGGAACCGGCGACCCGAAGTTGCAGGAAGAACACCCGCTGTAGCTCCGCGGTGGCGTCCGGCCCGCTGGTGGCGCCGGAGACCACGATGATCCCGCCCGGTTTGAGCGATTTCACCGAATGTCCCCAGGTTGCCTTGCCCACGGTCTCGAACACCGCGTCCACCCGCTCGGGCAGCCGCGCGCCGGACTCGAAGCTCTGGTGCGCGCCGAGCCGCTCGGCCAGTGCGCGTTTCTCCTCGCTGCGGCCGGTGACCCACACCCGGTAGCCCGCGGCGCTGCCGAGCTGGACCAGTGCGGTGGACACCCCGCCGGAAGCGCCCTGGACCAGGAAGGTCTGGCCGGGCCGGAGGCCGGACTTGACGAACAGCATCCGGTACGCGGTGAGCCAGGCCGTGCCCATCGTGGCCGCCTCGGCGAAGGACAGCCCCGCGGGCTTGGGCAGTACGTTGCGCGCGGGCACCACGATGTGCTCGGCGAAGCTGCCCTGGTACTTCTCGGTCAGCAGGGTGCGCTGGGGATCGAGGGTGTCGTCGCCGTGCCAGGCCGGGTCATTGATCACCGAGTGCAGCACGACCTCGCTGCCGTCATCCAGTACCCCGGCGCCATCGCAGCCGAGGATCATCGGGAACTGCTCGGGCTTGATACCCACCCCGCGCAGGGTCCACAGGTCGTGCATGTTCAGGCTGGCCGCCTTGACCGCGACCTTCACCCAGCCGTCGGGGGTTTCGGGCTCGGGCCGCTCGCCAACCGTGAGCGAGGCCAGTGGGTCGTCGGGATTGGGTTCCTTCGCGTACACGGCAAACATGGCCACAACCTACCGCCCAGTCACTTCCACGGCAGCCCGCCCGGTCAGGGGCTGAGGTCGTCCCGGGGTTGCGTCACGTAGGCTCACCCCGTGCTGGACGGACTGACCAACTGGTGGGACGCGCTGGAGTTGTGGCTCGCGCAGCGCTGGTTCCCGTTGCAGTTCGTGCTGGTGATGGTGGTGCTGGTGCCGGTCTGCCTCGGCCTGGCCTGGCTGCTCGGCCGGGTGGTCGACCAGGTCGCCGCCTGGCTGGGCCGGGCGGGGGACCAGGATCCGCCGAACCGGTCGGGTCGCGCGTCCCGGAACGGGCACTGAGGTGGGCCGATGCTGAACCGCAGGCGGATCACCGTCGCGCTGGTCGCCCTCATCGTGCTGGTGCTGGGTGGCTGGCTGATCAAGGACGTGTTCACCGGCGCGGAGCCTTCCTCGCCGTCCCCGCCTTCGTCCACCGGGCAGGCGGTTCCCGGCAGCGAGTCCGGCCTCGCCGTCGAACCGCTGTCCGACCTGCCGGCCGAGGCACGCACCACCTGGGAACTGATCGAGAACGGCGGACCGTTCCCGTATCCGGGCAAGGACGGGAGCGTGTTCGGGAATCGGGAGAAGCTGTTGCCGCAGAAGGCCTCCGGCTACTACCGCGAGTACACCGTGCCGAGTCGAGGCAGCGCGGACCGGGGACCGCGCAGGCTGGTCACCGGCGATTCGGCCGAGCTGTACTACACGGCGGACCACTACGAGTCCTTCGTTGTCGTGGACCCGCAACGATGACCGGCCCGAACGAACCGAGCGTGCAGCAGCTCGCGGACCGCGCCTGGTCCAGGGGGGCGTACCCGCATGTGCTCGACTGCGGCACAGAACCGGACAAAATGTCCACAGTGGACGCCATCGCCGCCGCACTGTCCTTCCCGGACTGGTTCGGGCGCAACCTGGACGCGCTGTACGACTCGCTGACCGACCTGTCCTGGCTGCCGCCCGGTGAGCACGTGCTGATCTGGGTGGACGCCGACCTGCTCAAACGGGCCGACCCCAAGGCGTACCTCGCGATCCACGGGGTGCTCTCCGACGCGCAGCGGGCATTGGCACCGGGTGGCGAGCGTGCGGACAACCGCAGGCTGACCGTGGTGCTCGCCAGCTCCTGACCGCGGGTGGCTAACGTGGCATACCCTGGTCCGGTCCGGTGAGCAGCCCGGAGAGCAGGAGCAGCAGGGACTGCTCGGCCTCCGCCCTGGCGGCGTCCTTGTCCCCGGCATGGGCGATGATCAGGCTCGCCTCGATCATCGCGCTCAGCACGAGCTGGGCCAGCGCGGGGATGGGCGCGGGGCGCAGCAGCCCGGCTTCGGCGGCGGCACGCAGGGCCTCGGTGATCACGCCGAGTCCGTGCTGCGCCTCCTTCTCCCGCCATTCCCGCCAGCCGAGCACGGCGGGTGCGTCGATCAGTGCCAGCTGAACGACCTCGGGCCGCCGGCATTGGTCCAGGAACCGGCCGAGCGCGGTCACCATGCCGGTCCAGTGGTCCTCGGCCGCCCGCAGCGCATCGGACACATCGGCGGTGAGCTCGGCCTCGATCTCGTCCAGTACGGCGACGAACAGCCCCCGCTTGTCGCCGAAATGGTGGTGTAGCGCTCCGCGGGTCACGCCGGCGGCCGAGACGACCTGTTCGGCGGACACGTGTGCGTACCCGTGCCGGGCGAAAAGGTCGCGTCCGGCCGTCACGAGCGCGGCCGTGGTGGCGCGGGTGCGGTCCTGCTGGCTACGGCGCGGCATGCTGGCGGGTGAACTCCAGGATCAACTCGGTGAGCCGCTGGGGCTGGTCCTCGGGAACGAAAGTGTAGGAGTCGTCGATCGTTCGTAATGTGGCGTTCGGCAGCTCCCCGGCGAGGCGGCGGGCGAGCCGGACCGGGAACAGCCGGTCCTCGGTGGCCCAGGCCAGCAGCACCGGCTGGTGGAAGTCCGGAAAGGACCTCGCGGCCCGGATGGTGTACCGGCTGCTGACCTGCCGGACGAACCGGGTCAGGTCGCGCCGGATCGCCGGGTCCCCGCGGCTCGGCAGCAGGTAGGCGTCCACCACCTCGGGTGGCATCGGTCGCTTGGCCAGCCAGCCGAACGCGAAGGAACTCAGTGCCCGCGGCCGCAGCATCCCGGCGAGCACGCGCATCGCGCCGGGGATCCTGGCCAGCGGTGGCAGGAGCTTGAAGAACGAGGGGAGGAACCGGTGGTAGCAGTCGGATGGGGTGAGCACCACCCGTCCGATCCGGTCGGGGCGGCGGGTCAGCAGGATCTGGGTGAGTGCGCCGCCGGTGTCGTTCGCGACGATCGTGACGTCCTCGAGGTCCAGCTCGTCCAGGAAGGACGCGATGAGATCGGCCACCCCGGGTGGGCTGAGGTCCGCGCCGGGCACCGGAACCTCATGCGCCCCGAGGGGCCAGTCCGGGACGATGCAGCGATACCCGGCCGCCGCGACACCCGGCGCCACGGCACGCCACAGGACCGCGTTGGCCAGCAGGCCATGCACGAAGACGACCGGCGGGCCGGTGCCGGTCTGGTGGTAGCGGATTCGCGCCCCGGCCACCGCGACCTCGTGGGCGGGTCCCAGTGCTGTGCGGTCCGGTGTCATGACGGCCTCCACGGTGGACGACGATGACACAAATATACATACGGTCTGTATGTATTTGCCAGCCTGCGCGCCGCCAGGACGGGGTGGCTGCGCTTCCTATGCCTCCGGAATCCAGTTCGGCTTGCGCTTCTCGGCGAAGGCGGTGATGCCCTCCTGCGCCTCCTCGCCAGCGAACATCTTCGCGGACAGGCCGGTCATCTCGGCGAAACGGGCCCGCATGCCCTCGGCGTCCGCGCCGCTGAGCAGCTCCTTGGTGGTGGCCAGCGCGTTCGGGCCGCCGTGCGCCAGCGCCCGCACGTAGCGTTCCACCTCGGCGTCCAGCTCGTCGGCGGACACCGCGGCGTTGATCAGTCCGATGCGCTCGGCCCGCGCGGCGTCGAAGGTGTCACCGGTCAGGAACAGCTCATGCGCCGCCCTGGGGTGCAGCCGGGGCAGCACGGTGATCGAGATCACCGCTGGCACCACGCCGATCCGTACCTCGGTGAAGGCGAAGGTGGCCTCGGTGACGGCCACGGCGATATCGGCCGCGGCCACCATGCCGATGCCGCCGGCGCGGGCGGGCCCGGCCAGCTTGGCCACCACCGGTTTGGGGCTGGTCCAGATCTGCTCGAGGATCTGGGGGAACTCGTTGACCCCCTGGTCCTGCGCGCCGGAACCGCGGGCTTCCTTGAGGTCCATCCCGGCGCAGAACACCGGTCCGGTGTGGTCGAGCACGACGACGCGCACCTCGGAGTCCGCGCGGGCCCGGTCCAGCCCGGCGCTCAGTTCACGGCGCAGCTGGGCGGAGAGGGCGTTGCGGTTGTGCGGTGAGTCCAGCGTGATCGTCGCCACGCCGTTCGCGACCGAGTAGTGCACCAGTTCGTCAGCCATACCCTCACTTTCGCACACCCGGCCGACCGCTGTGAGTGTCCCTTTCACTGCATTTCGCAGCGAAAGGGACACTCACAGCAGAGGGGTCAGGAGATGGTGGTGGTGCTGAGGGTGGGGCTCGGGTTGGGGAAGCAGACCGTGGGGGCTTCGATGTCGATGAAGCCGACCGTGGCCACGGCGGTGAAGGTGAGGCCGGGATCGTCGTAGCTGGTACCGCCGAGCCGGGTCTCGATCGTGCCGGACTCGCCCGCGGCCAGCGTGGCCGTCACCGTGGGCAACTCGAACTCCGCCCCGCCCGCGATCGGGCCGGGGAAGGACACGGTGGCCACCCCGTCGGCGACCTCGATGACCGGCGGGGTGTCACCGATCCCGGAGCCGCCGGACAGGACGGCGTCCACATAGGTCGAGTTCGCCGGGATGGGGATCTCCAGCGCGAAGTCCTTGACCTCCTTGACGGTGTAGCCGCTCACCTCGGCGGGCACCGTGTTCGGCGCAGGATCGACCACGACGTCCAGCTCACCGCCCGGCGCGACCGTGGCCGGGGCGGTGACCTCTGTGGCCTGGGAAAGGGAGACCTGCTGCGGGCCGACGATCGGTGCGTCGGCGCGGCAGTCGAAGGTGATGTCGAAGGACTCGGCCGTGGCCGGGGTGGCCAGCGCGGCGATCGGTACCAGCGCGAAACTCGCGCAGACGAGGGCACGGGCAGTGCGGCGTTGCAGGGTTGCCTTCATGGCAGTGCCACCTCACGTATGGGAACGGGCAGGGGTGTGGCGCGCCGTCTAGAGAGTTACCGGCGAGTCACTTAGTCCGTCAAGAACTGTCCGTTCCCGTACCCGGTGGGTAGCTGGCAATGGGAAAAAGACACACGGAAATGCCCAAGCCCTGCTCGGCGCGGGTGAGGCCCGGTTACTCAGGCGGAACGGAGCTGGCCGGCCAGCGCGGTGTCATAGCGGCGCAGCACCAGATCGGCGACCCGCGGTTCGGCGCCCAGCGGAGCGGCGATCGGCATGGCCGGGTCCGCCTGCCGGGCCAGCCCGGCGATCCGGTCCGGCAGCAGGCCGGGTGCGAGGAACCAGGAGGCGACCGCGAACCGCGTCGCACCGCGGGCGCGCAACCGGGCCAGGGCGGCTGGCAGGTCCGGTTTGGCCGCGCTGGCGAAGGCGGGGGCGACCGGCCCGGGTCCGCTCGCCTGCCACCGCTGCGCCAGCCGCGCGACGGCCGCGTTGGCCGCCGCGCTGGACGACCCGACCGCGGCCAGCACGACGCCGAGCGCCGGGTCGGCCGGGTCGGTGCCGGTGTCCCGCAACCGGTCGGCGGCCAGGGCGGCCAGCGCGGGATCGGTGCCGAGCACCCCGGCGACGGTCACCCGCAGCCGGGGCAGCCGCGTGGTCACCTCCTCGACCAGCGCAGGCAGATCCACCCTGGCGTGGTACGCGCTGCCCAGCAGCAGCGGCACGACCACCGCCTCGCGATGACCCCGTGCGTGCAGCTCGGCCAGTACCTCGCCCACCTTCGGCTCGGACAGGTCCAGGAAGGCCACCCGGACCTCGGTTCCCGGCGCGCGGGTGCGCACCAGCCGCACCAGCGCACGCACGGTCGCCGCCGAGCGGGCGTCCCGGCTGCCGTGCGCGACGGCCACGAGCGGGGGCGTCACGCCGCCGGTTCCCCGAGCGCGGAGAAGCGATCCCCGACCATCCCGGCGGCCAGGGTGTCGCCGTCCTTCGGGTCGATCACCAGGAAGGCACCGGTGCGCGGGCTGCGCGCGTAGTCGTCCACCGGGAGCTCTTCCGCCAGCCGCAGCCGCACCCCGCCGATCTCGTTGAGCTCCAGCGCATCCGGAGAATCCACAGTGGATAGCGACTGCTCGTCGAACCGGGAGGTCAGCTCCTCCACCATGGCCTGCACCGTGCGTGCCCCGTGCTTGACCAGCAGCCGGGCACCCGCGCGCAGCGGGCTACCGGACAGCCAGCACAGCACCGCGCCGAGCTCGTCGGTGACCGTGGGCCTGCTGTCCACCGCGGCGATCAGGTCGCCGCGGGAGATGTCCAGGTCGTCGGCGAGTACCACGGTCACCGAGCTGCCTGCCCCGGCCTCGGCCAGCGGGCCGCCGTAGGTGTCCACCCGCTCCACCGTGCTGCGTAAACCCTGGGGGAGCACGACCACGTCGTCGCCGGGCCGGACCGTGCCCGAGGAGATCTGCCCGGCGTAGCCCCGGTAGTCCGGATGCTCGGCGGTGCGCGGCCGGATCACGTACTGCACCGGCAGCCGGAACGGAGCGTCGTGCGGATCGGGGGCCACCGGCACGTTCTCAAGGTGCTCCAGCAAGGTGGGGCCGGAGTACCAGGGGGTGTTCGCCGAGTGTGCCGCCACGTTGTCACCGTGCAGGGCCGAGACCGGGATGGTCAGCACGGTGCCCTCCGGGTAGCCCAGCGAGGCGGCGTGCGCCGCGAACTCCTTGGCGATCACCGCGAAGGCGGCCTCGTCGTAGTCCAGCAGGTCGATCTTGTTCACCGCGAGCACCAGCCGCGGCACGCCGAGCAGCGCGAGCACCGCGGCATGCCTGCGGGTCTGCTCCACCACCCCGTTGCGCGCGTCCACCAGCAGCACGGCCAGCTGCGCGGTGGAGGCACCGGTAACCGTGTTGCGGGTGTACTGCACGTGGCCCGGGGTGTCGGCGAGCACGAAGCTGCGCCTCGGGGTCGCGAAATACCGGTAGGCCACGTCGATGGTGATGCCCTGCTCGCGCTCCGAGCGCAGCCCGTCCACCAGCAGTGAAAGGTCCGGAGTGGACAGCCCGCGGTCGACGCTGGCGCGCTGCACGGCGTCCAGCTGGTCGGCGAGCACGGACTTGGTGTCGTAGAGCAATCTCCCGACCAGCGTGGACTTCCCATCGTCCACGCTGCCCGCGGTGGCGAGGCGTAACAAGCTCGACATCAGAAGTAGCCCTCCCGCTTGCGGTCCTCCATGGCGGCCTCGGAGAGCCGGTCATCGGCCCTGGTGGCGCCGCGTTCGGTCAGCCTGCTCGCCTGCACCTCGGCGATCACATCCTCGACAGTGGACGCCGTGGACTCCACCGCGCCGGTGCACGAGCCGTCGCCAACGGTGCGGTAGCGCACGGTCAGCTCCTTGACCTCCTCGTCCTCCCTTGGGCCGCCCCACGGCCCCTCGGTCAGCCACATGCCGTCGCGCCGGTACACCTTGCGCCGGTGCGCGTAGTAGATCGATGGCAGCTCGATCTCCTCCCGCGCGATGTAGTTCCAGACATCGGCCTCGGTCCAGTTGGACAGCGGGAACACCCGGACGTGCTCACCCGGCCGGTGCCGCCCGTTGTAGAGGTTCCACAGCTCGGGGCGTTGCCTGCGCGGCTCCCACTGGCCGAAGGCGTTGCGCAGGCTGAAGATGCGCTCCTTGGCGCGGGCGCGTTCCTCGTCCCGCCTGCCCCCGCCGAACACCGCGTCGTACTTCTGCTCGGCGATCGTGTCCAGCAACGGGGTGGTCTGCAAGGGGTTGCGGGTTCCGTCCGGGCGCTCGGTCAGCCTGCCGTCGTCGATCCAGTCCTGCACCTTGGCCACGACCAGCCGCAGCCCGTACTTGTCCACCACGCCGTCGCGGAAAGACAGCACTTCCTCGAAGTTGTGCCCGGTGTCCACGTGCAGCAACGGGAACGGGACCGGGGCGGGCCAGAACGCCTTGATCGCGAGGTGCAGCAGGAGAGTGGAGTCCTTACCGCCGGAGAACAGGATGACCGGACGGTCGAACTCGCCTGCCACCTCACGGAAGATGTGGATGGCCTCCGACTCGAGCGCGGCCAGGTTGTCCTTGGCCGCGTCGGTCGCGGCCTCGAGCGTGGTCATGCTTCTCCCCTCAGTGCCTGTTCCGGTTCGGGACGGGTGCTCAGGCATGCAGGCCGCACTCGGTCTTCGTGTTGCCTGCCCAGCGCCCGCTGCGCGGGTCCGCACCCGGCGCGACCTTCGCGGTGCAAGGGGCGCAGCCGATCGAAGGGTAGCCCTCGGCGACCAGCGGGTTCTCCAGAATGCCGTGCTCGCGGATGTAGCCGTTGAACTCCTCGTCGCTCCACGCGGCGATGGGGTTGACCTTGACAAGGCCGTTGCGCTCGTCCCAGGTCACGATCGGGGTGTTCGCCCTGGTCGGCGCGTCCACCCTGCGCACCCCGGTGACCCAGCAGGAGTAGTTCGAAAGCGTGCGGCGCAGCGGGATCACCTTGCGCAGGTGGCAGCACTGGTTCGGATCGCGGTCATGCAGCCGGGGGCCGTACTCGGCGTCCTGCTCGGCCACGCTCTGGTCCGCGGTGGCGTTCACGATCCGGACCTCGGGGTACACCGTCTGCACGGCGTCCCTGGTGCCGATCGTCTCGGCGAAGTGGTAGCCGGTCTCGAGAAACAGTATGTCCACATCGGACTTCACTTGGGTCGCCAGGTCGATCAGCACGGCGTCCTGCATATTGGAGGCGACGATCAGGTCATCGCCGAAGTGCCGTACCGCCCACTCCAGTGCCTCCGTGGCACTCGCCTCGGCGAGTTCCTCGGATGCCTTTTCCGCCAGCGCTTTGAGTTCCTCGTTCGATGTAGCCGTGGTCATCCAGTCACCTCCGGAAGCTGCAGGCCGATGAGTTTCACCGAGAAAACCCGCCTACAGGCTGAACAAAGCCAGCCGCCTTCGGATTCCGGTCGCAGGTCCTCATCGCCGCAATACGGGCAGTAGAAAGGAACAGCACGCTCACTCACTGCAGATCACCCTCGTCGGCGCGCGCGGCCCACTGCGCGAACCGCTCGCCTTCGGCGCGCTTGGCCACGAAGTTGCGCACGACCCGCTCCACGTAGCCGGTCAGCTCGGCGCTGGTGACCTTGTGGCCGCGAAGCTTGCGGCCGAAACCCGCGTCCAGCCCGAGGCCGCCGCCGAGATGTACCTGGAAACCCTCGACCTGGTTGCCTTCGGCGTCGGTGACGATCTGGCCCTTCAGCCCGATGTCCGCGGTCTGGATCCGGGCGCAGGAGTTCGGGCAGCCGTTCAGGTGCACGCTGACCGGCTTGTCCACATCGGACTGGATATCGGCCAGCCTGCGCTCGAGGTCGGAGACCAGCTGCTGCGCCCGCGCCTTGGTCTCCACGATCGCCAGCTTGCAGAACTCGATACCGGTGCAGGCCATCACCCCGCGCCGCCAGGGTGAAGGCTCCGTCTGCAACCCCAGCTCGCCGAGCTCCGTGCGCAGACCGTCCAGTTCGGACTCCGGGACGTCCAGTACCACCAGCTTCTGCTGCGGGGTGAGCCGCACCCGCGCGGATCCGGCCCGCTCCGCCGCCTTGGCAACGGCCAGCAGGGTCGAGCCGGACACCCGCCCGGCTACCGGCGCGGCGCCGACGTAGTAGTTGCCGTCGTGCTGGCGATGCGTGCCGACGTGGTCGATCGGCACCTCGGGCACCTCCGGCGCCGGGCCGTCGAGCAGCGGGCGCTTCAGGTACTCGTTCTCCAGCACCTCGCGGAACTTCGCCGCGCCCCAGTCCTTCACCAGGAACTTGATCCGGGCGCGGTGCCGCAGCCGCCGGTAGCCGTAGTCGCGGAAGATGCTGACCACACCGGCCCACACCTCGGGCACCTCGTCCAGTGGAACCCAGGTGCCCAGCCGTTGCCCGATCATCGGGTTGGTGGAAAGGCCGCCGCCGACCCACAGGTCGAAGCCGGGGCCGTGCTCGGGGTGCTCGGCCCCGACGAAGGCGATGTCGTGCACCTCGTGCGCGACATCGGGCAGGCCGGAAATGGCGCTCTTGAACTTGCGTGGCAGGTTGGCGAAGGCCGGATCGCCGACGTAGCGGCGCTTGATCTCCTCGATCGCCGGAGTGCCGTCGATGACCTCCTCGGCGGCGATGCCCGCCACCGGTGAGCCGAGGATCACCCGCGGGCTGTCCCCGCAGGCCTCCATGGTGGTCATCCCGGCGTCCTCGAGCTTCTGCCAGATCGTCGGCATGTCCTCGATCTGGATCCAGTGGTACTGGATGTTCTGCCGGTCGGTGATGTCCGCGGTGTCCCTGGCGTAGGTCTGCGAGATCTCGCCGAGCAGGGCGAGCTGCGCGGTGCTCAGCGCGCCGCCGTCGATGCGCACCCGCAGCATGAAGTACTCGTCGTCCAGTTCCTCCGGTTCGAGGGTGGCGGTGCGGCCGCCGTCGATCCCCGGCTTGCGCTGGGTGTAGAGGCCGTACCAGCGGAAGCGGCCGCGCAGGTCACCGGGGTCGATCGAGTCGAAACCCCGGTGTGCGTAGATGTTCTCGATCCGGTCCCGCACGTTCAGCGGGTGGTCGTCCTTCTTGGAGCGCTCGTTCGGGTTCAGCGGCTCGCGGTAACCCAGTGCCCACTGGCCTTCCCCGCGGCGTTGCTTGGGCCGCGCGGTGCGACCGGTGTTCGGGGTGTCGCGCGTCGGCGAGGCCATTCTTGTCCTCCGGGCTTGTCGACGGCGCCGTGGCGCACCGTGAACGCCCTGGTGTGCGTGGTGGGAGCGATTCGCGGCGCACCCGCGCCTGCTGGTCCGTGCTTGGGAAGGGGGCGGCGGGTGGTCAGCTCATCGCGGGGCACAGTGCGCTGGCAACGCGTCGCAGGTCGACATGGCGTCGAACGACGAGCGGCACACCGGCAGAAGTCACCCGTCCAGGGTGCCACGCGCCCATATGCTGGTCGAGAGCCATCCACATGGTGGGAGCAGCATCACGCCCCTCCGCCGGGCCGCTCGGCGGCGGCGATGGCCCTGCGGCAAGCCCTGGCCAGGGTGCGCTGCCGTTGGATGCGGCGCAGCAGCGGCAGCGGGGTCAGGACCTGCTCCGGCTCGCCCTCGCGGTGGGTGACCACGAGGGCATCATGGGCCAGCACCCCGCGCCGGGACCAGGGCTCCCAACGTTCGAGATCCGGAATCGTGTAGTCGTAGCCGAAGGCGAGCGCGGGGGCCTGGACAGGCCACTCCGGCCACGGCGCCAGCCGGACCCGCTCGCCGGACCAGCCCGCGGGCCCGAACGGCTCGGCCACCTGCACCGCCAGGCCGTCGCCGCCACGCACCACCAGCGCCTGCCGGGCAGGGTTGGTGCGCGCTGGCAGCTCCCGCACCCGGTCGACCCGCTCCAGGCTGAGCACGATCCGGGGCAGCCACCACCAGTTCTCCCGGCACAGCAGGGGGCTGTCGGCCAGGGTCCGGGACGGCGGGTACTTGGCCAGCTCCTGCCGGAGCAGTTCGACGGTGAACAGCTCGCCGCTGGTGTCCTCACGCCGGGCCAGCCTGCCGGTCGCCAGCATCCCTGGCGCGCCCTCCGGCAGCGAGCGTGAGTCGGTCACGGCGAACGTCACCCTGCTGCCCTGGCTCAGCCCGGCGACCTCGGCGGCGCGCGCGTAGGGCAGCGCCACGCAGGGGCTCTCCCCGGCCAGCAGCGGCGTGGCGGTCAGCGCGGCCGGGCTGCCGTCCGGCTCCCGCCAGCACACCTCGGCGGTCACCGCGCGCCGCCATAACCGAACGAGCTCATTCATGCGCCGGTACTTCTCTCACGATCCAGATCTTGTTACCGTCCCCACCCTCCAGCAACGGTGCCCGTGGAGTGTGCGAGATGCCTGCAGTAGTGGTCGCCCTGGTCGTAGCCGTGCTCTTCTTCCTCGGATATCGCTACTACTCCGCGTACCTCGCGAAGAAGGTCTACGCGCTGGACCCGGCCTTCGTCACGCCCGCGCACAGTATGCGCGACGGGGTCGACTTCGTGCCCACCAACAAGCACGTCCTCTTCGGGCACCACTTCACCTCGGTCGCCGGTGCCGCGCCGATCGTGGGCCCGGCGATCGCTGTGTTCTGGGGCTGGGGCCCGGCGCTGGCCTGGGTGGTGCTCGGCACCATCTTCGCCGCGGGGGTGCACGACTTCGGCGCGCTGGCGGTCTCCGTGCGGCACCGCGCTAAGAGCATCGGCACCCTGGCCAGGGAGGTCATCAACCGGCGCGCCAGGGTGCTCTTCCTGCTGATCATCTTCTTCCTGCTCACCCTGGTCAACGCCGTGTTCGCGGTGGTCATCGCCAACCTGTTCATCGGCACCCCCGAGGCGGTGCTGCCGATCCTGCTGGAGATCCCGCTGGCCATCGGGATCGGGCAGTACGTGTACCGCACCCGCACCGCCGCGCTGGTGCCCTCGATCATCGGCGTGATCGTGCTGTACCTCTCGATCTTCCTGGGCCAGCTGCTGCCCATCTCGCTGGCCGGGTTCGCCGCCGAGGACGGGTTGTTCACCGAGCGCAACATCTGGGTCATCCTGCTGTTCGCCTACACTTTCGTCGCCTCGCGCGTCCCGGTGTGGGTGCTGCTGCAGCCACGGGACTACATCAACTCGCACCAGCTGTTCGTGGCACTCGGCGTGATCGGGCTCGGCGTCGTGGTCGGAATGGACCGCATCGTCGCGCCGCTGATCAACGACACCCCGGAGGGCTCGCCGAGCTGGTTCCCGTTCCTGTTCATCACCATCGCCTGCGGGGCCATCTCCGGGTTCCACAGCCTGGTGGCCTCGGGAACGACATCGAAGCAGCTGGACAAGGAGACCGACGCGCGGCATGTCGGCTACCTCGGCGCGATCGGGGAGGGCTCGCTGGCCCTTGGCGCGATCCTGGCCTGCACCGCGGGCGTGGTGGCCAGCACCGCGGAATGGCACGCGCTCTACGCCGACTTCAGCAGCGCCTCGGACGGGCCGGCCGGGCGGTTCGTCGAGGGCGTGGCCGCCTTCGCGGGCAACCTCGGCATCCCGAGCACGGTCGCGCTGATCTTCGGGGCGATCGTGGTGATCAGCTTCGCCGCGACCACAATGGACACCGGCGTGCGGTTGCAGCGCTACATCGTCCAGGAGATCGCCGAGATCTCCGGTGCCCGCAAGCTGTCCCGCAACATCACCGGCGCCACCGCGATCGCCGTGCTCATCCCGCTGGTGATGGCACTGCTGCCGGGCGGCGGCGACGCCGGGTACACCTTCGGCGTGCTGTGGCAGCTGTTCGGCACCACCAACCAGCTCACCGCGGGACTCGCGCTGGCCGTGGTCGCGGTGTGGGTGACCAAGAACCGCCGCAACCCGATCGCGGTGCTGGTGCCGCTGGTGTTCCTGCTGGCGATGACCAGCTGGGCGCTGGTGATCAACCTGCAGAAGTTCGTGGACGCCGGGCAGTGGGTGCTGGCCCCGCTGGACGCGATCATCTTCCTGCTGGCGATCTGGCTGATCGTGGAGGCGGCGATCGCGCTGCGCAAAGCCTGGACGGCCGCACCCGAGCGGGAGCCGGAATCGGGCGCATGAGCCGCCTTTCCCGGCTGGCCGCCCTCTGGCGCCGGATCGAGGCCGGCCACGAGCAGGTGTTCGTGGCCCGCTGGCGGCAGGGGCTGCGCCGGGAGGCCCGGCAGCGCGAGGACACCCTGCGCGCATTGGTGCTGCTGGATTCGCTCGGGGTGGAGAACCCGGTGGCCTACGAGACCCTGGAGCTGATCCCGTACCTGGTGGCCGACCTGCACGAATGGCACCGGCGGATGGGCCGGGAGAGCTTCGGTGACCCCGGGGTGTGCTGTTGAGTTCCGCGCTGCGGTTCTTCGGCGGCAAGGGCGGGGTGGGCAAGACCACGCTCGCGGCCGCCTTCGGCCTGCTGGCCGCGGGCGAGGGAACGCGCACGCTGGTCGTGTCCACCGACCCCGCGCACTCCCTCGGTGACGCGCTGGCCACCCCGCTCGGCGAGCGGCCGAGGCAGGTGGCGGACCGGCTGTGGGCCGCCGAGGTCAGCGGGGAGGCGCAGGCAGGCAAGCGGCTCGAGGAGATCACCAGGGACGCCGAGCGGACGCTGCCCCGTGAGGTGCTGCCCGCGGTGCGCACCCATCTGCGGCGCGCGGTCGGCAGCCCTGGCACGGTGGAGTCGGCTCTGCTGGACCGGCTGATCGAGCTGACCGAGTCCGCCGAATGGGAACTGCTCGTTGTGGACAGCGCACCCACCGGGCATATGCTCCGGCTGCTCACCCTGCCCGCCCTGCTCACCCCGTGGATCGAGGGGCTGGCGCAGCAGCGCCGCTCCGCCAGGGATGTGGACCGGATGGCCACGGGCGCCCTCGGCTCGGCGGCGGAGGCCGACCCGCTGCTGGACCGGCTGCAGGAGCGCAGGGCCCGGATGGAGCGGATGGCGCAGCGGCTGCGCACCGACGCGCTCGTGCACCTGGTCCTGGTGCCCGAGCGGCTGCCGCTGGCGGAGACCCTGCGCACGGCCGGGACGCTCACCGAGTCCGGCGTCCGGCTCGGTCCGATGATCGTGAACCGGGTGCTGCCGGAGGGTGAGGCCGGGCTGCTGGCCCGGCGCAGGCGGCAGCAGGAGGAGGTGCTGGGGCAGCTGGAGGGTTACCGCCAGGTGCGGGTGCCGCTGCTGGCCGGCGCGCTCACCGGGCAGGCCGAACTGGCCGCGCTCGCCGAGCTGCTGGCCGCGGCGGGCCTGCCCGGCACGCCGGGCGCTGACCTGCGGTGAGACACTGGAGGGGTGTTGCAGGAGGATGCGCTCGAGGGGGTGGGCACGCGGCCGTTCGGGGTGTACGTGCACGTCCCGTTCTGCGCGACCCGCTGTGGTTACTGTGACTTCAACACCTACACCGCGGGTGAGCTCGGGTCCTCGTCCTCGCCGGGTTCCTGGCTGGAGGCACTGCGCCGCGAGCTCGACCTGGCGGCCGGGCTGCTGGGCACCCCACCCCGCGCGGACACCGTGTTCGTCGGCGGCGGCACCCCCTCGCTGCTCGGCGCGGACGGCCTCGCCGCGGTGCTGGACGCGGTGCGCGGCAGCTTCGGGCTGGCCGGCGACGCCGAGGTGACCACCGAGTCGAATCCGGAGTCCACCTCGCCGGAGTTCTTCGCCGGTCTGCTGCGGGCCGGGTACACCCGGGTCTCGCTGGGGATGCAGTCGGCGGCGCCGCACGTGCTGCGGGTGCTGGACCGGGTGCACACCCCCGGCCGTCCGGTCGCCGCGGCCAGGGAGGCGCGGGCGGCCGGGTTCGAGCACGTCAACCTCGACCTGATCTACGGAACGCCGGGGGAGCGGGAGGAGGACCTGCGCTCCTCGCTGGAGGCCGTGCTGGCCGCCGGGGTGGACCACGTCTCGGCGTACGCGCTGATCGTGGAGGATGGCACCGCGCTGGCCCGGCGGGTGCGCAGGGGCGAGCTGCCCGCGCCGGACGACGACGTGCTGGCGCGGCGCTATGAACTGCTCGACGCCGCGCTGGCCGGCGCGGGGCTGCACTGGTACGAGGTGTCCAACTGGGCGGCATCGGCGCGCGCCCGGTGCCGGCACAACCTCGGCTACTGGCTCGGCGGGGACTGGTGGGGCGCGGGCCCCGGTGCGCATGGCCACATCGGCGGGGTGCGCTGGTGGAACGCCAAGCACCCGGCCCGGTACGCCGCGCGGCTGGAGTCCGGGGAGCTGCCGGTGGCCGGGCAGGAGGTGCTGACCGCGCAGGACCGCTACCTGGAGCGGGTGATGCTGGAGCTGCGGCTGGCCGAGGGGCTGCCGCTGGAGGCCCTGGACGAGGCCGGGCGGCGGTCGGTCCAGGACGCGGTCGCCGAGGGGTTGCTGGAGCGGTCCGCGCTGGCGGATCGGGGTCGTGCGGTGCTGACCGGACGGGGCCGGTTGCTCGCCGACGGCGTGGTGCGCAGGCTGGTCGGCTGAGCCGTGTCCGAGCGCGCGAACAAGGATCTGGTGATCCGCCTGATCGAGCGGGTGTGGAACGCCGGGAAGGTGGAGTTGCTGCCCCAGCTGTGGGCTGAGGACACCCGCGCCGACGCGCTGGCCCTGCACCAGGTGCTCACCGAAGCCTTCCCGGACCTGTGGGTGGAGATCGAGGAACTGGTCGCCGGTGAGGACCGGGTGGTGGCCCGCCTGCGGTTGCACGGCACCCACCGCGGCGAGTTCCTCGGCGCGGAACCCACCCACCGCCCGGTGACCCTCACCGCGATCCGGATCTACCGCATTGCCGGTGGCCGGATCGTCGAGGCCCTCGCCGACCAGGACGCCATGGGCCTGCTGCAGCAACTCCGCGAGGCGGAGGCCGCCCCGGGTTCCTGACCGCGCGCCGACGGCCAACGCGTGCGCGTGGACAGCCAAAGCGTGCGCGGGAACGGCAAACACGTGCGCGGGAACGGCAAACACGATGGGTGCGCGTGTTTGCCATCTGCGCGCACGCGTTTGCCGCCTACATCCACGCGTTGGCCGTTCACATCCGCGCGTTGGCCGTTGGCTAACGGTCAACTGGGCTGGACGAGGCCGGATTCGTAGGCGGCGATCACCAACTGGGCCCGGTCCCGGGCGTCCAGTTTGGTGAGCAGCCTGCTGACGTAGGTTTTCGCGGTCAACGGGCTGATCACCAGGGTTTCGGCGAGTTCGGCGTTGTTCAACCCGCGGCCGATCATGGTGAGCACCTCGCGTTCCCGGCTGGTCAGCCCGTCCAGGGTGGCGGCGGAGGCCACCGCCGGGTCGGGGGTGCGCAGGACCCTGGTGATCAGGGAGCGGGTGGCGCCGGGGGACAGCAGGGCATCGCCCGCGGCGATGGTGCGGATGGCGGCCAGCAGGTCGGCGGGCTGGGTGTCCTTGACCAGGAACCCGCTGGCCCCGGCACGCAGCGCGGCCAGCACGTTCTCGTCGCTCTCGAAGGTGGTCAGGATCAGCACCCGCACCCCGGCGAGGTCCTCGTCCCCGGCGATCCGGCCGGTGGCCTCGATCCCGTCCACCCCGGGCATCCGGATGTCCATCACCACCACGTCCGGCTGCGTGGTGCGGACCAGCTCGTGCGCCCGCTCACCCTCCTCCGCCTCGCCGACCACCGTCATATCCGGTGCCGAGCGGATGAGCAGGGCGAAGGCGCTGCGCACCAGCGCCTGGTCGTCGGCGAGCAGCACCCGGATCGTCATCGGTCGTCCTCCGCGCTCGGCGCGGGCAGGACAGCCTCGACGGTGAACCCGCGTGGGCCGGGGCCCGCGGCAAGGGTGCCGCCGAGGGCGGCCGCCCGCTCGGTCATCCCGATGATGCCGTACCCGCCGCCCGCGCCGTCCCCGGACGCCCCGGCCCCGTTGTCCCGCACCTCCAGCCGCATCTCGCCGGGGCGGTAGCACAACAGCAGGGTCGCCGCGCTCGCCCCGGAGTGCTTGACCACATTGGTGAGCGCCTCCTGGGCGATCCGGTACAGGGTGATCTCCACACCCTGCCCCAGCGGCCGCGGCTCGCCCTCCACCCGCATGGTCACCGCAACCCCGGCGGCGCCGGTGTCCTCGGCCAGCGCGGGTAGCTGGTCGAGGCCGGGTGTCGGCTGCCGTTCGGTGCCGTCCTCGGTCCCCCGCAGGACGTCCAATGTGGTCCGCAGCTCTGCCAGCGCCCCGCTGCTGGCGGCGGCCACGGTGCGCAGGGGCTCGGCGATCTCCCCCGCCACCGGATCGTCCTCGTGCTCGGCCAGCAGGTGGACGGCCACCCCGGCATGGGCGTTGATCACCACGATCCGGTGTGCCAGCGCGTCGTGCAGATCGCGGGCGATCCGCAGACGCTCCTCGGCTACCCTGCGCGCGGCCTCCTCCTCCCGGGTGTGCTCGGCGCGCTCGGCCCGTTCGGTGATCGAGCCGAGGTAGGCGCGGTGCAGCCGGATGGCCTCGCCGAGCACGGCGGCCAGTAGCAGCCAGCCGAGCGGGACCGTCACATAGACACCGGGCGGGTCGTCCTGGAACGCCGCGAGGGTGACCAGCAGCACGGTCAGCACCGGCGCGATCCACAGCCGGTGCCGGGAGCCGGTCACCGACACCGTGTAGATCAGCACCATCAGGCTGGGCAGGGTGACCTCGTGCGGGTAGTCCAGCGGGTGATAACCGCTGTGCGCCACCAGGCTCGCGGCCAGGGCCGGCAGCGGGAACCGGCGGCGCACCAGCACCGGCAGCACGATGAGCACCAGCAGGATGACGCCGAGCGGGTCCAGCGGCCGGGAGCCGAACCAGTCGAACGGGGTGAGCGCACCGGCCAGCAGCGTGAGCGCCAGCAGGGCACCGGTCAGCGCCAGATCGGAGCGGGTGACGCCGAACGGGCGCAGGCCGGTGCTGGATGTCGTCACGAGGACATCTTCTCCGGCAGGCGGGTCTCGGGCAGCGGTTCGGCGGGCTCGCGGCCGCCCGGCCACCACATCCGGCGACGGCCGAGCACCAGCAGCGGGGCCACCAGGGCCGGTTGCACCACCAGCGTCTGCAGCAGCACCCCGGCTGCGACCACGAACCCGATCTCGAAGATGGACACGAAGGGCATGGTCATCAGTACCGCGAAGGTGGCGGCGAGCACGACCCCCGCGGAGGCGATGACCGGGCCGGTGACCGCCACCGCCCGGCCCGCGGCCGCCGCGGTGCCCAGCCGCGGCAGGTCGTCCCGGACCCTGGACACCAGGAAGATCGAGTAGTCGATGCCGAGGGCGATCCCGAACACGAACCCGAGTGCGGGCAGGGTGGCTGCGGTCCCGGCGAAGCCGAACAGCAGGTCGAAGGCGAGCGCGCCGAGGCCGAGCGCGGCGGCGAAGCACAGCAGCACGGTGCCCACGATCATCAGCGGTGCCAGCACCGCGCGCAGCAGCCCGACCAGTACGAGTAGCACCACGGCCAGCGCCAGCGGCAGCACCACCCAGTTGTCCCGCGCGGCGGCGTCGGCGGTGTCGATCCGCTCCGCGCCCGGCCCGCCGACGAGCCCGGGGTGGCCCTCGGCGTCCAGTGCCGCGCGCAGTTCGCGGACGGTTTCCTCCTCGGCCGGGGTGTCCGGCGCCGCGGCCGGCTGCACCTCGAGCAGTGTCCATTCCGGACCGGAGCGGTCCGGCCGCACCGCCGAGACCCCCGGCACCGATCCGGCGACCGTCGCGACCCGGTCCGCCTGCCCGGTCGGGGCGGCCACGGTGAGCGGCCGCCCACCCTGCTGCGGAAAGGCGGCGCCGAGGGTGGCGTAACCGCGGACCGACTCCGGCGTGCTGGTGAACTGGTCGGTCTCGCCGAGCTCACCACCCATGGTGAGCACGCCGAGTGCCAGCGCGCCAAGTGCGAGTGCGCTGCCCACCGCCGAGCGTGCCGGGCGGGTCAGCAGCACCCTGGCGGCCCGGCCCCAGACCCGGCCACCCGAGGCAGGCAGGGCGCCGAACCGCGGTACCCGTGGCCAGAAGACCTTCCGGCCCGCGACCAGCAACAGGGCCGGTAGCAGGGTGAGCATGGCGAGCAGGGTGCAGCCGATGCCGATGGCGCCGACCAGGCCGAGACCGGAGATGTCGTTCATCCGCGCCGCGAGCAGGCACAGCAGGCCGAGCACGACGGTGCCGCCCGCCGCGAGGATCGCCGGACCGACCCCGCGCAGTGCCGTACGCATCGCCGCGGTGGCCGCCGCATGCCGGGGCAGCTGCTCGCGGTAGCGCGCGACCAGCAGCATGGCGTAGTCGGTGCCCGCGCCGAAGACCAGCACGATCATGATCGAGAAGCTTTGCGTGGAGATGGTCATGCCGGTGGCACGGGCCAGCCCGTACACCGCAGCCATGGAAGCCAGGGCCGATGCGCCCACCGCCAGCAGTGGCAGCAGCCAGAGGAACGGGCTGCGGTAGGTGACGATGAGCAGCAGTGCCACCACGACGGTGGTCACCAGCATCAGGGTCTCGTCGATCCCCTCGAAGACCGCGTCCACATCGGCGCCGATCGCGGCCGGGCCGGTGACCTCGACGGTCAGGCCCTCCGGCGCCCCGGCGACCTGCTGCCGCAGCGCGTCCACGAACTCGCCGGTGACCTGCTCGTCCTCGGCGGGGTTCTGGTTGCTGACGCCGTACATCAAGGTCGTGCCGTCCGCGGAGACCACCGGTGGCCCGCCGCTTTCGTACTCGGCGGGCAGCGTGTGCCGCTGCCGCGCGGCCAGCTCCCGGTCCCGATCGGTGATGCCGGCCGCGCGGTGGTAGACGACGAAGGCCTGATCACCCTCGCCGCCGGGAACCGTCGCCATCAGCTCGGCCACGCGGGTGGACTCCGCGTCCGCGGGTAGCCGGTCGGTCGGCTTGTCGCTCTGCACCGAGCCGATGTTCAGCCCGATCGGCACCGCGATCGCGAGTGCGAGCACCCACAACCCCAGCACGATTCTCTGCACCATCCGGATGAGCCTTCCCTTGCGTGTCCCGTGTGGACCTCAGGGTCTCCGGTTCGCGGCCTCGGCGCGTCCGCCCGGCGCGGACAATCCGGCGTACTCCGCTGGTTGACATCCGCCAGCCGGGCGCGGCCGGGTGGGGGCAGCCCCACCATGAACCCGGGGGTGGCCATGGCTGACCCGCAGCCGTTTTCCCGGTGAGATCGAGGCATGACGGCAGCGACGGATACGGCGCGGCAGCAGGCACGGCAGGGCGAGCGGATCGCGGCCGAGCTGCGCGGTGTGAGCAGGGAGTACGGCACCGGCCAGGCCGGGGTGCGCGCACTCGATCAGGTCAGTGTGGCCTTCCCGGCCGGCTCATGGACGGCGGTGATGGGGCCGTCCGGATCCGGTAAGTCGACCCTGCTGCACTGCGCGGCCGGGCTGGAGCGGGTGACCGGCGGGCAGGTGCTGCTCGCCGGGTCGGACATCACCTCGGCATCCGACGCCGAGCTCACCGCGCTGCGCAGGCGCGAGATCGGGTTCGTGTTTCAGAGCTTCAACCTGATCGGCTCGCTCACCGCGGAGCAGAACGTGGCCCTGCCGCTGCGGCTCGCCGGCCACCGGGTCAGCACCAAGCACGTGCGGGAGACGCTGGCGAGTGTCGGGCTGGACCAGCGGATGCGGCACCGCCCGCGCGAGCTCTCCGGCGGGCAGCAGCAACGGGTGGCGATCGCCAGGGCCATGGTGACCGGCCCTGCGGTGCTGTTCGCCGACGAGCCGACCGGCGCACTGGACTCGGCCGCCGCGCGCACCGTGCTCGGGCTGCTGCGCGCCATGGTGGACTCCTCGGGGCAGACCATCGTGATGGTCACGCACGATCCGGCCGCCGCGGCGAGCGCGGACTCGGTGCTGTTCCTTTCCGACGGGCGGATCGTGGACCAGCTCGCCCGGCCAACCGCCCGGCAGGTCGCCGACCGCCTCGCCAGGCTGGAGGGGTGAGCCGATGTTGCGGCTGTCGGTGAACACCTTCCGCGAGCGCTGGCAGCTGTTCATCGGCGCGATCATCACCGTCTGCATGGGCGTGGCGCTGGTGCAGTCCTCCCTGCTGGTGCTGATCTCGGTGGCGACCGCCGAACCGCCGCCCGGCCTGCCGCCGCTGGCCCGCGCGCAGCTGGAGAACGGCAACGCGGCCGCGCTCGCGATGCTCGGCGTGACCCTGGGCCTGTGCACCTTCCTCGCGGTGTTCATCGTCAGCTCCACCTTCGCCTTCACGGTGGCCCAGCGCAGGCGCGATCTCGCGCTGTTCCGGCTGGTCGGCGGTGGACGCGGGCAGGTGCGCAGGCTGCTGCTTTCCGAGGCGCTGCTGCTCGGCGTGATCGGGACCGGGCTGGGCATTCCGCTCGGGCTGCTGGTGATGCGGGTGCAGTCCTGGTTGCTGGCCGAGCTCGGATTCGTCCCGGCCGGGTTCACCGCGCACTGGCAGGACTGGATCCTGGGGGTGTCCGGTGGTGTCGGGGTCGGGGTGGCCCTGGCGGGGGTGCTGGTGGCCTCCGGCAGGGCGGCGCGGGTGCGCCCGCTGGAGGCCCTGCGCAAGACCGGGGCGGCGGCGCGGGTGATGACCTGGCCGCGGTGGTTCTTCGGCCTGCTGTTCCTCGCCGGCGCGCTGGCGATGGCGATCGTCGCGCGGTTCGCCGGGCCGGAGGGGGCCATCCCGTTGTCCATCAACGCCGCGCTGGCGGCCTCGGTAGGGCTGGCCGCGCTGAGCCCGCTGGTGGTGCCCGCGATGGGCGCGCTGGTCGGCGTGCTGCTGCGCGGCAGCGTGCTGGGTGGGCTGGCCCAGGCGAACCTGCGCGACGGCGTGCGGCGCAGCGCCGCCACCGCCGCTCCGCTGATCGTGCTGGTCGGCCTGCTGATCGGGCAGCTCGGCACGATGAGCTCGATCACCGAGGCCACCGAGCGCGCGCAGCGCCAGCACACCGCGGGCGACCTCGTGGTGGAGTCCACCGGGCCGGGGCAGTCGCGGCTGAGCCGGGTGCCAGGGGTCGAGTTGGCAGCCACGGAGCTGCAGGTACCCGCGGCGGTGATCACCAGCACCAGGGACGAGGGGGACGTCGAGACGGACACCGAGAACCTGCGGGGCGCGGCCGTGCACCCGGCGGCCTATCAGCGCACCCATCTGCGCGGGATGGCCGGTGGCTCGCTGGCGGACCTGCATGGTTCGACCGTGGCGATCCGGCCGATGAGCGCCGCCGGGCTCGGGGAGACCGTCACCGTCCGGTTCGGCGAGCAGGAGCGGCGACTGCGGGTGGTCGCCATCCTGCCCGAGTCGATGGGCGGCGGCCCCGAGTTGCTGGTTCCGCCCGAGGTGGTGCCGCCCGCGCTGCTGGCGGACGCGCCCGCGCAGACCATCCTGCGGCTGGCGCCGGGCGCCGCGGCCGGGGCGGTCGCGGCCGAGATCGAGGCGGCCGGGCTGGGCACGGTCCGCACCGTGCCGGAGTGGATCGCCCGCAGTACCGAGGAGCAGCAGGACACCCAGGCCGGGGTGATGACCGTGGTGATGGGGCTTGGCGGGCTGTACGCGCTGGTCGCGGTGATCAACTCGGTGGTGATCGCGGCGGCCGAGCGCAGGCCGGAGTTCGCCGTCGCGCGGGTAAGTGGCCTGCGCCGGGGCCAGGTGGTGCGGATGGCGCTGCTGGAGTCCTGGACGGTGACCGCGATCGGGCTCCTGCTCGGCGGGCTGGCCGCGGCGGCCACGCTGTTCGGGATCACCGCCGCGCTGGAGCGGATCACCGGTGTCGCGGTGTTCGCCGTGCCGTGGCCACTGGTCGGCGCCGTGGTGCTGGGTGCGTTCGCGGTGGTCGGCGTGACCAGCCTGTGGACCACGGTGTCGGCGACCCGGGCCAACCCCGTCTCGCTGGTCACCGCGAGTGAGTGATCGGTTCACCACGGTCGGTGCGGTCGCGTGCATAGGTTACCGTCGTGATTTAGGCTAGCCTTAGCTCTGGAATCTCGCGGCAGTGGAGGAGTGACGAATGGCGGACCGACCGGCACGCAAGAGCCGGCCGCTGACCCGGCTTCGGGTGTTGCGTACCGAACGGATTACGCCGCACATGATCCGGGTCGTGGCCGGTGGGGAGGGGCTCGCGGCCTTCCCCGGCAACGAGTTCACCGACTGCTATGTGAAGCTGCTGTTCCCGGTGCCTGGCGTCACCTACCCCGAGCCGTTCGATATGGACGTGATCCGCGCGGAGCTGCCGCGCGAGCACTGGCCGCGGGCTCGTACCTACACCGTGCGCTACCTGGACCGCGTGGCGGGCGAGCTGGCCATCGACTTCGTATACCACGGGGAGGAGGGCCTCGCCGGGCCGTGGGTCACGCGGGTGCAGCCGGGGGACGAGATGCTGCTGCTCGGCCCCGGCGGGGCATACGCACCCAGCGCCGAGGCGGACTGGCATCTGCTGGTCGGGGACGAGTCCGCGCTGCCAGCCATCGCCGCTTCGCTGGAGGCGATCCCGGCCGGTGCCCCGGTGCGGGCACTGGTGCAGGTGGCCGACGCCGCCGAGGAGCAGGCACTGGCGACCAAGGGCGAGGCGCAGGTGCGCTGGCTGCACCGCTGCGCGGGCGAGGACATCGTGGCCGCGGTGCGCGAGCTGGACTTCCCCGGCGGAACCGTGCAGGCGTTCGTGCACGGCGAGGCGGGTTTCGTGCGCGAGCTACGCAGACACCTGCTGGACGAGCGTGGCGTGCGCAGGGACCTGCTGTCGATTTCCGGCTACTGGCGCCGCGGAAAGAACGACGAGCAATGGCGGGAGGAAAAGGCGGCCGAGAACAAGGCACAGAACGGCTGAGCGCCCGGGTGGGCGCTCAGCCGTTCTGTGTTCCGATCGGTTATCCGGCGGAGACGCGGCCGCGGTAGGCGCTGCAGCTCAGTGCGGTCTTCTTCTCGTAGTTGCAGGCCTGGTAATTGATCCAGCCGGACTCCGGAATGGACAGATTGTGGTCGAGGCACTGCGGGTTCGGATAGGTCGAGTGCTTGACCTTCCTGCCGGACTTGTCGCTGCGGTAGTACCGGGCGACCGGGTGGTGCCCGTCTGCCTTGGCATCACAGATGTACAGGTGTTCACCGTAGGGCTGGAAGCACACCATCGCGCCACGGTCCGGCGAATATATCGGGTAGTAGCATTCCGCCTGCACGCCTGCCTCACCGTTGGCCGAGAGGACCGACACGTTCACCGATGGTGCGTTGTCCAACGATGATGCCTGCGATGTGTCGGCCTGTGCCACGGTCGCGCCGGTGCTGAGTGCCAGTCCCAGCGCAGCGGCAGCCGCCAGTACAATCTTTTTCCTCATCAGGAACTCCCCAGTTCGCGGTTCGTCGAGAACCGAATATTCAACCCCAGTTCTCCCAATGTTTATATTGGGACATCGGCACCCTACTGTTGACCTTGCGAGCCTGGCAAGAGAAACGCCCGGAAATACTCCGAATGCCGGTACGATGGCTGATCGCTCACAGCTTGCGCGCCACCCCGGCCAGCGCGCCGGAATGTGCGGGGGCCGGGTCGGGCTCCTCCGGCCGCCACTCCGACAGCCAGACCACGCCGGGTTCGACCAGTTCGAAGTCGCCGAAGAGCGCGGTGACCTCGGTGTGATTCCGGACGTGAACGGGGTTGCGGGTCTGCCGGGCGTAGTTGTCGCCGAGTTTCCTGGCCTCGGCCTGCCGCTGCCGGTCGGCCTCGGCCACGCTGCCGTGCGAGAGCGCCAGCAGGCTGCCAGGGACCAGCTGGTCGCGGTAGAACGCCAGCGCCTGCTCCGGTTCCCGCTCCGGCGGCATGAAGTGCAGCAGCGCCACCGCCAGCAGGCACACCGGTGCGCCGGGGTCGAGCACACCCTGGTCCAGTACCTGCCGCCACAACCGGTCCCGGTCGAAGAAGTCGCCGTGCAGGGCGCGGTGCCGGGCCGGATCCGCGGTGTCCTCCAGCAGGATCCGGGCGTGCGCGTGGGCGATCGGCTCGTTGTCCACGTAGACGACCCTGGCCTCGCCCGGTGCCGCCTCGTCGGCGACCTCGTGCACATTGCCCTGGGTGGGCAGCCCGGAACCGAGGTCCACGAACTGGCGGATACCGGCCGCCACGGCGTAGCGCACGGCACGGCCCAGAAAGGCCCGGTTGGCCAGGGCGAAATCGCGCATCCCCGGCGCCACCTCGAGTTGTGCCCTGGCGAACTCCCTGTCCACGGCGTAGTTGTTGGTGCCGCCGAGCAGGAAGTCGTACACCCGGCCGGGACTGGGGCGGTCGAGGTCCGGTCGTTCATCCGTTGCCATGCCGGCTGACCCTACCGCTCGCGGCCCGGCTCAGTGCGCGAGTTCGGCGATGATCTCCTTGCCGTATGCGGCGAGAGTCTCCTCGCGCCGGTCGTGCATCAGGTACACGGCGAACTGGTGCACGCCAAGCTCCGCCAGTTCGGCCAGCCGTTCCCGGTGCGCGGCGGCCGGGCCGAGCAGGCAGAACCGGTCGACGATCTCGTCCGGAACGAACTCGGTCGAGGGGTTGCCGGAGCGCCCGTGATGGGCGTAGTCGTAGCCCTGCCTGCCCGCGATGTAGTCGGTCAGCTCCCGCGGCACGGTGCCGCTGTCGCCGTACCGCGCCACCAGGTCGGCCACGTGGTTGCCGACCATTCCGCCGAACCAGCGCAGCTGCTCGCGCTGGTGCGGCAGGTCGGTGCCGACGTAGGCCGGCGCGGCCACGCAGATCGTGATGCCGGCCGGGTCGCGCCCCGCCTCCCGCGCGGCGGCCCGCACCGAGCCGATCGTCCAGCGCGCGATCGCCGGATCGGCTGTCTGCAGGATGAACCCGTCTGCCTGCTCACCGACGAGCTTCAGCGCCTTCGGGCCGTAGCCTGCCATCCACATCTCGAGCCTGCCGTCCCGGACCCACGGGAGGCGCACCGGGGTATCGCCGAGAACCGCCGAGCGGCCCTCGGCCAGCTCCTTGATCACGCGCATCGACTCGCGCAGGGTGGCCAGCGTGGACGGCGGCTTGCCGACCACCCGGTGCGCGGAGTCCCCGCGGCCGATCCCGCAGACCGTGCGGTTGCCGAACATGTCGTTCAAGGTGGCGAACAGCGAGGCGGTCACCGACCAGTCCCGCGGAACAGGGCTGGTGACCATCGGCCCGACCACCATGGCGGAGGTGGCCGCCAGGATCTGGGAGTAGATGACGAACGGCTCCTGCCACAGCACACAGGAGTCGAAGGTCCATCCGTACCCGAAGCCCTCGCCCTCCGCGGCCGTCATCAGCCGGACGACCTCGCGGGCGGGTGGGTCGGTCTGCAACACCACGCCGAAATCCATGACCTGCCCCCTAGTTGAGATACTGGCAGAGATCGCGAGCGAGGAACCGGCCGTGCCCGGCCGAGCCGTGGTACTCGCCGCCCGCGATGACCACCCTGCCCCTGGACAGCACGGTGTCCACCTTCCCGGTGAGCTGGAAGCCCTCGTAGGCCGAGTAGTCCACGTTCATGTGATGGGTTCGCGCGGAGATCGTCTGCCGCCCGGCCGGGTCGTAGATCACGATGTCGGCGTCCGAGCCCGGCGCGATCACGCCCTTGCGCGGGTACAGCCCGAACATCCGCGCCGGGGTGGTCGAACTGATCTCCACCCAGCGCGCGGGCGAGATCTCCCCGGCGACCACACCCTGGTGCAGCAGGTCCATCCGGTGCTCGACGCCGGGCATCCCGTTCGGGATCTTGCTGAAGTCGCCCCGGCCCAGCTCCTTCTGGTCCTTGAAGCAGAACGGGCAGTGGTCGGTGGACACCACGGACAGGTCGTTGGTGCGCAGGCCGCGCCACAGGTCGGCCTGGTGGTGCTGCTCCCGCAGCGGGGGAGAGGCCACGTACTTGGCGCCCTCGAATCCCGGTTTCGCCAGGTCGTCGATCGAGAGGTAGAGGTACTGCGGGCAGGTCTCGGCGAACACGTTCTGCCCGGTGTCCCTTGCCTGTGCCACCGCGGCCAGCGCCTGCGCGGCGGAGAGATGCACGATGTACAGCGGCGCGCCGGTGACCCGCGCCAGCGTGATCGCCCGCGAGGTCGCCTCGCCCTCCAGCTCGGGCGGCCTGGTCAGGCCGTGCTGCACCGGGTCGGTCCTGCCGTCGGCCAGTGCGGCGGCGACGAGTTCGTCGATGGCGATCCCGTTCTCGGCGTGCATCATGATGGTCGACCCGGTCTCGGTCGCCTTGTGCATGGCGCGCAGGATCTCCCCGTCGGTGGAGTAGAAGACGCCAGGGTAGGCCATGAACATCTTGAAACTGGTCACGCCGCCGCCGATGCAGGACTCCATCTCCTTCAACGTGGTGTCGTTGACATCGGAGACGATCATGTGGAAGCCGTAGTCCACGGCGCAGGTGCCCTCGGCCTTACCGTGCCATGTGTCCAGTGTGGACAGTAAGGAGGTGCCCTTCTTCTGCACGGCGAAGTCGATGATCGTGGTGGTGCCGCCCCAGGCTGCCGCCCTGGTGCCGGTCTCGAAGGTGTCCGCGGAGAAGGTGCCGCCGAAGGGCATCTCCATATGCGTGTGCGCGTCGATCCCGCCGGGCAGCACGTACTTGTCCGTGGCTTCGAGCACGGTGTCCACCGCTTCCGCGCCGAACACGCCCGGCGCGGCCACGGCGGCCACCCGCTCGTCCTCGACCAGTACATCGGCCGTGGCGGCACCGGTCGAGCTGAGTACCGTGCCGCCCCTGATCAGCGTTCGCATGCGCGACCTCCTTTACGCCTGGGTCAGCGAGTCGTAGCTGTCCGGCCTGCGGTCGCGGTAGAACGCCCACAGGTCGCGTACCTCGGCCAGCTTGGTCATGTCCAGATCCCGGACCAGCACCTCGTCCTCGGTGTCCGATGCCGCCTCGCCAACCAGTTGCCCGCGCGGGTCGACGAAGTAGGACTGGCCGTAGAAGTCGTTGTCGCCCAACGGTTCCACGCCCACCCGGTTGATGGCCCCCACGTAGTACTCGTTGGCAACAGCGGCGGCTGGCTGCTCCAGCCGCCACAGATGCTGGGAGAGCCCCCTGCTGGTGGCCGAGGGGTTGAACACGATCCGCGCCCCGGCCAGCCCGAGTGCCCGCCAGCCCTCGGGGAAGTGCCGCTCGTAGCAGATGTAGACGCCGATCCGGCCGACCGCGGTGTCGAAGACCGGGTACCCGAGGTTGCCCGGACGGAAGTAGAACTTCTCCCAGAATCCCTTCAGCTGCGGGATGTGGTTCTTGCGGTGCTTGCCGAGGTAGCGGCCGTCGGCGTCGATGACCGCCGCGGTGTTGTAGTAGATCCCCGGCTGCTCGACCTCGTAGATCGGCACGATCAGCACCACCTCGTGCCGCCGCGCGACCTCCCGCATCAGCTCGGTGGTCGGCCCGTCCGGGATCCGCTCGGTGTAGGAGTAGTAGTCGGTGTCCTGCACCTGGCAGAAGTACGGGCCGTAGAACAGCTCCTGCAGGCAGACCACCTGCGCGCCCTGGGAGGCCGCGGTGCCGATCGCCTCGACCGCGCCGGCGATCATGGAGTCCTTGTCACCCGTCCACCGCTGCTGGATCAGTCCGGCTCTCACGAGGTCGGTCACTTGTGCCCTCCTTGGTGCTGTGCTCGGTGGTGTGTACGGAACCGCTCCGGCCCGCGGACAGGAGCAGGTAGACGACGAACGCGGCGGCCAGGCCCGCGAGCCAGCTGTAGTCGTAGAACATCCGCAGCGGCGGGATCAGGCCGTCGGCTGGGAAGGGGCCCGCACCCGGCTCGGAGTACGCGCCGCCGACGGCCAGCACCGCACCGACGGCCGAGGCCACCAGCGCGCGCCAGTTCCAGCCACCGCGGAACCAGTACCGGCCGCGTTCGGTGAACAGTTCGGCCAGCTCCAGCCGGGTGCGGGTGTGCACCCAGTAGCCCGCGACCAGCACCCCGGCCACCGCGGCCAGCACGCCGCCGTAGAAGTTGAGCCAGGCGAAGATGTAGATGTTCGGATCGGAGATCAGCCGCCAGGGCTGGATCGCGATGCCGAGTACGCCGGTGATCAGCCCGCCGACCCGGAAGCTGATCCGTTTCGGGAAGGCGTTGGAGAAGTCGTAGGACGGGCTCACCACGTTCGCCGCGAGGTTCGCCGAGACGGTGGCGAGCCCGAGCATGAGCAGCGAGAGCACCACGACCACCGGTGAGTCGAACCGGCTGGCCAGCTCCACCGGGTCCCAGATCGCCTCGCCGTAGATGACGATCCCGCCGGAGGTGACCATGATCGACACGATGGCCATGAAGGACATCGTGGTCGGCAGGCCGAGTATCTGCCCCCAGGCCTGCCTGCGCTGGCTGGAGCCGAACCGGGTGAAGTCCGGCATGTTCAGCGACAGGGTCGCCCAGAACGCGATCATGCCCATCAGCGAGGGGGCGAACACGGTCCAGAAGTCCGCGCCCCAGCCCAGCCGCGAGGGCTGGGAGAAGATCGGGCCGAGGCCGCCTGCCTTGACCAGCACCCAGGCGAGCAGGATCAGGAAGCCCACGGTCACCAGCGGTGCGGTCCAGTTCTCGAACCGCCGCACCGCGTCCATCCCGCGCCAGATGATCACCATCTGGAAGGCCCAGAACAGCAGGAAGCCCAGCCACATCGTCCATGGTTGCCCGAAAACCTCGGCCGCGCCCGTCCACGAGTCGCCGATCAGCCTGCCGAGGATGACGAAGATCGCGCTACCGCCGACCCAGGTCTGGATACCGAACCAGCCGCAGGCGATGAACCCGCGCAGCAGGGCGGCGAGGTTCGCCCCGCGGATGCCGTAGAACGCGCGGGCGAACACCGGGAACGGGATGCCGTACTTGGTCCCGGCGTGGCTGTTCAGCAGCATCGGGGCCAGCACGATCAGGTTGCCGAGAGTGATGGTGAGGAAGGCCTGCGCCCAGTTCATCCCGATCGCGATCAGCCCGGACGCGAGCAGGTAGGAGGGGATGTTGTGCGCCATCCCCATCCACAGCGCGAAGTAGTTGTAGGTAGTCCAGGTGCGTCGTTCGATCGGTACCGGGGCGAGCTCGGCGTTGTAGAACCGGCTACCGTGAACCGAGGTGGCATCGGCGAGTTCGATCCGGCCGTCGGGGTGCTGAACCTGCGCCATCACGGAATCTTCCGGGGTCCGCCGCGCCGGTGGGACTGACAGACTGTTCACCATTGCTGAAGTGGGCGGACAGTTTGTCGCGCGCGGGGCGAACACGGACTAGTTTGTGGGAATGCGGCTGGAGTTGCGGCATCTACGAACGGTCTGTGCGATCGCCGAACACGGCAGCGTGTCCAGGGCGGCGACCGCGCTCGGCGTCGCGCAACCCGCGCTGACCGCGCAACTGCAACGGATCGAGGTACTGCTCGGCGGCGCGCTGTTCGAGCGGGACCGCAGGGGCGCGCGGCCCACCGCGCTGGGCGAACTGGTGCTGGCGCGGGCGAGGGTGCTGCTGCCTGCCGTGGCGGACCTGCAGGCCGACGCCAGCAGGCTCGCCGGTGCCGGTCCGGGCGCGACCATCCAGCAGTTCCGGTTCGGTTCGGTCGGCGTCCCGTTTCTCACCGGGCTGACCAACCGGCTGGAGAAGCAGTTCCCGCATGCGCTGGTTACCACCCAGGTGTCCTGGTCGGCCACCGAACTGGCCGAGGCGGTTGCCGCGCAGCGCAGCGACTTCGCGATCGCCGGGGTGTGCGGTGACGCGAGCGCGCCTGCCGAGCACGGCCTGGTGTGGGCCTCGATCGCGGTGGAGCCGATTTTCGTGGTGCTGTCCGAGGACGACCCGAACGCCGACCGGCCCGAGGTCGAGCTCGCCGACCTCGCCGGGATGCGCTGGGCACACACCCCGGGGGACGGCTGCTTCGCGGACTGCTTCGCCGCCGCCTGTTCCCGGGCCGGGTTCACCCCGAGCCTGCTCAGCGAGGTGGACATCGTCACCTGCATCGACCTCGCCCAGGGCGGGCACGCCGCGGTGCTGTGCCAGCCAACGTTCCGGTTGATGCCGGGCCTTGCCGTGGTGCCGCTGGCCGGTACGCCGCTGACCTGGCGGCACCTGCTCGGCTGGAATCCGGCCTCGCCCGCGGCCGAGTTCGCCGAGACCGTGGTCGCGCACGCGCGGGAGGCCTATACCGACGCGATCACGCGCAACCCCCGCTACCCGCGCTGGCTGGCCGAGCACCCCGCGTTCGATCCGGTCGCCACCAGCACCCGCTGACGCCGACCGGGCGTTGCGCCCGCTCGTGACGATCATGTCCCCGATATAACCGAAACCGTAGTACCCGATCAGGGCAGCCGCTGCGTACGTTTCTCCTCGCCGCGGCGGTGGCGTGATCATCACCGGCCGCCACCGCCGCGCGCACCCCTGCACATAAGGAGAAACAATGCGTCTACCAGCACTGGCGAAGCCACGGGCGGCGATCGCTGCCGTGGCCGCCATGGCGATGACGGCGGCGACCACGGTGCTGTTCGCGGCACCCGGCGCGGCCGCGGAGGAGAACGCGGCGACCGCCGGCGTGCCCACCGAGGTGTTCGCCGCACTGGAACGGGATCTCGGCCTGAGCGAGGGACAGGCCAAGGCCCGGTTCGCGGCCGAGCACCGCGCGGGCGAGCTCGAGCAGCGGCTGCGCAAGCAGCTCGGTTCGGCGTTCGGCGGGGCGTGGATCCCGCGCGGGGACGACCGGCTCGTGGTGGCGGTGACCAACCCGGCGCAGGCCGCGAAGGTGCGCGCCGCGGGGGCCGAGCCGAAGGTCGTGGACGACAGCAAGGCGGACCTGGACGCGCAGGTCGCCCGGCTGGACGCGGGTAAGGCGCTGGCCCCGCGCGCGGTGACCGGCTGGTATGCCGACGTCGAGGCGAACCAGGTCGTGATCAACACCAAGCCCGGCGGCGCCGCCGCGGCGCAGCGGTTCGCCGCAGGCCGCGGGCTGACCGGCGAGGCGGTGCGGATCAACGAGACCACCGAGGCGCCGCGGCCGTTGTACGACGTGCGCGGCGGCGACGCGTACCACATCAGCAGCGGCAGCCGGTGCTCGGTCGGGTTCTCGGTGAACGGTGGTTTCGTCACCGCGGGCCACTGCGGGAACACCGGCGCCACGACCACCGGTTCGAACCGGGTCTCCCAGGGCACCTTCCGCGGGTCCTCCTTCCCCGGCAACGACTATGCCTGGGTGGCCACCAACTCCAACTGGACCCCGCAGGGCGTGGTGAACAACTACAGCGGCAGCACGGTGTCCGTTGCCGGCTCGCAGGAGGCGCCGGTGGGTTCCACGGTCTGCCGCTCCGGCTCCACCACCGGCTGGCACTGCGGGACCATCCAGGCCCGCAACTCCTCGGTGAGCTACCCGCAGGGCACCGTCAGCGGCCTGATCCGCACCAGCGTGTGCGCCGAGCCCGGTGACTCCGGCGGCTCGCTGCTGGCCGGTAACCAGGCGCAGGGCGTCACCTCCGGTGGCTCGGGCAACTGCAGCTCCGGCGGCACCACCTACTTCCAGCCGGTGAACGAGATCCTGCAGACCTACGGCCTCAGCCTGGTGACCGGGGACGGCGGTCCCGGCGACCCGCCCGACCCGCCGGACAATCCGTGCTCGGGTGCGGAGGACAGCCTGACCGGATCGCTGACCTCCGGCGGCGTCGCCTACCAGCCGAACGGGCAGTACTACCGGTCGGACTCCTCCGGGACGCACAGCGGCTGCCTGGCCGGTCCGTCCAGCGCCGACTTCGATCTGTACCTGCAGAAGTGGACCGGAACGTGGACCACGGTGGCCAGGTCGACCAGCCCGGGGCCGGACGAGCAGGTGAACTACTCCGGCACTGCGGGCTACTACCGGTACGTCGTGCATGCATACAGCGGCTCCGGTAGCTACACCCTCGGAATCACCACTCCGTAGTTACCGGTACTGACCGGGGGTCAGATCCGGCCGCGGCCGGATGAACGGGGCGGGGTGCCGGTTGCCGGGCGCGGGCAACCGGCACCCCGCCCTCGTCAGGTCCGGATCAGGGCTGGAACACGCCGCGGGACATCGCGTGCGCGACACAGGGGTTGGAGTAGGTCGTGCTGAAGGCGACCGGCTCGCCCCGCCAGTGCCCGTGCGCCTCCGCCTGCACCGGGGCCAGTTCGAGGGTGCAGACCTGCCGGGTCGGGTGGTCGTCAAGGCTTTCGAAGTCGCCCCACACCAGCGCCAGCGAGCGGCAGGCGAGGGCGGGTTCGGGATGCGTGCCGCCGGAGGGCTGGCATTCCAGGGTCACCGAGCTGCGCTCACCGTCGGCGGTCTCGGTGGTGAGGGTGAACTCGGAGCCGGCATGGGTGTCGGGCCCTCCGATGCACGCGAGGGTGAGCGCGCAGGCCGCGAGGGGTTCGATGGGGAACAGTGCCATATCGGGGATATCGGCAGGCCGGTGCCGAGCACTGTGATCCCGGTCGAGTGATTCTGGTGGCTCGATCGTGGTCCACGGACGTGTGCTAGGAGACCCGGGCCGAGCTTGCCGCGCATCCGCGAGCTAGTAGGACTCACAGCCGCGTGCCCTGCGGATGTCGTGGGCCAGCAGCGCGGCGTGCAGCGAGAGCATCGACTCCGGATCCTCCAGCGGCACCCCGAGCACCTGCTCGATCCGGGCCAGCTGCTGGTAGTAGGCGGTGCGGGAGGTGTGCGCCGCGGCCGCTGCCGCGGACTTGTTGCCGCCGTGCGCGCAGAAGTGCCGCAACGCCTGCACCAGCCTGCTGCCGGCCGCCGCGTCCCGCTCCAGCAGCGCACCCAGCTCGCGGGTGGCGAAGGCGGCCACCCGCTCGTCCTCGGCCAGCAGGTGCAGCAGACCGCGCAGCCGGACGTCCGCCAGCCGGTGCACCCCGCGGGACTCCTGCCCGGTGTCCGCCGGTTCCACCGCGGCGGCCACATGCGCGGCCTCGGTGAGGCTGCGGCCCGCCTCCCCCGCCCCGGTGACCGTGGTGCCCACCGCGATCACCGCGGGCGCCGTGCCACGGGCCTGGTGGATCTCGGCGGCCAGCCGGTCGGCCACCGCGTCGGCGTCGGCGTCCTCGGACAGCGACAGCAGGGCGCGCACGCTGGCGTCCGGGCTGCTGGTCGCGTCGGCGGCCTCGGTGACGGCGACCAGCGCGGGCACCTTCGCCCGCCGCGCCGCCAGCGCCGCGGCCTCGGCGAGTTCGCGCAGCGCCGGTTGCAGGGAGGCGCGCTGCCCGGTGTGTGTATGCGCCCCGATCCACGGCCGGATGGCCGCGCCGACGAGCTGCCTTCCGGTGAGCGGCACGCCCAGCGCCGCCGCCCGCGCCACCAGCTCGGCCGGTGGCGTCGGGGAGGCCAGCAGCTCGGCCAGCACGGCACGGTGCGCCTGCCGTTCCAGGCTGTCACCTTCCCTTGCCAGGAGCTGGTACACCGCCAGCGCGGAGGCCGCGCGCTCGGCGACGACGACATGCCGGTGCGGCGGCTGCTCCGCGGAGACGATGACCAGCCTGCCCCAGTCGTGCCCGCGGGCGCCGACGATGGTGACCAGCCAGCCCGCCTCGGCGTGGTAGCCGGTTCGCTCGCCGAGCCGGGTGGCCCGGGAGCGCCGCACCCAGTCGGCGAGCAGCTCGGCCGGGTCGGTACCCGCCGCGTCGTAGGCGATCACCTGATGGGCCAGGGTCTCCAGCACCGCGGGCTGCTCGGTGATCCGGGCGACCTCGCGCAGCACCGCGGCCGGTTCGGCGCCGGACACGGTGAGCGCGGTGAAGGTCTGGTGCACCCGCTCGGCCGCGCGCAGCTCGGCGACCTGAGCGTCCACGATCAGCCCGTTGACCGTCTCGGTGACCGCGACATAGCGGGTCTCCCTGGACAGCGTGACCAGGGGGAGCCCGTGCCGTTCGGCGGCGGCGACCAGGGCCTCCGGCAGGGTTTCGTGCCAGTGCCGTACCAGCTCCACGATCAGGCCAGCCACCCCGACCTCGGCCAGCTCGTCAACGTACCTGGTCAGCGCGGCGTCGTCATCCGGAAGGGCGATACCGGTGGTCAGCACCAGCTCACCGCCCCGGAGCAGCCGCGCGATATCGGCGGGTTCGGCGACATGGGCCCAGCGCACCCTGCGGTCCAGTCCCGCCGACCCGGCCGCGACCCGTGGGCCGCCGTGCCGGATCACGGGCAGTGCCAGCACCTCCGCCACGGTCGGATACACAGGCACAGACTGTACGGCCGACCGCCGGAGTCCGTACACGTTGCCGGTGGCGTGTCAACGCGGCCCGCCAGCAGACTCGCTGGTAGACGGCGGAACTCAGCTGGGAGAGGAACCGGAATGCCCGACGCGGAGCTCTTGGCCAGGCACAAGGCGGTGCTGCCGGAGTGGCTGGCGCTGTACTACCGGGAACCGATCGAGATCGTGCGCGCCAGCGGACGGCACGTCACCGATGCCGACGGCCAGACCTATCTGGACTTCTTCGCGGGGATCCTGACCAACGCGATCGGTTACGGCATCGCGGAGATCTCCGACGCGGTGCGCGGCCAGCTGGACACCGGCGTGCTGCACACCTCCACGCTGTACCTGATCCGCAGCCAGGTGGAGCTGGCCGAGCAGATCGCCGAGCTGTCCGGGATCGAGAACGCCAAGGTGTTCTTCACCAACTCCGGTACCGAGGCCAACGAGACCGCGCTGATGCTGGCCACCCAGTACCGGCGCAGCAACCAGATTCTCGCGCTGCGCAACTCCTACCACGGCAGGGCCTTCGGCACCGTGGGGATCACCGGCAACCGGGGCTGGTCGGCCAGCTCGCTGTCCCCGGTCAAGGTCAGCTACGTGCACGGCGGCTACCGCTACCGGGACGCCTTCGCCGGGCTCTCCGACGCGGAGTACGTCGAGGCCTGCGTCGCGGACCTGCGGGACGTGCTGCGCACCACCACCTCCGGGGACGTGGCCGCGATGATCGCCGAGCCGATCCAGGGCGTCGGCGGGTTCAACGTGCCACCGGACGGGCTGTTCGCCGGGTTCAAGGAGGTGCTGGACGAGTACGGCATCCTGCTGATCTCCGACGAGGTGCAGACGGGCTGGGGCCGCACCGGAGACCACTTCTGGGGGATCGAAGCGCACGGGGTGACCCCGGATGTGATGACCTTCGCCAAGGGACTCGGCAACGGCCTCGCGATCGGCGGGGTGGTGGCCCGTGCCGAGCTGATGGACTGCCTGCAGGCCAACTCCATCTCCACCTTCGGGGGCAACCCGGTGTCCACTGCGGGCGCCAAGGCGACCCTGGACTACCTGCTCGAACACGACCTGCAGGGCAATGCCGCGAAGCTGGGGGACCGGCTGATCGGCGGCCTGCGCGAGCTGGCCGAGCCCTATGACGTGGTGGGCGATGTGCGGGGCAAGGGGCTGATGATCGGCGTCGAGCTGGTCGAGCCCGGCTCGCACGAGCCGAGCCAGCCCGCGGCCGGGATCGTGCTGGAGGAGACCCGCAGGCGTGGCCTGCTGGTCGGCAAGGGCGGGCTGCACAACAACGTGATCCGCCTCGCGCCACCGATGACGCTGACCGGCGGCGAGACCGAGGAGGCACTGGAGATCCTCGGCGCCGCCTTCGCGAAGGCACAGGAGGAACGAACGGCGTGACGCACTCGACCAACCACTCGACCGACCGGCGCATCAGCCACTGGATCGACGGGCAGCCCTGGGCGGGCACCGCGCAGCGGACCGGGGAGGTGTTCGACCCGGCCACCGGCGAGCTCGCCGCCAGGGTGGACTTCGCGGGCGATACCGAGGTCGCCGCGGCGGTGGCCGCCGCGGGCCGCGCACTGCCCGGCTGGCGGGACACCTCGCTGGCCGCGCGCAGCCGGGTGCTGTTCGCCTTCCGCGAGCTGCTGGCCGCGCGCAGGGACGAGCTGGCCAGGATCGTGAGCGCCGAGCACGGGAAGGTGGAGTCCGACGCCGCGGGCGAGGTCCAGCGGGGACTGGAGAACGTGGAGTTCGCGTGCGGGGCCCCGCAGCTGCTCAAGGGCGGATTCAGCGGCAACGTCTCCACCGGGGTCGACGTGCACTCCGCACACCAGCCGCTGGGGGTGGTCGGGGTCATCTCCCCGTTCAACTTCCCCGCGATGGTGCCGCTGTGGTTCGTGCCAAGCGCGATCGCCTGCGGCAACACCGTGGTGCTCAAGCCGAGCGAGAAGGATCCCTCGGCCGCGGTGTTCCTCGCCGAGCTGTTCGCCGAGGCCGGGCTGCCCCCTGGCGTGCTGAACGTGCTGCACGGGGACAAGGTCGCCGTGGACGGGCTGCTGGAGCATCCGCAGGTGCGGGCGATCTCCTTCGTCGGCTCGACCCCGATCGCGCGTTACGTCTACCAGACCGCGACCTCGCACGGGAAGCGGGTACAGGCCCTCGGCGGCGCCAAGAACCACATGGTGGTGCTCCCGGACGCCGACCTCGACCTGGCAGCGGACGCGGCGGTCTCGGCCGGTTTCGGCTCGGCGGGGGAGCGGTGCATGGCGGTCTCCGTGGTGGTGGCGGTGGACCCGGTCGGCGACGACCTGGTGGCCCGGATCGCCGAGCGGATCGGCCGGATCCGGGTCGGTGACGGCCGCAAGCCGGACTCCGAGATGGGCCCGCTGGTCACCGCCGCGCACCGGGACCGGGTCGCCGGCTACCTGGACGCCGGTGTCCGCGAGGGCGCCACCCTGGTGGTGGACGGCCGTACGGTCCAGCCGGACGGGGCAAGGGAAGGCTTCTGGCTCGGCCCGAGCCTTTTCGACCACGCCCGGCCAGGGATGTCCATCTACGCCGACGAGATCTTCGGCCCGGTGCTGTGCGTGGTGCGGGCCTCCGGTTACCAGGAGGCGGTGGAGCTGGTGAACGACAACGCCTACGGCAACGGCACCGCGATCTTCACCGCGGACGGCGCGGCGGCCCGCCGGTTCGAGAAGGACGTCGAGGTGGGCATGGTCGGGGTGAACGTGCCGATACCGGTACCGGTCGGGTACTACTCCTTCGGCGGGTGGAAGGACTCGCTGTTCGGGGACAGCCACGCCTACGGGCCGGAGAGCTTCCACTTCTACACCCGGACCAAGGTGGTCACCGAACGCTGGCCGGACCAGTCGCATGCCGGCGTCAACCTGGCCTTCCCAGCCGACACCACCCGCCGCGAGCCCTGAACGGCACGTTCGAGACGTTGGACGTCCCAAACACCACGTTCGCGGCGACTGACGTCCGCAACGCCACGTTCAGGACGCGAGGCGGGCACGGACGGCGTCGGCGTCGGGGTGGCCGACGCCGTCCAGGATGTCCAGCGCCCGTTGCCAGGCTTCGCGGGCCCGCTGTGGTTCCCCGCCTGCGTGCCGGGCGTCGCCGAGGCAGCGCAGCGCGGTGGCCTCGTGGTAGTGGTCGCCTAGCTCCCGGAACAGCGGCGCGGCCCGCTGGTAGAACGAGGCGGCCTGGGCGTGCTCGCCAAGGTTCTGGTGCGCGTAGCCGATGCCGTGCAGGGTGTGCGCCTGCCCGTCCCGGTTGCCGAGGACGCGCAACAGCTCGAGGGCCTCGTGGCAGTGGGCCAGTGCCCGCCGGTCCTGCCCGAGCATGGCCTCGCACCTGCCGACGGCGCTGAGTGCGAACGCCTCCCACACCTTGTTGCCGGTGTCCCGGTACAGCTCGAGCGCATGCCTGCTGTGCTCCAGCGCCTCGGTCGGCCGCTGCTGTTGCGCGCTGAGCTGGCTGAAGGAGAACCGGGTGGTTGCCTGGCCGGTGCGGTCGCCGAGCTCGCCGAACAGGGTGAGCGCACGGTCGAGATGCGTGCGCGCCTTGTGGTCCTCGCCCAGGATGGCGTATCCGCGCCCGAGCAGGTGATGGGTGGTGGCCTTGGCGGTACGGTCACCGAGCCGGTCGGCCGCCGCCAGCGCGGTCTGCTGGGTGGCGGCCCGGTGCCGCCAGTAGCCCTGCCGGTTCAGGAAGGTGCTCAACGTCCAGGGCAGTTGCCAGGCATGCGTGTCGAAGCCCTCCCGCACGGCGTGGTCCACGGCCGCGAGCAGGTTCGGCTGCTCGGTGCTGAACCACGCCATCGCCTCCGGGTAGTCGGCGACCTCTCGCGCGGTGACCCCGGGCAGCGGCGGAGCGAGGGCGATCGCCTCCCAGTGCGGCGCGAGATGCCGTTCGGCGGCGAAACCGGTGTGCAGGTAGTGGTCCAGCAGGCGGTGGGTGGCCGCCTGCCGGGACGGTTCGGTCTCCTCCTCGGCTGCGCGTTCCGCGGCGTAGGCGCGGAGCAGGTCGTGCGCGCGGTAATGGCCAGGGGCGTGCTGCTCCAGCAGATGTGTCCGGGTCAGCTCCTCGAGCAGCCTGCGCGTCGTGGACAGGTCACTCCCGTCGAGCGAGGCCGCGGCGTGCAGGCTGACGTCCCACCCCGGATGCAATCCGAGCAACCGGAAAAGCCGGGCCGCCTGCGGGGCCAGCGCGTGGTACGACCAGGAGGTCACGGCGCGGATGTCGGTGGCGGTCTCGTCCGTGGTGAGCGCCTCGAGCGCGGTGAGCCGGTCCCGCTCTCCGCGCAGCTCGTCGGCCAGTGCCCGCAGGGACAGGCCCGGGTTGGTGGTGGCCCGCGCCGCCACGATCCCCAGCGCCAACGGTAGCCGGGCGCACCGGTCGATCAGATCGGACACCGCCTCCGGTTCTGCCGCCACCCGCTCCCGGCCGAGCCTGCCGGCCAGCAGGGCCGTGCCCTCAGGGCCGGTCAACGTGTCCAGCGCGATCGGCAGGGCGTTGTGCGTGGTCACCAGCCCGGCCAGCCGGTCGCGGCTGGTGACCAGGACCGGGCAGCCCGGGCTGCCCGGCAGTAGCGGCTGCACCTGCTCGGTATTCCGCGCGTTGTCCAGCACGACCAGCACGCGGCGGTCGGCCAGCAGGCTGCGGTACATGGCCGCCTGTGCGTCGAAGCCGTCTGGTACCCGCTCCGGCGGTACCCCGAAGGCGTCCAGGAATCCGCGCACCACATCGGCGGCTTCCAGCGGTTCGTTCTTCGGATCGAAGCCGCGCAGGTTCGCGTACAGCTGCCCGTCCGGGAACCGGCCGAGGTGGCGGTGTGCCGAGCGCAGGGCGAGCCAGGTCTTGCCGATGCCACCGGGGCCGTTGATCGTGGCGACCGGCACCGTGCCGTCGCCGGTGCTCAGCGCCGCGTCGAGCCGCCCCTGTTCGTCGGCGCGGCCGACGAACAGCGGCGGCGGGGCCGGAAGCTGCCGGGGCACCGCCACGGCTGCCGCCTCCTCCGCCGCCGCGGGCGAGGCCAGGTCCGGGTCGGCGGCGAGCACCTGCTGGTGCAGTGCCCGCAGCTCGGGTCCCGGGTCGGTGCCCAGTTCGGTCACCAGCCGCTCGCGTACCCGCTGGTAGTGCTCCAGTGCCTCGGCCTGGCGGCCACCGCGGTACAGGGCCAGGATCAGCTGGCCAGCGATGTGCTCGTCCAGCGGATGCGCGGCGGCGTCATCGAGCAGTTCGGGCACCAGCTCGGCATGCCGGCTCAGGCGCAACGCGAGGTCGTTGCGCCTGAGCCGGGCGGTGAGTCGCTCCTCGTGCAGCCGGTTGCGCAGCAGGGTGAACCAGGGCGTGTCCAGGCCGGAGAACGCCTCGCCTCGCCACAGCCGCAACGCCCGGTCCAGGAGGTCCACTGCCTCGCCGTCTCCGGTGGCGGACCGGGACCGCTCGGTCAGTTCGCGGAACTGGTGCAGGTCCACGGCCCCCTCGTCGACGACGAGGAGGTAGCCGCCGGACCGCCGGGTGATCTCCACCTCCGGGCGCAACGCCCTGCGCAGCCGGGAAAGGTAGCTGTAGAGCGCGTGCCTGGCGCGGTCCGGAACCCGGTCACCCCACACCCTGTCCACCAGCTGGTCCGCGGAGGCGGCCCGGTTGGCATCGGCCAGCAGCGCCGCGAGCACGCATCGCTGCCGCAGGTGGCCGAGTTCGACGGGCTTGTCGTCGCGCCATGCCTCGATCTCGCCGAGCACGCCGAACGTGACCGCCACGTCGTTCCTCCGGGGTCGACTGCGTGAACCCTGCATATCGGAACTCTGCGCACCGGTTCAAGGTCCGCACAGGGTGCGTGCAGGGCGGGCAGGCCAGTGTGGAGATCGCAGGCGCGGTGGTGCACAACCGCGCCGCCGCGGAACCGAGATGACAGGTAAGGGGGAAGTCCATGCGATCGAACGGGCTTGTCAGGAAGGCCGCCGTGGGGCTCGGTCTGGCGTTCACCGCCATGACCGTGGCGGCACTGCCTGCGAACGCGGCCACCACGGCACAGCCGGACGGCCAGGCCACGATCAACGGCATGAAGTTCTACGACGACTACTGGACGCTCAGTGAGTGCCGTTCCGTCGGCGAGTGGGGGCTCGATGCCGGCAAGTGGAGCGTGTACTACTGCCAGGAGGACATCCTGGACTGGAACCTGTACTACGACAACTGATCCACTGGGGGTGATCAGGGACGCGGCCACCGCGATATCAACCTCGCCGAAGCGAGTGGGAGGGGCGCGGTGGCCGCGTCCTTTGTCTGCGCCCGGTCCCTTCGTCCGGCCCGCTGCCCGATCCCGTGCCCGGTCGGAATGTCGTAGCCCTCCGCTACCGTGAGTCCCGCTTCGATCACGCGAGACGGAGGGGGTGGCCATGAGCCGACGGAATCGGGAGAAGCGCGGCGCCAAGGCGAAGGAGCGGGCCCGGCAGCGACGTGGTCCCACTCCGCCGCGAGGCGGCTATGCCGGGGAGGACTGCGATTGCCCGCGCTGTCGGGGGACCGCGCCGCCCACGGCGGGTGAGCGGGTCGCCACGACGCTGCTCGCGGCGGCGAACGCGCACCTGCACGGTGACCAGTCCGCGCCGGCCGCCTACGCCGCGGAGCTCGCGAGCGCCCGGTCCGGCGTCCCGCGGGCGACGCTCTGCGCCGGGGCCGGCCTGGCGTTCGGCTGGGTGCTCGGCGGCCTGTGGGAACGCGGCTGGCTGCCGGTCGACCTCTGGCAGGTCACCCGCCGCCGCCTCGATGCCCGCGCGGCCGGGCTGGTCATCGATGCCATCGCGGCCGAACACGCCCAGTACGCCCCGGCCGGCGTGCACGAGCGATGGGCCGACCAGCTGGGGGAGCTGGAGGCGGTCCGCTGGTGGGACGAGTCCCGCCCGTATCTCGAGCAGTGGGCCGAGCGCCGGCGTGTCGGCATGGAGCAGGCCGTCGTCACGGTAATCACGCTGCTCGGCCTGCTGGTCTCGCTGCCAGAGCTGCCGCGCATCCTGCCGCTGCCGGGGACCGCCACCCGGCACGCGGCGGTGACAGGTGTCGACCAGAAGGTGCTGTCCAGGGTCCGCGCGCTGCTGGCCAAGGCGGAGTCCACCGACTACCCCGAGGAAGCGGAGGCATTGTCGGCGAAGGCGCAGGAGCTGATGAACCGGCACGCCTTCGAACGTGCGCTGCTCGACGCGGAGACGCATCAGCCGCAGGTTGCCACCTCCCGCCGGGTCTGGCTGGACAGCCCGTACGCCGACGCCAAGGCGCAGTTGGTGCACGTGATCGCCGAGGCCAACCGGTCGCGCGCGGTGCACCACGACAAGATCGGCTTCGTTTCGCTGGTCGGCGAGGAGATGGACCTGGAGATCGTCGAGCTGCTGGTCACGTCGCTGCTGGTCCAGGCGACCAAGGCCATGGTGGCCGAGGGCAGTCAGAAGACCCGCACCGGCGGCTCCCGCACGCGCTCCTTCCGGAAGTCCTTCCTGATCGCGTACGCCGTCCGGATCGGTGAGCGCCTGACCTCCCAGGAGGCCGCCGCCCGGGACCTCGTGGAGGATCCGCGGCTGCTGCCGGTGCTCGCCGACCGTGGCGAGGCGGTGGACGCCGCGGTCGACGAGATGTTCGGCGGCTTCCTCTACGAGAAGAAGGCGGGCTTCGTACGGGACGGAGCGGGCTGGGCTGCCGGAAGGGCGGCCGCCGATCTGGCCAGCCTCGAGCTCGACCGCGGCGCGGTGACCTCCTGAGACTCTGCTCCGTTGCTTGCTCGGAACCCGGCCGGGGCCTGGACACGGGTGAAGTCCGTAAACTCGGGATCGGGCGGCTCCGAGGCCCGGGTCGACGAAACGGAGGTGCGGGTGGCCAATACCGACGAGCGACGGTTCGAGGTGCTGCGCGCCATCGTCGCCGACTACGTGTCGAACCAAGAGCCGGTTGGCTCGAAGGCCCTGGTCGACCGGCACAATCTCGGTGTGTCCAGCGCCACCGTGCGTAATGACATGGCGGCGCTGGAGGAGGAGGGCTACATCGCGCAGCCGCACACCAGTGCCGGCCGGATCCCCACCGACAAGGGCTACCGGATGTTCGTCGACCGGCTCTCCGAGATCAAGCCCTTGAGCACGGCCGAGCGGCGGGCCATCCAGAACTTCCTGGACGGCGCGATCGACCTGGAGGACGTGCTGCGCCGCTCGGTGCGGCTGCTCGCTCAGCTCACCCGCCAGGTCGCCGTCGTGCAGTACCCCACACTCACCAATTCCACGGTCCGGCACGTGGAGGTGGTCTCGCTCACCCCGGCCCGGTTGATGCTGGTGCTGATCACCGACACCGGGCGGGTGGACCAGCGCGCCGTGGACCTCGGCGACGTGGTGACCGAGGACGGCGTTGCCCGGCTGCGCACGGTGCTGAACTCGGCCCTGGCGGGGCAACGGCTCGCCGAGGCCGCGGCGAAGGTGGCCGAGTTGCCCGAGCAGGCACCGGCCGAGTTGCGCGACCCGATGACCAGAGTCTGTACGGTACTGGTGGAGTCGCTGGTCGAGCACCCGCAGGAAAGGCTGGTGCTCGGCGGCACGGCGAATCTCACCCGCAACGTGGCGGATTTCCCCGGCTCCCTGCGCCAGGTGCTGGAGGCGCTGGAGGAGCAGGTCGTCGTGCTGAAACTGCTCGCCGCCGCACGGAACCCCGGTGCGGTGACGGTGCGTATCGGCGAGGAAAATGAAGACGAGCAAATGCGCAGCACCTCGGTGGTGTCGATCGGTTACGGGATGGACGACCTGCTGCTCGGCGGTATGGGGGTGGTCGGTCCGACCCGGATGGACTACCCGAGCACGATCGCCGCGGTGCGTGCGGTGGCCAGCTACGTCGGCCAGATCCTGGTCGGCAGCTAGCCGGTGCGGTACATGACCAACTGTGGAGGATGGCAAGTACGGTGGCGAGGGACTACTACGGCACCCTGGGGGTAGCCAAGAACGCGAGTGATCAGGAGATCAAGCGCGCCTACCGGAAGCTCGCGCGGGAGTTGCACCCGGATGTGAACCCGTCCGAGGACGCCCAACGGCAGTTCGGTGAGGTCACGACCGCATACGAGGTCCTCTCCGACCCGCAGAAGCGCAAGATCGTCGACCTCGGCGGCGACCCGATGGAGAACGGCGCGAGCGGCGGCGGTGCGCGTGACCCGTTCGCCGGCTTCGGCGGTCTCGGCGACATCATGGACGCCTTCTTCGGCGCGGCCACCGGCGGTGGCGGCGGCCGCGGCCGTGGCCCGCGCAGCCGGGTGCAGCCGGGCTCCGACGCCCTGATCCGCCTCGGGCTGACCCTCGAGGAGTGCGCCACCGGCGTGGACAAGGAGATCACGGTCGACACGGCCGTGCTCTGCGACCAATGCCGGGGTGCCGGGAGCGCGGAGGGCGCCACCACGCAGACCTGTGACACCTGCGGCGGACAGGGCGAGATCCAGTCGGTGCAGCGTTCCTTCCTCGGCCAGGTGGTCACCGCACGGCCGTGCCCGGTCTGCCGGGGCTTCGGCGAGGTGATCACCAACCCGTGCCGGCAATGCGGTGGTGACGGCAGGGTCCGGGCGCGCCGCGATGTCACCGCCAAGATCCCGCCGGGGGTCGGCGACGGGATGCGGATCCGGCTGTCCGGCCAGGGCGAGGTGGGCCCCGGCGGCGGGCCCGCGGGCGACCTGTACGTGGAGGTGGACGAGGAACCGCACGAGGTCTTCCTGCGGCAGGGGCACGATCTGCACTGCAACCTCCGGGTCCCGATGACCACCGCCGCGCTCGGCGCCACCATCCCGATGGAGACGCTGATCGACGGCGAGCACGAGATCGAGATCGAGCCGGGTACCCAGCCCGGTACCGAGGTCGTGCTCACCGGCAAGGGCATGCCGCGGCTGCGCTCCTCCGGGCGGGTCGACGGCCGGGGCGACCTGCACGTGCACATCGACGTGGTGGTGCCGACCAAGCTGGATGAGGGGCAGCAGGAGCTGCTGCGCGAGCTGGCCCAGCGGCGCGGCGAGGAGTCGGCGCTCTCCGGCAACGGCAGCAAGCACGGCGGGCTGTTCTCCAAGCTGCGCGCCAAGAGCCACCGCTAGCGTGCCGGACAGCACGCCGCCGCTGTTCCTGGTGGCCGAGCTTCCCGCGGGGGAGCGGACCGTGCTGACCGGCGAGGAGGCCCGGCACGCAGGCACGGTGCGGCGCACCCGTGCCGGGGAACGACTGGCCCTCTCCGACGGCACGGGCGGGATCGCCTACTGCGTGGTCGAAGCCGTCCGGGCCGGCCGCGAGCCCGAACTCGAGCTACGGGTGGAACGGCGTGCGGTGCAGCCCGCTCCTGCCCTGCGGGTCACCGTCGCACAAGCGTTGATCAAGGGCGACCGCGGGGAACTGGCCGTCGAGCTGGCCACCGAGGCCGGGGTGGACGCCCTGCTGCCCTGGCGGGCCGCCCGGTGCGTGGCCAGATGGGACGAGGGGCCCCGCGGCGCCAAGGCGCTGGCCCGATGGCGCGGCACCGTCCGCTCCGCGGCCAAACAGGCCCGCCGGGCCCGGGTGCCGGAGGTCGGCGAGCCGGTGGACACCCCGGCACTGGCCGCGGCCGTACGCCGGGCCACCCGGGCTCTGATCCTGGACGCCGGGGCACCGCACTCGATTGCGGGCACCCCTTTGCCCGAATCCGGTGAGCTGCTGGTGATCGTGGGACCCGAGGGCGGCATCGCGCCGGAGGAGACGAAACTGCTGGTCGAAGCCGGTGCCGAAGGGGTGCGGCTCGGCCCTTCGGTGCTGCGGGCCTCCACCGCGGCCGCGGTTACGCTCGGTGCGCTCGGGGCGCTCACCACTCGATGGGAGTACACTGACAGTGCGCCCGAGTAGCGTTAATCTTCGGAACCCGGAAAATTTTCTAGGCCATTTCGGGTGGGGTGGTGGCGCGATCCCGGGGGCAGCCGTTACTCTCGTTAATTAACACGCCACACACGGTTGGCGCACCGGGGGACAAACCCTCCGGTATGCTCGGCCTAGTGGCGAAGCCCCGCCGGACACCTCCCCCCTCGGTCCGGCGGAGCCGCGGTGGCGGTGGAGCGACCCCCAGGCTTCACCGCCCCGCGGCGGTCTAGTCGCTTACCAGTTCCCTCTTGGGTGGTGAAGTGTGTTTTCTGGGGGGCGAGCCCCCCAGACCCCCACGACCGCCCCACGGCTCGTTGGAATAACGGGTTACGTGTATGTGGACGGCCAATGCGCGGTTGTGGCGGGCAAACGCGTGGATGTGGCGGGCAAACACGGCGGGGCGGTGTGTTTGCCGTTCCCGCGCACGCTTTGGCCCTCCACGCGCACGCGTTGGCCGTTGGCGTACATGGGTGGCGCGGTGGGCGGCACCGGGTTCTAGGCTCTGGGCCATGAGTGAAGCGGAGAACCTGTTCGAGCGGATCATCGCTCGGGAGATCCCGGCCGACATCGTGCACGAGACCCCCAACACCCTGGCGTTCCGGGACATCAACCCGCAGGCGAAGACGCATGTGCTGGTGGTGCCGAAAACCCGCTACCGCAACGTGGCCGAACTCGCCGCCGAGCCGGAGCTGCTGGCCGAGGTGATCACCACTGCGCGCGCCGTGGCGGAGCTGGAAGGCATCGTGGACTCCGGATACCGGGTGGTGTTCAACACCGAGCGGGACGCCGGGCAGACCGTCTTCCACGTGCACGCGCACGTCCTCGGCGGGGAACAGCTCGGCTTCTTCGGACGTTACGAGGGAAGGGGCAACCCACACGACGGGTAATCGCCTGCCCTTCGCCCCCGGTACCGTTAGCATCGGGGGCGTTCAAGACCAGACCCGACGAGCAGCGAACGCGCAGAAAGCAGGCCCGAGCGCACGTGGCCGGTACCGCACAGGGTGGAGCCGCCCGACCCGACCTCCCCGAGGGCGTCCCACCGCAGGCGACCGAGGCGGTCGTCCAGTCCGCACAGTCCAAGTTCCCCGTTCCCGAGACGGCCCTGCTCCCGTTGCTGGGCTCGCGCGACCAGAACCTCCGGGTGGCCGAGGATCTGCTCGACGCCGACGTGCACGTGCGGGGAAACGAAGTCACCCTCACCGGCGCACCGGCCGATGTCGCCTTCGCCGAACGGGTGTTCGCCGAGCTGGTGACCCTGGCCGGACGCGGCCAGGAGGTCGGCCCGGACGCCGTACGGCGCACCGTGTCGATGCTTTCCGCAGGTGGCGCCGAGGCACCCTCCGAGGTGCTCAGCATGGACATCCTGTCCCGCAGGGGGCGGACCATCCGGCCGAAGACGCTGAACCAGAAGCGGTACGTCGAGGCGATCGACGGGCACACCGTGGTGTTCGGCATCGGGCCCGCGGGCACCGGTAAGACCTACCTCGCCATGGCGAAGGCCGTGCAGTCCCTGCAGGCCAAGCAGGTGAACCGGATTGTGCTCACCCGGCCCGCGGTCGAGGCTGGGGAGCGGCTGGGTTACCTGCCCGGCACGCTGTACGAGAAGATCGACCCGTACCTGCGGCCGCTCTACGACGCCCTGCACGACATGGTGGACCCCGAGTCCATCCCACGGCTGATGCAGGCCGGCACGATCGAGATCGCCCCGCTGGCCTACATGCGCGGGCGCACCCTGAACGACGCCTTCATCATCCTGGACGAGGCGCAGAACACCACCCCGGAACAGATGAAGATGTTCCTCACCCGGCTCGGGTTCGGATCGAAGGTCGTGGTCACCGGCGACGTCACCCAGGTCGACCTGCCCAGCGGGCAGCGCAGCGGCCTGCGGATCGTGCAGGAGATCCTGGACGGCGTGGACGACCTGAACTTCACCAACCTCACCAGTGAGGACGTGGTGCGGCACAAGCTGGTCGGCGACATCGTGGACGCCTACGAGAAATGGCAGGCGACCAACGAGGAGCCCGGCAACGGGTGGAAGGGCCGGCGGTGAGTATCGAGATCGCCAATGAGTCCGGGATGCGGCTGGACGAGGCCTCGATCGTGTCCGCGGCGCGGTTCGCGCTGGACAAGATGGAGGTCAGCCCGCAGGCCGAGCTTTCGGTCCTGCTGGTCACCCTGGACGTGATGGAAGACCTGCACGAACGCTGGATGGACCTGCCAGGGCCCACCGACGTGATGGCCTTTCCGATGGACGAGCTGGAGTCCACCCGCAGGCCGGACGCGGCCGAGGCCTCGCCCGCGCTGCTCGGGGACATCGTGCTCTGCCCAGCCTTCGCCAAAGACCAGGCGCGCACCGCGGGCCACTCGCTGGCCGATGAGATGCATCTGCTCACCGTGCACGGGGTGCTGCACCTGCTCGGATACGACCACGCCGAGCCCGCCGAGGAACGCGAGATGTTCGGCCTGCAGAAGCGCATCCTCGCCGAGTTCCAGACCGCGGCCAGGGCGGCACGGCAGCGGGACGCGCAGCGCAGCGCGGATGACCGCCTGCTCGGCACCGCGGGCCTGGACGGCGCCCCCGCGGATCCCACCTCCTAGGCGGTGCCGTGACCGACTCCACGCCATTGCTGCTCATCGCCGTGGTGCTGGTCCTGCTGGGCAGCGTGTTCGCGGCGGCCGACGCCGCGGTGAGCACGGTGTCCCGGGCCAGGGCCGACGGGCTGGTGCGGCTCGGCCGCTTCGGCGCGCGCCAGCTCTCCCTGGTGATCGACGAACGCAGGCGGCACATCAACCTGTTGCTGCTGCTGCGCACCACCTGCGAACTCACCGCGACTGTGCTGGTCACCCTGGTGTTCGTGGACTGGATCGAACCGGCATGGCTGGCCGTGCTGGTGGCCGTGCTGGTCATGGTGGTGCTCAGCTACGTGGTCATCGGGGTCGGGCCGCGTACGGTCGGCCGCCAGCACCCCTACCGGGTCGGGCTGCTGGTCGCGGGGCCGGTCCGGGTACTCGGCTCCGTCCTCGGGCCGCTGAGCAAGCTGCTGATCCTGCTCGGTAACGCGATCACCCCCGGCAAGGGCTTCCGGGAGGGGCCGTTCAGTTCCGAGATCGAGCTGCGCGAACTGGTCGACCTCGCCGAGCAACGCGGGGTGGTGGGCACCGACGAGCGGGAGATGATCCACTCGGTGTTCGAGCTGGGCGACACGGTGGCCCGCGAGGTCATGGTGCCGCGCACCGAGATCGTCTGGATCGAGCAGACCAAGACCGTCCGGCAGGCGCTTGCGCTCTCCCTGCGCACCGGGTTCACCCGGGTACCGGTGATCAGTGAGTCGGTGGACGACATCGTCGGCGTGGTCAACCTCAAGGACCTGGTGCAGGCCTATCTCGCCGAGGGCGGTTCCAGCAGGCCGGTACAGGAGCTGATGAACCCGGCGGGCTACGTGCCGGACTCCAAGCGGCTGGACGAGCTGCTCAAGGACATGCAGCGCTCCCGCAACCACATGGCGATCGCGGTGGACGAGTACGGTGGCACGGCCGGGCTGCTGACCATCGAGGACATCCTGGAGGAGATCGTCGGCGAGATCACCGACGAGTCCGACACCGAGGAACGCCCGCCGGTGGAGTACCTGGACGAGCGCTCGGTGCGGGTGTCGGCCCGGCTCGGCGCGAGTGACCTCGGCGAGCTGTACGGGGTCGAGCTGGAGGACCACGACGTGGAGACGGTCAGCGGGCTGCTCGCGCAACGGCTCGGTAGGGTGCCCCTGCCCGGCGCCGAAGCCGAGGTGGCCGGCCTGCGCCTGCATGCGGAGGGCGGCAAGGACCGGAGGGGCCGGATGCGGATCACCACCGTGGTCGTGCGGCCCTGCGACGACAGCATCACCGGTCCGCGGATCCGGCTGGACACCGCGAACTCCCGCCAGGGAGCCGGGACGGCCGTGGCCGAACACGACGAACGAGACAGGAATGTCGACCATGCCTGAAAGCGCACGGCGAGGCCGGGCGCACGAGTTGCGAAGGTGACGATGGATCCCGAGGACGAGAAGCTCGTGACGCTGGCCAGGTCGGCGCGCGCCAGGAACCAGGCCGCCGAGGGTGCCGCGGTACGGGACACCGACGGCCGGACCTACGCCGCGACCACGGTCCGGCTCCGCTCCTTCGCGCTGACCGCGCTGCAGGCCGCGGTGGCCGCCGCCGTCTCGAGCGGGGCGGAGAACCTGGAGGCCGCGGCGATCGTCACCGACGAGCCCCTGTTCGACCAGGCCTCCGTGCATGCCGTGCGCGACATCGCCGAGAAGGCGCCCATCTACCGCGCCGACTCGTCCGGATCGGTGCAGGAGGTCCTGCGCCAGTCGTGAACACCACTCCCGAACACCGGTCCGGGTTCGCCTGCTTCGTCGGCAGGCCGAACGCGGGCAAGTCCACGCTGACCAATGCGCTGGTCGGCTCCAAGGTGGCGATCACCTCCAGCAAACCGCAGACCACCCGGCACGCGATCAGGGGCATCGTGCACCGGCCGGACGCGCAGCTGGTGATCATCGACACACCCGGGCTGCACCGGCCGCGCACGTTGCTCGGTGAGCGGCTGAACGACATCGTGCACTCCACCTGGGCCGAGGTGGACGTGGTCGGGTTCTGCGTGCCGGCCGACGAGAAGATCGGCCCCGGGGACCGGTACATCGCCACCGAGCTGCGCAAGGTCGCCCGGCGCACCCCGGTGCTCGGCGTGGTCACCAAGACCGACCTGGTGTCCCAGGACCGGGTCGCCGAGCAGCTGGTCGCCCTGCAGGAACTGATGGACTTCGCCGAACTGGTGCCGGTGTCGGCTGTGGACGGGTTCCAGGTGGGCACGGTCGCCGACCTGCTGGTCGGCAGGCTGCCCGAGGGGCCGCAGCTGTACCCGGACGGCGATCTCACCGACGAGCCGGAGCAGACGCTCGTCGCCGAGCTGATCAGGGAGGCCGCGCTGGAGGGGGTGCGCGACGAGCTCCCGCACTCCATCGCGGTGACCGTGGAGGAGATGCATCCCCGGGACGGCCGCGCGGACCTGGTGGACGTGTACGCCCTGGTGTATGTGGAGCGGCCCAGCCAGAAGGGCATCATCCTCGGGCACAAGGGCGAGCGGCTCAAGCAGGTCGGCGCCACCGCGCGCAGGCACATCGAGGCGCTGCTGGGCAGCAAGGTGTATCTCGACCTGCACATCAAGGTGGCCAAGGACTGGCAGCGCGACCCCAAGCAGCTGCGCAGGCTCGGTTTCTGAGGATCGGTGCCCCGGCCGCAGGCGGTGACGGCAGGCACGGCGCCGGGACGGTACGCTCCGCCCGCACCTGTTGCCCATGGGGAACCGAGCAAGGGGGAGACAGACCCGATGACCAACCCGTACGGCCAGCAGCAGCCCTACGGCCAGCCCGGCTACGGTCAGCAGCCCGGCTACGGCCAGCCGGGCCCGTCCGCGCCGCCTCCGCAGGGCCCGCCGTCCGGTGGCTTCCCCGGTCCGCCCCAGGGTGGCTTCGGGCAGCAGCCCCCGCCTTCCGGTGGCTTCCCCGGCCAGCAGCCACCCGGCTACCCCCAGCAGCCCTACGGTTACCCAGGCGGCAATCCGTATGGCATGACCCCGCCCGGTGGTTACGCGGGCTGGGGGCAGCGGGTCGGCGCCTACCTGATCGACATGGCGCCGTTGCTGGTGGTCTACCTGATCGGTGGCCTGGTCATGCTGGCCTCGGTCGCCGTGGGCGGCATCCTGATCGGGATCGGTGGCCTGGCCGGGCTGGGCTGGACGATCTACAACCGGTGGATCCAGGGTGGCAACACCGGACAGTCCCTCGGCCGAAGGGTGGTCGGCATCCGGCTGCTCAGCGAGCAGACCGGGCAGCCGATCGGCGCGGGCAACGCCTTCGTCCGCGATCTCGCGCACATCATCGACGGGCTGCCGCTCTACCTCGGCTTCCTGTGGCCGCTCTGGGATGACAAGGCTCAGACCTTCGCCGACAAGGCGGTCGGCACCGTGGTGGTGCCCGCGCCCGCGCACGGGTACCCGCAGCAGGGCGCCTTCGGTCAGCAGGCCCAGCCCTACGGCGGCTATCCGGTCCAGCCGCAGGGCGGCTATCCGCAGCCTCCGGCGCAGTATCCAGGGCAGCGCTGACCGCGGCGGGTCGCACCGGGGTGAGACGATAGGACGGTGAGTCTCTATCGCGACACCGGAATCGTGCTCCGGGTGCACAAGCTGGGTGAGGCCGACCGGATCATCACCCTGCTCACCCGCAGGCACGGGAAGGTGCGCGCCGTCGCCAAGGGCGTGCGCAGGACCGGGTCCCGATTCGGTGCCCGCCTGGAGCCGTTCGGCCATGTGGACCTGCAGCTCTACACCGGCCGCACGCTGGACGTGATCACCCAGGTGCAGACCGTGGACGCCTTCGCGGTGCAGCTGGTCGGCGACTACCAGCGCTACACCGCGGCCAGCGCGATCACCGAGACCGCCGACCGGCTCACCGCCGAGGAGGGTGAGCCGGCGCTGAAGCTGTACCTGCTGGTCACCGGGGCGTTGCGGGCGCTTGCCGACGGCGGCAGGGACGCCTCCCTGGTACTGGACGCCTTCCTGCTGCGCGCCATGGCCTTCGCGGGCTGGGCGCCCGCGATCGGTGAATGTGCCCGCTGCGGGCAGCCCGGGCCGCACCGGGCGTTCAACGTGCAGTCCGGCGGCGCGCTGTGCCCGCGTTGCCGGGTCGCCGGCTCGGTGCACCCCGCGCCGGAGGTCTTCACCCTGCTGGACGCGCTGCTGCACGGCGAGTGGGCGGTGGCCGAGGGCACCGCACCGGGGACCAGGCGGGACGTCAGCGGGCTGGTCGCCGCGCACCTGCAATGGCACCTGGAACGCCAGCTCCGGTCGTTGCCCCTGGTCGAACGGCGCCGGGAGCTGCTGAACCCGGGCAGGTTAACCTCGACCGAGTTACCCGAGGACTTGCCCAGTGACATGCCCAAGGACATGCCCGAGGACGTGGAGGTACCAGGTGCGGCGCAGGGGACGTGAGGCCGCGGCACGGCCCGAGCTGCGGGAGCCCGACCCGCATCCCTCCGGCGCGCGGCCCCCGCGGATCCCGCCCGAGCTGGTGCCCAATCACGTCGCGCTGGTGATGGACGGCAACGGCCGCTGGGCCAACCAGCGTGGGCTGCCCCGGATCGAGGGACACAAACGGGGCGAGGCCGTGATGATCGACGTCGCCAGCGGCGCGGTCGAGCTGGGCGTGAAATGGCTGTCGGTATACGCGTTCTCCACCGAGAACTGGAAGCGCAGCCCGGATGAGGTGCGCTTCCTGATGGGCTTCAACCGGGACACCATCCGCCGCCAGGTCGACTACCTCGGCTCGATCGGGGTGCGCATCCGGTGGGCGGGCCGCAGGCCGAAGCTGTGGCGCAGCGTGATCAAGGAGCTGCAGGACGCCGAGGAGAAGACCCGGCACAACACCCGGCTCAACATGACGATGTGCGTCAACTACGGCGGTCGGGCCGAGGTCGGCGACGCCGTGCGGCAGATCGCCAGGCTCGCCGCCGAGGGCAAGATCAACCCGGACAAGGTGGACGACCGCACCATCGCCAAATACCTGTACCAGCCGCAGATGCCGGATGTGGACCTGTTCCTCCGGCCCTCCGGCGAACAGCGCACCTCGAACTTCATGCTGTGGCAGTCCGCCTACGCGGAGTTCGTGTTCCAGGACACGCTGTTCCCGGACTTCGACCGGACCCGCCTGTGGGACGCCTGCCTGGAGTTCGCCAAGCGGGACCGGCGGTTCGGGGCCGCTGTCGATGCTGCCGACGCCGCGGGATCATCCGGGGCCCTATCGGAGGTGTGATGACCACGGAGGCCGCGGATACCGCCGTGCTGCTGAGCCGCGCCAGAGAAGCGCTCGAGCGGTACCTGGAGGTGCGGGTCGACGATGACGGAGCGCTGACCTTCTCGCATGCCGACGTCCCCTGCGTGGTGCAGGCGACGCGGCTCGCCGAAGGGCTGACCGTACTCAGCCTCACCTGCGTGGTGGCCTGGGACCTGCCGGACGACGGGGCGCTGGCCGCTTCCGTGGCCGAGCGGGCCGGGCAGGGGCTGTTCGGCACGCTCGGGGTGGTGCACACCGAGCGCGGGCTCGACCTGACCCTGCGGTACGCCTTCCCTGCGGAGGGCATGGAGGCGGGCCCGCTGGGCACCCTGCTGATGCTGGTGGTGTCCACCGCCTCGCAGGTACGTACCGACCTGCTCGGCCCGGGAGCAGAGCCGGGCGACGGCGCCGCGGGGTGACTGGCATCATCCCCTGAGTGGAAACGATTCCCGAAACCACCGTTGCCGCGGATGGGCAGGCCCGCCGCCGCAGGCGTCGGGGTGGGATCAGCTCGATCGAGGTGCTCTGCGGGATCCTGCTGATCGCCATCCTCGGCCAGTCGCAGCTGCAGTCGGTGCTCGACGTACCGGCGCTGCGCACCGGCTCCACGGTGTTCGTTGCGGTCTGCGTGCAGGCGCTGCCGTTCCTCGTGCTCGGCGTGCTGATCAGCGGAGCGATCGCCGCTTTCGTCCCGGCGCGGGTGCTGCGCAGGGTGCTGCCACGCCGGGAGAACGCCGCGGTGCCGGTGGCCGGCCTCGCCGGGGTCGCGCTGGCGGGCTGTGAATGCGCCTCGGTCCCGGTGGCCCGGCGGCTGATCGGGCAGGGTGCGGCACCGGCCGCCGCGTTGACCTTCCTGCTGGCCGCCCCGGCGGTGAACCCGATCGTGCTGGTCGCCACCGCGGTCGCCTTCCCAGGCGAGCCGGGGATGGTGCTGGCACGGTTCCTCGGCTCGCTGGCCACCGCGATGGTGATGGGCTGGCTCTGGGCGCGGTGGGGCAAGCTGGAGTGGATCGCCGAGCGGGCGCTGCGCAGGCTGCCCGAGGTCCGGGGCGGGGACCGGTGGAAGACCTTCGCCGAGACCGCGCGGGCCGATCTGGTGGACGCGGGCGGCTTCCTGGTGCTGGGCGCGCTGGTGTCGGCGGCGATGGGGGTGCTGGTGCCCGCCCAGTGGTTCGGGGTGCTCGGCGAGCAGGTTGTGGTCGGCATCGTGGTGATGGCCGTGCTGGCCGTGGTGCTGTCGCTGTGCAGCGAGGCGGACGCATTCGTGGCGGCCTCGCTGGCGCCGGTCCCGTTGCTGCCGAAACTGGTGTTCCTGGTGGTCGGGCCCGCCATCGACATCAAGCTGTTCGCGCTGCAGGCCGGTACCTTCGGCAGGTCCTTCGCGCTGCGCTTCGCCCCGGCCACCTTCCTGGTGGCGATCGGCTGCGCGGTCGCGGCCGGGCTGCTCGTGCTGGGCGGGGTGCGATGAGGCGGGAAACGCAGAACATCCTGCTGGTGCTGCTCGGCGGTGCCCTGCTGAAGATCGCGATCAACGGCGACTACCTGCGCTACGTCAAGCCCTCGCAGCAGGTGTGGTTACTCGGCGGGGGAGCGGTGATGGTGATCCTCGGTGTGGTGGCGATGGCGCGGGACCTGCTGGCCGCGCGCGGCACCAGGGAGGAGCAGGCCTGCGGGCATGAGCACCACCATCCCGCGCGCTCGGCCTGGCTGCTGATGGTGCCGGTGCTCGCGGTGTTCCTGATCGCCCCGCCCGCGCTGGGCTCGGACTCGGTCACCCGCACCCCGGCAAGGGCGCCGCGCACCGAGGCCGCCAGGGACGCCGCCACCTTCCCGCCGTTGCCTGCCGGGCAGGTGGTGCCGCTGCCGGTGTCGGAGTTCGTCACCAGGGCAGGCTGGGACTCCGGGGGCACCCTGGACGGCCGCACCGTCTCGCTGTCCGGGTTCGTGGTGCACGACGGCGGGGACACGCTGCTGGCGCGGCTGCGGATCAGCTGCTGCGCGGCCGATGCCTTCCCGCTGACGGTACGGCTCACCGGCCCGGCCGCGGCCACGGCGATCGCGCTGCCTGCGGACTCCTGGATCGAGGTGACCGGGCAGGCGGTGCCGGATACCGCCACCGCGGAGAACGGTTACACCCCGGATCTCACCGTACGTACCGTGCGCGAGGTCCCCGCCCCGGAGGACCCCTACGAGTACTGACGCCTGGGTGGGTCAGGAGGCGCGGGCGCGGCAGGCGGCGCAGGTACCGGCGATCTCGACGGTGTGGCTGATGTCGGAGAAGCCGTTGCCCACCGCGACCTTGTCCGCCCAGCGTTCCACGGCGGGTCCCTCGATCTCCACCGTGTAGCCGCAGTGCCTGCACACCAGGTGGTGGTGATGATGCGAGGAGCAGCGGCGGTAGATCGCCTCACCCGCATCGGTACGCAGCACGTCGATCTCGCCGGCCTCGGAGAGGGACTGCAGGGTGCGATAGACCGTGGTCAGGCCGATACCCTCGCCGCGTTTGCGCAGCTCGTCGTGCAGCTCCTGGGCGGACCGGAAGTCATCGATCTCGTCCAGCAGCTCGACCACGGCGGCCCGCTGCTTGGTGGCCCGGCGACCGGGAACGGGAGCAGGGCCCCGGGTGGCCTGGCCGTTCATGAATGCCCGCCCTCCTCTACGTGTGCGACGGCGTCCACCACGATATGCGCGAGGTGATCGTCGACCAGACGGTAGACCACTTCCCGTCCGCGCCGTTCCCCGCGTACCACCCCTGCGGCCTTGAGCACCCGCAGGTGCTGGCTGATCAAGGGTTGTGCGGTGTCCAGCGCGTCCACCAGCTCGTGTACGCAACGGTGCCCGTCCCGCAGCTGGAGCACGATGGCGATGCGCACCGGCGCGGCCAGCGCGCGCAGCAGTTCCCCTGCCGCGGACAGCGTGGCCGGGGGTTGTGGCGGGGTCGGCGGTGCCGGGGTGTGCGCGGCCGAGTGCTCGTGCTGTTCGGTATCCGCGGGCAACCCAGGGGGCGCGGCGTCCGGGCTCACCGTCGGCATCTCGATCTCCAGCCTTCGTCCTCGGGTCCGGATAAGAAAATGCTATCCGTTGTCGGGAAGTCACTGTCCATCCTAGTGTTGTCCCGCGAGTGGGCGCCGCCGTCACGCCGTGGCAGCGGACACTGCTCCATACGGGTGACGTTGGGGGAAATCTGCGGCGAAAACGGCCCGGCCGTGGGACAAGGTGAACGGTTGTCACGTTCCGCGCGTGCCACCCATCAGGGAGCGGCCGAGACCCGGCGGCTCCCGCACTGGCGACAGAGGCTGAGGAGACATGACTCGTTTCGGGACGAAGCTGGCTGCGGGCACGGCGGCGCTCGCGCTCACGGCCGGATCAGGCACCGCCGCCGCGCAGGACTCATCCGGGGTGAGCGAGGAGACCGGGCCGGTGGCCTTTGCCAATGCGGCCTCGATGCAGGTGCACGACCCGATCGGCCAGAAGAAAGTTTTCACCCTGGTGACCGAGACCCAGCGGTCGCCGCTGCGTACCGGGGTGTCCGCGCTGGCCCAGGACAACTCCACGGTGCCGCGCTCGCCGGAGGACTACGACACGGTCGGCAGGCATTACCGGCTGAGCTTCGGGACCTTCGATCCGGCGGGCGGCCTGTTCCCCGAGGGCGTGCCGAGCCGGGAACACCGGGTGACCGCAGCCCTGAAGGACACCACGGTGCCCGTGGCCACGGCCGAGGCCAACTACGCCCTGCAGGATCTCCAGCAGCCGTCGAGCGGGCAGGACAAGACGGTGCTGGCCTTCCAGGGAGTGCGCAACACGCTCGAGTGCGCCGATCCGGAGAATGTCACCGGCGAGACCACCGCCGAGAAGCTGTGGGTGCTGGACAAGGAAGGCAACCTGGCCGCACGGGACCTGCCGGAGGGCGACCAGCCGCTGGAGGTCGAGGGGCTGGGGTTCGGCCCGCCGATGGATCCCCGGCGCGAGCAGAAGGAGGGGGACGAGACGAAGCTGGTGCCCGTCCCCTATGACCGCGACCTGACCACCTCGGATGTGTCGATCAGCAGGGTGACCGCCTTCGACCAGTTGCTGCGGCAGCAGGAGTGGCGGGACGGCGCGGTCACCGGTGTCGCCGGGTGGAAGGTCACCATCACCAGCCACCTGCGCAAGGAACGGGAAGCCGAGCCGGACGGGGCGGCCACGGCGGAGAACCGGGACCAGGCCGGGGCCACCGGCAACGCCGACCAGGAAGCAGGCACCCAGGACGCCGCCGATCAGGCAACCACCGAGCAGCGGGCCGCCGAGGGCGATCAGCAGGCCGACCGGGGTGACGACCCGCGCAACAGCCAGGACACCGCACCCGAGGGGTCCAAGTTCGAGGACGTGGGAACCATGACGACCACGCTCGTGCTTGGCGGCCTGAGCTGCTCGTTGCCGCAGGGCTTCACGCCCGTCCAGCCCGGTGGCGGCGGGCAGCAGCCGAGCGTGCCGGTGAAGATCCCGGCCGGTGCCTCCTCCGCACCGGTGTCCGCGGCCGTCGCCGACCTGCCCGCGGACCGGGGTGGCTTCCCGACCGGCCTCGTGCTGATCGGCGGCGGCCTGGTGCTGGGCGCCGGGGCGCTGCTCACCCTGCGCGGCAGGCGGCGCGACCGCGCGGCGGAACCGACCGAGTAGGCAGATGGACGAGCCCGTACCCGAGGGCGCCGGCGGGCCCACCCGCCGGCGCCGGGTGCTCGCCGCCGTACTCGGGGTGCTTGCCGTGCTGGCGATCGGTGCCGGCGTGCTGCTGCTGGTGCCCGGCTCCGACGAACCGCAGCGGCAGACCTTCGCCACGCCGGGAACGCCGGTCCGGCTGCCCGCCGCCACGTCCACACCGGACGGTGAGCCCGAGCAACGGCCGGGCACCGTACGGCTGCCGGAGGGCGGCACCGCGAAGCTGGTCCGGCGGGAGCTGACCCACGACGGCGTGCTGCCGATCCCGGACAACCTGGACGAGGCCACCTGGTGGGGTGCGAAGCTCGGCGCCGCGCAGGGGGCGGCGCTGCTGTCCGGGCACGTGAACTGGAAACAGCGGCCCGGCCCGTTCGAGGAACTGTGGCGGGACCGCCCCGGCCAGCGGGTCAGCGTGGTGGACACCCGCGGCGGCCGCTGGGTGTACCGGATCACCGAGGTGCTCACCCTGCACAAGGACGAGCTGCCCGAGCACGCCGAGCGGTTGTTCGGCCAGGACGGCCCGCACCGGTTGGTGCTGGTCACCTGCGGGGGCGACTACGTCGGCGGCTCGGACGGGTACCGGGACAACCGCATCGTCACCGCCGAGTTGGTGAGCAGCCCGTAACTATCGGTGGCCGCGAGTAGCAATCCCCTCGCATGCGGTTCGGGGCGGCCGGATACTCTGACGTGTCGAGTCATTAACGTCCGTTCCCGCATGTCTGGAGAGCGTGGGTGCCCGCCAACACCATTGAGACCGTTGTCAGCCTGTGTAAGCGTCGTGGCTTCGTCTTTCCGTGCGGGGAGATCTACGGCGGTACCCGCTCGGCGTGGGACTACGGGCCGCTCGGCGTCGAGCTGAAGGACAACATCAAGCGCCAGTGGTGGAAGGCCGTGGTGCAGGGCAGGGAGGACGTCGTCGGCATCGACTCCTCGGTGATCCTGCCCCGCCCGGTGTGGGTGGCCTCCGGCCATGTGAACGCCTTCCACGACCCGCTGGTGGAATGCCTTTCCTGCCACCGCCGGTTCCGGGCCGACCAGCTCGCCGAGGACTACGCGGAGCGCACCGGCAAGGAGATCGACGAGGACGACCTCTCCGATGTGCCGTGCCCCAACTGCGGCAACCGCGGCGAGTACACCGAGCCGCGCGAGTTCAACATGATGCTCAAGACGCACCTCGGCCCGGTGGAGACCGAGGAGGGGCTGCACTATCTGCGCCCGGAGACCGCGCAGGGCATCTTCGTGAACTTCCTGAACGTGCAGACCACCTCGCGCAAGAAGCCGCCGTTCGGCATCGGCCAGATCGGCAAGTCCTTCCGCAACGAGATCACTCCCGGCAACTTCATCTTCCGGACCCGCGAGTTCGAGCAGATGGAGATGGAGTTCTTCGTCGAGCCAGGCGAGGACGAGACCTGGCACCAGTACTGGATCGAGAACCGCACCCAGTGGTACACCGATCTCGGGATCAGCTCGGAGAACCTGCGGCATTACGAGCATCCCAAGGAGAAGCTCTCGCACTACGCGAAGCGCACCGTGGACATCGAGTACCGGTTCGGCTTCTCCTCCGGCCAGGAGTGGGGCGAGCTCGAGGGCATCGCGAACCGGACCGACTTCGACCTCACCACGCACTCCAACCACTCCGGGGTGGACCTTTCCTACTTCGACCAGGCCTCGGGTGAGCGGTACCGGCCGTTCGTTATCGAGCCCGCGGCAGGCGTCGGGCGGTCGATGATGGCCTTCCTTGTGGACGCCTACACCGAGGACGAGGTGCCCAACGCCAAGGGCGGCGTGGACAAGCGGTCGGTGCTGAAACTGGATCCGCGGCTGGCCCCGTACAAGGTCGCCGTGCTGCCGCTTTCCCGTAACGCCGACCTCACCCCGAAGGCCAGGGACATCGCGACCATGTTGCGCCGCAACTGGAACGTCGACTTCGACGACGCGGGCTCGATCGGCAAGCGGTACCGGAGGCACGAGGAGATCGGCACCCCGTTCTGCGTCACCGTCGACTTCGACTCGCTGGAGGACCACGCGGTCACCGTGCGGGAGCGCGACACCATGAGCCAGGAGCGGGTGGCCATCGACAAGCTGGAGGCCTACCTGGCCCCCCGCCTGCTCGGCTGCTGAGGCCCGGTTCTGGGAAGATGACCTTGTGACTGGTGCTGTGCAGACTCCGGGGCCCGTGCGCTGGGTACGTCGTGCCGTGCTCGGTACGGTGCTGATCGCCATGCTGGTGGTCGGCGGCACGGCGCTGCGGGTCTGGCAGGACGCCCGCGGGGACGACCGCACCCGGGCGGACGTGATCGTGGTGCTCGGGGCGGCGCAGTACAACGGCAGGCCATCGGAGATCTTCGAGGCCCGGCTCGCGCATGCCAGGGACCTGTACCAGCAGGGGGTCGCCGACACGGTGGTGACCTCCGGCGGGAGCCGGGCAGGCGACAACTACACCGAGGCCGAGGCCGGGGCGGCCTGGCTGGTCGAACAGGGCGTGCCCCGCGCGGCGACCATGCCGGTCGGCACCGGCAGCGACACCCTGGGGACCCTGCGTGCGGTCACCAGCCGGGTGCAGGAGCGCGGCTGGAACACCGCGGTGATCGTCAGCGACCCGTGGCACTCGCTGCGGGCCAGGACGATGGCCATCGACTCCGGCCTGCGGGCATGGACCTCGCCGACGCACAGCGGTCCGGTGGTGCAGACCAGGGAGACCCAGGCGAAGTACATCTTCCGGGAGACCGCCGCGCTGCTGTACTACCGGCTGTCCAAGATGCCCGCGGAGGACATCGGCGGCGCGGGCCTGGGCTGATCCCGGTGTCTTGCGCCGGAGGGCTGCTCCCGTCGGTGCCTGCGCATATTCTTGCGTTCGATGAACCACTACGGTCGGCACGATCGCGAACGCCGCCTCGCCGAAGCACCCAAGGGCGCGGTGCTGGCGGGCGCGCGTGCGGACGAGCGCAGCCCGTTCGCAAGGGACCGGGCGCGGGTGCTGCATTCGGCCGCGCTGCGCAGGCTGGCCGGGAAGACCCAGGTGGTCGGCCCGGGGGAGGGCGCCGAGGTCAGCGGGGTGCCGCGGACCCGGCTGACCCACTCGCTGGAGGTCGCCCAGATCGGCAGGGGTATCGCCGAGGAACTGGGCGCCGATCCGGACCTGGTGGACACCGCGGGCCTCGCACACGACATCGGCCACCCGCCGTTCGGGCACAACGGCGAGCAGGCGCTGGCCGAGGTGGCCAAGGAATGCGGCGGTTTCGAGGGCAACGCACAGACCCTGCGCATCCTCACCAGGCTGGAGCCGAAGGTGCTCACCGCCGATGGCGCCGCCGTCGGGCTGAACCTCACCAGGGCCTGCCTGGACGCCGCCACCAAGTACCCCTGGCCGCTGGCGGCCGGGGAGACCAAGTTCGGCGCCTATGCCGACGACGAGGACGTGCTCGCCTGGATCCGGGACGGCGCGCCGCCGCGTCGCCCGTGCCTCGAAGCGCAGATCATGGACTGGTCCGACGATGTGGCCTACTCGGTGCACGACGTGGAAGACGGCGTGCTGGCAGGCCGGATCTCCCTGCATGTGCTGGCCGATCCCGGGGAACGCGCCGCCGTCGCCGAGCTGGCCGCGAAGCACTTCTCCACCAAATCGCTGTCTACTTTGGAGGATGCGGCACGGGAACTGCTGCGGCTGCCGGTGGTCGCCGCGGTGGCCAGCCCCGGCTACGACTCCTCGCTGGCCGCGCAGGTGGCGCTGAAGCGGCTGACCAGCGAGCTGGTGGGCCGCTTCGCCGCCGCGGCGGTCACCGGAACCAGGGCGGCCTACGGCGAGGGCCCGCTCTGCCGCTACGCCGCCGACCTGCGGGTTCCCGAGCAGGTCGAGGCGGAGGTGGCCCTGCTGAAGGCACTCGCCCTGCGGTACGTGATGAGCGACCGGCGGCGGCTTGCCATGCAGGACGGCCAGCGCCAGGTGCTGATCGAGCTGGTCGAGCTGCTGTCCCGGCGGGCGCCGGAGTCGCTGGATCCGGCCTTCCACCCGGCCTGGCACGCCGCGGGGGACGATCCGGCCCGGCTGCGCGTGGTGATCGACCAGGTCGCCGCGCTCACCGACGCCCAGGCGCATGCCTGGCATGCCTGGCACACCGGCCGGCATGGCTCGTGACCGGCTCGCCGTGTCTCAGTCCGTGTCCCGGTCCTGCCGGCCGGGCCCCCGGTAGCCGTGCGCGAGCACATGCTGGGCATGGATCGCGAAGTCCGTGGCGGGATCCTCCGGCATGACCGTGCCGAGCCCGTCGACGTAGCGGTTGTACATGCAGAACGCCGCGGCGATGAGCACCGTGTCGTGGATCTCCAGGTCCGAGGCACCCGCCGCGCGGGCCGCGGCGACCTGCGACCCGGTCACCGCGGTGCCCGATTCGCGCACCCGGTCCGCGATCTCCAGCAGTGCCGCCAGCTTGGCGGAGATCTCCGGGTCCGGGCCGAGCGCGGCATGCGCCACCGCATGATGCGCGGTGGCGCAGAACTGACATTCGTTGCCCTCCGACACCCTGGCCGCGATCAGCTCGCGTTCGCCCGGCGACAGGGTGCTCGGCCCGTGCAGCAGTACATGCGCGAGTTCGGCGAGCGGACCTGCGGTCTCCGGCCGGTATCGCAACAGCCCGGCCAGCCCGGGCCCGTCGTTGTCCAGCTCGATATGCGGCATCTCGGCCTCCCTGCGGCCGAGGCTATCCGCGGATGGGCAGGTGGAACTTCTTCGATCCTGCCCTGCCGGGCATCCGGGCAGGCCGATCTCACGGTAGCGTCGGGGAATGGCTGACAGCGCGAGTGAACTGGCTCACCTGAGCTTCACCCTGGCCCTGCACGAGGTGCTCGCGACCCGCGGCGGTGACACCTGCTACTCGCCGTACTCCATGGCCAGCGCGCTCGGCCTGGCAGGCCAGGCGGCCCGCGGTGAGACAGCCGCCGAGCTGGCCGGACTGCTCACCGGGCACGGCGCGGACCTTGCGGCCCATGCCGGGTTGTTGCGGCGGGCGGCCGTGCTCGCCGCGGCGGGCGAGGACGAGGAGGACACCCCCGTGCTCGCGGTTTCGAACACCCTGTGGGCCTGGGAGCAGCTGCCCCTCAAGCCGGAGTTCCTCGACGAGCTGGCGGCCTGGCCCTCGGGCGCGGTACGGACCGCGCCGTTCGTGGCCGATCCCGATGCGGCCCGCCGCCTGATCAACACCGAGGTCGCCGAGGCGACTCACCAGCTGATCCCGCAACTGCTCGAACCGGGCTCGGTGGACGAGGACACCGTCGCCAGCATCGTCAACGCGCTGTACCTGCGCGCCGCGTGGACCCTGCCGTTCCCGGAGTCGGAGACGCGGGATGCGGACTTCCACGCCCCGGACGGCACCCGCAGGGTGCCCACCATGCACCACGCCGAGTGGCTCGGCTACACGGCCGCGCAGGGCTGGCAGGCGGTCACCCTGCCGGTGGCCGGGGGGTTGCAGGCCGTCGTCCTGCTCCCGGATGGTGACCTGGCCGAGCAGGAGTCCCAGCTGACCGCGGAGACCCTGCGGGAACTGCTGGACGACCAGGGGCGGGCCATGGTGAACCTGGCGTTGCCGAGGTTCCGGCTGGACCTGCGTTCCCCGATGACCGAGGTGCTGCAGACACTCGGGGTACGCACGATGTTCACCGCGCGGGCCGATCTCGGCGGCCTCACCGACGACGACCGGCTGGCGGTGTCCGAGGTGCTGCACCAGGCCGTGCTGCGGATCGACGAGCAGGGGCTGGAGGGCGCCGCGGCCACCGCGGTGATGATGCGGCTGGTGTCCCTGCCCTCCGGTGAGCCGGTCACCGTGCGGGCCGACCGGCCCTTCCTGTTCCTGGTCCGGCACCCGGAGACCGGCGCGGTCTACTTCCTGGCCAGGGTCGTCCGGCCGTGACGCAGCTGACCAGCGGAGCGCTGCCCTCCTGGGGCAGACCCTGGCCGGAAACCGGCTCCACCCCCGCGGCACGACCGGCCAGGTCGCTCCGGCCGAACCTCGCCGAACTCGCCGTGCTGGCCGGTTTCCTGCTGGGCGCCTTCCTCATCTACCGTCCGTTGTGGACGAACCTGGAACGCGGGTACCTGACCGACAGCGGGCAGGACCAGCACATGTGGGAGTGGTTCTTCGCGGTCACCGCGGACGCCGTGGCCCACTGGGAGAACCCGCTGTTCAGCGAGCTGCAGAACCACCCCGACGGGGTGAACCTGATGGCCAACACGGCCATGCTCGGGCTGGGCGTCCCGCTGACCCCGGTGACCCTGGCCTTCGGGCCGGCCGTCACCTGGGCGATCGCGCTGACCGGCGGCCTCGCAGGCACCGCGGCCGCCTGGTACTGGGTGCTGTCCCGGCACCTGGTGCACTCCCGGATCGGTGCCGCGATCGGCGCGGCGGTGTGCGGGTTCGCGCCGCCGATCATCTCGCACGCCAACGCGCACCCGAACTTCGTCGTCCTGTTCGTGCTGCCGTTCCTGCTGCTGTGCCTGCTGAAACTGGCGCGCGGGCAGCGTCCGGTCCGCACCGGCATCCTGCTCGGGCTGTTGCTGGCCTGGCAGATCTTCCTCGGCGAGGAGCCGTTGCTGATCGGGGCCACCACCTTCCTGATCTTCGCCGTGGCCTACGCGCTGTTCCGGGCGGAGGAGGTACTGGGCATGCTGCGGCCGCTCGGCACCGGGCTCGCCGTCGCGGCCGGTGTCTCCCTGCTGCTGGTGGCCTTCCCGTTGTGGTGGCAGTTCTTCGGCCCGCAGAGTTACGGCAGGCTGGAGCATGGGCTGGTCGGCAACGACGCGGCCGCGTTCACCGCGTTCGCCACCGAGTCGGCGGCGGGCCACCGGGAGGTGGCGCGCGAGCTGTCGCTGAACCGCACCGAGGAGAACGCCTTCTTCGGCTGGCCGCTGATCCTGCTGCTGCTGGTGATCGCGATCTGGTTGTGGCGCAACGCCGCCGCCAGGGCGGTGACGGTCGCGCTGTTCCTGATGGCCTGGATCTCCACCGGGATCCTGCTCGTGGTGGACGGGACCGTCACCACCCTGCCCGGCCCCTGGCTGGCGATGTTCCAGCTCCCGCTGTACGAGTCCGTGCTGGAGTCCCGGTTCGCCCTCGGTTGCGTGCCGCTGATCGGCATCCTGCTCGCCATGGGCACCGACCGGGTACTGCGCACCTGGCCGCGGTTGCCGGAGTGGCGTATCCCGCTGCGGGTGGTGTGGTTCTCCGCCCTGTGCACCGCCCTGCTGCCGATCTCGCCCACCGAGCTGCGGGTGCACGACCGGCCGGCCACCCCGGAGTTCTTCACCGAGGGCACCTGGCGGGAGTACGCCCGGCCCGGCCGGGCCGTGGTCACCGTGCCGCTGCCGGACACCGGCGACGCGCGGGCGCTGCGCTGGCAGATCGAAAGCGGGCTGGAGTTCCCGCTCGCCGAGGGCTACTTCGTCGGGCCGGGTACCGACCCCGATCGCGGTACCTACGGCGCGGTGCGCAGACCCAGCTCCCGGCTGCTGGAGGAGGTCTCCGACTCCGGGGAGGTGGCCGAGGTCGGCACCCAGGAACGCGTGGACATGCTGACCGACCTGCGGTTCTGGCGAGCGGACGTGGTGGTGCTCGGGCCGCACGAGCACGAGCAGGCGTTGCGCGAGACGGTGGAGCTACTGCTGGCCAGGCCGGGCCGCACGGTGGACGGCGTGTGGTTCTGGGACGTGCGGGAGATGACCTGAAAGCTATCCCGGCAGGTGGGTGAGCTTGTCCGGGTTGGCCATATCGTAGATCGCGGCGATCTTGCCCGCGCGGATGCTGACCACCTGCACATGGGTGTCCAGGTCGCGGTACCCGTCGCCCCCGGAGGCCGCGGGCAGGTGAATCCCCAGATCGCCGTTGACCAGTACCGGCCGCCCGGCGGCCAGCGCGCCGGGCCGGTACAGCTCCAGCAGGCCGGCGAGGAACCGGAGGATGCGCTCCGGGCCCACCATGACCCGCCGGGTGGTCCGGGCCTTGCCGTCCGAGTCGCCGATCAGCACCACCTCCGGGTGCAGTACCTCGGCCACCGCCTGGATATCGCCGGAACTCACCGCGGTCAGCAGCCGCTCGAGCACCTCCTGCTGCTCGGCCATACCGGCGCGCGGCGGGGGTTCGGCCTCGGCCACCAGCCTGCGGGCGCGGGAGCCGTGCTGGCGCGCGGCCTCGGTCGAGCAGCCAAGGATCCCGGCGATCTCCTGGAACGGCACGGCGAAGGCGTCGTGCAGCACGAAGGCGACCCGTTGCTGCGGGGTGAGCTTGTCCAGCACCACCATGGCGGCCATCCGCACCCCGTCCGCGCGCACCACCGCCTCCAGCGGGTCCTCGCCGGGGCCATCGGCGACCGGGGTGACGATCGGCTCGGGCAGCCACTGCCCGACGTAGCGCTCCCGCCGCGCCATCGCGGAACGCAGCCGGTCCAGGCAGATCCGGCCCACGACGGTGGTCAGCCAGGCCTTGCGGTCCCGGATGCCGGCCCGCTCGGCAGCGTCCAGCCCGGACAGCCGCAGCCAGGCTTCCTGCACCGCGTCCTCGGAGTCGGACACCGAGCCGGTGAGCCGGTAGGCGACCGCGATCAGGTGCGGCCGCAGGCCGGTGAACTCGGCGGCGTCCGCATCCGGGGTGGCCGTCATAGTCGCAGTATCCACCCCCGGCGGCCGTGCCGGCCAGGCCGGTCGCCAGGCCACCCGTACCGGCCGCGTTAGACTCGCGGCGTGGCGGGACGGATCCGGGAAAGCGACATCGCGGAGGTACGTGACCGTAACCGGATCGACGAGGTGATCGGCGACTACGTGGCTCTGCGCAGGGCGGGCGGCGGTGCCCTCAAGGGGCTGTGCCCGTTCCACGAGGAGAAGACCCCCTCGTTCAACGTGCGGCCGACGCATGGCACCTTCCACTGCTTCGGCTGTGGTGAGGGCGGCGACGTCATCAAGTTCGTGATGAAGATGGAGCTCGTCGGCTTCCCCGAGGCGGTGGAGCGACTTGCCGACCGGGTCGGCCTGCGGCTGACCTACGAGGGCGGCGGCGGGAGCGTGCAGCGTGACCGGGGCACCAGGGCCAGGATGGTCGAGGCGCACCGGCTGGCCGCCGAGTTCTACGCCGAGCAGCTGCTGTCCCCCGACGCCAAGGCGGCGCGGGAGTTCCTCAGCGAGCGCGGCTTCGACCAGGCCGCGGCGAAGACCTTCGGCTGCGGGTTCGCCCCGGCCGGCTGGGACCGGCTCACCAAGTACCTGCTGAACAAGGGCTTCGAGCTGGACGAGCTGTACAAGGCGCAACTGTGCAAGGAGGGCCGCCAGGGCCCGATCGACCGGTTCCACCGCAGGCTGGTCTGGCCGATCAAGGATCTCGGCGGGGACGTGGTCGGCTTCGGCGCGCGCCGGATCTTCGAGGACGACCCGATCCAGGCGAAGTACCTGAACACCAGCGAGAGCCTGATCTACAAGAAGTCCCAGGTGCTGTTCGGCCTGGACCTGGCCAAGCGGGAGATCGCCAAGCGGCATCAGGTGGTGGTGGTCGAGGGCTACACCGACGTGATGGCGATGCACCTGGCAGGCGTGCCCACCGCGGTGGCCTCCTCGGGGACCGCGTTCGGCGAGGAACACATGCAGGTGCTGCGCAGGCTGCTGATGGATGACGACGCCTTCCGCGGTGAGGTGATCTTCACCTTCGACGGGGACGAGGCGGGGCAGAAGGCCGCGCTGAAGGCGTTCGAGGGGGACCAGACCTTCGCGGGCCAGACCTATGTCGCGGTCGCCCCGGCCGGGATGGACCCCTGTGACCTGCGGCTGAGCAAGGGGGACGCGGCCGTGCGCGACCTGGTCGCGCGCCGCACCCCGCTGTTCGAGTTCGCCATCCGCAGCATGCTGGCCGAGTACGACCTGGACTCGGTGGACGGGCAGGTCGCCGCGCTACAGCGCACGGTCCCGCTGGTGGCGCAGATCAAGGACAAGGCCAAGCGCGACGGCTACGCCACCAAGCTGTCCTGGTGGGTCGGCTGGCAGGACGAGGCCATGGTGGTGCGCCGGGTGCGCGAGAGCTCAGGGAACCCGGCGGCTGCCAAACAGGGCGGGCGCAGGACGAACGGCAGCCGCGCGGGCGGATCGGGCGAGTCGCAGGACATCCCGCGCCCGGAACCGAAGGATCCGCGGCTGCGGGCGCAGCGGGAGGTGCTGAAGGCCGCCCTGCAACAGCCCGCGATCGCCGGGCCGGAGTACGACGCGCTACCCGAGGAGGCGTTCACCCACCCGGCGTACATCGCGGTGCATCGTGCGGTGCTGGCGGCCGGGGGCGCCTCCTGCGGGCTCGCCGGGCCCGCGCTGATCGACGCCGCTGGCCAGCACGGTCCACAGGGGACGGTCCGCACCCTGCTGTCGGAACTGGCCGTGGAACCGTTGCAGGCTCAGGGCGAGGCCGATGTCCGGTATGTGTCCGGAATGCTCGCCGCGGTGCAGGAGAACCTGGTCGGCAGGCAGATCGCCGAGGTGAAGTCGAAACTGCAACGGCTGTCGCCGGTGGAGGCGGCCGAGGAGTATCGCGCCCTGTTCGGTGACCTGGTCGCGCTGGAGCAGTACCGCAAGGCATTACGCGAGCAGGCGATCGGAGGTATGGAGTGAGCCTGCTGCGCCGGTTGTTCGGTGGCGGCGTTCCGGACGAGCTCGCCGGGGAACTCGCCGCGGGGGAGCATGTGGCCGGTTCGGCCCCGGTGGACGGTGGTGGCCTGGTGGCCGTCACCCCGCTGGGACTGTGGGTGCCCGCGGGGGACGGATTTCGCCGGATCGGGTGGCATCTGGTCAGCAAGGCCGTCTGGCGGGACGCGGTGCTGGAGATCACCGAGGCCGAGGAGACGGGGTCGGCGGGGGAGGCCGTGCTGCTGTCCGACAGGGCGCCGGTGCGGTTCCGGCTGAGCAGGCCGGGGGCGTTGCCCAAGCAGGTGCAGCAGCGGGTGGACGGCTCGATCCGTTCGCGCCACCGCGAGGAGCTGCCCGGCGGGGGCGCCTGGTTCGTGGTGCGCAAGGTGCCCGGCCGGGACGGGGTGGTGCTGCAGGTGCGGCCGGACCCCGGGGTGGACGCCGACCTGGTGGCCGGGATCGCCGCGGACGCGGCCGCGAAGCTGGCCACCCAGCCGCCATAGCAGTACGCTCGTACTGTGTGGGATCCGGACAAGTACCTCGATTACGGCGATCTGCGAGCCCGGCCGTTCCATGACCTTGTCGGGCGGATCGGGGCGCGCGAGCCACGCCGGGTGGTGGATCTCGGGTGCGGTCCGGGCAACCTGACCGGCACGCTGGAACGGCGCTGGCCGGGGGCTCGGATCGAGGCCATCGACAGCTCGCCGGAGATGGTGGCGGCGGCGCGGGCGGCCGGGCTTCCCGCCGAGGTCGGTGACGTGACCGAGTGGCGGCCCGCTGCGGACACCGACGTGGTGGTCTGCAACGCGGTGCTGCAGTGGGTGCCAGGGCATCGCGAGCTGCTGCGCCGGTGGGTGCGTGCGCTGCCGGAGGGCGGCTGGCTGGCCGTGCAGCTTCCTGGCAACTTCGCGGCCCCTTCGCACGCGCTGATCCGCGAGCTGGCGGCGCGGCCGGAATGGGCCGGCGCGCTGGATGGCGTGGTGCCGGCCGAGGACCTGGTCCAGCCGCCGCTGGCCTACGCGGAGCTGCTCGCGGACGAGGGCTGCGTGGTCGATGCCTGGGAGACCACCTATGTCCAGCGCCTCGGCGGCGGCGACGCGGTGCTCGAGTGGATCGCCGGGACGGCCCTGCGGCCGGTCATGGCGGCACTGGACCCGGGAGACTGGCAGCGGTTCCGTGGCCAGCTGGCGGACCTGCTCGCCGGGGCGTACCCGCCCCGTTCCGACGGCACCACCTGGTTCCCCTTCCGCCGCGTGTTCGCCGTCGCCCAGACCCCTCCGGCTGGCTGACGCCGGTGCTCAGTGTCGGTGCCGGTGGCCGTTGGCCCCCTGGCCGGTGGGCTGCTCCCCGCGGGCCATGGGCATCCGCTCGCCCAGCTGCTCACCGAGCTTCGCCCTGGCGAACCCGGCCGCGCCCTGGACGGCAGGGTGGTCGGCGAACTTGCGGTAGGTCCGCACCAGCTGGTCGTATCGCTCGCGGCCGGCACGTGCCCCCAGCACGTAACCAATTGCCGCGCCGAGCAGGAACTTCGTCATCCGCTCCCCGCCTCCTCATCGCTGGTCGACCTGTCGGCCCATTGTCCCTTACCGGGGCGCGGTATGCGCACTACGGCGGTGACCCGGGGTGCTGTGCGACCCCGGACAGCGATGCGTTAGAGTATTGTCTCGTTGGCGCGGAAGGGACCGAGCCGACAAGCTACATTCCCCTGTAGCTCAATTGGCAGAGCATTCGGCTGTTAACCGGAGGGTTGCTGGTTCGAGTCCAGCCGGGGGAGCGTTGACCCCAGGTGAGAAACCTGGGGTTTTTTGTTTCTGGGGGTTTCGTGACCGAGCCGGAGTTCCTGCATCGCACCAGGGTGTCCTATGACACGCTGGCCGAGGACTACGCCGACTGGATCCGCACCGAGCTGGCCGCCAGGCCGCTGGAGCGGGCCGTGCTCGCTGCGTTCGCCGAGCTCGTGCGGGAGGCCGGCGCCGGGCCGGTGGCCGACATCGGCTGCGGGCCAGGGCGCCTGACGGCACACCTGGACGGCCTCGGCGTGCCCGCCTTCGGCATCGACCTGTCGCCGCGGATGATCGCGGTTGCCCGCGGGCTCTATCCCGCGCTGCGGTTCGATGAGGGATCGATGATCGAGCTGGACATCGAGGACGGCACCCTCGGCGGCGTACTCGCCTGGTACTCGATCATCCATGTCCCGCTGGAGCGGTTGCCGGAGGTGTTCGCCGAGTTCCACCGGGTGCTGGCTCCCGGCGGCCATCTGCAGCTGGCATTCCAGGCAGGGGACGAGCTCTCGCACCGCAGCGAGGCGGCCGGGCACCAGGTGTCGCTGGACTTCCACCGGCGGCAGCCGGACCAGATCGCCGAGCTGCTGCGCCGGGCCGGGCTGGTGCCGCGCGCCCGGATGCTGCGCGAGCCGGACCAGGACTGGGACTTTCCCGAGACCACCTCGCAGGCGTTCCTGCTGGCCCGCAAACCTCAGTCCTGACCGGGCAGCGCCCCGGCGAGGACCGTGCGCACGACCTTGTGCACGGCCTCGGTCGTTGGCGGGGTGCCGGTCCGGTCGGCGAAGGGCAGGTGCACGGCCCCGACCACGGTTGGCGCGAGCGTGTCCACCTCGGCGCGGGCCGCGATCCGGCCCAGCTCCCGTTCGGCGGTGAGGTAACGGGCGATCATGGCGGTGGCTTCGGTCAGCAGCGGGACGCCGTCGTCCGGACGGGCCTGGCGTAGCCGGGCGCGCAGGTCGTCCCTTGAGGTGACGAGGGCGACGATCGCGATGGCGACCGACTCGAACAACCGCACCAGCGTGCCGGTGAGGTTGCCGGTGACCGTGCCGGTTCCGGCGGACTCGTGCAGTGCCGCAGCCTGCCCGTCGAGCCGGTCGATGCGATCCAGCACCAGTTCGGCGAGGAAGCCGTCGAAATCGGCGAAATGCCGGTGCAGGACCCCCTTGGCGCAGCCCGCTTCCGTGGTGACCGCCCTGCTGGTCAGTGCGCTCGGCCCGTCCCGAAGCAGCACCCGCTCGGCCGCGTTGAACAGTTGCTCGCGTACTTCGCGCAAGGCCACCCCGGTCGGCACGCGCGTTCCTCCCGTCGCCTGGTTGTCGAGTGGGCAAGTGCCCACTATGGTGGGCGTATGCCCACTCTACCGCCGGACCCGGCGCGGCACGCCGGGTCCGAGCCCCATCAGCATCGTCAGGTGGCCGAGTCGTTCGGCACCGATCCCGACCGCTACGACCGGGCCCGGCCCCGGTATCCCGAGGCCATGGTGCGGTGGCTGCTGGAGGTCAGCCCCGGGACCGACCTGCTCGACGTCGGCTGCGGTACCGGTATCTCCCTGCGGCCGTTCCAGCGGGCGGGCCGCCGGGTGCTCGGGGTGGAGCCTGATGCGCGGATGGCCGGGTACGCGCGCCGGCACGGCGCCGAGGTCGAGGTGGCGACCTTCGAGGACTGGGAGGACGCCGGCCGGAGATTCGATACCGTCCTCGCCGGGCAGGCCTGGCACTGGGTGGATCCCGTGGCGGGAGCGGCCAAGGCGGCGCGGGTACTGCGCCCCGGCGGCAGGCTGGCCGTGTTCTGGAACGCCGACCAGCCGCCGCCCGAGCTGGCCCGCGCCTTCGCCGAGGTCTACCGCAGGGTGCTGCCCGACTCTCCGGCCGCCGCGCGATGGCAGGCGACCGGCGTGGACGGCTACGCGAGGTTGTGCGACCGGGCGGCCGACGGGATCGCGCAAACGGGTGCCTTCACCGAACCCGAGCGGCGACGGTTTGACTGGGAGCGGTCCTACACCAGGGAGGAGTGGCTGGAGCAGCTGTCCACCTCGGGCGGGCACGGCCGGTTCCCGGAGGCCAGGCTGGCGGAGGTGCTGGCGGGCATCGGCGCCGCCGTCGACGATCGGGGTGGCAGCTTCCCGATGCGCTACACCACGCTGGTCGTCAGCGCGGTACGCACCGGGAACCGCTGACCCAGGTCAGGAGGTCACTGCCGGGTCCAGTCACCACAGCGCGCGGACTGGAAGTCCTGCCCCTCCGCCAAGGTGATGGTGGGGTTGCCCCCGCCGGGGATGCCGTTGTCGACGATGTCGCTGCCGTTGCTGCCGCTCGCCGTGATCTTCCAGTAGCAGTCGGAGCCGACATCGGTGGCCCGGTAGGTCCCGGGTTCTACGTCCACGCCGACAACCCACACCCCGTCGCCGACGGTGTTGGCCGCGACGGCCCGTTCGGCCTCGCTGATCGCGGCGGCGCGGGTGTCGAGTTCGGCGCTGCGCTGGTCCAGTTCATCCGCGCGAAGGGCGAGGCTGGAGTCGCGTTCGTTGAGTTCGGCCACCCGCTCGGCCAGCGCGGCCAGCTCATCCGCCGGGATCTCACCGGGTACCTCCACTTCCTTGGTGACGATCTCGGGTTCGGGAGCGACCGCCGCGGCGCCGATGCCGACGCCGAGGAACAGGGCTGCGAGGATGCCCGCTACCCAGGGCCAACGCCGTACGCGCTTGCCATCGGTGCCGCTGCCGGGGACCTGGTGGCTCGTGCCACGTGACTCGGTCATGATCGGTTCCTTCCCGCGAGGGTGCTTACTCCTCGTGTGGATCACCGCGGGTGTTGCGGGGTTAGCCGAGGTGATGCCTGCCCGTTACCGGTTACTGACCGCGACCCGGCGAGGTGGCCGGAGGTCATCTCCGATGAGGACCGTGGTCCCTACCGGGGACCGGTGCCCTCGGCCGAGGGTGAGGTATGCGCGAAATCGACCTGAGCACGATGCTGTGGGGCAGGAGTGGCACGATCCGGCAGTGCGGTGGTGAGGCCGGATGAGGGCGGTGATCGTCTACGAGTCCATGTTCGGCAACACCGAACGAGTGGCCCGCGCGCTGGCGGGCGGGCTGGCGCTGCACGGAACGGTGGACCTGCTCAATGTGGACGACGCCATGGGAAGCTCCTTCGAAGGAACCGATCTGATCGTGGCAGGTGGACCGACGCATACCTTCGGGCTGAGCCGGGCGAACACCAGGGAGACGGCCTCCCAGCAGGCAGGTGGCGGACATACCGTGAGCCGCAGTGGCCTGCGGGACTGGCTGGCGCGGCTGCCACCGGCACCCGCGGGGACCGCGGTGGCGGTGTTCGGCACCCGCGTGCGGAAGCCCCGCTGGCTGACTGGCTCGGCCGCCCACGGCACGGCGCGGCTGTTGCGCCGCCGGGGCTACCGGTTCCTCGCCCGCCCACAGGACTTCTACGTCGACGGCATGACCGGGCCGCTGGCCGAAGGGGAGCTGGCCAGGGCACGACAGTGGGGCGAGGAACTCGGCACCGTCTGTGTCGCCCGCTGACCGGGAGCCGCGGACATCGCTGCCCAGGTCGCGTGAATCGATCAACCTGTCCCGGTCTCCGGCGAGGCAGCCGACGGTGGGCCGGGGCGGGTCGCTATAGTTCCGGGGCGGACGAGACACAGGCCACCGCGGGGGCGGCTCGGGGGAGCGGCAAAGGCGCAGCGGGGGTTCTGCACTCCTTGTTTGCACGGGCCGGTAGCTCAGTTGGTTAGAGCAGAGGACTCATAATCCTTTGGCCGCGGGTTCGAGCCCCGCCCGGCCCACTTACGTCATTGAGCTGGAGTTATGGGACGAAGAGTGTGCCATTGTGCGAACCGCAGGCCGCAGTCCTGGCTTTGGCCACGCAGCACATCGCATGCGATCTTTTAGCGGCCGCGGTGGGTTTCGGTCATGTTCTGGGTGCCGATGACGTCGAGGAGCCGGAGTTTTCCGGCGGCGTCGCTGCCGGGGGTGGCCGTGTGGATGACGATGTACAGATTGTCGTCGGGCGCTGTGAGCACGTCGCAGTTGAGTTCAAGCGGGCCGACGTAGGGATGTTCGATCGTTTTGACGTCAGTGGTGTGCTTACCGACCTCGTGGGTCTCCCACAAACGTTCGAAGGTGTCGCTGGCGGCGCGCAGGTCGCTAACCAGCGTGTGCAGGTCTGGGTCGATCGGGTAACGCGCGCTGGCCTCCCGTAGGTCGGCGACTACCGCGGCCTCGAACCGACGTCGTTGTTCCGGGGTGTGGCTGACCCGGCTGGGCTGGCCGGTGAAGTGCCGCCATGCCACGTTCCGCTCCCGGCCGGACTGCGCGGATGGGTCGCCGAAGAGTGCGCTGAACAGCGAGTTCCAGGCGAGTAGCGTCCACGTGGCGTTGTAGACGCCGACGGGGTCGCCCGTCATCTGGTCGAGCAGCCGCTGTATGCCGGGGGTGAGGTGCGCCGGAATCCGGTCCTCTGCGGGTGGTGCCTGGCCGGCGAGCAGGAACAGGTGCCTTCGTTCTGCTGCCGATAGTCGTAACGCCCTGGCCAGCGCCATGGTGACGGGTCTGGATGGGGTGGTGGACCGGCCCTGCTCGAGACGGATCAGGTAGTCGGTGGAGATCCCGGCCAACGTTGCGAGTTCCTCCCGCCGCAACCCGGGGGCCCGGCGCCCGCGCCTTGCGGGGAGCCCGACGCTGTCGGGGGCGATTCTGTCCCGCCAATTCCGCAGCGCATGGCCGAGTTGCCTGCCGGTGCCGCTTTCGCTCATAGGTTCAGTATCCGCTCCTGGTCGGCTTTGATGGTGGTACTGGTATTCCTACGACAATTGGGCCACTCCCGGCCGCCTCTGGATGCGGCGATGCTGGTGGCATGACCACAACACTTGTCACCGGGGCGAACAAGGGCCTTGGTATGGAAACGGCCCGTCGGCTCGTGGAAGCTGGGCACGAGGTGTATGTCGGGGCACGGGACCCGGGCCGGGGCAAGGCGGCGGCGAGGCGGACCGGCGCCCGCTTTCTGCCGATCGACGTGACCAGTGATGACTCGGTGCGAGCGGCCGCGAAGATCCTCGCCGAGGAGGCCAGCACTCTGGATGTACTGGTCAACAACGCCGGTGTGCGCGGGACAGCCGCACCACCCGGTGAGGTCACCGCAACCGACATGCTCGCCGTCTATGACACGAACGTGTTCGGTGCGGTCCGCGTGACCGGCGCGATGCTGCCCCTGCTGCAACGTAGTGCGGCGCCTGTGATCGTGAACGTCAGCAGTGGGCTGGGTTCGCTGGCCGTCACGGCCGATCCCGAGGCGCACGCCGAAGTGGTGCCGGTGTGGGTGCCCGCCCTGCCGTACAACTCCGCGAAGGCCGCGCTGAACATGGTCACCGCCCAGTACGCCCACGCCTACCCGTCGATCAGAGTCAACGCCGTCGATCCCGGATTCACCGCCACCGACCTCAACGACCATGCTGGCGAGCAGACCGTCGAGCAGGGAGCGGAAATCATCGTCCGGATGGCACTGATCGGCGCCGAAGGGCCGACCGGCGGCTACTTCGGCAACAACGGGGTGGTCCCATGGTGACCCCGCGAGTGGAGGTGATCCTGGACTTCGTCTGCGCCCACTCCTATATCGGCGTCACCCGGTTCCTGCGCACGGTCCGACAGCACCGCGCGCAAGGACGACCCGTCGACGTGGCGTTCCGGCCGTTTCGCCTGCGCCCGGAAGCATCCACCGAGGGCGAGCTGCTGTTCGAGATACACCGGCGGGAGCGCGGCGAGGCCGTCGCCAGGCAGATCGCCGCGGACGCCACGGTCGGCGTCGCGGACGGCCTCACGCTGAACTTCCGCCAGGCTGTGTTCGTCAACACCTTCGATGCGCACAGGCTGCTCACCCACGCCTCGGCGCAGGGCCACGGTGAGGCAATGGCCGAACGGCTGTTCCGCGCCTACTTCACCGACGGCGCGAACATCGCCGACCCCGACACCCTGCACGCCCTGGCCACCGAACTCGGCGTGGCCCCTGGCCTCGGCGGCAATGAGGAACTGCACGCCGAGCTCGAAAGCGTCCATGCCCTCGGCATCACATCGGTGCCGGTCTTCCGGTTCAGCAACGGCCTTACGCTCACCGGGGAACAGTCCGAAGATGCATTCCTGGCAGCGTTGCACGACTGACGACATGCCCCAAAGAAACGGGGCTGGGCAGCACGGTCGTGCCCGGCCCCGTGGTGCCGGCTCTCCCGCCGAGCATGCCGTGGCACGCATCGACCGCACTGCGGCCGTACGCACGACGGCCGTGGCTCACCGCTGCGATCCGCGAGACAACCGCGACCACCAGGCGGTCATCGAGGTACTCCGGGACACCGCGGCCGAACTGTCCGTCGTCACCAGGCGCGCGGTAGGGCGAGCCAGTCCTGCCAGGTGACGTCGCGGCCCAGACAACGGGGCCGCCGGAAGGGCCACTCGGCGGCGATCCATTGTGGAACCGGCGCGTAGTCGAACGACTGGTGCACGGATCCCGGAGAGACCCTGAACGTGGCGTTCGAGACGTCAGACGTCGCGGATGTGCCGTTCGCGAAGCTGAGTGTCCGGAAAGCCACGTTCAGGGCACCGGCGGGTGGTCTGGGATGGAGGCGAGGTTCTTGGTAGCGGTGTCGGCCGACGATCCGGCATCGGTGGCCGCGTCCCCTTCCTGGACCGTGCGTAGCTGTTCGAGGGCCTGCTCGGCGATGGTCACCAGCTTGACCAGGCCGTCCTCCTCGGCGATGAGGCACAGTGAGGAATCCCGGTGACCGAGTTCGAACTGGGCCTCATCGGCAACCACCTCCACCTTCATCGGGCAGTTGGCGTCCAACCGCGCCCACGCGTCGACCTGGATTCCGTCCATTCCCATCAGCCTCCTTCATATCGGGTACCCGATCAGACTTTCCGTCTAGTAGTTGCAGACGAAAGCCCCTGATCGAGTGGTGACAAAGGGGTCGTGGCGCAGTTGAATGGCGCACCATGTCGAAGCGGACGATCGATCCCAACACCCCGCGAGCCCGTGCGCTCGCCGCGGCCATCCGCGAGCTGCGCGAGGAGGCCGGGCTGAGCGGGCGGGAGCTGAGCCAGCGGCTCGGCGTCTCGCACGGCACGATATCTCACTGGGAGACCGGGCATCGCGTTCCCACGCCGGAGGACGTGGCGTCCGTGCTCGGCGTGCTGGGCGTGACGGGGGAGCGGCGGCGCCTGCTGCTCGATCTGGCCCGCAACGCCGCCGACCCGAACTGGCTGACCGCCGGGATGCCCGGCATCCCGCAGCAGCTGACCGGCGTCATGGAATGCGAGCGCACCGCCCGCAAGATCACCGAGTGGGCCCCGATGTACGTCCCCGGATTGCTACAGACCCCGGACTACGTGCGGGCCGTGATGAGCGCGGGGGACCGCTCCCAGCAGGAGATCGACCAGCGGGTGATGGTCCGGGTGGGCAGGCGGGAGATCATCACCAGGCGGCGGGACCCGGTCGGGTTCCACGCCCTGATCGGTGAGTACGCCATCCGCGACGTGATCGGAGATGAGGCGGTGATGACCGACCAGTTCGACTTCCTTCTCGAACTGGCCAGCCGATCGAACGTGACGATCCAGATCATTCCGCTGAGCTGTGGCTGGCATCCCGGCCTGCATGGGCCGTTCGTGCTGTACGACTTCGCCGAATCGAGCCCGGTGTTGCACTTCGAGCACTACAGTTCGGGGGCCTTCGTGCCCGATGTCTACGACGTGCAGACATACCGCGCCGCCCTCGATACGATGGGGAGCAAGGCGATGAGCCAGGAAGACTCCCTGGCCTTCCTCGCACGGATCACGAAGGAGCGTTCGACATGAGCACGCCGGACTGGCGCACTTCCCGGCACAGCGGTGAGAACGGGAACTGTGTCGAGGTTGCGTTGAATGTGGTTCCGGTGCGGGTGCGGGACAGCAAGGATCGTGCGGCGGGGGCGCAGTCCTACAGCCGGACCGCCTGGCGGGCCTTCACCGCGCACCTTCGCCGCTGAACGGGATGCGGTCGGGTCGGCAGGACTCGTCCGGCCCGGGGAGCGCGCCCGCCACGAGATAGGCGGAGGCCGCGCGGGTCATGCAGGTCGACTGCTGGGTGGTGACGTGGCCCCAGCCCTCGTTCACGAGCAGTCGGCTGTTCGGCAGCAGTTCGTGCAGCCGAACAGCGTTGGCCGCCGGGGTCGACGGGTCGAAGCGGCTGGTGAGGATCAGCACCGGCTGGTCCGTGCGCACCGACCATGGGCCGGTGTAGCGCTCGCGTGGCCGCGCCTGCCAGGCCGCGCAGGTGCTCGTCGTGTAGGCACGGAGAGCCGCGAAATGCCCGGCAACCGGTTCCCTTCGCTGCGCCGCCGCCCACCAGGCCATCGGGTGCCGTGGCAGGTCCACGTCATTACAGGTGAAGGCGGAGTAGGCACCCTTGATGCCGGAGTAGGCGGCATCAAGCCCGTTCTCGTCGATGATCCGCACCAGTTCCGCGAGGTCGGCGACCGCCGACTCGGTGGGCTCGTGCTGGACCCGGTAGGTCAAATCGAGCATGTTGGCCAGCAGGTCCCATGCCACCGGTTGGTACAGCACACCACCGGCGAACGCGACGAGCTTCGGGTAGGTGAGCGTGACGTTCGTGCCATCCCGGGCGCGGAGCCGGAGCGGTTCGGCTTCGAGCCGCGCCATCAGCTCGTCGAAGGCGCGGCGTGGACCGTGTTCGGCGAAGGAGCAGGAGTCGCCTTCGGCGCACAGTCGCAGGAACTCGTCCAGCGTGGCGCTGGTCGCGACATCCGATCCGGTGCGTTCGGACGGAACCGTCCCGGATGGACCGTCCAGGGACCGCGCCGGGTTCAGCACACTGTCCAGCATGAGCGAGCCCACCCGCCGCGGGAACAGGTTCGCGTAGGCCAGCCCCAGGTGCACGCCATAGGACTGGCCGAGAAAGTTCAGTCGCCGCTCGCCCAGCGCCTGGCGCACCAGGTCCAGGTCCCTGGCGACGGTCGCCGTGGACAGGTGATCGAGCAGTGCTCCGGTGTGCCTGCGGCAGCGCGCGGCGAACTCGGCGTCCTTGGCCGCCCGGGACCACGCCTGCCAGATGGTTGCCGGGAACGCGGGAACACCGGCGTTGAACTCCTCCCGCTCTTCTGGCGAGGAGAAGCAGGTCACGGCGGGCCGCGCCTGGCCGACCCCACGCTGGTCGAGCCCGATCACGTCGTAGCGGTCCCACACCCGCTGGTCCACGGGAGAGGCGAGCTGCCCAGCCTTGACCAGCCGCAGGTACTCGGTGCTGGAGAACCCCGGGCCACCCCGGTTCAGCACCAGCGAACCCAGTTTCCGTTCCGGTTCGGCCGCGGGTGCCTTCACCAGCGCGAGGTCGATCCGCTCGCCGCCGGGATCGGTGTGATCCAGCGGAACGCTCAGCGTCGCGCACCGCAACGCGGCGTTGTCCGCGCACTGCCGCCACCGCAGGTCGGGCTGATGAGAGGGACCGGCCGCACCACCCACCGCCGGCGTGGCACCGGTCAGCAACAGGGGAACGAACACCAGCGCGGCCTGTTTCAGGCGGCGGCGCCCGCGTTGGAAGATCATGAGTTCACGTCCTCGATGTGTCGAAAGCCGTTCAGGGAGGATCAGAAGGCGCGGGTGGCCGCGCGCTCCAGGAGGTGCCGCGCCCGCCGGAGTGTGACCGGGGAACCCGGGGTCAGGGCTTCGAGGCACAAGCCGCTGCACAGGCTGATCAGGCCATCGGCGGTGTCCTCCAGCCACTCCGCGTCGTCCGCCCGCTCGGGAGCAAGTTCCCGCAGCCACTGGCGGACTCGTTGATGCGCCCTGGCCGCCAGTGCGGCCAGCGTCCGGGTCGCCCCGGGTGTCGCGTCCACGGAAAGCGCGGAGGCGGACATCTCGAACCAGGCCGACAGCATCCGCTCGCCTTCCTGGTCATCGTCCGGAGGCAGGAACTGCGTCATGAGCGTGGCGAGCCGGTCGGTACGCGGACGGCCGGTGTCGGTGAGGCCGTCGTCGTGCAGTTCCTGGTCGAGCAGCTCCGGCAGGATCGCGTCGATCAGCTCATGCTGAGCCGGAAAGTAGTGCCGGAGCGTGCCGAGCCCGCATCCAGCACGGGCGGCTACCGCGCGCACCGTAACCGCGTCGATCCCGGACTCCGACGCTATCCGCACGGCGGCCGCCACGATGTCCGACCGCTTGTCACCCGTTCCCACGGCGACGATAGTACATCGTACTAGTACAGTGTGCTACCAGGTCAGTCCTGGCGGCCCGCGCGGCGGAACCGGCGTCGTAGCTGCAGGATGCGGGCGGCGCCGAGCAGTGCCACCAGCAGCGCGCCCGCCACGGCGGCCAGCAGCAGCGCGACCCCCAGCGGCAGCGAACCGGACAGGCCGAGGAAGGTCACGGTCACGCCGTCCTGGTTCTGCAGGATGAAGATCAGCAGCAGGATCAGCACCAGGGCCCCGACGATGGCGGTGACCCAGGCGGCACTGATCCGGGTGCGGTCCGACACGGCCGAGTGCCCGGCCGGCGCGCCCGGCCCCGGTTCGGCACCCCCGTCCGTTCCGGTCCCGCCACCCCGCCGCGCGTCTTCGTTCGCTCCAGCCGAGCTGTTCATGTCGCCATCATCGCGCGGCGACGCCGATCTCGCCGGATGAGTTCGCACGTCAGGGTGAGGTGGCTACATCCGTTCCGGCGCGGCGATGCCGAGCAGCCCGAGCCCGTGCCCGAGGGTGCGTGCCGTCAGTCCGCACAGGGCGAGGCGGTTGCCGCGGACGGGTGCCTCCGCCCTGCGGACGTGGCAGGTTTCGTAGAACGCCGTGAAGTCGCGGGCCAGCTCGTAGAGGTATCCGCACAGCCGGTGTGGTTCCAGCCCGGTTGCCACCTCGCGGAGGGTGCCGGCGTAGGCGTCGAGTTCCAGCGCGAGCGCACGCTCGGCAGGCTCGAGCGGGACCTCGGGATCGACGGTCAGCTCCGGGTCACCCTCGTTGCGCAGGATGGACCGGATCCGCGCATGGGCGTACTGCAGGTAGACGGCGGTGTTGCCGGTCAGCGACACCATGCGGTCCACCTCGAAGGCGTAGTCCTTCAGCCGCGAGGTGGACAGGTCCGCGTACTTGACCGCCCCGATCCCGGCCTGCTCGGCGATCCGGTCCAGTTCGGCCGGGTCGAGGCCGGGATTCTTCTCCGCGACGACTACGCGGGCGGCGGCGACCGCGTCGTCCAGCAGGTCCGTCAGCCGGACGGTTCCGCCCGCGCGGGTCTTGAACGGGCGGCCGTCCGGGCCGAGAACGGTGCCGTAGGCGACATGGGTGGCCTCGGTCCCGGCGGTCAGCCAGCCCGCGCGCCGGGCGGCTTCGAAGATCAGCTGGAAGTGCAGCGCCTGGCGGGAGTCGGTGACGTAGAGCAGGCGGTCGGCCCCGAGCTCGCGGATGCGATAGCGGATCGTGGCCAGGTCGGTGGTGTCGTAGCCGTAGCCGCCGTCGCGCTTGCGCACCATGAGCGGAACCGGCTTGCCCTCCGGTCCGGTGACCTCCTCGGAGAAGACGACCAGCGCGCCGTCGCTGTCCACGGCGATCCCGGCCGCGGCGAGCTCGGCGACGGTGCCGGCGAGTTCCGGCTTGTAGAACGACTCGCCGACCGAGTCCGCCGGGGTGAGCAGGACGCCCAGCCGGTCGTAGACATCGCGGAAGGCCCGCTCCGACTCGGCGACGATCTCCTCCCGCTGGGTACCTCGTCGTGGCGCCAGGTGACCTCGGGATGCTCGGTCAGGTACTGGATGAGCATCCCGAACTGGGTTCCCCAGTCCCCGAGATGGTTCTGCCGGATCACCTCCGCACCGAGGAAGCCGAGCAGGCGGGCGAGGCTGTCCCCGATGATCGTGGTGCGCAGGTGCCCGACGTGCATCTCCTTGGCGATGTTGGGCGCCGAGTAGTCGATCACGGTTCGCCTGCCTCGCTCCGGGGCACCGATACCCAGGCGCGGGTCGGCAAGGCGTGCGGACACCTGCTGCCACACGGCCCGGCCGGAAACGGTGATGTTGAGGAAACCCGGTCCGGACGGCTCGGCTGAGCCGACCGGCCCCTCGCCGAGGGCGGACAGGAACTCGGCGGCCAGGGTCGCCGGTGTGCTCCCGGCGCGCTTGGCCAGCGCCAGCGCCGCGTTGGACTGGAAGTCGGCGTGGCCGGATCGACGCACCACGGGGTCCGCTTCCGCCAGGTCCGGACGCGCGCGGCCGATCGCAGCCGATACGGCGTCCGTGATCACGTCCAGCAGTGGCGGTACCTGATGGTCGGGCACGGATCCTCCTTTGTCGGAGGGATTCAACCAGCCGTGCCGAGCGTCTGGCGCAGCGCGTCCGCCAGCGCGGTCGCGGCGTGCGGGCCGGGATCGCGCGGTTCCCGCCAGGCGATGAACCCGTCCGGCCGGATCAGGACCGCGCCGGCCTCGCCCACCCCGAACGAGCTCGCCCACCGCCCGTCGATGTCCGCCAGTACGTGCTCGCCGCGGGGCTCTCCACCGCTGAGCACCCGGTACGCCGACAGCGGCAGCCGGTCGCGGTCGGCCAGCGTCCCGGCGGCCTCCATCCAGGCCGCGCCGCCGGGTCCGGCCAGCAGTACCAGCCCTTCCGCCCAGAGGTCTACTGTGGACACTTGTTCGCCGTTCCTGCGCAGCCACAAGTGCGGTGCGCGGGTGCCGGGCCGGCCCGATGGGTTGCGCGGATCCGCAACGGGCGCGGTCATCGGTGGGTAGCAGTAGCCGAACTGCAGGCTCGTCGTGTCAATGAGCTCCACCTCGTCGAGCCCGGCCGGCAGCTGCACGCCGAACCACTCCTTCCCGGTGACCAGCGCCTGGTTCACGGTCAGCTCGGCGACCGGGCGGCGCTCGGTCTCGTAGCCGTCCAGCAGGGCAGGGCCGGCCCAGCCGTGCAGGACGTAGGCGAGTTTCCAGGCCAGGTTCGCGGCGTCCTGGATACCGGTGTTGGCGCCGTAGGCCCCGGACGGCGGCATGACGTGGGCCGCGTCCCCGGCCAGGAACACCCGGCCGGCGGCGAACCGGTCGGCCACCGCGGCGGTGGTCTGCCAGGGCGACACCTCCAGCGGCTCGACCACGAGGTCCGGGATGCCCGCGGCGGCCCTGGCCAGCTCCACGCAGCGTCGCGGGGTGAAGTCCGCGGCCGACTCGCCGAGATCGGGGCGGTAGGTGACATGCAGCGCCAGCTTGTCGCCCACCACCCGGACCATCCCGGCAAACCCGGGATTGTTCACCTGGCAGATCACGAAGCTCTTGTCCCGCAGTGCGTCGCCGAGATCGGCGCGGACCATGATGCCCGCCACGTCCTCCAGTACGCCCACCCCGTCCCTGCCGATACCCAGCCGGTCCCGGATCGGGCTGTTCGCCCCGTCGGCGGCGACCAGGTACTCCGCGTGCACCGTGGAACGCCTGCCGGTGGCGCGGTCGGTCAGCACGGCCGCCACCCCCTCCGCCCCGGTGGTGAACGACTCGAGTTCGGTGCCGAACCGCAGGTCGGCGCCGAGTCCTTCGGCGTGCTTACGCAGCACCGGTTCCAGCACGTCCTGGGAAAGGACCGCCTCCGCGCAGGGGCTGACCCCGGCGAGATCGTCCTGAGCATGCCCTGCGTTGGGCGGGTTGAGCCAGTGGTGGTTGGGGCTGGTCAGGCTCTCCGCCCAGAGCAGGCCCGAACCGTCCAGCCGCCACGGCCCGGCCGCGCGCACGTCCTGCTCGACGCCGGCCGCGCGGAACAGTTCCATCGTGCGGCCGTTGTAGCCGGGGGTGCGGGGATGGATGGAGGTGTCGTGGTGGCGCTCGGCCAGGATCAGGTCGACGCCGTGCCTGCGCAGGAACAGGGCGGTGGAAAGGCCGACCAGGCTTCCGCCGACGATCAGTACCTGCGTTCGTGCTTCGGGCATGTAGTTGTCCTCCGAAGTCCCTTGTTCGGTGGTCACGGTGGGGGTGCCAGCAGCCGGTCGAGCGCGTCGACCAGGTGGGTGTCGACCTCGGCGGGCATGGGAGGACGCAGCACCATGCCGAGCACCAGGTAGACGATCATCGTCGCCGTCGCCGTCAGGTCGAGATCGCCGCGCACGCGGCCGTCCCCCCGGCCGGACCGCAGCCAGCCGATGATGGCCTGGTGCCAGCCCCCATGCCACTCGACCAGCATGGTGTGCAGCGCCGGGTCCTCGCGTGCGGCCCAGTTCATGTCGATGAGCAGCCGGAACTGCCCCGGATCGGTCTCCGCCTGCCTGGCAAGGCCGGTCAGCATGGTGCGTAGCGCGGCCATGCCGTCGACCCAGTCGTGCTCCAGCTCCAACGGCGCCAGCAGCCGGTCCTGGATGGTGTGCTCGAGGACGGCCCGCACGAGGTCGTCCTTGGTGGGGAAGTAGTAGTGCAGGGTGGCGACCGTGATGCCCGCCTCGGCGGCGACATCGCGGGTGCGCACCTCCGCAAGTCCGGAACGGACGATGGCCCGGAACCCGGACTGCACCAGCCTGTCCCTACGTTCCGCCGACCGCGGGCCCGGCCTCGCTCGCTTCGCCGCCACCTCGCCACCCTTCTTTCTATCAACTGATAGAAAGCTAGCGGGGCTCCGAGAGGCTGTCAATCAGTTGATAGAAATCGGTGGTGGCACGGACACACCTGCCGGTTCCGGCAGGTCGGCGATATGCTGTGGGCGGCTGCGGCTCCTTGCGAGCGTGCGAGGGAGGACGGACATCACGTGATGTATGGACGGCTACGCAAGCGTTGTGAGTCCGTCATCGAGCAACTGAAGCTGCCCGAGTTCGTCTCCGTCGAGGAGTTGTGCTCGCACCTTTCGCAGCAGCGCGGGCGGCCGCTGCACCTGCGCCCCCTTCCCCCGCACGGCACCCCGGCCGGGGTCTGCGGCGCCTGGGTGGCGACCAGGAAGGCCGACTACATCTTCGTCGAACCGCAGACCACCCGGCTGCACCAGGAGCACATCACCCTGCACGAGATCGGCCATATGCTGTTCGACCACAACGTCACCACCCCGGTCGACCAGGGCGGATTCTCCGTGCTGCTGCGCGATCTCGATCCCGAACGGGTGCACAGGGTGCTGGCGCGGACGAGCTACACCGACCGGCAGGAGCGCGAAGCCGAGATGATCGCCAGCGTCATCCGATCCACCGGCGGGAACGCCGGGACTCCGCCGTCCGGGGACACCCTCGGCGGGCTGGAGACCGGGCTCGGCTTCTACCGGAGCAGGTGAGCGCCGCCTCGGATGTTCGCCTGGGTCGAGATCGCCGGATTCACCTGCCTGTGGCTGGTCGCCGTACTCCGCGCGCCGCAGGCGATCCGCCATCCGCAGCAGCGCGCCCTGTGGCTGGCGGTCACCCTGATCGCCTTCACCACCACACTGCACCAGCCGCCAGTGGTCGCCGGCCTCGGCGGCCTCATCGGTGACCCGACGCTGGTCGTCGTCATCAAGCACACCTGCGACGTGATCGCCTCCTCGGCGATGCTGCACTTCATCCTGACCGCGATGGGCTGGCGCCGGCATCTCCCGTTCCTGCTGGCGGCCGCGATCACGGCCGGGACGGCGCTGTCCTGGATCAACCTCGCGCACGCGCCACCGGGGTACGCCGCCACCCCGGAACTCGACCTGCCCGCGTCCTACTGGGTCATCTTCTTCGGCTTCCATTTCGTCTCCAACTCCTGCGTGGTGGCGGTGTGCCTGCGTTACTGGCGGCAGGCCGACCGCTGGCCGATGCGCTGGGGGCTGCTCACCTTCGGCATCGGCACGCTGTTCGCCTGCGTGCTGTGGCTGCTGTTCCCGGCCTACCTGTGGACCCGGATCCCGGCGCTGCTGCCCGCGGCCTCGCTGGTCACCGGAATCGAGGAGATACTCCAGGCGGCGGGTGTGGCACTGCCCGCGGTGCCGGGCATCCGGCGCGCGTTCACCAGCCGCCGGAATCTCTGGACGCTGTGGCCGCTGTGGCGGCACGTCACCAGCTGGAACCCGCAGGTGGCGCTCGTCATCCCCCGGTTCCGGCTGGTCAACGTGCTGCTCCGGACCCACCTGGTGGACCTGCACCTGTACCGGGCCGTGATCGAGATCCGGGACGCCATCCTGATCCTCAGCGAGTACATCACCCCTGCCCTGATCGACCGCGCCCGCGCGCATGTCCGCGCGCACCAGCTGCCGCCCGCGGAGGCGAACGCGACGGTCACCGCCTGCCTGATCTCGGTCGCTACCCAGGCCAGCGGGCAGGGGGAATTCCCGAGGCAGACCGATCTCCAGGCAGCGACGATGGGCGGCGAGGACCTCTCCGGCGAGATCGACTTCCTGCGCCAGGTGATCAAGGCGCGGAAGTCCCCGGTCGTGAAGGCCTTCGCCAGGGAGAACACCCTGACTCCGTGGACCGCCGACCGGCAGGAACAACCGCAAGCAGTAGACGGACCGTAGACGGACACCGAGGTGACGGGAGTCGTGGTGCCGACCATCCACGGAACATGCGCCGACCAGTTCGCCGAGGTGCGCGAGGCGCTGTCCTCGACCCTGGCGGAAGGGCTGGACGTCGGCGCCTCGGTCGCGGTGTTCCTGGACGGCGAGCCGGTGGTGGACCTGTGGGGAGGCCACACCGATCCGGAGCGGACCCGGCCATGGCAGCGCGACACCATCACCACCGTCTGGTCGGTGACGAAGACGATGACCGCCCTGTGCACGCTGATCCTCGCGGACCGCGGGGAACTCCGGCTGGACGCACCCGTCGCCAGGTACTGGCCGGAGTTCGCCGCGGCGGGCAAGGAACGGATCGAGGTGCAGCATCTGCTCGGGCACACCGCGGGACTGCCCGACTGGGACGAACCGCTCGGCGTCGCCGACCTGTGCGACTGGGACAAGGCGACCTCGCTGCTCGCCCGGCAGGCGCCCCGGTGGGAGCCCGGCACCGTGTCCGGCTACCACGCGCTCACCCACGGATACCTGGTCGGCGAGGTGATCCGGCGGGTATGCGGCCGCTCACCGGGAACCTTCTTCGCCGAGGAGGTCGCGGGTCCGCTCGGCGCGGACTTCCGGCTCTCACTCACTCCGGAGCAGGACCACCGGGTCGCGCCGATCATCCCGCACAACCAGCCCCGGCGGGCCACCGGCCGCGGCGCGGCCGCCGTGCCGCCCCGAACCATGATCACCCCCGAGGACAGCTGGACCACCCGCTGGCGGCGGGCCGAGATCCCGGCCGTGGCCGGTTACGGCAACGCCCGGTCCACGGCGGCGGTCCAGGCGGTGCTGGCCGGTGGTGGCGCGGCCGCGGGCAGGCGGCTGCTGTCCGAGGCCGGGGCGCGGGCGGCGCTGACCGTGCAGGCGGAGGGCACGGACCTGGTGCTCGGCGCCCCGCTGCGTCTCGGCACGGGGTACGGGCTGAACTCGGCGGAGATCTCGATCCTGCCCAATCCGGACACCTGCTGGTGGGACGGCTGGGGCGGGTCGCTGGTCGTCGCCGACCTGGACGCGCGCATGACTGTGGCTTATGTCATGAACCAGATGCGCGCTCGTGAGTACATCATCGGAGACAGCCGCGGTACCAGTGTGCTCACCGCGGCGTACCGGGCATTGGGACGGGACTGATCCGGTCTCCCGCCCGGGTTGCCGGGGAACCACGCGCCCCGGCGCGACGTTGTCGAAGTAGTTCTTTCAGCCGCGGAGCACCAATCGTGCGGGGAGGCCCACGTGATTGTCGACGGCAAGTACAAGTTGCCGGTACCGGAACCCCGGCCGGAGTTCCAGCCGACCAGTGCTGAGTTCGTTCCGTTCGCCCAGGGATCGCCCGCCGCGGACGACTATTTCCCGGCGGGCCCGGACGCGATCGGCCTGCCCTTGCTCGAGGTGGTGCGTGGGCCGCGCACCGGTGCCAGGTTCTCCCTGCCGCCGGGAGTCACCGTGATCGGCCGGGGTCCCGACTCCGACATCCAGCTCGACGACACCACGGTGTCCCGGCGGCATGTGGAGTTCCGTCGCACCGCCGACCGGGTCCTGCTGCGCGACGCGGGCTCGCTGAACGGCACCTACGTCAACCGTCGGCCGCTGGCCGAGGCCGAACTCACCGATGGCGACGAGATCTGGATCGGCAAGTTCCACCTGCGCTACCGAGGCCGGTAGGCCGACCTCAGGTCGGCGGCACCGCGGGCGGCCAGCTTCGGCCATGGGTCGTCCCGCGCGAGGATCTCGGCGGCCCGCAACCACACCGTGCGGTCGTGCCTGCGCAGCAGGCGGTAGCCCGCGGCCCGCACGACCGGCCTGTCACCCTCGATCAGCAGGCCGCACGGCAGGTCCAGCGGTAGCGACCGGGCGGCAGGCAGCAGCACGCCCGTTGCCTCCCTGATCACCGTGGCCGACTCGTCCCGCAGCAGTGGCACCAGCCGGCCGGGCCGATCGGGCGAGTTGAGCAGGTGCGCGCCGAGCCGGACCGGAGCTTCGGACAGCGCGACCCGGAGTTGGCTGCGCGCGAACGAGCTGCGCGACCTGTCCTCAAGGCGCAATGCCATGCCGACGGATGCGGGCAGTAGTGAGGTGGGGTTCGCGTGCAGCAGCAGGGCGAACGCCGCCCGCGCCGGGTCGCTGACCTGCCGGGCCCAGTCGGTGGTGCGCAGCACGAGGAACGGCATCAGCTCGGGCACCGGCGTGGCCGCTATCCAGGACACCGCCTTCTCCCGCACGATCCCGCTCGGGTGCAGGCTCACCAGCGCGATGGCGGGGATTCCCGGGGCGCCCGTGCGCACGGCATCCACCGCCGCTTCGGCGGGGTCCGTCGAAGTCGGCCAGTGCGTCGAGGATGCGCTCGGCGTCCGTCCGGCAGTTGTCGTCCGCATCGCGGACCGCGGCGTACAGCTCGGTGGCTTGGTAGGGGAATGACACGCGCCATTCTGTTCGGTGCCGCCCACTTCCGCAGTCGAATATTCGCCCCGCCGCTTCACTCGATCGTGTATCGAACATGTGGTCGATACGGCGGTAGTCTGGGGTTGTGACCAGGACCTTCGGCATCGACACCTCCCCCATGAGCGAGGAGGAACTCCTGACCGCGCTGGGCGAGCTCGAACAGCAGCGGCGAGTCGACTATGCCCGGGAGCTGGCGGTCCTGGCCGAACTCGACGGCCGCGGCACCGCCAGCCAGAAGGGCTACCGGGATCTGCCGACGTTGACCCGGGAGATCCTGCGGGTCAACGCCTACGACGCGCGCCAGCGCGTGGCCCACGCGCGGGCGGTGGTGCGGCGCTACGGCCCGGGTGGCATCCCCCTGGAACCCGACCTGCCCGAGGTCGGCGCCGCCGCGGCCGAAGGCGCGATCGGGCCGGAACACATCGAGACCATCCGCGCCACCATCACCCGCTTCCCCCAGCCGATCAGCCTCCCGGACCGGGAACATGCCGAAGCGCTGCTGACCAAGGCGGCGCGGGAGTACGAACCCCACACCGTCACCACCCTGGGCCGGGAGATCCTGGCCCGGCTGGACCAGGACGGCACCCCACCCACGGAGGAGGAACTGGCCCGGCCGGAACGGTCCCTGGACTGGCGCGAAACCCGCGGCGGGCGATTGCGGGGCACCTTCGACCTGGATGCGGAGACCGCCGCGGTGTTGACCGGGCTGATCGAACCGAGGGCGAAACCCTCCGGCACGAAAGAGGAGCCGGATCGCCGGAGTAAGTTCCAGCGGCAAGGGGACGCGTTCGCCGACGTGCTGCGCGTGGCAGCGGGGTGTCCGGAGGAGGGGCCGACCGAGGCCGGGGAACCCTTCACCGTGATGGTGACCATCACCCTGGAGGATTTGAAGCACGGCACCGGATACGGGCTCCTGCACGGGCAGGAGTCCTACTCGGCCGCCCAGATCCGGCGGATGGCTTGTGACGCGTACCTCGTGCCCGCGGTGCTGGGCGGCAAGGGCGAGATCCTCGACATCGGACAACGCACCCGCACCGTACCCCTGGCCATCCGCAGAGCCCTGATCCTGCGGGACCGCGGGTGCACCTTCCCCGGATGCCGGAAAAAACCCAAGCAATGTGACGCGCATCATGTGGTGTTCTGGGCTAACGGGGGACCCACCGCCCTGCACAACCTCACCCTGCTGTGCTGGTACCACCACAACCTCATCCACCACACCGACTGGCAAGTAAGGATGCGCAACGGGTTGCCCGAGTTCATCCCACCGGCCTTTGTGGACCCGGAGCGAAGACCCAGACGCAACCTCCTGCACCGGCAAGGGAAGGAGGCCGAATGATGGTAATCGCCTGTTCGGCGGCGGGATCACCGTGCCCAGTCGAGCACAGCGGTGCTACTGGGATCGGTGAAGGCGAGCAGCCGCAGGGCTTCGTGCTCGATCTCGCCAATGTCCGTAGTGGACAGTGGACGAAGTGGCTGCACGGTGAGCACGACCGTGTCCCTGTCGCGGGCGGTCGTCCAGGTAGCGGCCACGGTGCCGTCGACGAGTACGGTCGCCGCGACGCCCGCGCCGACGCACACCTGGCGGCGGATCTGGTCGGTCATGATCCGGGTGCGGTCGGCGTGGGCGAGCAGGGTGGCGTCGAACTCCGGGAGGAACCGGACCGGAGCAGGCAAGTCGGCCGGGGGCAGCGGCCGGTCCGGAAGGTCGAACAACTCCCGCCCGGACTGGTCGGCGTAGACCCGCAGTTCCGGTCGCAACCGGGCGAACACCTCGCGCAGGCCGCTCACCCCGGACCAGGCCCGGGCGTCGGCCACGGTTGCCGGGCCGAACGCCGCCAGGTAACGGCGGACCAGCTCGTCCGCGTCCTCCGTGGTCGCCTCCTGGGGTACCCCCGTCCACTCCGCCGAGGCGAACGGGGTGGCGCCACGGGTGTTCCAGGTGCCGCTCGGCGCCGGATGCACCAGCGGCAGCAGGTACTGCACCGTCCAGCCGAGGCCGGTCGGATCGGCACCCGGGCGCCGCCGCGCGAGCAGCCGCCCCAGCTCCGGCCGGGTCAGCACCCGCCCGTCGGCGAGCAGGGTCCGTGCCTCGGCGACCAGCTCGTCCAGGTCGACTCCCGCGGTGCGGCGGCCGAACGCGTTGCGTTGCACGCGACGCAGCAGTGGCGCCAGCACCGGCCGGACGAGCCGGAAGTCCGGTACCGACATCAGATGCTGGGTTGCGCGCATCAGGGTGGATCGCACCAGGGTCCCGTCCTCGATGGCGGCGGTCAGCTCGCCGATGGTGAACCGGTCGAGCCTGCTCCACAGTGCAAGATAGGGCAGGTTCGGGTCCTGGGCGTTCAGGCCGAGCAGGCGCTCGACCGCCGGGACCACCGGCAGGTCCACGCGATCCAGCAGCAGCTGCCGCGCCAGCACCGCGCGGTTGAGCGCCCGCGGGCTCAGCACGGTGGCTCGGCCGGGTCCGCGGGCGTCCATGTCAGCGTGCCTTCCGGAAGAACAGGCGGACGTCCTCGACGAGCGCCGCGGGCGCCTCCATGGCGAGGAAGTGCCCGCCGCGATCGAGTTCGGTCCAGTGCACGATGTTGTGGTCGCGCTCGGCCCCGGGCCGGATGGTCACGTCGTGGGCGGACACCAGCACCCCGGTCGGCACCGTGCCGCGCCCGGCACCCTCGCTCCAGTCGGCAGCCGAGGTCTCCTCGTAGTAGATCTGGGCCGCCGAGCCGGCCGTTCCGGTCAGCCAGTACAGCGAGACATCGGTGAGCATCCGGTCGCGGTCGATGCTGTCCTCCGGCAACCCGTCCTCCGGATCGGTGAACTCCTGGAACTTCTCCATGATCCAGGCGAGCTGGCCGACCGGCGAGTCGTGCAGTCCGTAGGTCACCGTCTGCGGTCGCTTGGAGTTGCACTGCAGGTAGCCGTCGTTGAAGTTCTGCATGGCTTCCCAGCTGCGCTGCTCGGCCTCCGTGAGTCCGTCGAACTCGCCCTCGGCGCCGGCCGGGAAGGTGAGCAGGGCGTTGAGATGGATACCGAGCACCTGCTCCGGCGCCTGCCTGCCGATCTCCGGGCCGACCCAGGCACCCGTGTCATAACCCTGCACGCCGTACCGCTGGTACCCGAGGGCCGGCATCAGCCGTACCAGTAACCCGGCCATCCGGGCCGCGTTCATCCCCGGACCGGCCAGCGGGGTGGAGAAACCGAACCCGGGCAGGGAGGGCACCACCAGATGAAAGGCATCGGCCGGGTCGCCCCCATGGGCACGGGGATCCGACAGCGGGCCGAGCACGTCGAGGAAGTCCGTGAACCCGCCGGGCCAGCCGTGCAGCAGGACCAGGGGAGTGGCGTCCGGTTCCGGCGAGCGCACGTGCAGGAAATGCAGGTTCTGACCGTCGATGGTGGTACGGAACTGCGGGTACTCGTTCAGCGCCGCCTCCTGCGCGCGCCAGTCATAACGGGTACGCCAGTACCCGGCCAGTTCCTTGAGATACCCGACCGGGACGCCGCGGCTCCAGCCCACCCCGGGCAGCTCGTCCGGCCAGCGGGTGTTGGCCAGCCTCGCCCGCAGGTCCTCCAGCTCGGCCTCTGGGATGTCGATGCGGAAGGGCTGGATGTCGTGCCGTGTGCTTGTCATGAGCAGAACGCTAGATGCCGGTTAGGACACTTTCGGTCCTAAGTGGCTGGCAGACTCGGGTCGTGCTGGAGACACCCGTGCGGCTGCTGAAACTGCTCTCCCTGCTGCAGATGCACCGGGACTGGTCGGGTGCCGAGCTGGCGTACCGGCTCGAGGTGACCACCCGCACCGTCCGCAGGGATGTGGAGCGCTTGCGTGAACTCGGCTACCCCGTGCTCGCCCTGCGGGGTACCGCGGGCTACCGGCTGGGTGCGGGGGCCGCGCTGCCGCCGCTGCTGCTGGACGACGAGGAGGCCGTGGCCGTGACGGTCGGCCTGCGCACGGCAGCGGGCGGATCGATCACCGGGATCGAGGAGACCTCGCTGCGTGCGCTGGCCAAGCTCGAGCAGGTACTGCCCTCCCGCCTGCGCCACCGGGTGAACACCCTGCACACCGCGACGGTCCGCGCCGGTACCGCGCCCGGACCGCGGGTGGCGGCGGACACGCTGATGGCCATCGCCGACGCCTGCCGGCGGCAGGAGCGGCTGCGGTTCGACTACACCAGCCTGCGCGGTGCGGCAACCGTCCGGTCGGTGGAGCCGCACCGGCTGGTCAACTTCGGTCGGCACTGGTACCTGGTCGCCTTCGACATCGACCGCGCGGACTGGCGTACCTTCCGGGTGGACCGGCTGGTCCCGCGCAGCCCCACCGGCCCGCGGTTCACCCCACGCCAGCCGCCGCACGGGGACGCCGTCAGCTACCTGGCACACCAGCTGTCCACCCGTACCTGGCCCTGCCAGGCCATCGTCACCCTGCACGAACCGGCCGAGACGGTGACCGACCGGGTGTGGCCGGGGATGGGCGTGGTGGAAGCCGTCGACGAGCACAGCTGCCTGCTGCACGTCGGCGCCGACACCGTCTCGGCCCTGGTCTGGATGATCACCTCGGTGGACCTGGACTTCACCCTGGTCAGCGGGCCGCCCGGGCTCGCGGACGCTTTTCGCGCGCAGGCCGACCGGTGCCTGCGTGCCATCCGGCGGCCGCAGACCGGCTGAACGCGAGATCCGCGGGCGGCCCGCCATCCCCCGACGGATGGCGGGCCGCCCGCGGCGGCCGGGCTACTCCGCGGCGAGCGCGAGTTCCGGCTCGGGGACCGGCTCGGTCCCGCGGCGCCGCCGCAGCACCCCGGACAGCGCGACGAGCAGGCCGAGTACGGCGATCCCGGTGATCACGGCGAGCGCGGGGGTGAGGCCGGCCAGCAGCGCGTCCGGGGAGGCCTCGGCGCCGCCGTTGGCGGTGAGCACCGCGGTGACCACGGCGAGCCCGATCGCGCCGCCGACCTGGAGCGAGGTGTTCAGCAGGCCGCCGGCCAGGCCCTGCTCCTGGTCCACCACGCCCGCCGTGGCCTGGATGTTCAGCGAGGAGAACGCCAGGGTGAACCCGATGCCGAGCAGGATCATGCTGGGCAGCACCGCGCCCAGGTAGCCGGAGTCGGCGTCGATGCCGAGGAACAGGGCGTACCCGGCGACATGGGCCAGCACCCCGCCGAGGATGGTGCGTGCGGTGCCGACCCTGGCGATCAGCGGGTCGATCCGCGGGGAGCCGAAGGCCACGATCAGGGCGGCGGGCAGGAAGCCGAGCGCGGTCTCCAGCGCGGACCAGCCCCGTACCGACTGCAGGTAGAGCATCACCACGAACTGGAAGCCGATGTAGGCACCGAAGAACAGCGCGCCGCCGAGGTTGGCCCTGGCCAGCGGCCCGGAGCGCAGGATGCCCAGCCGCAGCAGCGGGTGGCTGCTGCGCTTCTCGATGAGCACGAAGGTGGCGATCAAGGCCAGCGCGAGCGCGAAGGACACCAGCGTGCGCGGCGCGGCCCAGCCGACCTCGGGGGCCTCGACCACGGCGAACACCAGCAGCAGCGAACCCGCGGCCCCGGTTATCGCGCCGGGCAGGTCGTATCCGCCGGTGCTGCGGTCCGGGGCGTAGCGCGGGATCAGCTTGACCGCCGCCACCAGCGCGGCGAGCGCGATCGGCACCGGCAGCAGGAAGGTCCACCGCCAGCCGACCTCGGTCAGCAGGCCGGAGAAGACCAGCCCGGCCGAGTAACCGCTGGCCCCGAACACCGCGAAGATACCGATCGCCTTGTTGCGTGCCGGGCCTTCGTGGAAGGTCGTCGTGATGATGGACAGGGCCGCGGGCGCGGTGAAGGCCGCGGCCAGGCCCTTGACGAACCGGCTGGCAATCAGCAGCGCCCCGTCGTCGACCAGCCCGCCCAGCAGCGAGGCGAGCGCGAACACGGCGACCGCGACCAGGAACACCCTGCGCCTGCCGAGCAGGTCGGCGGTGCGCCCGCCGAGCAGCAGCAGCCCGCCGTAGCCGAGGACGTAGCCGCTGACGACCCATTGCAGCGCGCTGGTGGACAGGCCGAGATCGGCCCGGATGGACGGCAGCGCGACACCGACCATCGAGACGTCGAGTGCGTCCAGCCCGACGACGGTGGACACGGTGAGCAGGACACCCCACAGGCGGGCATCCCACCGGGTCGAGGACGTGGACAGTTGCGCGGAAGAGCTCATGCCAGCAGACAGTACATGCAGACACATCTAATGCAAGTGCAATAAGTGTGTTTGCATTAAATTCATGCGCATGCTACCCTGCTGTCGTGAGCGAGGTCGCCGAGCGGACCGTGGTGCGGCAGTGGCATGAACTGCTCGCCCACCACGCGGCCGTGTTCAGCGCGCTGGAGTGCCGGCTGCAGGAGGAGCACGGGCTCGGGGTCAACGAGTTCGAGACGCTGGAGCGGCTGGCCACCTGTGCGGACAAGTGCCGGGCCGCGGATCTGACCGAGGCCGTGCACCTGAGTCAGAGCGCCACCTCCCGGCTGATCGCCAGGATGGAACGCGAGGGCCTGGTCGAGCGGGCCATGTGCGAGGCCGACCGGCGCGGCATCTTCGTGATCCTCACCGAGGTCGGCAGGCAGCGTTACGAGAGCGCGAAACCCACGCACCGGGCCGTGCTCGAGGAGATGCTCGGCGGGGACTGAACCGCGCGCCCGGCGTGGCCAACAAACGCCTAAAATTCCGCCAACCGGGAATCTTTCGCATTATCCGATGTTGATCGCCGCCCAGGCCGGCCGTAGCCTTCGGGGCACCGGACTTCCCGCGAACAGCGAGTCTTATCCAAGGCGAACGGGAGGGCTGTATGCCCGAGCAAGAATCGAGTCGACGTTCCTTTTTCGGCTGGGCTGGGAAATCGCTGGCGATCACGGCCGCTGTGACGGCCGTCCCGGCGACCGCGCTGGCGGCGGCCGAGCCCGCCGGGGTCGATCCGGCCACCGGTGAGCCGCTCGACGCCGGAGTGGACTGCGATCGGGGGGTGCCGCGATGACCACGTTCGTCAGCAGGTCGGAATGGGGAGCGCGGGCGCGCCGGAACGTCTCGTACAACATCACGCCGCAGCACGGCGGGGTGACCGTGCACTATGTCGACACCGGCAACGTGGCCCGGCAGAATCACGAGGAATGTGTCGGCCAGGTCCGTTCGATCCAGGACTATCACATGGACGGAAAGGAATGGTCGGATATCGCATACACCTATCTGGTGTGCATTCACGACCACATTTTCGAGGGCCGGGGAACGGGAGTGCGGACCGCGGCGAACGGCACGAGCTCCGGAAACCAGAACTGGTACGCGGTATGCGGCCTCGTGGGTGGCGCCGATCCCGTTTCGGACCAGCTGGTCACGGCCTACCAGGCGGCGATCGCCCGGTTGCGCGGCGCGGGCGGAGCGGCCGAGGGGATCAACGGCCACCGGGATCACCTGGCCACGTCCTGCCCGGGGGACCGGCTCTACGGCTTCGTCCAGGACGACTCGCTGGACCCGCGCAACGCCGCGGTGCCGCCGTGGCCGGGGGTGTACCTCTCCTACCCGCCGATCACCCGGCACCGCAGCGTGGCGACCTGGCAGCGGCGGATGCGCGAACTCGGCTGGTCGCTCACCGTCGACGGGGCCTATGGGCCGTCGTCGAAGTCCGCCTGCACCGCGTTCCAGCGGGACCGGGGACTCGGCGTGGACGGCATCGTGGGGCAGAACACCTGGGACGCGTGCTGGGCCTGACCCACCGGGCCGGGCCGCTCAGCCCTGCTGCGCGGCCCCGGCGCCGGTGACCGGCAGCACCGGGTAGGCGACCTTGATGTTCGCCCGGTCCAGCCCGCTCTTCAGGTGACCGCGCAGCGCCCGGCCGAGTGCCCACTGCTCGCCGGGTTGCGTGGTGACCATCACCCGCACGGTCACCGCGCCGTTGCCGATGCCGACCACGCCGCTGATGTCCGGGCGTTCGATGATCTTGGGAGCGTACTCCGGGTCGTCGGCGAACTCGTCGATGCTGCGCTGGATGACCTCCTTGGCCTGTTCCACGTCCACCGAGTAGTCCAGCGGGAGTTCGATCACGGCGTTGGCCCAGTCCTGGTTCATGTTGCAGACCCGCATGATCTCGCCGTTGCGCACGTGCCACAGGCCACCGTTCAGGTCGCGGATCCGGGTGACCCGCAGGGTGACCGCCTCCACGGTGCCGATCGCCTCGCCCGCGTCGATCACGTCGCCCACGCCGTACTGGTCCTCGGCGATCATGAACAGCCCGGAAAGGAAGTCCTGCACCAGGCTCTGCGCCCCGAACCCGATCGCGAGGCCGAGCACCCCGGCGCTGGCCAGGATCGGCCCGATGTTCACGCCGATCTGCCCGAGCACAGTCACGAAGGCGATCCCGAGGATCACGAAGGTGGCCACGCTCTTCAGCACCGAGGCGACGGTCTGCGCGCGCTGCCGCTGCCGCTCCCCGCGCGAGGCCTCGCCGGACTTCACGATGCGGCCGGCCGCCCTCGTCTTGCTCAGCCGGTCCCGGGAGCTCACCATCCGCTTGGCCAGCTGGTCGATCACCCGGCCGATCACGGCCCGCAGCACGAGCGCGACCACGACGACGATCACGATGTTGATCAGACCGGAGATCATCTCGCTGGAGTTCTCGTTGAACCACTCGGTGATCGCGTTGGCCTGCGACAGTGGGGCCGGCACGGGCGCTCCCTTCGTCTCCGCTGCACCTCCTCAGGCAGGGTGACATGAGCACCCGCGTGAGGCGCACCACGGGTCGGCGGAGGCGATCACGGCTCGGCGAGGAACCCGGTCAGCAGGCCGGTCAGCTGTGCCGGGGCGTCCTCCTGCACCAGATGCCCTGCCTGGTCCACCAGCCGCAGCCGGGCCTGCGGGATGGCCGCGGCCAGCCGGGAGCCGTACTCGGCGGGTAGCCACTGGTCCTGCTCGCCCCAGACGATCAGCACCGGGCAGTCCAGCTCGCCGTAGCGCTCCTCCACCTCCCGGGTGTAGCGCTCGTCGGCCTGGCTGATCTGCCGGTAGAACGCGGGCTGCCCCTGCTCGCCGGTCCACGGGCGTACCAGCGCGTCCAGCACCTCCCCGCGCAGCGGCCGGTGCGCGGCCGTCTCGATGTAGCCGCGCACCAGTGCCTCGTGCAGGTGCGCGGGCAGCTCCTCGAACACCGGCGCGTGCTGGTTCACCAGCCGGAAGAACGGGCTGCCCCACGGGCGCAGGGACACCGCGTCGACCAGCGCCAGCTTGCGGTAGCTCAGCCCGTCCAGCAGCGCCGAGCGCAGCGACACCGCCCCGCCGAAGTCGTGCGCCACCACCGCGGGCCGGGACAGGCCCCAGTGCCGCAGCAGCCCGGTGAACACCTCCTGCTGTGCGGCCAGCGACACGTCCTGGCCCGCCCGCTGCTCGGACCGCCCGTAGCCCACCATGTCCCAGAGATAGACCGTGTACCGGTCGGAAAGCGCGGTGGCGACATCCCGCCAGACATGGGAGGAGAACGGCGTGCCGTGCAGGAACACCAGCGGGTCGCCGGTACCCCGGCAGGCCCAGCGCACCGTGCCGTGCGGGCTCTCGTAGCTGTCGGTCAGTTCCCAGCTCATCCTGGCTCCCGTCGGGTGGTGGACCTACCGGACGCTGCAACACCGCCCGTGCCGATCTTCATCCGGACTGTGGCAGCATGGCGTGGGTGCGTTTCCATGCCGATCTGCACATCCACTCCAAGTACTCCAGGGCTTGCAGCAAGGACTGTGATCTCGAACATCTGACCTGGTGGGCCCGGCGCAAGGGCATCACGCTCGTCGGCACCGGCGACTTCACCCACCCCGCGTGGTTCGACCACCTGCGGGAGTGCCTGGTCCCGGCCGAACCGGGGCTGTACCGGTTGCGCGCGGACCTGGACGCCGACATCACCCGCAGGCTCCCGCCGAGCCTGGCCGCTGGCCAGGTCCGGTTCATGCTGTCGGTGGAGATCTCCACGATCTACAAGCGTGCCGAGCGCACCCGCAAGGTGCACCACCTGATCTACCTGCCCGACTTCGACGCCGCCGCGGAGTTCAACCGCAAACTCGGCCGGATCGGCAACCTCGGCTCGGACGGCCGCCCCATTCTCGGCCTGGACTCCAGGGACCTGCTGGAGATCACCCTGGAGTGCGGCGAGGGTTCCTACCTGGTGCCAGCGCATATCTGGACCCCGTGGTTCGCGGTGCTGGGCTCCAAGTCCGGCTTCGACGCCATCGAGGACTGCTACGTCGATCTCGCCGATCACATCTTCGCGCTGGAGACCGGCCTTTCCAGCGATCCGGAGATGAACTGGAAGATCAGCGCCCTGGACCGGTACCGGCTGGTCAGCAACTCCGACGCGCATTCGCCGCCGATGCTCGGCAGGGAAGCCACGGTGTTCGAAACCGAGCTGGACTTCCACGCCGTGCGCCGCGCGCTGGAGACCGGAGCCGGGCACGCCGGATCGATCGAGTTCTTCCCCGAGGAGGGCAAGTACCACGTCGACGGGCACCGCAAGTGCGGTGTCCGGATGGAACCACCGGAGACCAGGCGGCATGGTGGCAACTGCCCGGAATGCGGCAAACCGCTCACCGTCGGCGTGCTGAACCGGGTGGAGGAGCTGGCCGACCGGGCCGAGGCCGTCCGTCCCGATGGCGCGGCCGAGTTCCGCTGCCTGGTGCCGCTGCCGGAGATCATGAGCGAGATCGTCGGCACCGGGCCGAAGAGCAAGAAGGTGCTGGGGCAGATCGACAAGCTCACCGCCGCGCTGGGGCCGGAGCTGGCCATCCTGCAGGACGTCCCGGTGGACGACATCGAGCGGCACTCGTCCCTGCTGGCCGAGGCCGTGCGCAGGCTGCGCCGCGGCGAGGTGATCAGGCAGCCCGGCTATGACGGTGAGTACGGCGTGATCCGCCTGTTCGAACCGGAGGAGCTGCGGCGGGCAGGCACGATGGACACCCCCGCGCTGTTCGACGACGGGCTGTTCGGCTCGCCCGCGCCCGCGCCGGAGCGGGCCGAACCGCGGCGGGCCCCGGGTGCCGGGGAGCCCGCCCCGGCCGAACCGGCAGCCGAGCCGCCACCCTCGCCCGAGCCACCACCCGAGCCGCGGCCAGGGCCTGCCTGCTCGCTGCTGGACGGCCTCGATCCCGAGCAGCGGGCAGCCGCCGGGCTCACCGGCGGGCCCCTGCTGATCATCGCCGGACCGGGGACCGGAAAGACCCGCACCCTGACCCACCGGATCGCCCACCTGCTGACCGAGCACCAGGTGCCGCCGGGGGAGTGCCTGGCGATCACCTTCACCCGGCGCGCGGCCGAGGAGATGGCCGAGCGGCTCGCCGCGCTGGTGCCGGAGCAGGCGCCGGGAGTCACCGTGGCCACCTTCCACGCACTCGGCGTCCGCATCCTGCGCGAGCAGCACGAGCGCGCAGGCCTGCCTGCCGACTTCGGCATCGCCGACGCGAACCTGCGGATGGAGATCGCCACCGAGCTGGCCGGGGACGAGAAACGCGCGGGCAGGCTGCTCACCGAGCTGTCCCGGCAGCGGCGCACCGGCGGATCCGATCTCGAGCTGGCCGATGCCGCCGATCGCTACCTCAAGGCGCTGCGGCAGCGGAACCTGGTCGACTTCGACGACCTCGTCGCCCTTCCGGTGACCCTGCTGGAGTCGGACCCGGAGCTGGTCGCCGCCTACCGGCAGCGGTACCGCTGGATCTCGGTGGACGAGTACCAGGACGTGGACGAGCAGCAGTACCGGCTGCTGCGCCTGCTCGCCCCGGCCGAAGGCAACCTCACCGCCATCGGCGACCCGGACCAGGCCATCTACCGGTTCCGCGGTGCGGACGTCGGTTTCTTCCTGCGGTTCCAGGAGGACTTCCCGTCCGCGCGGACCGTGCAGCTCACCCGCAACTACCGCTCCAGCGCGAAGGTGCTGACCGCGGCACTGGGGCTGATCGCCCCCGGCACACTGGTGCCGGGGCGCGCGCTGCACCCGATGGGGGAACATGGCGAGGCCCCGGTCGGCACCCATGCCGCGGCCACCGAGCAGGCCGAGGCCTCGTTCGTGGCGCGCACGATCGAGCAGCTGCTCGGGGGCGCGTCCTTCCACTCGCTGGACAGCGGCCGGGTGGACACCGAGGGCACCCAGGGGCTGGGCTTCTCCGACTTCGCCGTGCTCTACCGGACCGACCGGCAGGCACGTGCCCTGGTGGACGCGCTGACCAGGGCGGGCCTGCCGTTCCAGAAACGCTCGCACGACCGGCTGACCGACCGCCCCGGCGTGCCGGAGATCCTGACCGAACTGAGCTACCTGCCCGCGGCGCAACCATCCGGCGGCCCGGCCGGTTCGGTGCCGGGCCGGTTGCGCCAGGCCGCCGATGCCTGCCTGGAACGGCTGCCGCACAACGCCGGACGCGAGGACGCCGCCGCGGACCTGCACACCGCCGTGGACCTGCTCCGGCCGCTCGCCGAACGCTGCGGTGCGGACCTGGAACGCTTCCGCACCGAGCTGCTGCTCGGGATCGAGGTGGACACCTGGGATCCCCGTGCCGACCGGGTGTCCCTGCTGACCCTGCACGCGGCCAAGGGGCTGGAGTTCCCGGTGGTGTTCGTGGTCGGCTGCGAGGACGGGCTGCTGCCGTTGCGCTGGCCCGGTGCCGCCGGGGAGCTCACCGAGGAGGAGGTGGCCGAGGAACGCAGGCTGCTGTTCGTCGGAATGACCAGGGCGCAGCGGCATCTCTACCTCAGCCATGCCGCGGAACGCCTGCGCCAGGGCAACGTCCGGACCACCAGCAGGTCGCCGTTCCTCGCCGACCTCGATCCAGGGGTCTGCGAGCGAGTGGGCGGCACCCCCCGCCGCAAGCCCCGCGACACCCAGCTGCGGCTGCTCTGATCCCGGGAGCGCGGCCCGGTTTGCGACCGGAGCCCGCGGGGCATCCCGGCGGCATGACGGTGCACAGCACGGAGGTGGTCGTCGAGGCGGACGGCAGCAGGCTGGCGGGGGACCTCGCGGTGCCGAGGGACCCGGCGGGACTGGTGGTGTTCGCGCACGGCTCTGGCAGTTCCCGGCACAGCGGCCGCAACCAGGCGGTGGCGGGTGTGCTGCGGCGGCACCGGCTGGCCACCCTGCTGCTGGACCTGCTCACCGCGGACGAGGATCAGGCCGACGCCGGCACCGGGAAGCTGCGGTTCGACATCCCGTTGCTGGCCGAGCGGGTCGGCGCGGCCGTGGAACAGTTCCGCGAGCACGGGCCGGTGCGCGGCGTGCCGGTGGGCCTGTTCGGCGCCAGCACCGGGGCCGCGGCCGCGCTGGTCGCCGCCGGTGCGCACCCGGTGGGTGCGGTGGTGTCCCGTGGCGGCCGCCCCGACCTCGCCGGTACCGCGCTGGAGCGGGTGACCGCGCCCACCCTGCTGATCGTCGGCGGGCGGGACGAGCAGGTCCTGCGGCTGAACCAGGAGGCGGCCGCGCGACTGCGCGGGCCGCAGGAGCTCGAGGTCGTCGCCGGGGCGGGCCACCTGTTCGAGGAAGCAGGGGCGCTGGACGAGGTGGCCGGGCTGGCCGCGGACTGGTTCGCCCGGCACCTGCCGGAGTGAGCGGTCCCGGCGGCTTTCAGGACAGCACGCAGCAGCCGTACCGCTCGTGGTGCCAGATCACGATGTCCAGCGCCCGCAGCCCGGACAGCCTGCGCCCGTCCGGGGTCGTGCGGCCGTGCGTGATCGTGGCGAGCAGATCCCGGTTGGCGCGCACGTCGTCGTGCAGCGCGCGGTAGAAGGTGACCGTCTGATCGGCGAGGTAGAACCGCCGGACCAGCGCGTCGCAGATCGGGACCAGCTGCGGGCGCAGCCGGTGCAGCACCTTCGACACCGTCACCGCCGTCCACTGTGGCACCTCGTCGGTGAGCAGGTTGGCATTGCGGACCAGCCGGAACGGCGGCTCGTCGATCGAGTCCAGGTCGGCGAAGGCCGGTTCGTCCACGGTGGTCGCGTCCAGCACCCGCTGCATGGCCGCCAGCAGCCGCGGACCAGCACCAGCGTCTCGCTGGAACAGTGGGATCACGTGATCATGCCGCAGCCGCAGGGTCAGCAGGTTGGCCGCAAGGCAGTCCAGCGCGGTGAGCGTGCCGGAGAAGTCGTAGAGCTGATCATAGGTGGCGAAAGCGAACGGTGCCCTGGGGTCGAGATACGCGTCCAGATGTGCCGGTGCACATTTTCGAAGATCCGCGATACTTCGCACGCTACCTGCCTAAAGGTATGGGCCGCCCAGGTACTCCGTATCGCCCGGTCGTCGCAGGCCGTTACCGAACGTTTGGATAGCGCATCTGCTTTCCGCGGCACCGATCCTCGCGTGTTCCGGGGATGCGTCACAAGCGTCTGGTCCGGTCATGTTCCTGGGTGTAGCAAGGACTGCGCCGGTAGGCGCCGCGCGAAAACGGAAAAGACGCGGTGTCGAAAAGGCGGTATCGGAACACGATGAAGTAGTGCCGGACGAGGATGAGCCAAAAGGGTCCGCCTGATGAGCCGAAAGGGTGAGATGTGATGACCCGAGTATCAGCCGTCCCGGGAGGGTTATTCAGAACGACCCAGCGACCGCGGGCCGCCAGGCCCGTGCGAGCGGTCGTTGCAGGTAACAGCACTGGCGACGCCCGCTACGGACCTGAATAACCCGACCATTGAATAAGACACCAGGCACTCGGACCGAGGCAGCATTTTCCACGGGGGTGGGGTTCCCCGGGGACTTTCGCCGCGCGGTGCGGTTGCGGGACGGGCGCACCGTGGATGTCGTGCTGCTGACCCCCGCGGACGCCGCGGAGCTGGGCGAGGCGATGCGGACCGCCGACGAGGAGACGTTGTACCGGCGGTTCTGTGGCCCGCCGCCGCGGATCACCCCGCGGCTGCTGCGTTATCTGACCGAACTGGACTACGTGCGCCGCTTCGCGCTCCTCGCCCGCGAACCGGGCGGCCGCGGAGTGGGTATTGCCCGGTACGAGGCGACCAGCCAGCCGGGCGTGGCCGAGGTGGCGGTGGCCGTCGATCGGGCCTGGCGCCGGATCGGCATCGCGTCGACCCTGGTGCGGATGCTGGGTGAGGCCGCGGCGCAGCGCGGCTTCACCCGGTTCACGGCGACCTACCTGGCCGGGAACCGGCCGGTGGCCGAACTGCTCGACGATGCCGGCGCCAAACAGGTGATCGCGGACGGTATCGGCGAGATGGAGCTGGTCCTGCCCGGCTGAAGAGCAATGGGAAGGCGCGGACCGGTCGCTTGTCCCCGGTCAGGCCAGGCGGCAAGGTGGACGGCAGGGGAAACCGACGTCGTACAGCCGCGAGGAGACTCATGCCGTCCACCCAGCCGCGCCGCCAGGTGCGGGTCCCGTCCGTCGCCGATCTGGACCGCGCCTGGGAGGTCGTACGGGCGCGGCTGCGCCCGACCCCGCTGGACCACGGCGGGGGTGGCAACGGCATGGGCGCCGAGCCCGCGCTGAAACTGGATTCGCTGCAACCCACCGGCGCCTTCAAGGTGCGCGGGGCGCTGAGCGCGATGGCTGCGCTGGAGGCGAACCGGCCGGTGGTCGCCGCATCGGCGGGCAACCACGGGCTCGGGGTCGCCTTCGCCGCCCGCGCGCTCGGCCGGCCGGTGACCATCGTGGTGCCGGGCAATGCCTCCCGGGCCAAGGTGGACCAGCTGCGGGCGCTGGGCGTGCGGCTGGTGGAGGTCGGCCAGTCCTATGACGAGGCCGAGCGGCATGCCCTGGACCTGGCCGCGGAGGGGGCGCATTTCCTCTCCCCGTACAACGACCCCGACGTGATCGGCGGGCAGGGCACGATCGGCCCGGAACTGGCCGGGCAGCTGGACGGCCCGCTGACCGTGGTGTGCGGGGTCGGTGGCGGCGGCCTGGCCGCGGGCCTCGGCCTGTGGGCCTCCACCCGGACGGACGTGCGGGTGGTCGGCGTCGAGGCGGAGGTCTCCACCGCGCTGTCCGCCTCCGTGCGGGCGGGCGAATGGGTGCCGGTGGAGGTCGGCTCCACCGTCGCGGACGGGCTGAGCGGCAACATCGAGATCGACTCGGTGACGATCGGGCTGGTGTCGGAGTACGTGCACCAGCTGGTCACGGTCAGTGAGGCCGAGCTGCGGGAGGCGATGCGGTACCTGGTCCGTTCGCGCGGGGTCGTCGCCGAGGGCGCAGGCGCCGCGCCGGTCGCCGCGCTGCTGGCCGGGAAGGTGGACGTGCGCGGCACCCCGGTCGCGGTGGTCACCGGCCGCAACATCGCCCTGCCGGTGCTGACCGAGCTGCTCGGCGCCCCCGGCTGAGCGCAGCGGTCACCCAGGCTGAGCGGTTCGGTCCTCAGCGAGATCCGGGCGGCGCCCTAGGTTGACCCGAAGGGTTCGGACGTCGCGGAGGGTTGAGCGCCGGTGGACACTCGGGTCGGGCAGTCGCGCGTTCCCGGTGCGGCGGTGTTCCGGCAGATCGGCAGGGTGTCGGCGCTGCTGCTGGACGTGCTGCGGCTGCTGCCCCGGCGGCCCTTCCAGCTGCGCGAGTTCCTGCACCAGGCCTGGTTCTTCGCCAGCGTCACCATCCTGCCGACCGCGCTGGTGGCGATCCCGTTCGGTGCGGTGGTCGCCTTGCAGCTGGGTTCGCTGACCCAGCAGATCGGGGCGCAGTCCTTCACCGGTGCGGCCAGCGCGCTGGCCATCGTGCAGCAGGCCAGCCCACTGGTGACCGCCCTGCTGGTGGCCGGAGCGGGCGGGTCGGCCATGTGCGCCGATATCGGCTCGCGGACCATCCGCGAGGAGATCGACGCCATGGAGGTGCTCGGGGTCAACCCGGTCCAGCGCCTGATCGTGCCGAGGGTGCTCGCCGCCATGGTGGTCGCGGTGCTGCTGAACGGGCTGGTCAGCGTGGTGGGGGTGGTCGGCGGCTACGTGTTCAACGTGCTGGTGCAGGGCGGGACCCCTGGTGCCTACCTGGCCAGCTTCAACGCCCTGGCACAGCTGCCGGACCTGTGGATCTCCTCGATCAAGGCGCTGCTGTACGGGCTGGTCGCCGGCATCGTGGCGGCGGACCGGGGCCTGCATCCCGGCGCCGGGCCGAAGGGGGTCGGGGACGCGGTGAACCAGGCGGTGGTGCTCACCTTCCTGCTGCTGTTCCTGATCAACGTGGTGCTCACCGGCATCTACCTGCAACTCGTCCCGCCGAGGCTGGGCTGAACCATGCCGGACACCTCGAGCACCCCCGCCCCTCCGATGGTGCAGCGCGCCCGCAGACTCACCGCGCGGCCGGTCGGGGTGCTGGCCGACCTCGGGTACCAGTTCTCCTTCTACGGCAGGACGCTCGCCTGGATCCCGCGCACTCTGCGCCGGTACCTGCGGGAGACGGCGCGGCTGCTGGCCGAGGTCTCCTTCGGAACCGGGGCGCTGGCGGTGATCGGCGGGACCCTCGGCGTGATGATCGGGATGACCCTGTTCACCGGCACCATCGTCGGGCTACAGGGCTACTCCGCGCTGAACCAGCTCGGTACCGGCGCGCTCACCGGCTTCTTCACCGCCTACTTCAACACCCGCGAGGTCGCCCCGCTCGCCGCCGGGCTCGCGCTCTCGGCGACGGTGGGCTGCGGGTTCACCGCGCAGCTCGGCGCGATGCGGATCTCCGAGGAGATCGACGCGCTGGAGGTGATGGGGGTGCCCAGCCTGCCGTACCTGGTCACCACCAGGGTGCTGGCCGGGCTCGCCGCGGTGGTGCCGCTGTACGTGGTGGGATTGTTCACCTCCTACCTGGCCTCCCGGCAGATCACGGTGTGGTTCTACGGCCAGTCGGCGGGCACCTACGACCACTACTTCAACCTGTTCCTGCCGCCGGAGGACGTGCTGTGGTCCTTCGGGAAGGTCCTGGTGTTCAGCCTGGTGGTGATCATGGGGCACTGCTACTACGGCTACACCGCGCGTGGCGGTCCCGCCGGGGTCGGCGTCGCGGTCGGGCGGGCGGTGCGCACCTCGATCGTCGCGCTGACCCTGCTGGACTTCTTCCTCAGCCTGGCCATCTGGGGTGCGGGCACGACCGTGCGGATCGCCGGATGAGCAGGCTGCGTGCGTTGCGATACCCCCTGCTCGGGGTCGCCTTCCTGGTGGTGATCGCCCTGTTCCTCGGGTTCACGGTGGCGGTGTACGAGAAGGCTTTCAGCAGTTCGGTGCGGATCCGGCTGGAGACGGAGCGGGCCGGAACCCAGCTGCGGGTCGGTTCCGAGGTCAAACTGCGCGGTGTGCCGGTCGGTGAGGTGAGCGCGATCTCCGCCGCCGGCGGGCTCGCCGTGCTGACCCTGTCGCTGCGGCCGGAACAGGTGCGGTTCCTGCCTGCCAACGTCACCGCGCGGCTGCTGCCCAAGACCCTGTTCGGCGAGCGCTACGTCTCGCTGCGGGTGCCGCGGCGGCCCGCCCAGCGCACCCTGGCCGATGGTGACGTGATCGGCCCGGACCGCAGCGCGAACGCGATCGAGACCGAGCGGGTGCTGGACGAACTGCTGCCGGTGCTGCGCGCCGTGCGGCCACAGCAGTTGTCCGCGACCCTGCACGCGGTGTCCAGCGCGCTGGAAGGGCGGGGCGCCACCCTCGGCGACACCGTGCGGCTGCTGGACGGTTACCTGCGCGAGCTGATGCCCGCGCTGCCCGACCTGACCGCGACCATCTCCGATGCCGCCGTGGTGGCGGAGAACTACCACCGGGCCGGGCCCGATCTGCTCGCCGCGCTGTCGAACCTGACCGCCACCAGCGTCACCGTGGCACAGCAGCGCGCCGGGCTGCGCGAGCTGTTCGGCACGGTCACCGGGGCCGGTACCGAGCTGCGCACCTTCCTCGCCGCCAACCGGGACAACTTCATCGGACTGGTGGCCCGCAGCCGCGGCACCGCCGAGGTGCTGGCCAAGTACGCGCCGCAGTACCCGTGCATGCTGCGGCAGCTGGCCGAGCTGGTGCCGCGCGCCGAGGCTTTCGTCGGCAAGGGGACCGACCACCCGGGGGTGGCGGCGTTCACCGTGGAGATCACCGCATCCCGCGGGCGGTACGTACCGGGGGTGGACACCCCGCGCTACGCCGACAAGCGCGGGCCGCGTTGCTACGAACTGCCCGCGCCGGGGCAGCCCCCGCCCGCGTACCCCGCGGACGGCCCGATCAAGGACGGCTCGACCAAGCCCGCGGTGAGCAGGCCGGGTGGCGGCGGCACCGCGGGTTCGCCCGCCCATTCCCCCGCCGAGCGGGACCTGCTGGCCGCGCTGCTCGCCCCGCGGCTCGGGGTGCCGCCCGCCGAGGTCGCGGGCTGGAGCAGCCTGCTGGTCGGCCCGCTCTACCGCGGGGCGGAGGTGACCGTGCGATGAGCAGGTCCACCGGCCCGGTACTGAAGCTCACGGTGTTCGCGACCGTCACCGTGTTCCTCACCGCGCTGCTCGGGCTCACCATCGCCAATGTCGACTTCGGCCCGCAGCGGCACTATGTGGCGCGGTTCAGCGATGTGCTCGGGCTCAACCCCGGCGACGACGTGCGCATGTCCGGGGTCCGGGTCGGGCAGGTGGAGCAGATCACCCCGACCGCCCCGGAGTACGCCGAGGTGCGGTTCAGCGTGGAGGCCGGCCGCCCGATCGCCGCCGATGCCACCGCGGCGCTGAAGTTCCGCAACCTGATCGGCCAGCGCTACCTGGCGCTGGACTCGGACGCGCCGGCGCCGGGGGAGGAACTGCCCGCTGGCGGGACGATCCCGCTGGCACGTACCACCCCCGCGGTGAACCTGACCGAGCTGCTGAACGGGTTCCGGCCGCTGTTCAACGCGCTGGAACCGGAACAGGTCAACCAGCTGTCCGGGCAGCTGATCCAGGTACTGCAGGGGGAGGGCGGCACGATCGACGGAATCCTGCGGCACACCGCATCGCTGACCGGCACCCTGGCCGACCGGGACGAGGTGATCGGACGGGTGATCGGCAACCTGAACACCGTCCTGGACACGGTGAACTCCCGCGGTGACCGGCTGGCCGGGCTGATCGGGCAGACCAGGGCGCTGGTCTCCGGCCTGGCCGCGCAACGCGAACCGATCGGCGCCGCGGTGAGCGCCATGGGTGAGCTGGCGGACAGCACGAGCGGGCTGCTGGAGCGGGCGCGGGATCCGCTGCGCCGCGGCATCGCCGGGCTCGGCAGGCTCAGCGGCAACCTGAACGACTCCGCCGGCCTCGTCCAGGAGTTCCTCAGCACCCTCCCGCGCAAGACCGCCACCTTCACCCGCGTGGTCAGCTACGGCAGCTGGCTCAACTTCTACCTGTGCGGGCTCAGCGGCCGGGTGGGCATCGACACGCTGAACGCCGAGGTGCCGATCCTGCCGCTGCCGCTGACCGAGACCGCCCCGAGGTGCCGCCCGTGAAACCCTTCCGTGAACGTGATCTCCCCATGCTCGGGCTGGCCACCACCGTGGTGCTCGGGCTGACCGTGCTCGCCGCGCTGAACGCCGAGCGGCTGCCGCTGATCGGTGCCGGCGGCACCACCTACGCCGCCGAGTTCGCCGAGGCGGCCGGGCTCACCGACGCCGCCGAGGTCAGGGCGAACGGGGTGCAGGTCGGCCAGGTGCGGCAGGTGGAGCTGGCAGGCGACCACATCCGGGTGGAGTTCACCGTGGCCGGGATACGGCTCGGCGACCGCAGTACGGCCGCCATCGAGATCAAGACCCTGCTCGGCCAGAAGTACCTGGCCGTGCAGCCGGCGGGCGAGGCGGCACAGGACCCCGGCACCCCGATCCCGCGCGAGCGCACCAGCGTGCCCTACGACCTCGGCCCGGTGGTCGACGATCTGGGCGCCACCCTCGGCGAGGTCGACACCGGGCAACTGGCCCGGAGTTTCGAGGTGCTTGCCGAGACCTTCGCGGGCAGCCCCCGGCATGTGCGGGACGCGCTGGACGGGCTGGCCGCGGTCTCGGCGACCATCGCCTCCAGGGACGCCGAGCTGGCCGCGCTGCTGCGCAACACCAACCAGGTCGGTGGCGTCCTCGCCGAACGGGACGCGGAGTTCCGCGCGCTGCTTTCCGACGGCAACGCGCTGCTGGCGGAGATCCAGCGGCGCAAGTCGGCCATCGACCGGCTGCTGGCCGCCACCGTCCGGCTGGCCGGCGAGGTCCGTGGCCTGATCGCCGACAACCGGGACCAGCTCGCGCCCGCACTGTCCGAACTGGACAAGGTGACCGCCCTGCTGGAACGCAACCAGGAGAATCTCGCCCGCGGGCTGGCGAACCTCGCGCCGTTCGCGCGGATGTCCAACAACGCCATCGGGAACGGTCGCTGGTTCGATGTCTACATGTGCGGCCTGCTGCCCCCGAGCGTGCACACCGGACCGCTCGCGGTGAACCCGCGGGGCTGCCGCCCGCCGTACGGGGGGTCGCGATGACCCGCGCCCGCCCCGCATCCCGCGGCTACCGGCTGCTGGTACTGGCCTGCGTGGGGCTGCTGGTGCTGGCCACCGGGTTGTGGTGGTTCGCCCGGATCCGCGACGGCCACACCTTCACCGCCTACTTCGACCGTGCCGTCGGGGTGTACGCGGGCTCCGACGTGCGGGTGCTGGGGATGCGGGTCGGTGCCGTGCGGGAGGTGGTGCCCGATGGCGACCGGGTGCGGGTCCGGATGACCGTGGCGCCGGAGGTACGGATCCCGGCCGGCGCCGGGGCGGTGATCATCGCGCCCACCCTGGTGAGCGACCGCTACGTGCAGCTGACCCCGGTCTACACCGGCGGGGCCGTGCTGCGGCCGGGCGCGGTGATCGGGCTGGACCGCACCGCCGTCCCGGTGGAGCTGGACGAGCTGGTCCGGCAGCTGGACGAACTGGCGACGGCACTCGGCCCGGAAGGCGCCAACTCCGATGGCGCGCTGTCCAGGGCGCTGGACACCGGGGCCGCGGTGCTGGAAGGCAACGGCGCGCGGCTGGGCCGCACCATCGAGCGGCTCGGCGCGGCCGCGGAGACCCTGGAGGGCGCCAAGGGCGACCTGTTCGGCACCATCGACGGGCTGGCCCGGTTCACCAGGACGCTGGCCGAGAGCGACGCCCAGCTGCGCGAGCTGTCCGGGCGGCTCACCGAGGTCACCGGGTTCCTCGCCGGGGAGCGCGAGAACCTCGGCGCCGCCATGGGTTCGATCGCCACCGCACTGACCGAGGTGCACGACTTCGTCGCGGACAACCGGGCGAGCGTGCAATCCAATGTAGACAAATTGACCGGGATCACCGGGGCGCTGGTGGAACAGCGCGCCGCACTGGCCGAGGTGCTGGACGTGGCGCCGCTGCTGGCGGCCAACGGCCTGAACACCTACGACCAGGCCTCCGGGACACTGCAGGCGCGGGCGAACCTGAACGAGCTGACCAGCCCACCGATCCTGATGGTCTGCCAGCTGCTGGCGCAGTCCGCTCCGGAGGGGGTGCCCGCCCTGCTGACCGACACCTGTGCACGGCTGGCGCCGATCCTGGACGGCACGCTGAAACTGCCCTCGGTGGCGGAGACCGTGGCCGCCATCGAGCGCGGCGAGCTGCCACCGCTGCCGCTGCCGCTGCTGGACACCCCGGGCGGCACCTCGCTGCTCGGCCCGCCGGAGGGAGGTGGCTGGTGATGCGCGGTCGCCGTCTGCCCGCGCTGCTGGCGGTACTGCTGGTGGCGGGCTGCACCGCGGGGGTTCGGGACCTGCCGCTGCCGGGGGGAGCCGACCTCGGCGAGCGTCCCTACCGGGTCACGCTGCGGTTCGCCGATGTGGCCGATCTGGTCCCGCAGGCGGCGGTACGGGTCGGGGACGTCCCGGTGGGCAGGGTGGAGGAGATCTCCCTCGCGGCGGACAACCGGACGGTGCACGTGGCCGTCTCGGTGCGCGGTTCGGTGGTGCTGCCTGCCAATGCCACCGGCAGGCTGCGGCAGTCCAGCCTGCTGGGGGAGAAATTCGTCGAGCTGGCCGCTCCCAGGGACCCCGCCGCGGCGCGGCTCGCCGACGGGGACGTGATCGGCCTGGAGCGCACCACCCGGGGCACCGAGGTGGAGGAGGTGCTCGGGGCGATCTCGCTGCTGCTGAACGGCGGCGGGCTGCAACAGGTACGCACGATCACCACCGAGCTGAACGCCGCGCTGTCCGGCAACACCGGCCATATCCGTTCCCTGCTGGCCAACATCGAACGACTTGTGTCCACTCTGGACGATCAGCGGGGTGACATCGCGCGGGCGCTGGAAGGAGTGGACCGGCTGGCAGGCACCCTCGCCGCGCAGCGGGACACCATCGCCGGTGCGCTGGACGACCTCACCCCCGGGCTGCGCGTGCTCACCGAGCAGCGGGACCAGCTCGTCGGCATGCTGCGCGCGGTGGACCGGCTCGCGGAGGTCGCGGTGGACACCATCGGCCGGAGCCAGGCCGACCTGATCGCCGACCTGGAGGCGCTGGCTCCCACCCTGGACAAGCTCGCCGAGGCCGGCACCGCGCTGCCGAGGGCACTGGAACTGCTGCTCACCTTCCCGCTCCCGGACGAGGGTCTGGACATCGTGCGTGGCGACTACGCCAACGCGCGGATCAAGGCCGACCTCCGGCTGGACAAGCTGATCGCCAACCTGGAGTCGGCGCAGCCGGTGGTACCGCTGCCCGGCAACAGCCCCACCCCGGACCCCGGCGGCGGCATGCCCGCACCGGCCCCGCCACTGCCGCTGCCGCGGGCGGGCCAGGCCCCTGCGCCGCAGGAGGCGCGGCCCACCGAACCGGACCTGCTCGGCGGGCTGCTCGGCACCCTGCTGGGAGGCCGCTGATGCCGCGCCCCATCCGTGCCCGGATCGCGTTGTTCCTGGTGATCGCGGTAGGCGGGGTCGGGTACGCGGGCTGGCATTACGCCGGGCTGGACCGGCTGTTCGGCGCCAGCGGCTACCTGGTGACCGTGGAACTGCCGCGTGGCGGCGGGATCTTCCCCGGCGCGGAGGTCACCTACCGGGGGGTCGGCGTGGGCAGGGTGAACGAGCTGCGGCTGACCGCGGACGCGGTGGAGGCCGTGCTGGACATCGACCCCGCCGCCGCTCGGATCCCCGCATCGGCCACCGCCGTGGTGACCAACCGCTCGGCGATCGGGGAGCAGTACCTCGACCTGCGCCCGGACACCGCGGCCGGGCCGTACCTGGCCGAGGGGTCCCGGATCGGCGCGGCGGACACCGTGCTGCCGCCGTCCCCGGACCAACTGCTGGCCAGCGCCGACGCCCTGCTGCGCAGCGTGCCGGTGGACTCGCTGCGGACCGTGCTCGGTGAGCTGGACACCGCGCTGTCCGGGGCGGGGCCGCAACTGCGGCGGATCCTGGACGCCACCGGATCGCTGCTGCCCGAGGCCGTGCGGCACCTGCCGCAGACCACCGGGCTGCTCGCCGACGGCCGGGTGGTGCTGGACACCCAGCGCGACCTCGCCGAGCCGATCGCCAGCTTCGGTGCCGACCTGCGGGCGTTGTCGCGGCAGCTAAGGGAGTCCGATCCGGATATCCGCGAGCTGATCAACGCCGGGCCGCGGGTGGCGCGGCAGGTCCGCTCGGTGCTGGCCGAGTCCGGCTCCGACTTCTCCGTGCTGCTGGCCAACCTGCTCACCACCGCCATGGTGTACGAGACCAGAGTGGACGGTCTCGAGCAGGCCATGGTGGCCTACGCCTACCTCCCGGTGATCGGGAACGCGCTGTTTCCAGGGGACGGAACCGCGCATCTCGGGCTGGTGCTCACCGTCTTCGACCCGCCGTCCTGCACGAAGGGATACGAGGGCACCCGGCAGCGGCCCGGCTCGGCCACCACCGAGGTACCGCCGAACTCCGACGCCTACTGCGCCGAGCCACCGGGCAGCCCGATCGGGGTGCGGGGTTCGCAGAACGCCCCGTACGGCGGCGCGCCGCGCCCGGCCACGGCGCCGCCCGCCAGCGAGCCGGGCACGGCGCGCCCGGACATCCCCGGCCCGCTCGGCGCGCCCGGCGGGGCGGGCTTCGCCGGCCTCGGCGCCCTGCTCGGGGTGGCCGGCTGATGGCCAGGACCGGTCCGCCCGCGTCACGACATAGAGTGAAAGGCATGTCTGTGGCCCGAAGCGGATCGAACGGTGAGCGCGCCGGGCGCTCCGGCCGTACCCAGGAGGAGCGCAGTGCGGCGATGCGCCAGCGGTTGCTGGACGCCACCATCGACTGCCTGGTCGAGTACGGCTACTCCGGTACCACCACCACGAAGGTGGCCGATCGCGCCGGCGTGACCCGCGGCGCCCAGGTGCATCACTTTCCCACCAAGACCGACCTGGTGGTGTCCGCGATCAGGCATCTCGCCGCCAAGCGCACCGAGCTGGCCTTCGGCGAGCTGGAACGGCTGCGATCCTCGGCCGATCCGGTCGGGGACGCGCTGGACCTGCTGTGGGAGATGCACCAGGGACCGGTGTTCTCCGCGACCGTGGAGCTGTGGGTGGCCGCCAGGACCGACCCGGAGCTGCGCAGGCACATGTCCGTGGTGGAACCGATCGCCACCAGCAGCCTGGTCGAGTTCGGCAAGGCGCTGCTACCCGACCACGCGGAGCATCCGGAGTTCCTGCACGCCGTGTACACCGCCATGGACGTGGTGCGCGGCATCCTGATCGCGAGCTGGGCGACCAGGGACCAGGCCGAGCTGGACGCCCGCTGGGCCCGCGCCAGCAAGCACCTGCGCATCCTCTTCGATGCCCTCATGTCCCGGGCCGGCCACGCCAACCCCCGCCCCGGCTGATGGTCAGGGGGCCGCGAGGCCTGCCTCGTGGGCCAGCAGGCCGGCCTGGGTGCGGTTCGCGCAGTCCAGCTTCACCAGCATCCGGGACACGTAGCTCTTCACCGTGGCCTCGGAAAGGTGCAGCCGGGCGGCGATGTCCGCATTGGACATTCCGTGGCCGAGGCAGGCCAGCACCTCCCGCTCCCGCTCGGTGAGCGCGCTGGTGCGCCGCCGGGCGAGCTCGCTGCGCTGGCGGCCGTCCGCGGAGGCGGCGACCAGCCTGCGGGCCGCCTCGGGGGACAGCACGGTGTGCCCGTCGGCCGCCACCCGGATCAGGCTGATCAGGTCGGCGGGCGGGGTGCTCTTTACCAGGAAACCGGCCGCGCCCGCGCGCAACGCACGCAGCACGTAGGCGTCCGCGTCGAAGGTGGTCAGCGCCACCACCGCGGGCGGGCTCGGCAGGGTGCCGATCCGCTCGGTCGCGGCCAGCCCGTCCACCCCGGGCATCCGCAGGTCCATCAGCACGACCTGGGGCCGGTACCGCACGACGACCTCGACCGCCTCGGCCCCGTCGGCGGCCTCGGCCACCACCTCGATGTCCTCGGCGGTGGACAGGATGGTGCGCAGATGCGCGCACACCATCGGCTCGTCATCGACCACGATCACCCGGATCATCCTGGTCCTTGCTCTCCGCCGTAGGCACGTACGCGGGCAGTATCGCATCGAGCCGGTAACCGCCGGTCCCGGCCACCGGTGCCGCGGTCAGCGATCCGCCGATCAGCTCCACCCGTTGCCGCAGGCCGGTAAGGCCGGTACCGGAGCCACGCCCGGCCAGCGCCGGGTCGGGCGGCCGCCGCGAGGCGGTGTTGGTCACCTCGATCCGCAGGCCCTGCGTCCCGTACCGCAGCCCCACCCGTACCCCGGCGCCCGGCGCGTGCTTGCGCACGTTGGTCAGCGCCTCCTGCACCACCCGGTAGGCGGTGCGGGCCACCGTGGGGGACAGCGCACCGGGATCCCCCTCCGTCACCAGGTCCACCGGGACACCCACGGCCCTGGACTCGGCCACCAGCACGGCCGGATCGATCGTGCCGGTCGCGGGGCCGGGGTCCCTGCTGCCCTGCCCCGGCTCGGCGCCGCCCTCCCGCAGCACGCCCACCAGGTCCCGCAGTTCGTCCAGCGCCTGGGTGCCGGCCAGCCGGATCTCCTCCGCCGCCGTGCGCACCGAGTCCTCGGGGGTGGTCACCCCGAGCGCGCCCGCGTGCAGCACGATCAGGCTGAGCCGGTGGGTCACCACATCGTGCATCTCCGCGGCCAGCCTGCGCCGCTCCTCTGCCCGCGCCCGCTCGGCCAGCAGGTGCTGCTCGCGCTCGGCCCGTTCGGCCCGGTCCCGTAGCGAGCGCACCAGCTGCTTGCGCGCGTCCAGGTACAGCACGATCGCCAGCGGCAGGGCGGTGTTGAGCAGCCCGGCGGGGGTGACCTCCCAGCTCGGCGCCCACGGGCGGGAGCCGAGCACCAGCAGCACCCCGGTCAGCACCATGGCCCGCCGCCGGTCCAGCAGCAGACCCAGGTTCGCCACGATCGCCGGGGTGGCCGTTGGCATACCGGGCAGGGTGAGCGGCTGGTCCGGCACCAGCAGCCCGGGGGAGAACAGGTCGGAGCCGAGCATCGCCAGCGCCCCCGCGGTGGCGAACAGCGCCACCCCGGCCGGGTACCGCGCGAGCAGGCACAGCGAGGCGTCCACCGCCAGGTTGAGCACCAGGTGCGCGGCCGGGCCCGCCCAGCCGGTGGTCTGCGGGCCGACCAGGTACAGCACGACGTCGAACCCGGCGAAGGCGAGCGCTACGACGATCAGCACGCGGGTGGTCGGACGCTTCACGCCGCAACGGTAGCTCCGTGGCACCCCGCGGTGGCCGCGCACACCACCGACGACTGTCCGGGATCCACGAAAGTTGCACCCCACTGTCCACCTTGCGCGGTGGCGGCACCCGTGCCGGTGCGGTGCAATAGTCGACGTGATCAAGGCAGATGAGTTGTCCAAGAGGTTCGGCGACACCCAGGCCGTGGACTCGTTGTCCTTCGAGGTGAAGCCCGGCGTGGTCACCGGCTTCCTCGGGCCCAACGGCGCGGGCAAGTCGACCACCATGCGGATGATCCTCGGGCTGGACCGGCCGACCGGCGGATCGGTCACCGTGCACGGAAAGTCCTACTCGGACCTTCCGGCGCCGATCCAGGAGGTCGGCTCGGTGCTGGACGCCAAGGCTATCCAGAGTGGACTGACCGCGCACGCGCACCTGAGCTGGATGGCCAAGGCGGGTGGGGTCCCACGACGCCGGGTGGACGAGGTACTGGAACTGGTCGGGCTGACCGCGGTCGCCGGCAAGCGCGCGGGCGGGTTCTCCCTCGGCATGTCGCAGCGGCTCGGCATCGCCGGTGCCCTGCTCGGCGACCCGCGGGTGTTGCTGTTCGACGAGCCGGTCAACGGACTGGACCCGGAGGGCATCCAGTGGGTGCGCACCCTGATGCAGGATCTGGCGCGGGAAGGCCGCACCGTGTTCGTCTCCAGCCACCTGATGAACGAGATGGAGGAGACGGCCGACCACGTGCTGGTGATCGGCCGCGGCACCCTGATCGCGGAGGCCAGCATCGGGGAGCTGACCCAGCGCAGCTCCCATGCACACGTACGGGTGGTGTCCCCGGACGCGACCCGGCTGAACGAGGTGCTGGCCCGCGAGGGCGGGGTGGTGCGCACCGGGGACGCAGGGGAACTGCTGGTGACCGAACTGGACTCCGCCCGCATCGGCGACCTCGCGCTGGAGCACCGGATCGGCGTACACGAGCTGACCCCGGTCCGCGCCAGCCTGGAGGCCGCCTTCCTCGAACTCACCGCGGATGCCGCGCAGTTCAGCTCCACTGTGGACCCCAAGGCCGCGGCCGAGACCGCCCGCGCCCTCGCCGACGAAGGGAGCCGGTGACATGACCGGAACCGAGACGGTTCGCCCGGCCGAGCGCAACCGCGCCGGGTACTCGACGCCCGGCCTGCCTGCCACGGTCGCCGCCGAGTGGACGAAACTGCGCGCGCTGCGCTCGACTTGGCTCACCCTGCTCATCGCGGCCGTGGCCGGAATCGGCTTCAGCGCCCTGCTGGCGCTGGCGATCGGCAGTAGCGCCGGGATGAGCGAGCAACAGCGTGCCGATATCGACCCGGCGGGCGGCGCGGTCGCCGGACTGACCTTCGCGGTGGTGCTGTTCATCGTGCTCGGCGTGAACGCGGCCGCCCCGGAGTTCAGCAGCCGGATGATCGGGGTGACGCTCACCGTGACCCCGCGGCGCGGCAGGCTGGTCGCCGCCAAGGGGATCGTCCTCGGGCTGCTCACCCTGGTCGCGGGCGCGCTCTGCGCGGTGCTGGCCTTCTTCGTCGGTGGGGCCGTGCTGTCCGGCCACGACGTCACCATGCCGGGGCTCGGCGACCCCGAGGTGCTCGGGGTGCTCGGCGGGTGGATCGCGCAGCTGGTGACCTTCGCCCTGCTCGGCCTGGCCGTGGCGATCCTGCTGCGCAGCGCGGCGGGCGCGATCGCGCTGCTGCTCGCGGTGCTGTTCCTGCCCGCGATGTTCGGCGCGATGCTGCCGGACTGGATGTCCGAGGGCGTCATCCGGTTCCTGCCGGGCAGCATCGCGGAGAACCTGACCATGGCCGAGCCCGACCCGGACTCGCTGACCTACCTGCCGCCAGCGGTCGCCGGGCTGCTGCTCGCCGCCTGGGTGGTGCTGGCGCTGGCGGCGGCCCGGGGTGCGCTCTCCGCGCGGGACGCACGATGAGCCGGTAGCGGTGGTCACCGTCACGGGTGCGGCGCCAGCCGATCACATTACGATGTGGCGCGTCAGGAGCAGGTAGCCCGCGGGGGAGGAGCGCACATGCGCGAGGAACTCGCGACGCCCGCGACCGAGACCCCGGCGGCGCCGCCCCCGCTGGCCAGATGGCCGGTACTGGCCGTGGCCGGCGCGACCGGGCTGGTGCTGCTGGCCACCAGCGCCCGGATCGGCTACTTCGGCGACGAGCTGTACTTCCTGGCCTCGGGCCGGTACCACCTGGAGTGGGGCTACGCCGACCAGCCGTGGCTGCTGCCGGTACTGGCGCTGGCCATGGACACCCTGGCCCCCGGCTCGGTACTGGTGCTACGGCTGCCCGCGATGATCGTCACGGTGCTGGGCGTGCTGCTGACGGCGCTGATCGCCCGCGAGTTCGGCGGCGGCCGGAAGGCACAGCTGCTCGCCGCGGGTGCCTACGCGATCTCCTTCCAGCTGCTGGCCTCGGGGCACCTGCTTGCGACCTCCACCATCGACCCCTTCCTGTGGACGTTGACCACCTGGCTGGTGGTGCGCTGGGTGCGCACCCGCGCCGACCGGCTGCTGCTGTGCGCGGGCCTCGCCACCGCGGTGGCCATGCAGGGCAAGTTCCTGATCGTGTTCTTCTGGCTGGCGCTCGGGGCCGTGGTGCTGCTGACCGGGCCGCGGGAGCTGCTGCGCCGCCCGGCGCTGTGGGCGGGGCCGCGGTCACCGTGCTGGCCACCGTGCCCACGCTGGTGTGGCAGGCCCGCAACGACTGGCCGTACCTGGACATGCAGGACGTGGTCGCCGAGCAGGTGAACCGGTTCATGGGCGGCCCGCTGGCCATCGTCCCGCTGGCCGTGGTGTTCGCCGGGCTGCTGGTCGGTGCCTTCCTGGTCTGCCACGGCCTGTGGCAGCTGCTGCGCTGGCCCGAGCTGGCCGGGTACCGCTTCCTTGGCTGGACCGTGCTGGCGGTGACGTCGATCTTCGTGCTGACGGTGGGGCGGTACTACTACGTGGCCGGTCTGTACGGGCTGCTGTTCGCGGCCTCCGCGGTGCGGATCGAGCGGCACCGGCCCGCCCGGTGGTGGCGGTGGGTGCCGACCTGGCCGGTGTACGCGCTGTCCGCGGTGCTGGCCGTGGGACTGGCGCTGCCGGTGCGCCCGGTGTCCATGGTCACCACCACCGACTTCGTGGCCAGCGGCAGCCTCGGCTGGCCCCAGCTGGCCGACACCGTCGCCGTGGCGCAGCGGCGGCACCAGGGCGCCGTCGTGCTCACCCACACCTACTGGCAGGCCAGCGCGCTGGAGGTGCACGCCAGGCAGCGGCTGCCGGAGGTCTACAGTCCCGAGCGCGGCTACTGGTACACCGGCACCCCGCCCGCGGGCAGCGATCCGGTGCTGTACGTCGGCGCGGACCCGCAGTACCTCGGCCGGTTCTTCGAAGGCACGCAGCGGGTCGGCACGGTGCGGCTGGACGCGAAAGCGGACAATGTGAACCAAGGGGTGCCGGTCTGGCTCTGTCACGGGCCGAAGGCGCCATGGCCGCAGCTGTGGCAACGGATGCGGCGAATGTGAATCGCGGGGAGGAAACGTGTCAGAGCCCGCCACGGGGGTCCAGGTGCGGCTGCGCCCGCCACGCAACGAGCTCGACCGGCGGGTCATCGGCTGGTGGCGGGTACAGGAGCTGATCACCTACGGCGTGGTGGTCGCCATTCTCGTGGTGCTCGGGTTCGCCATCCAGGGGGCGCGGTTCTGGCTGCTGCTGGCGGCCGGGGTGGTCGCGGTTGCCGGGCTGCTGCTGGCGTTGCTGCTGCCGCTGTGGTGGTACCGGGTGCACCGCTGGGAGGTCACCGACAGCGCGGTCTACACCCGGACCGGGTTTTTCTGGCAGGAGTGGCGGGTCGCCCCGATGTCGCGGATCCAGACCGTGGACACCCAGCGCGGCCCGCTGGAGCAGCGGTTCGGGCTGTCCACGGTCACCGTCACCACCGCATCGGCCAAGGGCGCGGTGACCATCCAGGGACTGGACCGCGAGGTGGCGGCCGAGCTGGCCCAGCGGCTCACCGAGGTCACCCAGGCCACGCCGGGGGACGCGACCTAGATGCGGTATGCCTTCGGCGCCGGGTTCGAGGTGCCTGCCGGATACCTGAACACCCCGAGCGTCGGCATCCCCGCCGACCGGGTCGCCGAGGCCGTCGAGCGGGCGGTGGCGCGCTGGCGGTCCGGTGCGGACCGGCCGCCGGACTTCGACGCCGCCGTGGCCGCCTCCCGGGAGGGATTCGCGGAACTGACCGGGGTGCCCGCCGAGCGGGTGGCCATCGGCGCCTCGGTCTCCCAGGTCATCGCCTCGGTGGCGGCCGGGGTCCCCGACGGCGGCAGCGTGCTGCTGGCCAGGGGCGACTTCACCAGCGTCGGTTTCCCCTTCGCCGCACAGGCCGGGCGGGGCGTGACGGTGACCGAGGTGCCGCTGGCGGAGTTGCCGGACCGGGTCGCCGGGCACGACCTGGTAGCGGTCAGCGTGGTCCAGTCCGCCGACGGCGCGCTGGTGGACCTGCCCGCGCTGCGCGCGGCCGCCGAATCCGCCGGGGTGCCGGTGCTGCTGGACGCCACCCAGGCCGCGGGCTGGCTGCCGCTGTGGCTGGGCTGGGCGGACTGGGTGGTCGCCGCGGGCTACAAATGGCTGCTCTGCCCGCGTGGCGCCGCCTGGCTGGCCGTGCATCCCCGCGTTCTCCAGCGGACCCTGCCGGTGAGCGCCAACTGGTATGCGGGCGAGGATCCCTGGCAGACGGTGTACGGCCTGCCGCTGCGGCTGGCCGAGGGTGCCCGCCGGTTCGACCTCTCCCCGGTCTGGCTGGCGCAGGTGGGCGCGGCGGTGGCCCTGCCGTACCTGGCTTCCCTGGACCGGGACGAGGTGCACGCGCACTGCACCGGCCTTGCCGACCTGCTGCTGGAGCGCCTCGGCCTGCCGCCGCGGGGCAGCGCCATCGTCTCCCTTGACCGGCCCGGCGCGGCCGGACGGCTGGCCGCGGCCGGGGTGGTCGCGAGCACGCGGGCGGGCCGGGCGCGGATCGGCTTCCATCTGTACAACACCACGGCCGAGGTGGACGCCGTGCTGGCCGCACTCACCTGACGCGGAGCGGGCCGCTCTCGTCCAGTACCGTCCGGCACGTGGATGGAACCGTTGACCGAACGCAGTACTTCGGCGGCTCCGAGCGAGGTGGCAGCGGACATACCGCGCCACTGCCCAGGGTGCGTCCTGAGCCCTCGCCCCCGCGGCGGCGGGACATCTGGCTCAAGGGTGGTGGGCTGCTCGCGGTCGCGGTGGTGTCCAGCCTGACCTGGTGGCTGATCCGTGGCACCGGAGGGGAACAGACACAACCGCAGGGCACGCTGGTGGAGAGCCCGCTGACCAGCGGCGAGTTCCGCTACGCCGTGGTGTCCGGCCCGGTCAGCTCGGCGGACTGCGCGGCCAGCTCCTACGGCGACGTGCAGGAGTGGTTCGACGAGCACCAGTGCGAGCGGCTGTCCCGGTCGCTGTACACCACCGAGGTGGATGGCGCGCGGGCGCTGGTCTCGGTGTCCCGGGTGACCATGCCGGACCCGCAGCAGACCCGGCAGCTCAAGTCGATCACCGACACCAGCGGCACCGGCAACGTCAGCGACCTGGTCCGGGACGGCACCGCGGAGATCCCCGGTGCGCCCAACGTCGCCTCCGGTGAGTACGCCTCCACGGTCACCGAACGGAGCCTGACCATCGTCGAGGCCAACTTCTTCGAGGACCACACCGACAAGGCGCTGCTGCAACGCATCAGCACCGACGCCCTCCGCCTCGCCGGCACCCTCCCCTGACCGGCCACTCACAGCAGAGTGGGTTACTGGATGGGGGTGCCGGGGAGAGGGTTGGCGGCCGGAGTGGTACCGGCGTCGGCGCGCCAGCGGGTGACCCTGGTGGCCGAGCCGAGCAGGGAGTCGGCGGCCATCGAGCGCAGCGCCGGGTCGTCGGTCCGTTCCAGCACGCCCCGCCAGGCCTGCGCGGCATCGGTCTCGGCGACCACGACCAGCGCCATCGCCGAGGGTTGGTCGGTCACCGGCTCCGGCGGCGGGTAGGCGGGCTCGGCCGGCCGCGGGGTGGCGCCCGCGGCGGTCAGCACCCGCTCGGCGGCGTCCCTGCGGTCCCGGTGCGCGGCCGCACCCTCGCGGACCCCCCGGTCGAAGTCGGCGGGGAGGTAGGCGGCGACCAGCCCGTACACCCAGACCGCGGCATGCTCGGCGGCCAGCGCCTGCTGCAGCGCCTGCTCCGCCTCCTCCGGCAGCTCTGGCACCGTCGCCCGTTCCAGCTCACCCGGTTGCCCGGCCCCCAGCGCCGGGTCCAGCTGCTGCGCGGCGGCGCAGCCCGCGGCCACCGAGCCGACCAGCCCGGCCCGGTACCGGGGCACCGAGGGCACCAGCTCCAGCGCCTGCTGCCGGCACTGCGCCAGCCGGGTACCGAGGGTCTTCAGGTCCGGAACCGGCCCGGGGTCCGCGGCCGGTTGTTCGGGCTCTGGCCGGTTCAGCCGGTCGATCTCGGCCTGCAGCCGTTGCTCCTGGGCGGCACGCAGGGTGGCGACCTTGGTGGCCAGCTCGGCCTGCTGCGGGGCCGAGCCGGCCAGGCTCCGCGCCGCCTCCGCGTCGGCGCGCGCCCGCTGCAGCAGTGGCAGCAGCGGGTCCGGGCTGTCCTCGTAACCGGCTGTGCACGCCGCGGCGAGCGGCCCCACCAGCGGCAGGACCAGCGCGAGCGCACCCGCGCGCATCACCTGGCGCCGGCCGCGCGGCATCCGTCTGGCTGTTCTTCGGGCTGTCACGTGGAGTCATCCTGCCAGGTGAGGTCCGGACCAGAGGCGGCCCTCCACACCGGCAGGATAAGCTGAACCATCCATGACCGACCGACAATCAGATGGCAGCAGGGAAGCACGACCGGCAGGATGCCGGGGTACGACCCGGCCACGGACCGCAGCCGATAGGGGAGCATGACGGTGGCAGCAGAACTCGCCAGCCGGCTGGAACCGATCGTGGCCGAGGCCGTCGCGGCCACCGGTTTCGATCTGGACGCGCTCGATGTACAGCAGGCCGGCCGGCGCAAGCTGGTCAAGGTGGTGGTGGACGGCGACGACGGGGTCGGGCTCGACGAGGTCGCCGAGATCAGCAGGGCGGTGTCCGCGGTACTGGACGAGAACGAGGCCCTGATCGCGGGTGCCTACACCCTCGAGGTCACCTCGCCCGGTGTCGACCGCCCGCTCACCAGGGCGAGACACTGGCGGCGGGCCAGGTACCGCCGGGTGCGGATCACGCCGGTGAGCGGCGCCGAGTTCGTCGGCCGGGTCGGGCACGCGGGGGAGCGGGCCGCCAGGGTGCTGGTGGACGGCGGCGGCATCCGGGACGTCGCCTACCAGGACGTGGCCAAGGCGGTGATCGAGATCGAGTTCCGCCAGCCGCCGGCCGAGGAACTCAAGCGGCTGGACGAGGACGCGCTCGAAGCGGGCGGGGACTCCGCGGCCGGACAGAAGGAGGAGCCGAGGTGAACGTCGACATCGCGGCGCTGCGCGCTATCGAACGGGACAAGGACATCCCGTTCGAGACGGTGCTCGACGCCATCGAGAACGCCCTGCTGACGGCGTACAAGCACACCGAGGGCCACCAGCCCCGGGCCAAGATCGACATCGACAGGAAGACCGGTTTCGTCCGGGTGCTGGCGCATACGCTGGACGAGAACGGCGAGATCGCCGAGGAGTGGGACGACACCCCGGAGGGGTTCGGCCGGATCGCGGCCACCACCGCCCGCCAGGTGATCCTGCAACGGCTGCGGGACGCCGAGCACGAGAAGACCTTCGGCGAGTTCTCCGCCAAGGAGAACGACATCGTCGCCGGGGTGATCCAGCGGGACGCCCGCGCGAACGCCCGCGGCATGGTGGTGGTCCAGGTCGGGGACACCGAGGGCGTGCTGCCCGCGGCCGAGCAGGTACCGGGTGAGAACTACCCGCACGGCAGCCGGATCAAGGCCTACGTGGTGGGTGTCTCGCGCAGCACCCGCGGACCGCAGATCACCCTGTCCCGTACCCACCCGAACCTGGTGCGCAAGCTGTTCGCGCTGGAGGTGCCGGAGATCGCCGACGGCACGGTGGAGATCGCGGCCGTCGCGCGTGAGGCAGGTCACCGTTCCAAGATCGCGGTCCGCTCCACGGTGCCGGGCGTGAACGCGAAGGGTGCCTGCATCGGCCCGGTCGGTGCCCGGGTGCGCAACGTGATGAGCGAGCTGGCCGGGGAGAAGATCGACATCATCGACTACTCCGAGGATCCGGCTCGTTTCGTCGGGAATGCGCTGTCCCCGGCGAAGGTTGTATCCGTACGGGTAGTGGACGAACGGGCCAAGACCGCACGGGTCGTGGTCCCGGACTTCCAGTTGTCGCTGGCCATCGGCAAGGAAGGTCAGAACGCCCGGCTGGCCGCGCGGCTGACCGGGTGGCGGATCGACATCCGCAGCGATGCCGCACCGGATGGTCCGGTGGCGCATGCGGAACCGCATCGAGACCCCTCGCCCCGGCCCGCGGCAACCGGTTCGGCTGACTGAGGGGTGACGAGCTAGACTTGTCAGCGGGCAGGCGCCCGCGGCGCGATGCCGCACGGCACGAGTCCGGAGATCGTCCGGTTCGCACGTGCGTGGGGTGTCGGCGGCGGGCCTTGAACAGCGAGCTGCTGCGGTTGGTCGCGGCGGACGGACGCGTGGTCGTCGACGAGCGTCGGCGGCTGCCGGGTCGCGGGGCTTGGTTGCACCGGGATCCGGAGTGTCTGTCCAGAGCCGAACGGCGGCGAGCGTTCTCCAGGGCGTTGCGGGTTTCTGGGGTGCTCGACGCCGGCGGTGTCCGGGACCATCTCGAACGGCTCGCGCCGGATAGTACGGAGACGGGAACTCCCCGCTCCGGATCGGAACGAAGGAAGCAGGTCGACCCGTCATGAGTCAGCCGTGAAGCTGAAGCCATGAACGCGCGACGGTAGGACGAGGTCAGCGGGTGCATTGCCTGCCTGACCTCACCAGTTGAGGAGAGCAGTGGCAGGCAAGGCCCGCGTGCACGAGCTCGCGAAAGAGCTCGGTGTCACCAGCAAGGAAGTACTCGCCAAACTGAAGGAACAGGGCGAGTTCGTGAAATCCGCGTCCTCCACGGTGGAGGCACCGGTCGCTCGGCGGCTGCGTGATGCCTTCCCCGGTAAGGACGCCAAATCAGGCAAGCAGGGCGGCCGTAAGCAGGCCGCGTCCAGCAACGGCTCGAGCGGTTCCGGCGGTGCCACCGCCGAGGCCCCGGCACCGGCAGCTGCGCAGGATTCCGCGCCCGCCCCCGAGCGGCAGGCCAAGCCGGACTCCGCACGCCAGGCACCGAAACCCGGCCCCAAGCCGGGCCCGAAACCGGGGCCGACCCCCGGCCCGCCCAAGTCCGAGCAGCCCGCGCCGCCCAAGCCGGGCCCGAAGCAGGAACAGCCCGACCAGTCCGCCCAGCCCGCGGCCGCCGACTCCGGCCAGGGTGGTGGCGCCGGTGCTGACGGTGGCGCCGTGGTGCCGCCGAAGCCGCAGGGCCCCAAGTCCGGTGGCCCCAAGCCCGGCCCGCGCGCCCCGCGGGTGGGCAACAACCCCTTCGGGGTGGGCTCCGGCTCCCCGTCCCCGCGTCCCGCGCCGCCGCGTCCCGGCGGTCAGCAGCAGGGCGGCGGTGGCGGTGGCGAGCAGCGTGGCCAGCGTTCCGGCGGTGGCGAGCGTCCCGCGGCCAGCCAGCGCGGAGGCGGCAGCGCCCCGAGCGGTAACCGGCCCAGCCCCGGCAACATGCCGCCGCGTCCGAACCCTGGCATGATGCCCGCTCGCCCGGCCCGTCCCGGTGGCGGCCAGGGCGGCCCCGGTGGTGGCCGTGGTGGCCCTGGCGGCGGTCGCGGTGGCCCTGGCGGCGGTCGCGGTGGTCCCGGCGGCGGTCGCGGTGGTCCCGGTGGTGGCGGCGGCGGTGGCCGTGGCGGTCCCGGTGGCGGTGGCGGCGGCTTCCGTGGTGGTCCCGGTGGCGGTGCCCCCGCCGGCGGCGGTGGCGGCTTCCGCGGTGGCGGCGGTCGCCCGGGCGGTCGTGGTGGCACGGCCGGTGCCTTCGGCCGTCCCGGTGGCCCCTCGCGCAAGGGCCGCAAGTCCAAGCGGCAGAAGCGCCAGGAGTACATGGACAACATGCAGGCGCCCAGCGTCGGCGGTGTCCGCCTGCCCAAGGGCAGTGGCGAGACGATCCGGTTGCCGCGTGGTGCCTCGCTGACCGACTTCGCCGAGAAGATCGACGCCAACCCGGCTTCGCTGGTGCAGGTGCTCTTCCACCTCGGTGAGATGGTCACCGCCACCCAGTCGGTTTCCGAGGACGTCCTCGAGCTGCTCGGCTCGGAGATGAACTACAACGTGCAGGTGGTCAGCCCCGAGGAGGAGGACCGCGAGCTGCTAGAGACCTTCGACATCACCTACGGCCAGGACGCCGGTGACGAGGAGGACCTGCAGGCGCGGCCGCCGGTGGTGACCGTGATGGGTCACGTCGACCACGGTAAGACCAAGCTGCTGGACACCATTCGCAAGACGAAGGTCGCCGAGGGCGAGGCCGGTGGCATCACCCAGCACATCGGTGCCTACCAGGTGCAGACTCAGCTGGAAGGCGTCGACCGGTTGATCACCTTCATCGACACCCCCGGTCACGAGGCGTTCACCGCCATGCGTGCCCGTGGTGCGAACTCCACCGACATCGCGGTGATCGTGGTCGCCGCCGACGACGGGGTGATGCCGCAGACGGTGGAGGCGATCAACCACGCCCAGGCGGCAAAGGCGCCGATCGTGGTGGCGATCAACAAGATCGACCTCGAGGGTGCGAACCCGGACAAGATCCGGCAGCAGCTCACCGAGTACAACCTGGTCGCCGAGGAGTACGGCGGGGACACGATGTTCGTCGAGGTCGCGGCGAAGCCGGGCCTGAACATCGACGGGCTGCTCGAGGCGATCCTGCTCACCGCGGACGCCACCCTGGACCTGCGGGCCAACCCGGACATGGAGGCCCAGGGCGTGGCGATCGAGGCGCATCTGGACCGCGGCCGCGGTCCGGTGGCGACCGTGCTGGTGCAGCGCGGCACGCTGCGGGTCGGCGACTCGGTGGTCGCCGGGGACGCCTACGGGCGGGTCCGGCGGATGGTGGACGAACACAACGAGGACGTGACCGAGGCGTGGCCTTCCCGCCCGGTGCAGGTCATCGGGTTCACCTCGGTGCCGGGTGCGGGCGACACCTTCCTGGTGGTGGACGAGGACCGGGTGGCAAGGCAGATCGCCGAGCGCCGCCAGGCCCGGATCCGCAACGCGATGAACGCCTCCAAGCGCAAGCGGGTCAGCCTTGAGGACCTGGACTCGGCGCTGAAGGAGACCTCGACGCTCAACCTGATCGTCAAGGGCGACAACTCCGGTACCGTCGAGGCGCTGGAGGCCTCCCTGATGCAGATCGAGGTCGGGGACGAGGTCGAGCTGAACATCGTGCACCGCGGCGTCGGTGGCGTCACCGAGAGCGATGTCGACCTGGCGACCGCGTCCGACGCGATCGTGCTGGGCTTCAACGTGCGGGCACAGGGCAAGGCGACCGAGCGGGCCGCCCGCGAGGGCGTCGACGTCCGGTACTACACGGTGATCTACCAGGCGATCGAGGAGATCGAGCAGGCCCTCAAGGGCATGCTCAAGCCGGAGTACGAGGAGGTGGAGCTCGGCAAGGCCGAGGTCCGCGAGGTCTTCAAGTCCTCCAAGGTCGGCACCATCGCCGGCTGCCTGGTCACCTCGGGCGAGATCCGGCGCAACGCCAAGGCCCGCCTGCTCCGGGACGATGTCGTGGTCGCCCAGAACCTGCCGATCAGCTCGCTGAAACGGTTCAAGGACGACGCGGTCGAGGTCAGGGACGGCTTCGAGTGCGGTCTGACTCTCGGCAAGTACAGCGACATCAAGGTCGGCGATGTCGTGGAGACCTACGAGCAGCGGGAGAAGCCGCGCACCTGAGCCAGCTGCGGCGGGGTCCGGTGACCACCGGACCCCGCCCGCTCGGCCGTCCACCACGACCCACCCGGTGATGCACGTTGTACGTCGGCGCTCTGGAACTCGACATCCTGCTCGGGGATGTCCATTCGCTGAAGCAGAAACGCTCCACGGTACGTCCGGTCCTTGCCGAACTGCGCAGGCGGTTCGAGGTGTCGGTGGCCGAGGCAGGCCATCTGGACCTGCATCGCAGGGCGCTGCTCGGGGTGGCCGTGGTCGCCGCGGATCCGGCGCACGTACGGGATGTGCTGGACGAGTGTGAGCGGCTGGTCGCGGCGCGGCCGGAGCTCGACCTGCTTTCGGCACGGCGCAGGCTGATCGGGCCGGAAGACGAGTAGTTGTTCACCTCTACTGTGAGAAAGGGGTGTGCGTCGTGGCCGACCAGGCTCGCGCACGCAGGCTGGCGAAGCGGATCGCGCAGATCGTGGCTTCCGCGCTGGAGCACGACGTGAAGGACCCGCGGCTGGGCCACGTGACCATCACCGATGCCAGGATCACCGGCGATCTCCGCGATGCCACCGTGTACTACACGGTGCGCGGGGAGCGGCTGGACGCCGCGCCCGACTTCGCCGGCGCGGCGGCCGCGCTGGAGTCCGCACGGGGCGTACTGCGCAGCAAGGTGGGCGAGGGCACCGGCGTGCGGTACACGCCCACCCTGACCTTCGTCGCCGACAGCATCCCGGAGGACGCCAAGCGGATCGAGGACCTGCTGGCCAAGGCGCGGGAGGCCGACGCCGAGGTGGCCAGGCGGGCCACCGGCGCACAGCACGCCGGTGAGGCCGATCCCTACCGGGCGCCGCGCGAGGATGACGAGGACATCGAGGACACCGAGGACATCGAAGCCGACGAGCTGGCCGAACCGGAGTGGCGCGGCTGACGGTCACCAGTCGCGGACGGATAGCAGGTAGCCGAGCTGCCTGCGCCATGCCTGTGGTGCGAACTCGCAGCTCGGCTCCGCCGTCCTGGCCACACTCGCCATGGCGAAGGTCAGATCGGACTCGGCGAAGTCGCCGCGCAGCTGCCCGGACTCCCTGGCCCGCTCGACGATCCGGGTGAACGCCGTGGCCGCGTGCCGCTTGGCCTGCTCGATCGCGGGTGCCTCCCCGAGATCCCTGATACAGACGTCGGTGTAGCCGCGGTCGGCCGCCAGCAGCTCGCAGTTCCCGGTCAGCAACTGCACGAACCCCTCCCAGGGGTCATCGGCCCGTAGAGCGCCCGCTCGGCCAGCCCGACCGCGTGCTCCACCAGCCCGAGGAACGCGGCCTCGATGGGCGTCGCGGGTGGGGAAGCGGTTGTACAGGGTGCCGATCGCCACCCCCGCCCTGCGGGCGATCTCGTCCAGCGGGGCATCCAGTACCTTGGGATGGACCCGGTTAGCCGCCCGGTTTGCGCGCCACCAGCAGGTCGCGCACGATCGCCTGGTCCACCCGGTGCTGGAAGGCCTCGAACGGCCCGCCCGCGCGTACCTCCAGCCCGGCACCGGCGAGGATGCCGGCGAGTTCCTCCCTGCTGACCACGTGGGTGTTCCAGGAGATCCCCAGCGCCCCGCCCGGTCGCAGCGCGCGGGTCCACACCGGAACGGCGGCGGCCAGCAGCTCCCGCGGGCTGCGCGAGCTGCCGCCCTGCCCGCGGTGGCTGCCGTGCTGCACCCCGTAGGGCGCGTCGGTGACGATCAGGTCGATCGACTCGCCCTTGAGTAGCTCATCGGTGGTCAGCGTGTCGCAGTTGAGGTAGCTCACCCTGCGGGTGCGGCCCGCCTTGTAGTCCTCCTTGGTGGGACCGAACTCGACGTCCAGCCGCCTGCCCAGCCGGACCTTGTTGCGGCGTACGGTCCCGCTGTTCGCGTCATGCTTGATCCGCTTGGTACGCAGCCAGGTCTTGATGAACTGTTCGTAGGCCTCGAAGTCCCTGCCGTCCACTTCGAACCCGGTGGCGTCGAAGCCGTACATCATCGCCTGGTTCAGGGTGGTTCCCCTGCCGCACAACGGATCCAGCACGTGCAACCGCCGGTCGAGCATGGCCTGTGGCCGGGCGGTCGCCAGCAGGGTGAGGTTGAGCAGCAGCTTGGTGAACAGCTCGTTGGTCTTGCCCGAGTACTTCTGGATGGTGAGCAGGTCCGAGTCGAACACCGCCAGCGGGCTCGCGGGTACCGGCCGGAACAGCTCGCCGGTGAGCTCGAACAACACGTACAGGGAGGACAGATTGGACAGGAAGGCGATATCGCGTTCGGTCAGCGGGGTCTCGGTGCCGAAGGTGACGTAGTCGACACCGCCGATCCGGCGCTGCGCGATCTCGGTGGCCGCGGTGGACAGCACGGTGTCCCCGAACACCTCCAGTTCCGCGCGCAGCAGCTGGGGCGAGGTGTCGGTGTAGACCCGGTTGGCCGCCGGGTAGATCAGGATCGCGTACTCGGGCATCGGAGACGCAGCTTACGGCCACCCCGGACTGTCGTACCGGCTGGCTAGGGTCTCGGGCGTGGGGAAGATCGCGAATCCGTCCGGGGAACGTGTCGCGGCCCGCCGGGTCTTCGGCCTCGCGGTGCCCGCGCTCGGTGTCCTCGCCGCCGAACCGCTGTACGTACTGGTCGACACCGCGGTGGTCGGCCACCTCGGCGCGCTGCCGCTGGCCGGACTGGCGCTCGGTGGCGCCGTACTGACCCTGGTCTCCACCCAGCTGACCTTCCTTTCCTACGGCACCACCTCGCGCACGGCGCGGTTGCACGGTGCCGGGCGGCGCGCGGAGGCGGTGAGCGAGGGGGTGCAGGCCACCTGGCTGGCGCTCGCGGTCGGCCTGCTGGTGCTGGTGGCGGGTCAGGCACTGGCGAGCCCGGTGGCGCGGTTGCTCTCCGGCGACCCCGCGATCGCCGAGCGGGCGGTGTCCTGGCTGCGGATCGCGCTGTTCGGCGCCCCGCTGATCCTGGTCACGATGGCCGGGAACGGCTGGATGCGCGGGGTGCAGGACGCGGTCCGCCCACTGCGTTACGTGCTGGCAGGCAACGGGGTCTCCGCGGTGCTCTGCCCGATCCTGGTGTACCCGGTCGGCTGGGGGCTGGAGGGCTCGGCGGTGGCCAACGTGGCCGCCCAGCTGATCGCGGCGGGCCTGTTCCTGCTGGCGCTGGCGCGCGAGCGGGTCTCGCTGCGGCCGCGGCCTGCCGTGGTGCGCGCCCAACTCGGCCTCGGCAGGGACCTGGTGCTGCGCAGCCTGGCCTTCCAGGCCTGTTTCGTCTCGGCCACCGCGGTCGCCGCGCGGACCTCCACCGAGGCGGTCGGCGCGCACCAGATCGTGTGGCAGTTGTGGATGTTCCTCTCCCTGGTGCTGGACTCCCTGGCGATCGCCGCGCAGTCCCTTGTCGGTGCCGCGCTCGGCGGCGGCTCGGCCCGGCGGGCCCGTGGCATCGCCGGCCAGATCACCTGGTACGGCCTGGTTTTCGGGCTCGCACTGTGCCTGCTGTTCGCCGCCACCTCCGGGCTGCTGCCGCATGCCTTCACCACCGATGCCGGGGTGCTGGCCGAGATTCCGCACGCCTGGTGGTTCTTCGTGGCGCTGCAGCCGATTGCGGGGGTGGTGTTCGCGCTGGACGGCGTCCTGCTGGGCGCGGGCGATGCGGCCTTCCTGCGTACCGCCACCCTCGCCGCCGCGGTACTCGGGTTCCTGCCGCTGATCCGGGCCTCGCTGGGCTTCGGCTGGGGCCTGGCCGGGATCTGGACCGGACTGTCGGTGTTCATGGTGCTGCGGCTGCTCGCCGTCCTGGTGCGCTGGCGTGGCGGCAACTGGGCCGTGGTGGGCGCCGTCCGCGCGAGCTAGGCACGCGGGTATGCGCTGTGGCGAATCACACTCCGGTAACAGGTATGTTTCGGCGTTGCTTAGGCGATACAAGTAGTCGGGACGGCAACGCGGGCGTTCCCAGTGTCTTACTACACCGAACCCCGGGAGGATCCCGTGCCGTCCGCCGTACCGGCCGCGACCCGGCGATCGTGGCTGATCTGGCTGACCGCCGCAGGCGTCTACCTGCTCGCCGTGTTTCACCGCACCTCGTTCGGGGTCGCCGGGCTGGAGGCCGTGGACCGGTTCGGCCTCGGCGCCGCCGCGCTCGGCACCTTCACCGTGTTGCAGGTCGGGGTGTACGCGGCCATGCAGATCCCCACCGGCCTGCTGGTGGACCGGTTCGGCTCCCGCCGGGTACTGACCGCCGCGCTGCTGTTCCTCGGCCTCGGCCAGGTGCTGCTGGCCACCGCGACTTCCTACCCGCTCGGCCTGCTGGCCCGTGGCGTGCTCGGTTTCGGGGACGCGCTCACCTTCGTCAGCGTGCTCCGGCTGATCGCCGCGCACTTCCCCGGCAAGCAGTACGCGCTGGTCACCTCGTTCACCACCGCACTGGGCTATGTCGGCAACTTGGCCGCCACCGTGCCGCTGACCCTGTTGCTGGCCGGACCCGGTTGGACGCCCACCTTCCTGGTGGCGGGGCTGGTGACCGCCGCCTTCGCCGTGGTGGTCACGCTACGGGTGCGCAACACCCCGGAGGGGGTGCCGGAGGTGCGCAGCTCCGCGGCGAGCCCGCGGGCGGTCGGCAGGCAGGTCGCGGCCGCCTGGCGGATACCCGGCACCCGGCTGGGCTTCTGGGTGCACTTCAGCACGATGTTCGCGCCGAACGTGCTGGCCCTGCTGTGGGGCGTGCCGTTCCTGGTGGATGGGCAGAGGCTGCCCGCGGCCACCGCCAGCGCCCTGCTCACCGTGTTCGTCTTCGGCTCGATGCTCGGCGGCCCGGTGGTAGGTGCGCTGATCGGCCGCCGCCCCTCGCTGCGGATGCCGCTGGTCGGCGGCTACCTGCTCGGCGCGGTGCTGGTGTGGGCGGTGCTGCTCGGCTGGCCGGGTGGCGCGGTGCCGGTCGGCGTGCTGGTGCCCTGCTTCGCCTTCCTCTCGCTCGGCGGCCCGGCCTCGATGATCGGGTTCGCGCTGGCGCGGGACTACAACCCGTTGCACCGGGTGGGCACCGCGACCGGGGTGGTGAACGTGGGCGGTTTCGTCGCCACCACCCTCGCCGCGCTGGCGATCGGTGTGCTGCTGGAGGTCGCGGGCGGTTCCTTCCGGATCGCCCTGTTGACGATCGTGGCGCTGCTGCTGCTCGGTAGCTTCCGGATGCTGGTCTGGTGGCGGCGCACCCGGGCCGCGCTGTTCGCGGCGCAGGCCCGCGGCGAGGAGATTCCGGTGCAGGTTCGGCGGCGGCCGTGGGACGCGCGGGAGCGGCAGCCGGCTCCGGCGTGAGCGGTCGATAGGGTGCGCGCGTGCCCAGCCAGCAACAGTCCCGCCGCCCCCCGCCGCCCGGCCTGGTGATCGTCGACAAGCCGGACGGGCTGACCTCGCACGACGTGGTGGCCAGGGTCCGCCGCATCATGGGCACCCGCAAGGTCGGCCACGCGGGCACCCTGGACCCGATGGCGACCGGTGTGCTGGTGCTCGGCATCGAGCGGGCCACCAAGCTGCTCGGTCACCTCGCGCTGGACCGCAAGACCTACCTGGCCACGATCGCGCTCGGCGTGTCGACCAGTACCGACGACGCGCAGGGTGAGGCCGTCGGTGAACCGGACGAGGCGGCGCTGGCCGCGGTCACCGACTCCGCGATCCACCGTGGGATCGCGGCGCTGACCGGGGAGATCGAGCAGGTGCCGAGCTCGGTCAGCGCGGTCAAGGTGGACGGCAAGCGGGCCTACGCCAGGGTGCGCGCCGGTGAGCAGGTCGAACTCGAGCCGCGGCCGGTGACCGTGTACCGGTTCGACCTGCTGGCCATCCGGCGCGAGGCCGGCCGGATCGAACTCGACGCGGTGATCGACTGCTCCTCCGGAACCTACGTCCGTGCGCTGGCAAGGGATCTGGGCGGCACCCTCGCCGGGGGCGGGCACCTGGTGGCGCTGCGGCGCACCACGGTGGGCCCGTTCACCCTCGCCGCCGCGCGCACGCTGGAGGCACTCGAACAGCGTCCGGAGTTGTCCCTCGACCTGGCGGCCGCGGTGGGCGCCGCCTTCCCCCGGCACGACGTGGACGAGGCCACCGCCCGCGCGGTCCAGTATGGACAGCGGATTCCGGCCGCCGGGATCGCCGGGACCTACGGGGTGTTCGCCCCGGACGGCCGGGTGCTCGCGCTGGCGGCCGACGCCGGTGCGGTGGCCCGTTCGGTCGTCGTGCTGGCCCCGGCTTAGGGTGGAGCCCGTGCAGCGTTGGCGCGGGTTGACCGATCTTCCGGGCGGCTGGGGACGATGCGTCGTCACGATCGGCGTTTTCGACGGGGTGCATCGTGGACACCAGGCCCTGATCCGCAGGACCGTCGGGGTCGCGAGGCAGCGCGGGCTGCCCAGCGTGGTGCTGACCTTCGACCCGCACCCCTCCGAGGTGGTGCGGCCCGGCAGCCATCCCGCGCAGCTCACCACCTTGCGGCGCAAGGCCGAGCTGGTCGAGCAGCTGGGCGTGGACGTGTTCGCGGTGCTGCCGTTCACCCCGGAGCTGTCCCGGCTGCCCGCGCACGACTTCGTGCACGAGATCCTGGTCGACAAGCTGCACGCCGCGGTGGTGGTCGTCGGCCAGAACTTCACCTTCGGGCACAAGGCCGCGGGGGACGTGGAGCTGCTCAAGACGCTCGGCAAGCGCTTCGGTTTCGTCGCCATGGGCGCCGAGTTGCAGGGCCGCACGCTGCCAGCGGAGCGCGAGGACGCCGAGCAGTCCGATGGCGAGATCACCTTCTCCTCCACCTACGTCCGTTCCTGCATCGACGCGGGTGACGTGGCCGCCGCCGCCGACGCGCTGGGCCGCCCGCACCGGCTGGAGGGCATCGTGGTGCGCGGCCACCGCAGGGGACACGAGCTCGGCTACCCGACGGCCAACCTGTCCATGCCCCGGTTCAGCGCCGTGCCCGCGGACGGGGTCTACAGCGGCTGGTTCATCCGGCTCGACGAGCCGGACCGCAAGCTGCCCGCCGCGGTCTCGGTCGGCAGCAACCCCACCTTCTCCGGGCGGGAACGCACCGTGGAGGCTTTCGTGCTGGACGTCGACGAGGATTTCTACGGCCAGCAGGTTGCGCTGGACTTCGTCACCAGGCTGCGCGGCCAGATCCGGTTCGACGGGGCCGAGGCGCTGGTGGAGCAGATGGACGAGGACGTGCTGCGGACCCGGACGGCACTGGGACTGAGCTGAGGCGAACGGGTGGCTGGCCGGGTGCTATCGCGAACGCGTGGGCGATTCGGCCCCGGAAGGGCTGCCCGACCTGGCAAGATGCGAGACAGCCATGAGGCCGACCAGATGCTGTCAAGGGGAGCAGGGCAAGGTGGAGGACCACAAGATCGTCCAGCGCAACATCGCATTGCAGCGGGAGTGGTACGGCGAACCGCTCGGTGACCGGGTGCGCAGGCTGGTGGTGGCCTTCGATGTCTCCCAGGCCTACCTTGCCGAGGTGCTCGGGATCAGCGCGCCGATGCTGAGCCAGGTGATGAGCGGCAGGCGGGCGAAGATCGGCAACCCGGTGGTGCTCGCCCGGATGATCATGCTGGAACGCAAGATCCTGACCCCCGAGGTCGCCTCCGGCAAGCGGGAGGCGCTGAAGGCCGCGCTGGAGGACGTGCGGGAGTCCCGGCCCACGGTCAGCAGGGACACCGTGCCGGTCGGCGGGGGTACCGACGACCAGGCCGTGCTCGCCGCCCTGCGGGATATCGCCGAGGACGAGAACCTGGTGGACGCGGCCGACCGGCTGGACCCCGACTTTCCTGCCATCGCCGACCTGCTCCGCCGGGCAGGGAAGGGCACGCTGAGCGCCCCCTGATGCGGCTGTTCAGCGCACTGGTACCCGCGGATGCGGCGGTGGACTCGCTGCGTGCCGCGCTGGCCGAAGCCGAAGCTCCTGCGGCGGGCGGGCTGCGCTGGCTGCCGCCGCGGCAGTGGCACATCACCCTGGGCTTCTTCGGCGAGGACGATCCGGAGTCCAGGGCGGACTGGCTGGCTACCCGGCTGGCCGGGCGACCGGCCCTCGACCTGCGGCTGGCCGGTGCGGGCACCTTTCCCGGGGTGCTGTGGGTGGGGGTGAGCGCGGACGGACTGGCCGGGCTGGCCGCGGCCGGCGGCGCCGACCGGCTGGGCAGGCCGTTCCACCCGCACCTGAGCGTCGCGCGCGGGCACGACCGCGGCGCGCAACGGCGGCTGCTGGCCCGGTTGCGGGACTACCGTGGGCCGTGGTGGACGGCCACCGAGGTGGTGCTGTTCGCCAGCGAGCAGGACCGGGATGGGGTGCGCTACACCCCGATCGAGCGGTTCGGCCTCGGCGCCGGTTTGGGCTGAACGGCCTACTGCTATGCTCGGCGTTTGGGTCCGGCTGCAGTCCGTGGCGGCCGGGACCGTCGGAAGTACCGGCGCGAACGCGCGCCGGGTGGCACGGCACAGCAACACACAAGGAGATACCCAGCGTGGCACTGTCCACCGACGAAAAGAAGACGATCCTCAACGAGTACGGCCTGCACGACTCGGACACCGGATCGCCGGAGGCCCAGGTGGCCCTGCTGACCAAGCGGATCATCGGGCTGACCGAGCATCTCAAGATGCACAAGCACGACCACCACTCCCGTCGCGGCCTGTTGCTGCTGGTCGGCCGTCGCCGTCGGCTGCTCAACTACGTGATGAAGGTGGACATCGAGCGATACCGTTCGCTGATCAAGCGTCTCGGCCTGCGCCGATGACCAGGTCCGAGGGGGAGTGACCGGGTTCGGTCGCTCCCCCTCGGTACACCAAAGGAAGATGGAACCACGGGCGGCGCGCGGCGTCGGCCCACCGGAGCGGGCAGTACGGCACGCTCCGTACACACAAGGCATGCGCATGGCGCGTGAGGGCCAGTTCGCCGGTCCTCGGTAGTGGCTTCCGGGCTCGTTCCCGGTGGCTTCGATCGATGACCGGCCTCGTTCCCTCGGGCGTCCCCCAGCGGGTGGGGATCGTGCGCCTGCCTGAGAGGTAACGAGGAGAAACACTCTTATGACCGACTCCACCGGAGTCACCGTGCACGAAACCGAAGCCGTGATCGACAACGGGCGGTTCGGCACCCGTACCGTCCGGTTCGAGACCGGGCGCCTGGCCCGGCAGGCCGCCGGCGCCGTCGTCGCCTACCTTGACGACGAGACCATGCTGCTGTCCGCGACCACCGCGTCCAAGCAGCCCAAGGACCAACTCGACTTCTTCCCGCTGACCGTGGACGTCGAGGAGCGGATGTACGCGATCGGCAAGGTGCCGGGCTCGTTCTTCCGCCGGGAGGGCCGCCCCTCCACCGACGCGGTGCTGACCTGCCGGCTGATCGACCGGCCGCTGCGCCCCTCCTTCGCCGACGGGCTGCGCAACGAGATCCAGGTCGTGATCACGGTGCAGAGCCTGCACCCGGACGACCCCTACGACGTGCTGGCGATCAACGCGGCCTCGGCGTCCACGCAGATCGGCGGGCTGCCGTTCTCCGGTCCGATCGGCGGCGTGCGGGTCGCGCTGATCGAGGACCAGTGGGTGGCCTTCCCCACCTGGGAGCAGCTGGAGCAGGCCACCTTCAACATGGTGGTGGCCGGCCGGATCGTCGGCGACGCCCCGGAGGACGTGGCCATCATGATGGTCGAGGCCGAGGGCACCGAGAACACCCTCGACCTGATCGAGGCGGGTGCGACCGCGCCGACCGAGCAGGTCGTCGCCGAGGGCCTGGACGCGGCCAAGCCGTTCATCCGGGTGCTCTGCGAGGCGCAGCAGCGCCTGGCCGAGACGGCCGCCAAGCCGACCGGCGACTACCCGCTGTTCCTGGCCTACCAGGAGGACGCCTACGAGGCCGTGGCGGGTATCGCCACCGAGCGGCTGACCGAGGCGCTGGCCATCGCGGGCAAGCAGGAGCGGGACAACGCCACCGACGAGGTCAAGGCCGAGGTGCTGGCCAGGGTCGGCATCGGCGAGGGCGAGACCTTCGAGGGCAGGGACAAGGAGATCGGCGCCGCGTTCCGCGCGCTGACCAAGAAGCTCATCCGGCAGCGGATCCTGCGCGACAAGGTGCGGATCGACGGCCGTGGCCCCGGGGACATCCGGCAGCTCGCCGCCGAGGTCTCGGTGGTGCCGCGGGCGCACGGCTCCGCGCTGTTCGAGCGGGGCGAGACGCAGATCCTCGGCATCACCACGCTGAACATGCTGCGCATGGAGCAGCAGCTGGACACGCTGTCCCCGGAGACGAGCAAGCGCTACCTGCACCACTACAACTTCCCGCCGTTCTCCACCGGCGAGACCGGCCGGGTCGGCACGCCGAAACGGCGGGAGGTCGGGCACGGCATGCTGGCCGAGCGGGCGCTGGTGCCGGTGCTGCCCAAGCGCGACGAGTTCCCCTACGCGATCCGGCAGGTCTCCGAGGCACTGGGCTCGAACGGCTCCACCTCGATGGGTTCGGTCTGCGCGTCCACGATGGGTCTGCTGAACGCCGGGGTACCGCTGAAGGCGCCGGTGGCGGGGATCGCCATGGGCCTGGTCTCCGACGAGGTGGACGGCAAGACCGAGTACGTCGCGCTCACCGACATCCTCGGCGCCGAGGACGCCTTCGGTGACATGGACTTCAAGGTCGCGGGCACCAAGGACGTGGTGACCGCGCTGCAGCTGGACACCAAGCTGGACGGTATCCCTTCCGATGTGCTCGCCGCCGCGCTGAACCAGGCCAAGGAAGCCCGGCTGGCCATCCTGGACGTGATCGGCGAGGCCATCGACTCCCCGGACGAGATGAGCCCGTACGCGCCGCGGGTCACCAGCGTGAAGGTCCCGGTGGACAAGATCGGCGAGGTGATCGGGCCGAAGGGCAAGATGATCAACTCGATCACCGAGGAGACCGGCGCCGACATCTCCATCGAGGACGACGGCACGATCTACGTCGGCGCCTCCGACGGGCCTTCGGCGGAGGCCGCGATCGACAAGATCAACGCGATCGCGAACCCGCAGCTGCCCAAGGTCGGCGAGCGCTTCCTCGGCACCGTGGTGAAGACCGCCGCGTTCGGCGCCTTCGTCTCGCTGCTGCCGGGCAAGGACGGCCTGGTGCACATCTCGAAGCTGGGCAACGGGAAGCGGATCGGCAAGGTCGAGGACGTGGTGAACGTCGGCGACAAGCTCCGGGTGGAGATCGCCGATATCGACAGCCGCGGCAAGATCAGCCTCACCGTCGTGAACGACGAGGAGGACAAGCCGGCCGAGGCCGGCACCCCCGACACGGCCGACGCCGCCCAGTAACCCAGCTCGGACACCTGCGGTGAGTGGCCCGTTCCCTGCGAAAAGCGCAGTGAACGGGCCGCTCACTGCGGTCGGTTAGGAACCTATGGCGCGACAGATCGCGGGGCACGAGCAGCCCGTGGGCAGTACCCGCACCCTGGAGTCCTCCGCGGACGGTTCGCTGGTGAAGCGCACGGTGCTGCCGGGCGGGCTGCGGGTGATCACCGAACGGATACCGGGCTCGAGTTCGGCGACCGTCGGCCTGTGGGTCGGGGTCGGCTCCCGGGACGAGCAGCCCGCCGTCGCCGGTGCCGCGCACTACCTGGAACACCTGCTGTTCAAGGGGACCGGCAGGCGGGACGCCACCCGGATCGCCGAGGAGATCGACGCGGTCGGCGGCGAGTTCAACGCGTTCACCGCCAAGGAGCACACCTGTTACTACGCGCAGGTGCTGGACGAGGACCTGCCGCTGGCCGTGGACCTGGTGACCGACGTGGTGTTCGACGCGCTCTGCGCGGACTCCGATGTGGACACCGAGCGCAGCGTGGTGCTCGAGGAGATCGCGATGCGCGACGACGACCCCGAGGACCTGCTGCACGAGACCTTCGTGCACGCCGTGCTCGGCGAGCACCCGCTCGCCAGGCCGGTGCTCGGCACCGAGTCCTCGATCACCGGGATGTCGGCGAGCGCGCTGCGTTCCTTCTACCGGCGCCGCTACACCCTGCCGCGGATGGTGCTGGCGGTAGCCGGAAATCTCGAGCACACCGCGGTGCTTCGCCTGGTACGGAAGGCACTGCGCGACAGACTGTCCGGTTCGGACGGACCACGGGCGCCGCGTGCCGGGAAGGCCCGGATTCCCGCGGCGCGCAAGCTGGCGCTGCGCACCGACGACACCGAGCAGGCGCATGTCATGCTCGGCCTGCGGGCGTTGTCCCGGCACGACGAGCGCCGGTTCACCCTGTCGGTACTGAACGCGGCACTCGGCGGCGGGATGAGCTCGCGGCTGTTCCAGGAGGTGCGGGAACGGCGCGGACTCGCCTACCAGGTGTACTCCTCGGTGGCCAGTTACGCCGATGCCGGGCACCTCTCGGTGTACGCTGGCTGCCAGCCGGAGCGGCTCGGCGAGGTCGCCGGGCTGCTGGGGGAGCTGCTCGGCAAGGTCGCCGAGGACGGTCTGACCGACACCGAGGTGGCGCGGGCGAAGGGGCAGCTGCGCGGCAGCCTGGTGCTCGGCCTTGAGGACACCGCCTCCCGGATGTCCCGGATCGGCAAGAACGAGCTGAACTACGGCGAGTATCTCGGGGTGCGCGACACCATCGCCCGGATCGACGCGGTGACCACGGCGGAGGTCGCCCGGCTCGCGCGCACCCTGCTGCGCAGGCCCGGTGGTATCGCCGCCGCCGCGGTAGTGGGCCCGTACGCTCACGAGGAGGACCTGCCCGACGAACTGCACAGCGTGATCACCTAGCGGACAAGGGAGTGACAGGATGAACCAGCCGGCGCCACGGGGTGCGGACAACCCGATCCGGGTCGGCGTGCTCGGGGCGCGCGGCCGGATGGGTGCCCAGGTGTGCAAGGCCGTCGAGGACGCACCGGACACCCGGCTGGTGGCCGCGGTGGACGCGGACGACCGGATGGCCGACCTCACCGACGCGGGTGCGGAGGTCGTCGTCGACTTCACCCACCCGGACGTGGTGCTGGACAACCTGCGTTTCCTGCTGGAGCACGGGATTCACGCTGTGGTCGGCACCACCGGCTTCGACCAGGCCAAGCTGGACACCGTGCGGGGCTGGCTGGGCGAACGCCCCGAGCTCGGCGTGCTGATCGCGCCCAACTTCGCCCTCGGTGCGGTGCTCGCCATGCGCTTCGCGCAGCAGGCCGCCCGGTTCTACTCCTCGGCCGAGGTCATCGAGCTGCACCACAACCGCAAGGCGGACGCCCCCTCCGGCACCGCCGCGCATACCGCGCGGGTGATCGCGCAGGCCCGGGCGGAAGCCGGCCTGCCAGCGGGCGCGGACGCCACCACCTCCGAGCTGGCCGGTGCCCGCGGGGCCCGGGTGGACGAGGTGCCGGTGCACTCGGTGCGCCTTCCCGGCCTGGTGGCACACGAGGAGATCCTGTTCGGCGGGGAGGGGGAGACGCTGACCATCCGGCACGACTCCCTGGACCGGACCTCGTTCATGCCCGGGGTCCTGGTGGCGGTGCGGTCCATTCCGGGCAAGCTGGGGCTGACCGTGGGCCTGGACAACATCCTGGACCTGTGATGACCCGATGAGGGCGCGTAATATCGCGCTGCTGCTGACCCTCGCGGTCGCCGTGTACCTGGTGCTGCTGGCCGGCCGCGCGGTGGCGCTGCTGCGCACCGGGGAGGTCGTTCCCGTGCTGTTCGGCCTCGGGGTGTTGTTGTTGCCCCTGCTGGGCGTCTGGATCCTGGTGACCACCTGGCGTTCCGGCGTCCGGATCCAGCGCCTGGCCCGCAGGCTGGAGGCGGAGGGCGGGCTGCCCGACGTGTCCGAGCTGCCGCGCCGCCCCTCCGGACGGGTGGACCGCGCGGCCGCCGACGAGTGGTTCGAGCGGCGCAGGGCCGAACTGGCCGCGGAGCCGGAGGACTGGCGGCACTGGTACCGGCTGGCCTACGCCTACGACATCGCAGGGGACCGCAGACGGGCCAGGGCGACCATGCGCAAGGCCGTCGAACTCGAGGCCGCCACGGACGCCTGAGCCCGTTCCGAACCAGCTCTAGAACTGTGTTGCAGAAGGCGCGCGGTCGCCGAACCCGTCTACGGGCCGTGACTTGACCACGGCGGGCACGATGATCGGGCAGGCGGCCCGCAGCCGGGTTCGCGAGGCCTGCGGCCGGGACGCGCGCCCACGCATCACCTTAGGCAACCGTGTTCCGAACCAGCTCTAGAACTGGAGCCAGGCGGCGAACATGGCGGGGGAGGCGGCCAGCGCGCTGAACCGGATGCAACGGCCGAGCAGCCCGGCGGTGAGGAACACCGACATCGGCATGCGCACCAGCCCGGCCAGCACCGTGGTCGCCATGAACGGGGGCAGGCCGAACACGGCGCTGGCCCCGTAGGTTCCGGTCATCCAGTGCGGATGGCGGTGGCAGCGTTCGCGCAACGCCTCCAGCCAGACCCGCACCCGCTTGGTCCGCTCCCGCCAGCGCTGTTTCCGTGCCGAGTCCCGCCCGCTGCCGTGCAGCTTGTCCGCGAGGAAGGGCGGCAGCCGGATCGAGCCGCGCGCGGCGAGGTAGAACAGCAGCTTGCCGGCGACCTGACCGGCAGCCACCACGATCCCGATTGCCAGCCAGGGCACGCCGGAGGTGCTGGAGGCGAGGCCGATCACGAACAGTTCGGCACTGATCAGCGGAACCACGGCGGAGCCGAAGGCCACGCCGAGTGCCACGCACAACCAGCCGAACACGCTGCCTCCCAGTGAGATCCCGCATATCAAGCTAGCAGTCCGGACGGTATGCGCACGGGTGTTCACCCCACTTTTCCGGGGGTGGAGTCCCCACCTCCGGCCAGGGTGCCGGACCCGGGCTGTCGGCTGGTGATCACCTTCCGGTCGGTATTCCTTCACCTGGCGGTGCCAAGCTTGCCCCGTGGCCAGGGCACCCGTCGACGTCGGTCGGCCTGAACGCAGCGACTACTCCGAAACCGGCTTCACCGGGCGGTTCGCCCGGTTCTGCGCGGCGGTGGTGCGCAGGCTGCCGTTCGGTCTTTCCGCCATCGTGCCGCCCAGCCTGCTCGGGTTCGCGCTGATCAACAGCTGCACCTTCGGGGTGGACCTGTTACTGCTGACGTTCTTCCGCGGGGTGCTCGGGCTGCCGGTTGCGGTGGGCTTCACCCTGGCGTACCTGATCGCCTTCGGCCTGGCCTTCGTGCTGAACCGGCACTTCAACTTCCGCTCGCACGCGCCGGTCGGCAGGCAGGCCGTGCTGTACGCGGTCGCGGTCGCGATCAACTACCTGGCGTTCATCCTCGGCGTCGGCGGCGGCCTGGTCGCCCTCGGCCTGCAGTACCACCTTTCCCGCATCATCGCGGGCGCCTGCGAGGCGGCCTACATGTACAGCGTCATGCGCTGGGTGATCTTCCGCGAACCCGGTGGCCGCCGGGAACGGCAAACTCGCCTACGTGAATAGCAAACTCGTGCGTGGACGGCCAACACGTGCGCGTGGGCGGCAAACACGCCGGGCGGGGTGTGTTTGCCGCCCACATCCGCGCGTTGGCTCCCCACATCCGCGCGTTGGCCGTTGGCGGGCGGGTGCGGGGTTACTCGGCGAGGTGCAGGGCGAGGTCGCCGGTGAGGCGTAGTTCGCGAACGGTCCGTTCACCGGTGTCGAGGGTGCGCATGGTGCCGTCCGGATTCCAGCCCACGCTGCGGTAGAAGGCGAGGGAGGCGGAGTCGGACTGGGCCACCCAGGTGATCCCGCGGTGCGCGCCCTGCTCGCGTAGCCCGGCCGCGGCCGCGGCCAGCAGGCGGCCGCCGTGACCCCGGCGGCCCCATCGGGGCTCGACCAGGATGGTGCCGATCAGCCCGGTATGGGCGGCGTCCGCCGGCAGCGCACCGTCCGCACCGGCCACCTCGGCCTCCGGGGCGGGGCCCGCCACGCAGAAGCCCACCGGGAACTCGCCCTCGAAGGCGAGGTAGACCCCGGTCTCCGGATGCGCGATCGCGGCCGCCCACTGCCGCTCGACCTCCTCGGCGTCCAGTTGGTCCAGCACGCTCGCGCCGAGGAGCTCGGCGTAGGCGGCGCGCCAGGTGTCCCGCTGGATCCGGCCGATCTCGGCCACGTCGCCGACGGTGGCGCCGCGGACTTGCGCTGTGCCCATGCGCCCAACGTACGTGGCCCGCGTGGCCAGCCGTGGACCCGGTGTCCGATAACCGCTGTAATTTTTTCGGTGGTTATGAGATCGTCCGATCATGGGGAATCGATCGTGGCCTGCCTGGGTCGCACTGGGCACCGTGTACCTGGTCTGGGGCTCCACCTACCTGGCGATCCGGTATCTCGTCGGCTCGCTGCCGCCGCTGCTGGGGGCCGGACTGCGGTTCGCCGTGGCCGGCCCGCTGCTGCTCGGGCTCGTGCTGTTGTTCGGCGGCCGTCGCGCCCTGCGGATGACCCGCGGGCAGTGCGGCTCCGCCGTGCTGGTCGGGCTGCTGATGGCCGGTGGCGGCCAGGGCCTTCTCACCATCGCCGAGACGCAGGTCGCCTCCGGGCTGGCGGCCCTGCTGGTCGCCTGCGTCCCGCTGTTCGTGCTGATCCTGCGCAGGTTCCTCGGCCAACGGACTCCTGGTGGCACCCTGCTCGGTGTGCTGCTCGGGCTGGCCGGGCTGGCGGTGCTGCTGCTGGTGGGCTCGGCAGGCGGCGGTGCGCACGGCTCGGCATGGTGGGGCCCGTTCGCGGTGCTGCTCGCCGCGCTGAGCTGGTCCATCGGCACCGTGGCGACCACAAGGCTGCCGATGCCTGCCAACCCCTTCGCCGGTTCCGCCGTGCAGTTGTGCACCGCCGGGGTGGCGCTGAGCGCGGCCGGGCTGCTCGCCGGGCAGCGGCTCGACCCCGGCGCGGTCACCGCCGAGTCCTGGCTGGCGCTTGGCTATCTGATCGTGGCCGGATCGCTGGTCGGCTACAGCGCTTACGTCTATGTGCTGCACCGGCTGCCGGTGTCCACCGTGGCCACCTACGCCTACGTCAATCCGGTGATCGCGGTGGTGCTCGGGGTGCTGATCGCCGGCGAGCAGTTCGGCCCCGGGCAGCTGGCGGGTGGCGCGCTGGTGGTGCTGGCCGTGCTGGTGGTGGTGCGGGCGGAGCGCACCGGGGCCCGACCCGACCGGAAAGTGTCGGTGGCTGCTGGCACGATGACGCCATCATGCGAACGGTGAGTACGGCGGTCGCCAGGCGGATCGCGCTGGCGGCACAGGGTTTCACGGATCCACGGCCGGAGGGCGAGCCCACCCGGCGGCATCTGCGGCGGGTGTTGTCCAGGGTGCAGCTGTTCCAGCTGGACTCGGTCAACGTCGCCGTGCGCGCGCACTACGCCCCGTTGTTCGCCCGGCTCGGTGCCTACGATCCCGCGCTGGTGGATGAGGCCGCCTGGTCGCATTCCGCCCGCAGGCCACGGCTGCTGGTGGAGTACTGGGCGCATGAGGCCAGCCTGATCCCGGTGCAGGACTGGCCGCTGCTGCAGTCCGGTGCCAAGCGGCGCGGCTGGTGGAAGGGCTACCAGCGGATCATCGACAACTCGCCGTCCCTGGTGGACGATGTGCTCGCCGTGGTCAAGGAACTCGGGCCGGTGGGGGCGGGCGCGATCGAGCGGCAGCTCACCGGCGGCGCCACCCGCAAGCAGGGCACCTGGTGGGACCGTTCCGAGGTGAAGCAGATCTGCGAGTGGCTGTTCGCCATGGGCCAGCTCACCACCGGCACCCGGCGCAGTTTCCAGCGCTGCTACGACCTGCCCGAACGGGTGCTGCCCCCGGAGGTGCTGGCCAGGCGGGTCGATCCGGAGCAGGCCGCGCGGGAGCTGACCGAACGGGCCGCGCGGGCGCTGGGCATCGCCACCGAACCGGACCTGCGGGACTACTACCGGCTCGGGCCGGACGTCAGCCAGCAGGCCGTGGCCGAACTGGTGGAGCAGGGCACCCTGGAACCGGTCACCGTGCACGGCTGGCGCGCGCAGGCCTACCGGCACGCGGCCGCCAGGGCGCCCCGTTCCGTTCCGGGGCATGCCCTGCTCTGCCCGTTCGACCCGCTGATCTGGGAGCGCTCGCGGACCGAGCGGCTGTTCGGTTTCCACTACCGGATCGAGATCTACGTCCCGGAGCCGAAGCGGACCTACGGCTACTACGTGTTCCCGTTCCTGCTGGATGGCGAGCTGGTCGGCCGGGTCGACCTGAAGGCCGACCGGGCGGGCGGTCTGCTGCGGGTGCCGGGGGCCTTCGCCGAACCCGGAACCGACCACGGCCGCGTCGCCGCGGAACTGGCGGCCGAGCTCCGGACGATGGCGGAGTGGCTGGAGCTGGACGGGGTCGCGGTCGGGGAGCGCGGCGACCTGGCCGGCCCGCTGCGCTCCGTGCTGCGGCGCGGATAGCGGGCGCGGCCCGGGGGCAGGTCAGCCGGCCCCGACCAGCCCGTCGATGCCCTCCCGCAGGCCGCGCAGCACCGCCGCCAGCCCGGTGCGCAACTCGTGGTCGAGCAGCCGGTGCCGCTCGTCGAACTGCCGGTGCACCTCGGGCACCGGCAGCCCGGTGCCCACCACCGTGGCGCCTGCGATCCCGAGCACCTTGGCCAGTTCGTCCTGTGCCCAGGCTGCGCCGTGCGGGCTGGGGCTGGCGCCGAGCACCGCGGCCGGCTTGCCGGTCAGCATCCCGGCGCCATGTGGCCGGGACGCCCAGTCGATGGCGTTCTTCAGCTGGCCGGGGATCGAGCCGTTGTACTCCGGGGTGATCACCAGCAGCCCGTCCGCCGCGGTGACCTCCCGGCGCAACTCCGCCACGGCCGCGGGGACCGGCCCGGCCTCGGCGTCCTGGTCGAACGGTGGCAGGTGCCGCAGGCCGGTCCAGTCCACCAGTTCGGCCCCGGGGCCCAGCTCGTGCCGCGCCGCGTCCAGCAGCCTGCGGTTGAACGAGTCCTGCCGCAGGCTGCCGACGATGCCAAGGATCCTGCTCATGATCGACTCTCCCGGTGCGCTTCCGGCCGGGCTCTCCGGCCTTCCGGGTACGAGCCTCGGGCTAAGGCCGCTGAGTACGCATGAGGCGCCCGCCTTATTTCCGGACCGCACCGGGTGTGCCTGCCCGGGGCACCGGCTCAGGCCGACAGCCCGAGCCGGTGCCGTTCCGCGGCGCCTGGGTCGGCGCGGGCCGTGCCCAGTGCTATGCGGGCCCGGGTGGCCAGCGCGGACACCCTGGCCCGCAGCGGCGCGGCGCCGAGCTCCCCGGCGAGCCGGACGGCCCCGCATCCGCGCCGCCTGGTCGCGCAGCTCGGCCAGCAGCTCCCGGTCCTGCGCCGCCCCGGCCACCTCGGCGCCGATCACCAGCAGCGGCCAGGTGAACCGGGAGGCGGCGGTCAGGTCCGGGGCGTCCAGTGCCTCCCGCACCGTGGCGGCGGCCTCGGCATGCCTGCCCTGTGCCAGCCGTAGCTGCGCGGTCAGCCGTGGCAACTGGGACGGGTCCTGGGTGAACCCGGCGCGGGGGCCGAGTAGCTCCCTGGCGCGGTCCACCAGCCGCTCACCCAGTTCCAGATCGCCGCGGTGCAGGCTGACGAGAGCCTTGAGGCACAACAGATGTGCCAGCGGATTCGGCGGCGGAGCCAGGTCCAGTGCGTACCCGATGGACTCCACGGCCTCTTCCCACCGTCCGGCGGAGATCAGCGGGCCGGCCAGGTTGATCGCGTGCACCGCTCCGTCCGAACGGGACAGACCGGCCGCGCGTGCGGCGGCGAGTCCTTCCCGGGCAAGGGTTTCCGCCTCCGTCAGCCTGCCGAACGCCTGCAGCAGCGAGGATTCCGCCGCCCACGCGCGCATCCGGACGCGGTGTGCCCGGATGGTCTCGGCGATGGCCCGCGCCCTGGCGAACCTCGGTAACTGCCCGTCCAGATCGCCCAGCCGGGCGTCCAGCACGGCCAGGGTGATCAGCGCCGAGGACTCGGTGGGGTCGTCGCCGGTCCGGTGTGCCATGGCCAGCGCCCGCTCCGCCGCCTCCCTGGCCTCGCCGGGCAGCGGGACCTCCATCAACCGCTCGGCCAGCGAGTTCAGCAGGAAGCCGCGGATCGGGCTGGTCTCCGGGGCGAGGCCGACCGCCTCCCTGAGGTCGGCAAGCGCGCCGGCACCGCCTGCCTGGGTGCGCAACTGGCCGCGCCGTTCCAGCATCGCCGCGGTGCGCACCCGCTCGGCCCCGGCGTCCAGCTCGGCCAGTGCCGCGGTGGCCAGCTCCTCGCCCCGGACGTTCTCCCCGGCCCGCAGCGCCGCCTCCGCGGCCGCCGCCCAGGCCGCGGACATAGCCCCCGCTTCCCGTGCCTCGAACAGATGGTGTGCCAGCTCGGTGGCAGGCCGCGCGGCCGCAGAGAGCTCCGGTTCGGCACCCAGCACCTCGGCATAGCGGGCGTGCAGCCCGATCCGCTCGCCGGGCAACAGGTTCCGGTAGACGGCCTCGCGGATGAGCGCGTGCCGGAACAGATAGCCGTCCCCGGCCACGACCAGCACGTTCGCCGCCACCGCGGCCCGGATCGCGGTGGCGAGCTGGTCCGCCGGCAGGTCGCAGACCCGGTCGAGCAGGGTATGGCCTGCCAGTTCGGCGCTCACCGCCGCGGCCCGCACCACCAGCGCGGCCCGCTCACCCAGCCGGTCGACCCCGGCCAGCAGCAGGTCGGCCAGTGCCGCCGGGAGCCCGGCGACATCGCCCCGCCCGCCGTCCAGCAGCGCCTCGACGAACAGTGGGTTGCCCTCGCTGCGCCGGTGCAGCGCGCCGACCAGCTGCGGATCGGGTTCCTCTGCCAGGATGTTACGGGCCTGGGCCAGCACCTCGGTGCGGGACAGCCCGGCCAGCTCGATCCGCTCGGCCCACGGCATCCGGCCGAGTTCGGTGAGCAGCCCGCGCAACGGGTGCGTGCGGTCCAGCTCCTCGGCCCGGTAGGTCACCACGATCAGCGAGCCCGGCGCGCCACGCTGGTTGCGGACCAGGAAGTCCAGCAGGTCCCGGCTGGAGCGGTCGGCCCAGTGCGCGTCCTCGACGACCAGCATGGCCGGGCCCTGCCCGGCGAGCCTGGCCAGCAGCGCCAGCATCCCCTCGAACAGGCGGGGCCGCGCCTCCTCGCCCGTCTCCGTGCCGGGGCCGGGCCTGCCCGGCAGGAGCGGTGCCAGCGCGGTGCGTTCGGTGTCGGTCAACTCGGCGGCGAGGCCGCGCAGGGCGGCGATGAAGGGCGCGAAGGGCAGGCCGTCGGCACCGAGCCCGACACGGCCGCCGAGCAGCAGCCGCAGCGTGTCCGCGTGCGCGGCGTGGAACTCGGTGAGCAGGCGGGATTTGCCGAGGCCCGCCTCGCCACCGAGCAGGACGACGGCGGGCTCGCCTGCCCTGGCGCGGGCGAGTGCGGCGTGCAGCCGGCCGGACTCGGTGGTCCGGCCGACGAAGACCGGGCTGACGGTATTCATGCGTCTTATGGTGCAAGCAGGCTACCCGCGCTATGCCAGCGCCGGTACGGTTTCATTCCGATGACGACATTGGTCTAGACCTTGACGAAATGGTGGTCTAGACCACATGTTGCTCGAGGCGGGCTTCGCGCCCACACCGAGAACCCTGCTCTCGAGGCATAGGAGACCGATGTCCACAAAACGATGGCGTTTTGGCACCCTGCTCATGGCCGGGTCACTGGCGCTGGCCAGCGCGGTGACCGGGACCGCGCAGGCGGCGACCAACCCCACCGCCACCTTCACCAAGGTGTCGGACTGGGGGACCGGGTTCACCGGCCAGGTCGAGATCAAGGCCGGTTCGACCGCGCTGACCTCCTGGACGGTGGAGCTCGCCATGCCGTCCGGTACCAGCATCGGGTCGACCTGGGAAGCGCAGATGACCCGCTCCGGCGACCACTACACCTTCACCAACCGCTCCTACAACGGCAACGTGCCCGCGGGCGGCACGACCACCTTCGGCTTCAACGGCTCCGGCCCCGGTGAGCCGACCGACTGCACGATCAACGGCCACCCCTGTGACGGTTCCTCCGGGGAGCCGGACACCCAGGCGCCGAGCGTGCCCGCCGGGCTCAGCGCGGGGGAGACCACCAGCAGCACCGTTCCGCTGAGCTGGAGCCCCGCGCAGGACAACGTGGGCGTGACCGCCTACGAGGTCTTCCAGGACGGCTCCAGCACCCCGGTCGGCAGCACCGCGTCCACCTCGTTCACCGTGGGTGGCCTGCAGCCGGAGACCACCTACACCTTCCGGGTGCGGGCCAAGGACGAGGCAGGCAACGTCTCCGGCCTGAGCCAGCCGGTGTCGGCGACCACCAAGGAGTTCGGCCAGCCGGGGCCCGGTGGCGACCGCAAGGTCGGTTACTTCACCCAGTGGGGCATCTACGACCGCGGCTACCTGGTGAAGAACCTGGACACCTCGGGTTCGGCTGAGAAGCTGACGCATATCAACTACGCGTTCGGTAACCTCGACTCCTCTGGCAAGTGCTTCCAGGCCAACCAGACCGGCCAGGGTGACGCCTGGGCGGACTACCAGCGGCGGTTCCGGGCCGACCAGACCGTGAACGGCCAGGCGGACAGCTACAACCAGCCGCTGGCAGGCAACCTGAACCAGCTCAAGCAGCTGAAGGAGAAGTACCCGCACCTGAAGGTCAACCTGTCGCTGGGCGGATGGACCTGGTCGAAGTACTTCTCCAACGCCGCGCTGACCGAGGCCTCCCGCGAGGCGCACGTGTCCTCCTGCCTGGACATGTGGATCAAGGGCAACCTGCCGAAGCTCGGCGGGGAGCCGCAGGGTGGTCCCGGTGCCGCGGCCGGGGTCTTCGACGGGATCGACCTGGACTGGGAGTGGCCCGGTTCGGAGGGTGCCGAGGGCAACGTCGTGCGGCCGGAGGACAAGCGCAACTTCACCCTGCTGCTGCAGGAGTGGCGTGAGCAGCTGGACGCCTACGGCGCCCAGACCGGCGAGCACTACGAGCTGACCGCGTTCCTTCCCGCCGACCCGGACAAGGTCACCGCGGGCTACGAGGTGGACAAGATCTTCAACTACCTCGACTTCGCCACGGTGCAGGGCTATGACCTGCACGGGGCCTGGCAGTCGGTGACGAACAACCAGTCGGCGCTGCGGCTGCCGGCCAACGACCCCGGCCCGAAGCCGTTCAGCATCGAGATCGCGGTGAACGCCTGGACCAGCAAGGGCGCTCCGGCCAGCCGGCTGGTGCTCGGCATCCCGTTCTACAGCCGCGGCTGGACCGGGGTGACCGATGCCAACAACGGCCTGCACCAGGACGCCACCGGGCCGGCTCCGGGAACCTACGAGGACGGCATCGACGACTACAAGAAGATCAAGCCGTTGCTCAACCAGGGATACCAGCTGTATCGCGACGAGCAGTCCGGGCACGCGTGGCTGTTCGACGGGAACACGTTCTGGACCTTCGACGACCCCACCGAGATCGCCCGCAAGACGGCGTGGATCAACGATCACGGCCTTGGCGGGGCGATGATCTGGTCGATGGACGGTGATACGGCCAACGGTGAGCTGATGACCGCCGTGCACAACGGCATCGGCTGACACAGGTATCGGCTGATGTGCACTGGCCGCCGCCTTCCCGTGCGGGGGAGGCGGCGGCCAGTCGCGTCACTGGGTGGCGCGGCCAAGCACCGCGTTGCCCGAGCCGGTGCGGGCACGGATGTTCAGGGTCTCGGTCCGTTCCGCGGGTTGCTCGGTCACTTCGAGCTCGCTGGACACCCTGCCCGACCCGGAGGACAGCGAGACCTCGGCGAGCACTCCCTGGCGCAGGCCGATCCGGATGTCCCCGGAACCGGTGATCAGCTCCAGCGAACCGGAGGCGGCGTCCGCCACCGACAACCCGCCACCGCCGCTACGTACCTGCACCTCACCGGCGCAGGCGCCGAGCCAGACCGCACCGGTGCCGGTGGCCAGGGTGGCCGAACCGCCGAGCGAGGCGACCTCGACGTCACCGCTGCCGGTGCGCAGGTGCAGCCCGGACAGGGCCGGGCCGAGCCGGATCGCACCGGTACCGCTGCGCATGGTGGCGGGACCGTCGGCGCGTTCCACGCTCACCTCGCCGGAGCCACTGGACACATCGACCCGGCCCGCGGCGCCGGTCACCTCGACCGCGGCCGCGCCCGAGCGCACCTGCAGCGCCGAGCCCGCGGGTGCGTGCACCGTCACCGCGAGCGGAATGTTGCGCAGTGGCAGGGGTTTCGGCCCGCGCACCACCAGCCGGTTGCCGGTCTGCTCCACCCTGGTCTGCTGCACCGCATCGGCGGGGCCGCCGCCCATGTCCGTGCCGAGCTGCTGGCCGAATTGCTCGCCGACCCAGCTCAGCAGGCTGGACACCCCGGTCAGCCAGGAGTCCTCCGCGCCGGGGGCGTGCCGCACCTCGACCAGCGCCGGGGTGGCCCCGGCCTGCTCGTCCTCCTGCTTGCCGAGGCGGATGTCCACCCGGCCCACGGTGAGGCTGATGTCCAGCTCCAGCGGACCGTCGGTGTCGAAGGTGTGGTTACGGACCAGTTCCTCGCCGTCCGCGGCGTGCTGCTGTTCGGTCATGGCTACCCCTGAACCCAGCCGTGCAGGCGGGAATCGCTGTTGCCGCCGCCCTGCCGGTGCCGCTCGCCGTGCTGATGGTGGTGCCCCTTGCCCTGCAGCGCGCCCTGCACGGCCTGGGAGACAAAGGTGTTCAGCGAGACGCCCTGGGCCGAGGCCGCCTGCTCGGCCTGGCTCTTGAGCTGCTCGAACAGGCGCAGGGTGATCCGGCTGATGTCCCGCCCGTCGATCGGCGGGGGTGGCGGCGGCGGGGTCTCCCGCTCGCTGGTGCCCTCCCGCTCACCGCCGCCGGTGACGACCACCCGGACGTCACGTCCGTCCAGGCGCACGTCCACCACGTGCTCCGGCAGCTCGGCGGTGACCTCGGCGGCCAGGTCGGCCAGCGCGTTCATCAGCGCCAGCCGGGCCGCGGGCTCCAGCGCCGCGGCCAGCACGGTGGCCGCCCGCCGGGTCTGCTCGTCCCCTGCCGAGGCCGCCGTGGCGAGGTCCTCCCGCAGCGTGCTGAGATACGGTGTCAAGTCCATGACGCCATGATGACATCACTCCTGCTGCCATTCAAGGTCGAGCTGATGTCACCATGCAGTCGTGGTGACGGCACCCGCGCCGCCCATCAGAGTGTCGGGGGCGGCCGTTAGGCTGCCTGGGACAGCAGCCGACCAGGGGAGTCCGAGGGAGCGAACGTGGCAGAGACCGTGTCGCCAAAGGTGCAGTTGATCGCGAAGACCGAGTTCTTCCCGCCGGAGGACGTGCCGTGGTCCACCGACGCCGACGGTGGCCAGGCGCTCGCCGAGTTCGCCGGCCGGGCCTGCTACCAGTCCTGGAAGAAGCCGAACCCGAAGACCGCAACCAACGCCGGCTATCTGGACCACATCATCGAGGTCGGCCACCTGTCCGTGCTCGAGCACGGCTCGGTGACCTTCTACATCACCGGCATCTCCCGCTCGCTCACCCACGAGCTGATCCGGCACCGGCACTTCTCCTATTCGCAGCTGTCCCAGCGCTACGTCCCGGAGCGCAACGCGGCCTTCGTCGAGCCGGAGGTGATCGCGGCGGATCCCGAGCTGCACGAGAAGTTCGTCGCCGCGGCACAGGCCAGTGTGGACGCCTACACCGAGCTGCTCGCCGGCCTGGAGCAGAAGTTCGCCGACGCGCCGAGCGCCACCCTGCGCCGCAAGCAGGCCCGCCAGGCCGCGCGTTCGGTGCTGCCGAACGCCACCGAGACCCGCATCGTGGTGACCGGGAACTACCGCGCCTGGCGGCACTTCATCGCCATGCGTGCCACCGAGCACGCCGATGTGGAGATCCGCAGGCTGGCCGTGGAATGCCTGCGGCACCTGCAGAAGGCCGCGTACAACGTCTTCGCCGACTTCACCATCTCCACCCTGCCGGACGGCACCGAGGTCGCCTCCAGCCCGAAGGTCCTCGAAGGCTGATGCGCAGGCTCGCCATCGACGTCCAGCCCGGCGAGTACGCGGTGGCACGGCTGCCGGCCGGTGCGGCGGTGCCAGACCAGCTGCTGCGCCCGCAGGCGCTGGAGCTGGTCTCGGTCACCCGCACCCCGGCCGAGACCTCGGTGATCTGCCCGGCAGGCAGCGTTCCGGACGGGGCCGAGGCGGAGCGGGGCTGGCGGGTGCTGACCGTGCGCGGGCCGCTCGCGTTCACCCTGACCGGGATCATCGCCGCGCTGTCCAGCGAGCTGGCCGCCGCGGGGGTAGCGCTGTTCACCCTGTCCACTTTCGACACCGACCATGTGCTGGTGAAGGAGCCGGATCTGGAACGGGCCGCGTCCGCGCTGCGGGCCGCCGGGCACGAGGTCGCCGGGGACTGACGACTATTCCTCGCAGAGGTAACGGGACGCGGCCCGGATACACGCCGGACGGTGCTGGCACCAGGTCACCGCGAGCCCGGTGGGCGCGCAGGGGCGCTTGCAGTGCAGGCACCGGTCGGCCTTCGGCTTCGCGCTGGCCACGATTTTCTCCCTTGCCTGCGCCCTACGTGCGGCGACCTCCGCGCTCTTGTCGATGGCCTTGTTGATCGTGCCGAGAATGCCCATGGCCGAACCTGCTCTCTTTGTGTGGCCCGGTACCGCGACAGCCGCCAACCCGTCCGCGCACTCGCATTCGGGTCAACGAATACTTCGGGTAGCCGGTTCATTGCGAATGGTCACACCCTGATGGTAAGTTCGCGCGCCCGTTTTGCGAGTCGCAAAAACGGGGGAAAGTCCGCGTGTGCCCGAACCCGGCCGGTGATGATCACGGCTCGTCTCTGGGACGGCACGGTGACCGCGTAACGCATGTGGTGCACGAGGGCGCTGGGGACCCCGGAACCCGCACCGCCCTCACACGGTCGGACTACCATGCGACCGGACATTGAGGAGGCGCACGCGTGACCGATGAGCACACCCGGCAGGAGCAACAGGCAACCCGAACGCAGCCCGCGCCGGGCCCGCGTTCCGTCGCGGGCCGTTACGTGTTGCTGGGCGAGCTCGGCCGCGGCGGCATGGGCGTGGTGTGGCGGGCCGAGGACCGGGTGATCGGCAGGCAGGTCGCGATCAAGGAGCTGCGGCTGCCGGAGGGCACCGCCGACGCCGGGATGTTCCAGGAGCGGGTGCTGCGCGAGGTGCGCACCGGCGGCAGGCTGAACGACCCCGCGGTGGTCACCGTCTACGACGTGGTCGCGGAGGGGGACACCACCTACATCGTGATGGAACTGGTGGAGGCCCCGACACTGTCCGAACTGGTCCGGCAGCACGGGCCGATGCCGGCCCACCAGGTGGCCGCCATCGGTGAACAGGTGCTGTCGGCGCTGCAGGCCGCGCACGAGGCCGGCATCGTGCACCGCGACGTGAAACCGGGCAACATCATGGTGACCGCGGGCGGCCGGGTGAAGCTCACCGACTTCGGCATCGCGCAGGCGGTGGACGACCCGCGGCTGACCACCAGCGGGATGATCGTCGGCTCACCCGCCTTCATGGCCCCGGAGCGGGTCGCCGGGCACGAGGCGCTGCCGGCCTCCGACCTGTGGTCGCTTGGCGCCACCCTGTTCTTCGCGGTGGAGGGGCTGGTCGCCTTCGAGCGGCCGACCACCGCGGCCACCCTGCACGCGATCATGAACGAGGTCCCGTACCTCACCCACGCGCAGGGCCCGCTGGCCTCGGCGATCATGGGGCTGCTGATCTCCAGCCCGGAGGCCAGGCTGTCCGCCCAGCAGGCGCGCGGGCTGCTGTCCATGGCGGGTGCCCAGTCCGGGGTGTCCACCCCGCCCGGCGGGCAGCACACCGCGCTGTACTCCGGCGCGGCGCCCACCATGGTCGGCGGGCACACCGGCCCCCGGCAGCCGCCACCGGGCCGGACCAGGCGCAACCTGCTGCTGGCAGGCGGCGCGGTGGCGGCCGTCGCCCTGCTGGTCGGCGGCCTCTTCCTGGGCAAATGGCTCTTCGAACCGGATCCGGAAGTCGATCCGGCCATGCTGCCGACCATGACCTACGGCAAGGGTGGCGACCTCAAAATCGAGGACGACGGCGGGGACTGGTGCTACGACGGCCAGCTGCGCCTGGGCTACCAGCTGAGTAGCGCGGACTGCGATGAACCGTACAACCTGCAGCGCTACGACCGGGTGACCGCGCTGGGCAACGATCGCGACCGCGACAATGCCCCGGTGGAGTACCCCGCGGAGCAGGACCTGCGCGCGTTCGCCGAGGCGCACTGCGCGATGAGCTTCCACAGCAACACGATCAAACCGGACAAGCGGGACCGGCTGCGCTACGCCGCGCTCATCCCGGCGCAGGAGGAGTGGGAGTTCATCCCGGAGAGCGACAACCCGAACCGGCAGGTGATCTGCGTGGCCGAGTCGGCCTCCGGTGCCCAGCTGAACGGCTACGTGGCCAACGGTGTCCGGTAGCGGCCCCGCAGAAGTTCCGGTGCCGGGCGCGGGCGGCGAACGATCCTTCGCCGTCCAGCGGGCGGTGGCGTGTGATCCCGGCGCCCCTGCAGGTCGGCGCCCTGAATCCCGGTATGAAGAGGTACGGTCAGCAGCATGGTCACTCCACCCACCGCAGCACCAGGAAGACCGTTCGGCCGCGTGCTCACCGCGATGGTCACGCCCTTCGACGCCGAGGGCGCCCTCGACCTGAAGCGGGCACAGGAGCTCGCCCAGCACCTGGTGGATCTCGGCAACGACGGCCTGGTGGTCAACGGCACCACCGGGGAGAGCCCGACCACAACCGACGCCGAGAAGGCCGACCTGGTGCGCGCCGTTGTCGAGGCCGTGGGGGACCGGACCACCGTGGTCGCGGGCACCGGCACGTACAACACCGCGCACAGCATCGAGCTGACCCAGGCCGCGGAGAAGGCTGGCGCGCACGGCGCCCTGGTGGTGACCCCGTACTACTCCCGGCCGGTGCAGGCCGGGCTGTACGCGCACTTCACCGCGGTCGCCGACGCAACCGAGCTGCCGATCATGCTCTACGACATCCCGCCGCGCTCGGTGGTGCCGATCGAGGTGGACACCCTGCGCAGGCTGGCCGAGCATCCCCGGATCCTCGCGGTGAAGGACGCCAAGGGCGACCTGCTCGCAGGCAGCGAGGTCATCGCCAACACCCACCTTGCCTACTACTCCGGCGACGACGGGCTGAACCTGCCCTGGCTGTCCGTCGGCGCCACCGGGATCGTCAGCGTGATCGGCCACGTCGTCGCGGGCAGGCTCCGGGCGATGATCGAGGCCTACGAGGACGGCGACACCTCCACCGCGCGCACCAACCACCGCGGTATGCTGCCGGTGTACCGGGCGTTCTCCCGGGTCGGTGGCGTGGTGTTCAGCAAGACCGGGCTGCGGATGCGCGGCTATGACGTCGGCGACCCGCGGCTGCCGCTGGTTCCGGCCACCCGCGAGCAGGTCGAGGCGATCGCCGCCGACCTGACCCAGGCGGGGGTGCCGCTGGACGACGCGCCGACCTCCGACTACCACGGCTCCAAGGTGGCCCAGGCCGACTCCGCGGCCGCCTACGTGGCGCCGACCACACACACCAGCGTTGGGACCATTCACCCTTGAGCAAGGACGCACTACTGCACGGCCCCGGCCCGACCAACCCGCCGCCCGCGCTGCCCGATGGCGGCCTGCGCGTGGTCGCGCTGGGCGGGATCGGCGAGGTCGGCCGGAACATGACCGTCTTCGAGTACGACGGACGGTTGCTGATCGTCGACTGCGGGGTGTTCTTCCCCGAGGACGACCAGCCCGGCGTGGACCTGATCCTGCCGGACTTCCGGGCCATCGAGGACCGCCTCGAGGACATCGAGGCGCTGGTGCTCACGCACGGGCACGAGGACCACATCGGCGCCGTGCCGTTCCTGCTCCGGCTGCGCCCGGACCTGCCGGTCTACGGCTCACGGTTCACCCTCGCGCTGCTGGCCGCCAAGTGCAAGGAACACAAGCAGCGGCCCAAGCTGATCGAGGTGCGCGAGCGGGAGCGCCGCGAGCTCGGCGTGTTCCAGCTGGAGTTTTTCGCGGTCAACCACTCCATTCCGGACGCGCTCGCGGTGGCCATCCGCACCCCGGCCGGGCTGGTGCTGCACACCGGGGACATCAAACTGGACCAGCTGCCGCTGGACGAGCGGCTGACCGACCTCGCGGGGTTCGCCCGGCTCGGCGACGAGGGCGTGGACCTGTTCTGTGTGGACTCCACCAATGCCGAGGTGCCCGGGTTCGTCATGCCGGAACGCGATATCGGGCCAGTGCTGGACGACGTCATCGCGCGGGTCGACCGGCGGGTGATCGTGGCCTGTTTCGCCAGCCACGTACACCGGGTGCAGCAGGTGCTGGACGTGGCGCAGGCGCATGGCCGCCGGGTGGCCTTCGTCGGCCGCTCGATGGTGCGCAACATGGGGATCGCCGCCGAGCTCGGCCTGCTGCAGGTCCCGGAAGGGCTGCTGATCGACCTGGACCAGGCGGCGAACCTGCCGGAGAGCAAGGTGCTGTTCGTCTCGACCGGATCGCAGGGTGAGCCGCTGTCCGCGCTGTCCAGGATGGCCCGTGGGGAGCACCGGCAGATCTCCATCCGGGCAGGCGACACCGTGGTACTGGCCAGCTCGCTGATCCCGGGCAACGAGACCGCGGTCTTCGGTGTGGTGAACGGGCTGATCCGGCTGGGCGCGCAGGTGGTGCACCAGGGCAACGCGAAGGTGCACGTCTCAGGGCACGCCTCCGCCGGTGAGCTGCTGTTCCTCTACAACGCGGTGCGGCCGAGCAACGTGATGCCGGTGCACGGCGAGTGGCGGCACCTGCGGGCCAACGGCGAGCTCGCGGTGCGCACCGGGGTGGACCCGCGCAATGTGGTGATCGCCGAGGACGGGGTGGTCGTCGACCTTGTCGACGGGCAGGCCACGATCACCGGCAGGGTCGAGGTGGGGCACGTGTACGTGGACGGGCTCTCCGTCGGCGACGTCGGCGAGTCCACTCTGTCCGACCGGCTGGTGCTCGGTGAGGGCGGGTTCATCGCGATCAACGTCGCGGTGGACTCCAACACCGGGCGGGCGGTGTCCCCGCCCACGGTGTCCGGCCGGGGCTTCTCGGACGACCCCAAGGCGCTGGACGCGGTACTGCCGCTGGTGGAGATGGAGCTGTCCCGGACCGAGTCCGAGGGGATCACCGATCCGCACCGGATCGCGCAGTCGGTCCGGCGAGTGGTCGGCCGCTGGGTGGCCGAGACCTACCGGCGACGGCCGATGATCGTGCCGACCGTCATCCCGGTCTAGCTCGGGTTCGCGGGCGCGTCAGCGCCGCCTGCCCGCTGCGACCAGGAGCGCGAACCCGACGGTGAGGACCTGTGCCAGCAGCGCGCGGCGGGCCCGGCGCTGCTCGGCTCGAGTGGTGGGGTGCATGGTCCCGAGTCTGCTGGGCACGTCGCCGCATGGCGTCCCTCCCCGGACCGGTTTCCCTCCCTCCCGGGGTGGATACGGCGGGCACGCTACCCGGGCGATACCGGTAGCGGTTCCCCGCCGGGATGCCGGGGGCCGGGGTCGTTCAGCTGCACCAGGGTGGCACCGCCGAGCAGCACGGCCGCACCGAGCACCTGTGACCAGCTGAGCGCCTCGCCCAGCAGCAGCCAGGCCGCGGTCGCGGCGACCACCGGTTCCAGCAGCGCGAGCACGCTGGCCACCGACGCGGGCAGGTGCCGCAGCGAGGTGATTCCGGCCAGGTATGCCAGCGCGGTGGCGACCACGGCGACCAGCACCAGCAGCACCCACACCGGCGGATGCCACGGCCCGAACGCGGCGGGTGCGGTGAGTACCTCGGCCGGCATGGTCCACGGCGGCGCCACCGCGCATACGGCCACCGCGCCGACCAGCATGCCCCAGGTGACCATGCCGAGCGGGTGCCGGGTGGACACCCCGCGCTCGCCGAGCAGGAAGTAGCCAGCCGAGCACAACGCGGCGCCGAGCCCGGCCAGCAGGCCGACCGGGTCCAGCCGCAGCCCCGAGCCGACCTGCGCGACCATGGCCAGGCCGAGCATGGCCAGCGCGATGCCGATCCACATCGGCCTTGGCAGCCGCACCCTGCGCACGAACCGGACCCAGAGGGCCACCAGCACCGGTGAGGTGAACTCCAGCAGGATCGCAACCCCAACCGGGATGCGCGCGGCCGCGATGAAGTAGCACAGCTGCACCCCGGCCACGCCGAGCAGGCCGTAGGCCACCAGCAACGGCCACTCCCCACGGCGCACCCGCAGCAGCGAGGGCCGGACCACCGCCACACCCGCCACCAGCAGTGCCGCGGCCAGCCCGATCCGGGCCGCGGCTACCTGCTCCGGGGCGAGCCCGGCCAGCATCGCAGGCTTGCCGATGGCGCCCGAGCTGCCGAAGCAGACCGAGGCGAGAACGATCAGCGTCGTGCCGCGGGCCCGGCTGGGGACGAAACCGGATGAGCGCCGGGAGAGATCGGTGACCACCCGGCGAGCGTATGTCCCGGCCCTGGCAGCACCGAACGAATATCCGGCCGGTCAAGGGCGCCAGGGGCTGCGGGTGTCGGTCGGCCTGGTCGGGTCGTGGAAACGCGGCCGGTCCGGTTCCCCACGGCGCAGCGGGACCAGCCCTTCGGTGATCGCTCGCATGATCTTGGCGTGCGCTCGTACCGCATGCCCCGGAGCGCCCGAGGTGAACTCGGAGAGGTCCACCGGCTCGCCGAAATGCACCCGGAAGACCGGCCTGCGCAGCGGCGCGGTCAGCCCGGAGCGGGCCAGCGGCAGCACGTCCCTGATCCCGGTGACGGTCTCGGTGCCCCAGTACACCGCCTCGTGCGCGCCCCACTGGCTGATCGGTACCACCGGGGTGCCAGCGGCCAGCGCGAGCCGGGCGGTCCCGGTCTTGCCCCGCTCCGGCCACAGGCCCGGATCATGGCTGATCCGGCCCTCGGGGTAGACGATGATCGGCTCGCGGGTGGCGCGCAGGGCCTCGGTGGCCGCGGTGAACTGCTCCACCGCGGTCGCCTTGCCCCGGTCCACCCGCAGGTGCCCGCTGGCCCGTAGCGCCGGGCCCAGCACCGGGGCGTCCAGCAGCCCGCCCGCCAGCAGGAACCGTGGCGCGATGCCGATCCGGCGGCATGCGGCCATCAGCACGAACGCGTCGAACACCCCGATGTGATTCGCGGCCATCAGCAGCGGCCGCCCGCGCAGCTCGCCCGGGAGACCGCCGGTGACCCGCAGCCTGCCCGCCAGGTTCACCACGGCGGTGTCGATGGCCAGCATCGCGCGCCAGATCGGGGGCGTGCGCTGGCCGCTGCCCCGGCGTGTCGGCTCGTTGTCGGCGTCATGCAGCGCGAACATGGTGCAGAGCATGGCATGCGGGTGTTCCTGCCCGGACGCCCGCTCCGGTGCCGGTGCTGCGAGTGATGTCACGGGGACAAATGTTTCGGGTGCGTCCCGAGTGGCAGCAGTGATCACAGTGGTCAAACGGTTACCGTAGGAGGTATGGCGAGCGGGTCGGTGACAAAGGGACCTGGTAAAGGACCTAGCAAGGGACGCAGTACGTCACGTGGTGGCGGGCGCGGTACGGCGCCGGCCAAGGGCGCGCGCGGTTCCGGCAGGTCACGCCCGGCACCCGCGCGGACCTCCGCCCGCAAACCGCAGGCCCGCAAGCCCGCGGCCCGGCGTTCTTCCTCCGGTGGCGGGCTCGGCAAGGCGGTACGCGGCGGCTGGAACCTGCTGGCCAAGGGCCTCGGCGGGCTCGCCCGCACCATCGGACGTAGCCGGGAGCTGGAAGCCGAGCACCGGCGGGACGGGCTGGCGCTCGGACTGGTCGCGCTCGGGCTGATCGTGGCGGTCGGGATGTGGTGGCAGGCCGCGGGCCCGATCGGCCAGTGGGTCGCGATCGGCACCCGCAGCGTGTTCGGGGCGGGCTCGGTGACCCTGCCGCTGGCCCTGTTCGTGATCGCGGTCGCGCTGATGCGCACCGAACCGAAGCCGGAGACCCGCCCGCGGATGGTGATCGGCAGCCTGCTGGTCACCCTGTCCGTGCTCGGCCTGCTGCACCTGTTCAACGGCAAGCCGGATGCCGGTGAGGACCAGATGTACGCGGGCGGCTGGCTCGGCTGGTTCTCCGGCGGGCTGCTGGCCAAGGGCGTCACCTCCTGGGTGGCCGTGCCGCTGCTGATCCTCGCCCTGGGATACGGCGTGCTGGTCTTCACCGCCACCCCGGTCCGGGAGATCCCGCAACGGCTGCGGGACTGGGGGCTGGATCCGGAGGAGCGCGAGGCGGCCGAGGCCGAGCGCAGGGCCATCGCCGAGGAGCGGGCCGCGGTCACCGAGGCGGACACCGCAGCCGTCCGGCTGCGTAAGCCGTCCCGGCGCAGGCAGGGCAGCGGTACCGAGGACGGCCCGGCCGCCGCGAGCGCGGCCGGGGCGGACACCACGCCCGCCGAGCCCGCGGCCAGCAAGGCGAAGGCCAAGCCGATCGAGGTCCCCGAACAGCAGCCGAAGTCCCGCAAGGGCGAGCAGACCGCGCTGGCGGTCACCCGGACCGTCGAGGGCGACTACAAGCTGCCTTCGCCCGACCTGCTCACCCTCGGCGAGGCGCCGAAGAGCCGGAGCAAGGCCAACGACGCCATGATCGAGGCGATCGCCGGGGTGCTGGAACAGTTCAATGTGGACGCCCAGGTCACCGGATTCACCCGGGGGCCGACGGTCACCCGGTACGAGGTCGAGCTCGGGCCGGGGGTGAAGGTCGAGAAGATCACCGCGCTGACCAAGAACATCGCCTACGCCGCGGCCACCGACAACGTGCGGCTGCTGGCGCCGATCCCCGGCAAGTCCGCGGTCGGGATCGAGGTGCCCAACTCCGACCGGGAGATGGTGCGGCTTGGCGACGTGCTGCGCTCGACCAAGGCTGCCAAGGACGAGCATCCGATGGTGATCGGGCTCGGCAAGGACATCGAGGGCCACTTCGTCACCGCGAACCTGACCAAGATGCCGCACCTGCTGGTGGCCGGTTCCACCGGCTCCGGTAAGTCCAGCTTCGTGAACTCGATGCTGGTCTCGCTGCTGGCCAGGGCCACCCCGGACGAGTGCAGGATGATCCTGATCGACCCGAAGATGGTCGAGCTGACCCCCTACGAGGGGATCCCGCACCTGATCACCCCCATCATCACCCAGCCGAAGAAGGCCGCGGCCGCGCTGGCCTGGCTGGTGGAGGAGATGGAGCAGCGCTACCAGGACATGCAGGCCAACCGGGTCCGGCATATCGACGACTTCAACAGCAAGGTGCGCTCCGGGGACATCACCGCCCCACCCGGCAGCGAGCGCGAGTACGAGCCCTACCCCTACATCCTGGCGATCGTGGACGAGCTCGCCGACCTGATGATGACCGCGCCGCGGGATGTGGAGGACGCGGTCGTCCGGATCACCCAGAAGGCCCGCGCGGCCGGCATCCACCTGGTGCTGGCCACCCAGCGGCCCTCGGTGGACGTGGTGACCGGGCTGATCAAGACCAACGTCCCCTCCCGGCTGGCGTTCGCCACCTCCTCGCTCACCGACTCCCGGGTCATCCTGGACCAGCCAGGGGCGGAGAAGCTGATCGGCATGGGCGATGCCCTGTACCTGCCGATGGGCGCGGGCAAGCCGGCCCGGATCCAGGGCAGCTTCGTCGGCGACGACGAGATCAGCGCGATCGTCAACTTCACCAAGGAGCAGGCGGAGCCGGACTACACCGACGGGGTCACCGCGGCCAAGGCCGGCGAGAAGAAGGAGATCGACTCCGAGATCGGTGACGACCTGGACGTGCTGCTGCAGGCCGCGGAGCTGGTGGTCACCTCGCAGTTCGGGTCCACCTCGATGCTGCAGCGCAAGCTGCGGGTCGGCTTCGCCAAGGCGGGCAGGCTGATGGACCTGCTGGAGACGAGGGGAGTGGTCGGCCCCTCCGAGGGCTCCAAGGCCAGGGACGTGCTGGTCAAGCCGGAGGAGCTGGAGTCGGCGTTGTACGCCATCCGCGGCGGCCCACCCCCGGAGGACGCCGAGGCCTAGCGGCGTGTTTGCCGTTCCGGTACGTGCGCGCGCCGCGGCAGGGCCCGCACCCCCGGGCCGGCCCGAGGCTTCCGGCCCGGGAGACGCGGTTCAGCTCAGCTGGCGCCGAACTGGCGGACGGCCTGGTAGTAGGTCCATGCGGCGCCGTTGCAGGCCCAGCGGCCCGCGCAGATGGTCTTCATGTCGTCGTAGAAGTTGTCGTCGATCCGCTTGCGGTTCGGCTCGGAGAACCGGCCCTGCCGCTTGTAGTTGCGGTAGCCGAAGTCGTGCCGGTGGCAGGCGCGGGTGAAGTCGTACCCCAGTGGCTTGTCCGGGGACCACGAGCAGGCGTCGGAGGACCAGTCCAGCTGGCCCTGGTACGGCCGGTCGGCTCTGATCTGCGCGAACTGGGACAGGGACTTGCCGTACAGGTAGTCGTCGGTCACGGCCCGGATGTCGGTGGCCTGCGCGGTGCCTGCACCGAGGACGAGCGCGGTGCCGACGGCGGTCGCAGCGGCCAGCCGCCGGAACGTGCTGCGCACGGTAGTCACGGACATGAGGTTCCCTCGCTGATCGTTTTCGACAGGGCGTGATCAGCTTCCGGGTTCGGCCTCCGCGGGACCTACCGCCGAGCGGAGGATTATACGTGAATATCACTCCACGGTGTGGTGAGGACCAGCTGTACCGCGCGGGTCCACTGCGGATTCACGCAGGTCAAGGAGCATGCGGGTGTTGCCGAGAGTGTTCGGCTTCACGAACGGCAGATCGAGGAACTCGGCCACACCGGCGTCCGCCGAGCGCCGCATCTCCTCGTAGACCTCGTTCGGCACCGGGGTCCCGTCGATCTCGGTGAAGCCGTGCCGGGTGAAGAAGCCGGTCTCGAAGGTCAGCACGAACAGCCGTGGCAGCCCCAGCTCCCGCGCCAGCTCGATGAGCCGGGCGACCAGCGCGTGCCCGATGCCGCGGCCCCGCATCGTCCGGTCCACCGCCACGGTGCGGATCTCGGCCAGGTCCTCCCAGAGCACATGCAGCGCGCCGCACCCGACCAGTTCGCCCTCCAGTTCGGCGACCCAGAACTCCTGCACGTCCTCGTACAGCGTGACCAGGTTTTTCTCCAGCAGCACGCGCCCGGCGTCGGAGTCCACCAAGGACTTGATCTTGCGGACGTCGGCGATCCGGGCACGGCGGACTACGGGTGCGGAAGATCCATGGGCCACCCGGCCAACTTAGCGCTTCGCCGGTCACGGGCCCGGCGGTGGCCGGGTACCCCTGCCGAGTGAAGCGGGCAACCCTGCCGCGATGATGGACGTCACCTAGTTCAGTGAGGGCCGGTGACGGCCGAGGCGCAGCGGAGGAACCCGGGTGAACAACGTCGATGTCGCCGAGCCGGCCACCCGTCGCTCGGCGGGGTCCCCCGCACGCCCCCAGGCCCGCAAGTACCGGCCGGAGCTGCAGGGGCTGCGGGCGCTGGCTGCGGTGCTGGTGGTCGTCTACCACGTGTGGTTCGACCGGATCTCCGGCGGCGTGGACGTGTTCTTCGTGATCACCGGCTTCCTGATCACCGGGCAGCTGGTGCGGGCCAGCGAGCGTGGCCGGATCGAGTTCCGGCCGATGTGGGGCCGGATGATCAAGCGGCTGTTCCCGGCCGCGCTCACCGTGCTGGCCGCGATCATGGTGGTCAGTTTCGCCTTCCTGCCGGAGAGCCGGTGGTTCCAGACCATCAGGGAGGTCGTGGCCTCCGCGCTGTACGTGGAGAACTGGCGGCTGGCCGTGGACTCGGTGGACTACTTCGCCCAGCACCACACCGCCAGCGTGGTGCAGCACTTCTGGTCGCTCTCCATCCAGGGCCAGTTCTACCTGGTGTGGCCCCTGCTGGTCGCCCTCGTCGCGCTGGCGGCCAGGGCGGCGGGCCGCAGCGTGCGTACCGGGGTGCTGGTCATGCTGGTGACCACCTTCGCCGCCTCGCTGGCGTACTCGGTCCTGCTCACCTGGCAGAACCAGCCGCTGGCCTACTTCCACTCGCTGACCAGGGTATGGGAGTTCGCGCTCGGCGGCCTGCTGGCGCTGGCCATCGACGCCATCGTGCTGCCCCGGCTGCTGCGGATCCTGCTCGGCTGGATCGGGGTGCTCGGGCTCGCCTCCTGCGGGATGCTGCTGCAGGTCGGCACGGTCTTCCCGGGATACGCGGCGTTGTGGCCGACGATGGCGGCGGTACTGGTGATCGTCGCGGGGGCGACCGGCAGCCGGGCGGGCGCCGACCGGATCCTGGCCGCCAGGCCGCTGGAGTACCTCGGCAACATCAGCTACGCGCTGTACCTGTGGCACTGGCCGGTGCTGCTGTTCTACCTGGTGATCCGGGACCGGGAGGAGGTCGGCTGGCGGGGCGGCGCCGTCGTCATCGGCCTGTCCTTCCTGCTGGCCGCGCTGACCTATCACCTGGTGGAGAAGCCGGTGCGGGACTCCCGGATCGGGGCAGGCTCCCGGTGGGGTGCCTATCGCTTCGGCGTGGCCACCCTGGTGCCGGTGCTGCTCGCCGCGGGCGCCTGGCAGGCGGTGGCGACCCAGCGCGTGGGGGAGTCCACGATCGAGATCGGCGATCCCGACCACCCCGGCGCCGCCGCGATGATCCCCGGTTTCACCTACACCGGTGCCGCGGACGTGGAGCCCGCGCCGTCCCTGATCGCGTTGCCCGAGGACTGGGCCGGCATCCCCGGCCCGTGCCCACGGCCCTTGCCCAACGAGGAGCTCGAGGTCTGTAGCAACGGGATCGACCCGGCCACCGCCGAGAAGCGGGTGGTGGTCGTCGGTGACTCGCACATCCAGCAGTACCTCGCCGCGTTCCTGCCGATGGCCGAACGGCGCAACTGGCAGCTGTCGGCGATCCTGAAGGGCGCCTGCCCGTTCTCGGTGGACGCCGATGCCATGCCGGGCGACGCCGGATGCATCAAGTGGAACGCCGATGTCGCGGACTACCTCGCCGAGACCAAACCGGACGCCGTGGTCACCCTGGCCACCAGGGACGTGCGTGCCGGGCTGACCGAGTACACCCCGCCGGGCTACGTCGAGCAGTGGCGGGCTATGGAGCGGGCCGGGATCCCGGTGGTGGCGATCCGGGACAACGCGCGGCACGACTTCTCCGGTCCGGCCTGCGTGGAGCGGCACGGGCCGGAGTCGGTCGAGTGCAGCACCCCGCGCGGCGAACTGTTCGCCGCGCCGGCGCCCTACACGGCGCTGGCGGACATACCGTCGAATGTGTCCTTCCTCGACTTCACCGACTACTACTGCACCGAACAGGCATGCCCCTCGCTGATCGGCAACGTGCTGGTGTACCTGGACGGGCACCACCTCAGCGCCACCTACATGGGCACGATGTCGCCCATCATCGAGGAGCAGTTCGTCTCCGCGCTCGGCTGGTGACCCTGGGCGCCGTGGCCGCGTGGGCCGGGGCCGTCGCGTGCCCGTTACCCTGATCGGCGTGTCTTCTTCTGCCACCACCGACTCCACCCCTGGCGACGGCCGCCGGGTCTCGTTGCTGACGCTGGGCTGCGCCCGCAACGAGGTCGACTCCGAGGAGCTCGCGGGCAGGCTCACCGCGGGTGGCTGGGAGCTGGCCGAGGACGTGGAGGACTCCTCCGTTGTCGTGGTCAACACCTGCGGCTTCGTCGACTCGGCGAAGAAGGACTCCGTGGACACCCTGCTGGCAGCTGCGGACACCGGGGCCAAGGTGGTCGCGGTGGGCTGCATGGCCGAGCGGTACGGCAACGAGCTGGCCGAGAGCCTGCCCGAGGCGGACGCGGTGCTGGGCTTCGACCACTACCCGGACCTGGCCGAGCGGCTGGACGACGTGGTCGCCGGCCGCCGGGTCGCTGCGCACACCCCGACCGACCGGCGCACCCTGCTGCCGATCAGCCCGGTGCAGCGGCCCGCGGCGGCCGAGGAGGTGACCGTTCCCGGGCACGGGGCATGGGGGCCGCGGGTGCTGCGTACCCGGCTGGCGGATTCGCCGGTGGCCGCGCTGAAGATCGCCTCGGGCTGCGACCGCCGGTGCTCCTTCTGCGCCATCCCGTCCTTCCGCGGCTCCTTCACCTCGCGCGCCCCGGAGGACATCCTGGGTGAGGCCGCCTGGCTGGCCGGCCAGGGTGCCCGCGAGCTGTTCCTGGTCAGCGAGAACTCGACTTCCTACGGTAAGGACCTCGGCCGCGAGCACGGCGGCGCCAAGGCGCTGGAGCTGCTGTTGCCCAGGCTGGCCGGGATCGAGGGCATCGAGCGGGTGCGGGTGTCCTACCTGCAGCCGGCCGAGACCCGCCCGGGGCTGGTGCGCGCGATCGCCACCACGCCGGGTGTCGCCGACTACTTCGACCTCTCCTTCCAGCACGCCAGCGAGACCGTGCTGCGCCGGATGCGCCGGTTCGGCTCCTGCGACTCGTTTCTGGCGCTGATCGAGCAGATCCGGGAGTACGCCCCGGCGGCGGGCATCCGCACCAACGTGATCGTGGGTTTCCCCGGGGAGACCGAGGAGGACCTCGCCGAGCTGGAGCGGTTCCTGACCGGCGCGCGACTGGACGCCGTGGGCGTGTTCGGCTACTCCGACGAGGACGGCACCGAGGCCGAGACCCTGGAGGGGAAGCTGGACGCCGAGGTCGTCGCGGAGCGGGTGGCGCGCATCTCCTGGCTGGTGGAGGAGCTCACCGCGCAGCGGGCCGAGGACCGGGTCGGCGAGGTGGTCGAGGTGCTGGTCGAGTCGGCTGCGGATGGCGAGGTGCGGGGCCGGGCCGCGCATCAGGCGCCCGAGGTCGATGGCGAGTGCGTGCTGCCGGAGGCGGCCGGGGCCGCGGTGGGTGAGCTGGTGCGCGGCGAGGTGGTCGGCACCGAGGGAGTGGACCTGATCGTGCGCCCGCTGGCGCCGGACCAGGGCGCGCCCCGGTGAGTGCCGCCGCCGACGGCGCGCCGGAGGAGGACGAGGGCGCGCCGGAGGCAGCGCAGGCACCGCGAGTGCGGGAGACACCGCCCGCTCCGGTGCCCACGCCGGTTCCGACCCTGAACGTCGCCAACGTGCTGACCCTGTCCAGGCTGGTGCTGGTGCCCGCGTTCGTGCTGGCCCTGTTCGCGGCCGGCGGGGTGGACACCGGGTGGCGGCTGGCGGCGACCGCGCTGTTCGCGATCGCCTCCCTCACCGACCAGGTGGACGGTTGGGTGGCCCGCCGGTACGGCCTGATCACCGACTTCGGCAAGATCGCCGACCCGATCGCGGACAAGGCGCTGATCGGCGCCGCGCTGGTCGGGCTGAGCCTGCTCGGCGAGCTCGGCTGGTGGGTGACCATCGTGATCGCGGCCAGGGAGATCGGGGTGACCCTGCTGCGGTTCTGGGTCATCCGGCACGGGGTGATCCCGGCCAGCCGGGGCGGCAAGGCGAAGACGCTGGCCCAGATTGTCGCGATCGTGCTCTTTCTGCTGCCGCTGCCGGCCGGAGCGGATCCGGTGCGCTGGGTACTGATGGGCTTCGCATTGGTACTCACCGTGGTCACCGGGCTGGACTACGTGTTCCGTGCCGTGAAGCTGCGGGCGACCGGCAAACGCGCCTCGGTGGGCCGGTGACCGGCGCCGACGCCCGCGCGGTCGTGGCCGCGCTGACCGGCCGCGGGGAGACCGTCGCCGCCGCCGAGTCGCTGACCGCGGGGCTGCTGTGCGCCACGCTGGCCGAGGTCCCCGGCGCCAGCGCCGTGCTGCGGGGCGGCCTGGTCGTGTACGCCACCGAGCTGAAGGCCACGCTCGCCGGGGTGGACCCTGGACTGCTGGCGCGGCACGGGGCCGTGCACCCCGAGGTGGCCGCGCAGCTGGCGGCCGGGGCGAGCCGGGTGTGCCGGGCCGAATGGGGTCTGGGCCTGACCGGGGTCGCCGGCCCGGACCCGCAGGACGGGATCGAACCGGGCACGGTGTACCTCGGCCTGCACGGCCCGGACCTGCGGACCACCCGTGCGCTGCGGCTTTCCGGCGACCGGGCGTCCATCCGGGTGGCTTCGGCCGCCGCCGCGCTGGACCTGCTCCGGGAACATTTACGGTGACCGGGGCGTTCGCCCATGGCAGAAGGACGTGTCAACGACTGCATCGATCCGTCTGGTCTGGGTAACGTGGTAACTACCCGAAGGGAGGCGCGTGATGACCGTGCTGTTGCGTGAGGCGATCGGTGATCGGCTCCGTCATGCCCGCACCAACCAGCGCCGCACGCTGCGCGAGATCTCGCGTGCCGCCAGGGTGAGCCTCGGTTACCTCTCCGAGGTGGAGCGTGGGCAGAAGGAAGCATCCAGCGAGCTGCTCGCCTCCATCTGCGATGCCTTGGAAATGCCGCTCGCCGAGCTGCTGCACAACGTCGCCGCCGATGTCTCGGCGCTGGACGGGGTGCAGGTCGGCGCCGTGGACGAGCGTGCGGAGCGGACCGAACGCGAGACCGGGAACGAGGTGCCCGAGCCTGCCGAGGCCGGCGCCGCGACCGGCGGCGAGCTGGAGGGCGGCAGGCTGGTGCCGGACGTGATCGGCAACGACCTCGCCGACCTGCGGATGTCGGGCAGCCTGCGGCCGCCGATGTCACCGACGCTGCGGACCACGATCAGCGGCCCGAAGCTGGCCTCCACGCTGGCTGCCTGAAGGCGTCCCGAACCAGCCGTCCGGGGTTCCGGAGGGCCCAGGCAGGTCGGCACCCTGAACCTGCCCCTGATTTCCGTGGGGTCGCCTGGAACGACGGGCGCTGACCTGACACGATGGAACCCAACGCCGCGGTCGGGACGTTGACAGCTGCACAGGGGAAGTTCGACGTCCACCGACCAGCGGATCGACAGGCACGTGGGACGCAAGAAGGCAGGCGGAGGAGATGGCCAACCCTTTCGTGAAGTTCTGGAAGTACCTCATGGCGGCGTTCTCGTCGAAGGTTGACGAGCATGCCGATCCGAAGGTGCAGATCCAGCAGGCCATCGAGGAGGCGCAGCGTAATCACCAGGCGCTCTCCCAGCAGGCCGCATCGGTGATCGGTAACCAGCGGCAGCTGGAGATGAAGCTGAACCGCCAGCTCGGCGAGGTGGAGAAGCTGCAGGCGTCCACCAGGCAGGCGCTCGTGCTGGCCGAGGAGGCCAGGTCGAAGGGTGACGAGCAGAAGGCGACCGAGTTCGAGAACGCCGCCGAAGGGTTCGCCGCCCAGCTGGTGACCGCCGAGCAGAGCATCGAGGACCTGAAGAACCTGCACGATCAGTCGCTGCAGGCTGCGGACCAGGCCAAGCAGGCCGTCGAGCGCAACGCCTCGATGCTGCAGCAGAAGCTGGCCGAGCGCACCAAGCTGCTTTCCCAGCTGGAGCAGGCCAAGATGCAGGAGAAGGTCTCGGCCTCGCTGAACCAGATGACCGAGCTGGCCGCGCCGGGCAACACCCCCTCGCTGGACGAGGTGCGGGACAAGATCGAGAAGCGCTACACCACGGCCCTCGGTTCGGCCGAGCTGGCGCAGAACTCGGTGCAGGGCCGGATGATGGAAGTGCAGCACTCCACCACCCAGCTCGCCGGGCACAGCAGGCTGGAGCAGATCCGCGCCTCGATGAAGGGGGAGTCGGTGGCCCAGGTGACCGATGGCTCCGCCGGTGCGGGGGACAAGGCCGCCGCGGGCTCGGGAACGGCCTCGGGCCAGGCCGGTTCGGCGCCGAGTGCGAACGTCCAGCAGGAGATCCAGGCCCGCGTCCAGGCGGAACAGCAGAAGAACCAGGCGTAACCGGCGATGGCGGGTCCGGGACGGCGCGGATACGGGGAGTTCCGCGATTTCGGCGATTTCAAGGCCAGGCTGGAGAAGCATCTCGAGCACCTGCCCGACTACGCGCAGCGCGCCTACCGGCAGGTGGAGCGTTATCTGCCCGCCGAGCAGCGGGACGGCGGGTCCGGCCAGGGCTCCCGGGGACGCCGTCCCGGCCTGCCGCTGCCCACCTCGGTCGAGGACGTGCCGATGGTGGCCGAGCTGAAGTCCAAATGGGAGCGGTGGAACGAGCCGGCGGCCAAGCTGGAACGCCGCAAGCGGCGGACCTCGCGGGCGCTCACGCTGTGGATCGTGCTGACGATCCTGAGCGGGCTCGCCGTGGTGGCCGGAGTGACCGGCGCGACCATGATGTCCGGGCTGGTGCTCGGCGGGGTCGCCGCCGCCGTGGTGTTCGGTGCCCTCGGTGTGCGGGCCGGGCTGCGGCTGCGCACGCTGAACCGGACCGAGCTGCCCGCCAGCACGGCTCCACCGCCGCTGCCGCCCTCGACCTCGGCAGCCCGTGCACCGATGGAGCGGCTCGCCGAGAGCGAGGCCTCGCTCACCGAGCTGCTCACCCAGCTCGCCAAGCCGCCTGCCGGGGTCTCCGCCGCCGTGCCCGAGGTCTCGGTGGAGGACGCGCGGGCCACGGCGGACGAGGCGGCCGCCGCGCTGCGCAACCTGGCCGCGCGCATCCAGGCCATCGAGCGGGCCACCGAGAACGCGCCGGCGGGCGAACGCGGCCAGCTCGAGGCGGCCGTGCGTGGCCTGGGCGAGCAGCTGGACGAAGGGCTGGAGGAGTACGGCAGCCTGGTTGCCGCGGCCGGCCGGGCGGTGGCCGCCAGCAGCGGGGGAGTGCAGCCCGCCAAGGAGGCCCTCACCGACGCCACCGATCGGCTCGCCGGTCTCGCCGTGGCCCTGCGCGAACTCTCCTGACCACAGCTTCCGCGAGTTGGCTGCGCAGGGTGACCGGGGCTGTCGGCGGGACACGCGGGTGGCCACCGGGGCGAAAATCACCTAGGTGGCCGTAGCGTCGCTAGGATGGCGCAGCAAGTCCGCCCAACCAGGGCACATAGGGTGACGTGCGCTTGCGGGCGCCGGCGGGCAGATGTTCTTGGCTCTGCCGGTCGGGTCCCACATCCGCGTAAGTTTGAGCGGAGTTTGCGAGTCCGTCGCTTTTGCCGTTGCTGGTGTCTCCCAGGAAAGGGCCGCAGGATGGGAAGCGTTCCGCCATTCCCCCACGGTCGACCGCTGACGAAGGCAGACCTGGAGGCGATCCCAGATGACGGGCATCGCTATGAACTGGTGGACGGGGTACTGGTAATGAGCCCCTCGCCCCGTCCGGTGCACCAGCGCGCCGTGGCCCGGCTGCTCGAACTGCTGGGCCGCTCGTGTCCGCGCTGGCTGGAAGTGCTTCCGGCACCGGTGGACGTGGTGCTTGCCGAGGACACCGTGCTCATCCCGGACGTCATCGTCGCGCGCAGGGAGGACTTCACCGACCGTGCGCTGGTCGGGCCGCCGGTGCTCGCGGTGGAGGTGCTCTCCCGCAGCACGCGCCTGGTGGACCTGCAACTCAAGCGGGCCAAGCTCGCCGAGGCCGGTTGCCCGCACTACTGGGTCGTCGATCCGGACGAGCCGAGCGTGCGATGCTTCGTGCGGCAGGACGATCAGCTGGTGGTGCGGACCACCGTGGTCGGCACCGAGACCGCCGAGTTGGACGAACCCTACCCCGTACAGGTCAGTGCTCAATCACTCGTGAGTACCTACTCACAGATGTACCCGGCGTGACGCCACGATCCGGGCTTGCGTGATCGCGTTTCACCGGGGCCGGGCCGCCAGTGCCCGGTTGATCCGCCGCACCACCCCCGGCCCGTGCAGGGCGAAACCGGTATAGACCTGCACCAGGCTCGCCCCGGCGTCCAGCATCCGCGCCGCCTCCTGCGGGCCGGCGATCCCGCCGACGCCGATGATCGGCAGCCTGCCCCCGGTCTGCTCGTACACGAACCGCACCACCTCCCGGGCGCGGGTGGCCAGCGGCCCTCCGGACAGCCCACCGGTCTCCCCGGCGAGCCGGTTCTCGCCGGGGGAGACACCGCCCCGGCCGAGGGTGGTGTTGGTGGCGATGATGCCGGACACCCCGCGCCGGTCGCAGACCTCCAGCAGTTCCGCGAGGGCGTCCTCGGTGAGGTCCGGGGCGACCTTCACCAGCAGCGGCACGTCGGCCCGGCCTGCCCGGCCTGCCAGCGCGGCCGAGGCGGACCGCAGTTCGGCCAGCAGCTCGTCCAGCGCGCCACGGTCCTGCAGCGTCCGCAGTCCCGGCGTGTTCGGCGAGCTGACGTTGATCGCGAAGTAGTCCGCGTAGGGGTACAGGGCTTCCAGCGAGGCCAGGTAGTCGGGCACCGCGTCGGCCACCGCGACCGCCTTGGACTTGCCGATGCTGATCCCGAGCGGCACCGCGGGCTTCCCTGCGGCGGCCAGCCGCGCGGCCAGTGCCTGTGCGCCCGCGTTGTTGAACCCCATGCGGTTGATCACCGCGTTGCTTTCGGGCAGCACGAACAGCCGTGGCCTGGGGTTTCCCGGCTGCGGTAGCCAGGTGACCGTACCGACCTCGACGAAGCCGAAGCCGAGCGCGGGCCAGGCGGCGAGTGCCCGCCCGTCCTTGTCCATCCCGGCGGCCAGCCCCACCGGGCCGGGAAAGCGCAGCCCGAACACGGTGCTCGGCGCGTCGATCCGGTAGTGACGTCGCAATGCGGCCAGTACGGGGCGCGCGGCGCCGATCCGGCTCAGTGCGCCGATGGTGCGCTCGTGCACCACCTCCGGGTCGTTGCGGCCCAGCCGGTACAGCGCGGGCCGGACGATCTTGTCGAACAGCACGGCCCCATGCTGCCGCATGTACCCGCGGGGCACGGGGTCAGGTGCCCGGCGGCCACTCGGTGTCGAGCATCGCGTAGATCAGGGTGTCGGCCCACCTGCCCTTGACGATCTCGCTGTGCCGCAGGTGTGCCTCGCGGCGCATGCCGAGCCGCGCCATGACCCCGGCCGAGGCCGCGTTCCGCGCGTCGCACCGGGCGATGATCCGGTGCAGGCCCAACCCGGCGAAGCCAAGGCGAAGCAGTTCCGTGGCCGCCTCGGTGGCGAAGCCGTTGCCGTGCTGGTCGGGATGGAAGATGAAGCCGATCTCCCCGCTGCGGTTGGGCTCGCTCAGCCAGTCCAGGTTGAGCTCGCCGATCAGGTCGCCGGTGTCCAGCCGCCGGACCGCCAGGCTGAGGCAGTCGCCCTCCCGCGTCAGCCGGTCCCTGGTGAGCCTGCGCGCCAGCGCCGCCTCGACCTCGGCGGCCGAGCGCGGCTCCCAGTACAGGTACCGGGCGACGTCCGCGCGGGACTGGTAGGCATGCACCTGCGCGAGATCGGCCATCGTGAACGGGCGAAGGTCGAGCCGGGCGGTGCGGATCGGGAACTCCGGCCGCAGCATGATCGCCACGCTAGCCGTCCGGCGCCCGCGGAGCGACCCTTGGAACAGGAAACCCCCGACGCCGCTCCCGGCCGCGGAGGCCGGGCCCGGGCCGGACCGGTGCCCGGGAGCGTCAGGGGTCCGGTGACTGCCTGGTATTCACCGAAAGGCAAGCACACGAAAGCAGGTGACTGTCTGGAAGTGGTCTCCTGCCGGAAAGTCCTGTCGTATGCCGCCCGTCAGCGGACAGCCACCTCACGAGTCCTGTAGTTAATCAACTTTGGACCACCTCCTTTCCCGTGTACCCGCCACGCTAGGCAAGAGTCCGTGGCGCGGCAACAAGATTTCGTGATCAGCCGGCGACCGTGCGGTCGATCTCGGCGAGCAGCCCGGCGCGGGCGGGACCATCGAGGAACGAGGCCTCGACGCCGTTGCGGGCCAGTTGGGCCAGTTCCGCCGGTTGCAGGCCGAGGGTCTCGGCGACGGCGAGGTACTCCCCGTTCAGCGTGGCCCCGAACATCGGCGGGTCGTCCGTGTTCAGCGTCACGCGCAGCCCGTGGTCGAGCATCCGGCGCACCGGATGTGCCTCGATCGAGGGGACCTGCCGGGTGCGCACGTTGGAGGTGGGACACACCTCCAGTGAGATCCCGTGCGTGCCGAGGTACTCCAGCAGCCGGGGATCCGAGGCGCAGCTCGTTCCGTGCCCGATCCGCTCGGCGCCGAGGTCGTGCAGGGCCGACCAGATCGTCGCCGGTCCGGTGGTCTCCCCCGCGTGCGGGACGCTGTGCAGGCCGGCCTCCCGCGCGGCGGTGAAGTAGGGCTCGAACTGGGCCCGCCCGACACCCACCTCCGGGCCGCCGAGGCCGAAGCTGACCAGGCCTTCCGGCCGGTTGGTCAGCGCGAAGACCAGGGTTTCCTTCCCGGCCCTGGTGCCCTTCTCCCCGGGAATGTCGAAGCACCAGGCCAGTTCCACCCCATGCTCCGTGGCCGCGGCCGCGCGACCGGTGGAAAGGCCGGTGAGCAGCTCGTCGCCGGGGATGCCGTCCAGCAGGTGGTTGTACGGGGTGACGGTCACCTCCGCGTAGCGGCAGTTCTGCGCGGCCAGGTCCGCGGCGAGCCCGGTGACCAGCAGGTGGATGTCGGTACTGTCGCGCAGCAACTGCTGCACGGCCCAGTACACCTTGAGGAAGTGGTCGAAGTCGCGGAAGGTGAAGAACTCGCGCAGCCGGCCGGGGTCGGTCGGCACCCCGGAGGCTGGGTGCCTGCGGGCCAGCGAGGTCACCGTCTCGATGCCGGCCGAGCCGACGAGATGGACGTGTAGTTCGACTTTGGGCAGGGCAGCGACGAAATCGCGCAGGGCGGAGTTTTCGGGCATGCGGAACTCCCTGAGAAGAAGGTGAAAGCGGGACGGGTGGATGAAGCGACCCGTCGGTCAGGGAGCGAGATCGCCGCGTTCGCGGTCGCTGCCGTACAGCGGAAGCTGATAAGTCGGCATGATCCAGAGGTTACCCGGTCGGGCAAGGGGTCCGGCCGTATCGCGGCCGGGAACCGCATGCCTCAGCCGCCACCCCGGGTGCCCGGTCCGGGCACCCGGGGTGCGCCATGCGGTGGGTCAGAACGACCGGTCGAGCTTGGTGATGTCGATCAGGTCGTCGGCGCGTTCCTCGAGCGACTTGTGGGACCGGGGCGCCGAGCGGGTCGTGGACCCATCGGCAGGAACGTCGGGCGGCGGTGTGCCGGCACAGACGGTGTGCGACCCTGGCAGGATCCCGTTGACGAGGTAGTCGTCGATCTTCCTGGTGGCACAGTCGTTGCGGCCGTAGAGGCCGTGCGCGCCCTCGTCCGCGACGGAGATCAGGTTGTTGCCGAGCTTGCTCGCCATCGCGGGGCCGCCGTCGTACTGGGTTGCGGGATCGAACTCGGCCTGTACCACGACCCCGACCGGGTAGCCATCGCGCTCCAGCTCGGTGACCGGCTCGGGCGGGGTGAACGAGCGGAACGTGCATTCGGTCGGTCCGGCCGCGGAGGCGCCCGGACCGTAGGGGTACCGCTCGCGGAACAGCCGCATCTGGTCGTAGTAGATGTTGAGGTCGGTGGGCCACTCGGCCTCACAGGTCACGGTCGGGAAGACGCCGTTGTGCAGTTCGGGGATCGTGTAGCCGGCGAGGGTGGCGAGGGCCCTGCCCGCTTCGGGGTCCAGCGTGCCGCCGACCGCGTTCTCGATCTTGATGACGAATTCGGTGAACAGCGCCCATCCTGGACGGTACGGGGTTTGGTAACCCAGCATCATGTCGAAGAGGTTGCCGTCGATCCGCGGGGAGCCGGGCTGCTCGGGCCAGGGCACCGGCGTGGCCGCCAGCCGCTCGCGCAGGGTTTCCAGGTGGGCCCGCACCTGTTGCGCCGACTCACCGAGGTGGTAGGTGTCGTTCCGTTCGGCCACCCAGGCCGCCCAGGCATCGACGTTCTCCCGTGCCGCGACCGCCTGCTGCTTGGACTGCTCGTAGTAGAGCCAGTCCGGATGCATCGACGAGTCGAGCACGCTGCGGTTGAGCCGGCCGGGGAACAGGCTGCCGTACACGGCACCGAGATAGGTACCGTAGGAGAAGCCCAGATAGTTGATCTTCTGCTCGGCGAGGGCCGCCCTGATCACGTCCATGTCCCGTGCGGTGTTCGCCGTGTTGACATGCCGCCGGAGACCACCGCCCGCCCGCTGGCAGGCACGTTCCCGGTCGAGTGCCGCCGCCGCGATCGCGGGGAACTGTTCGTCCGTGGGCCGGGTCCGGCGCTCCTCCCGGTGGCCTGCCTCGCACCGGAGCGGGGTGGACCTGCCCACCCCGCGGGGGTCGAAGCCGATCAGGTCGAAGCTGCCTGCCACCTCGTTCTCCGCCAGGCTGTGCGGCATCAGCATCCCCGAGCCACCGGGTCCGCCGGGGTTCAACAGCAGCACGCCCTGTCGCCGGGCCGGGTCATCGGCCTTGCGGCGGCTCACCGCGATACTGAGCCTGCCGTCGTCCGGGTTCCGGTAGTCCATGGGCACGGTCACGGTGGAACATTCCAGGCCGCGCCACTGCTCCTCCCACTCCTCCCGCGGAATGCCGGGGGGAGTCGGTCCCGGTTCGCACGGCGCCCACGACAGGTGCTGCTGGTAGTACTGCGCCGGCGGGGGAGTCTCGGCCGCTGCCGGGGCTGCCACCAGTCCCATGGCGGTAGCCAGCACGGCAACGGTTGTCACCCCGCGGCGATATGTCATCCCGTGTCGGATGTTCACCGGATCGCTCTCCATTCAGCGTCATGTCGGCAGGATCGAGCGGGCGGAACGTTAACCATCCGGTGATAAGCGGTAGATAAGCGCGTGCGGGACGGGACCGGACCGGCGTGCTGCTTCAGGGGCGCCCGGCCGGGTCCTGGCCGGTGGGTGGGCAAGGGCCCGGTTGGCAGCGCGGGCAGAACCAGGTCGGCCTGCCGTGCACCCCGGCACCCTGGGTGGCGACACGAACCCGCCCGCCACAGCGGAAGCAGCCGTGCCGGCCGCGCTCGTACACCCAGTTCCGCCTGCCGCGGGCCAGCTCCCCGGTGGTGCTCTGCTCGGGTCGCCAGGCGTTGGCAAGCAACAACTTGCGTGCCAGTGCGACCACCCGCTCTGTGTCCACATCAGACACTGGGGTCCACGGCGAAACTCCGAGCAGGAAACAGATCTCCACCTTGTAGAGATTGCCGACTCCGGCCATGATCCGCTGATCCAGCAGGGCGAGGCCGAGTTCCCGGTGTGGGTCGGCGGCCAGCTTCCCGGCGGCGATGCGCGCGTGTTCTTCGGTCCACTGTGGATCCAGCAGATCCGGGCCGAGGTGGCCGGTCAGCCGGGACTCCTCGGCGGTCGGTAACAACTGCAGGTCGTGCAGCCGGAACCCGACGGCCTCGGCGGTGTCCGCGGCCAGGATCACCCTGGCGTGGTGCGCAGGCATCCGCCACCGCCCACCCGGCCGCAGCACCTGCCAGGAACCATCCATCCGCAGGTGACTGTGCAGGCTCAGCCCGCCGGAGAACCGGGTGAACAGGTGCTTACCCACGGTGCGGACCTCGGAAACCCGCTGCCCGCTGAGGTCGGCGGTGGCCAGCGCCGGGTGCCGGAACTCGGTGCGGCGCAGCACCTGCCCGGCCAGCGCCCGCTCCAGGATCCGCCCGGAGCGGAAGACGGTGTCGCCCTCGGGCACGCCCGCTCAGCCGGTCTCGGGCTCGGCGTAGGCGGGGGTGGCGGGGAACTCCGAGGTCGTCTCGGCCTCGGTCTCGGGCTCGCTCTCGCCCTCCCGCATGGCGAGGCGGTGCCGCCCGGCCCGGTCCGACCGCAGGATCTTGGCCAGCACCATGTTGAAGGTGAGCGCGATCTCCTGCGCGCCCGGTGAGGTCCACTCGTGGATCGGCAGGCACGCGCCCTGCGCCTGCTGGATGGCCAGCCGGTCCGGGATGGCGGTCGGCATCACCAGCCTGCCGAAGGCCTCCCTGAGCTCGCCGATCCGGTACTGATGCTCGTAGGAGCGCACCCGCAGCCGGTTCACCAGTACCCCGGCCGGACGCAGGTTCGGGTTGTGCTCGGCGCGGATCGTCTCGATCGCCTCCAGCGCGCGCTCGGCGCCTGCGACCGCGTACATGGTCGGCTCGGTGACCAGCAGCGCACTGTCCGCGGCCATCAGGGCCGAGCGGGTGAGCCTGCCCAGCGAGGGCGGGCAGTCCAGGATGGCCAGCTCGTAGGGGCCCTGCTCCGGCGGGTTGTCGTGCAGCTCGTCCAGCGCCCTGGCCAGGTTGTCCAGCCGCCGCCCGCTGCTGCCCGGCTCGTTCAGCAGCTCCAGCTCCTCGCAGCCGACCAGTACGTCGAGGTCCTCGCTCCACGCACTCGGCGCGATCGCCCGGTCGATGACCGCGCGCCGGGGGGTCTCCAGGACCTCGACCAGCGTCGCCTCGGTCAACGGCGGGTCGAGGGTGGCCGTGGCGTTGCCCTGGGGGTCGAGGTCACCGACCAGCGCGCGTGCACCCCGGCGCAGGGCTGCGGAGGCGATGCCGAGCGCAACCGTCGTTTTCCCGACGCCTCCCTTGAGGCTGAGTACCGCGACCGTGTGCACGCCGCCAAGCCTACGGGGCATGCGCCGGGGGCACACCAGGCCCGGCTACCCTCGGGACCCATGCGAACGGACACATCCGCAGGTCGCGGCTCGGCGGCGGTGCGAACCGTGCTGGAGGCCTCGCTGGCGGAGACCCGGGCACGCGGGATCGAACAGCCCAGGGTGGTCGATGTCGGCGGCGGCAGCGGCGGCTGGGCGGTGCCGTTCGCCTCCTCCGGCTGCCAGGTGACGGTGGTCGAGCCCAACCCGAACGCGCTGGCCACGCTGCGCAGGCGGGCCGAGGAAGGCGGGGTTGCCGACCGGATCACCGTGGTCGCCGACGACTCCGAGGCCCTGCACCGGCACGTGCCGGCGGGCTCGGCCGACCTGGTGCTCGCGCATGGGCTGTTCGAGGTGGTGGACGACCCGAGCGCGACCGCGGCCGCGCTGGCCGGGGTGCTGGCTCCCGGCGGGACGGTGTCGGTGCTGGTGGCCAACCGGCACGCCGCGGTCCTGCACCGGGCGCTCGCCGGCAGGCTGACCACCGCCCGGCAGTTGCTGGCCAGCCCGGAGGGCGTGCTGGCCGAGGACGGCGAGACCCTGTTGCGCAGGCTGGACACCGCGCGGCTGGCCGAACTGCTGGTCGGGGCCGGGCTGGAGATCACGCTGCTGCAGGGGGACGGGGTCGTGCCGGATGCCGCGCAGCCCGCGGCACACCCGGCCGATGCCGAGGCCGAAGTCGGTACCTGGGAGACCGAGCTGGCCGAGTTCGAGGCGCTGGCGGCGAACACGCCCCCGCTGCGGGATATCGCGGGCCGGTTGCACGCGCTGGCCACCCGCCCCCGCAGCTAGCCTGTGTTCGAGAAGGCGCGCGATCGCCGAACCCGTCTACGGGCCGTGCCTCGGTCATGGCCGGTGCGCCGGGCTGGCAGGCGGCCCGCAGCCGGGTTCGCGAGGCCTGCGGCTCGGACGCGCGCCCACGCATCACGTCAGGCAAGCAACTTCTTGACCAGCCCGTAGCCTGGGAACCGATGGGAGCGAACGCGGGCCTGCCCGCTGACTTCGCGCGGTTCCGCGTCGAGCAGACGGCGCCGCCCGAGGCGTGGCCGGACGACACCGGCTGCGGCGTGCTGCACGTCGACATGGACGCCTTCTTCGCGGCGGTCGAGCTGCGCACCCGGCCCGAGCTGGTGGACCGGCCGGTGATCGTGGCCGGAGCGGGCCCTCGCTCGGTGGTGCTGTCCGCCAACTACCCGGCGCGCAAGTACGGCGTGCACTCGGCCATGCCGGTAGGGGCCGCCAGGCGGCTCTGCCCGCAGGCGGTCTACCTGCCGCCCACCCGCGGGCTCTACGCGGAGGTCTCCCGTGGCGTGCTGGCGATCTTCGCCGAGCTGACCCCGCTGGTGGAGCCACTCAGCCTGGACGAGGCCTTCCTGGACGTCAGTGGCGCGCTACGCCGGTTGCACAGCACCCCGGCCGGGCTCGGCGCCCTGATCCGGCAGCGGGTGGCCGCCGAGCACGGGATCGCCTGCTCGGTCGGGGTGGCGCCGGTCAAGTTCATCGCCAAGCTCGCCTCCGGGATGGCCAAACCCGACGGCATGGTGGTGGTGCCGGCCGAGCACACGCTGGACTTCCTGCATCCGCTGCCGGTGTCCGCGCTGTGGGGCGTCGGCAAGCGCACCGAGGCGCACCTGCGCCAGCTCGGCCTGGACACCATCGGCGATATCGCCGGCGCCCCGCTGCCGCGGCTGCGGCGCTCACTGGGCACCGCACTCGGCGACCACCTGCACGAGCTGGCCGCGGGCCGGGACGAGCGGCCGGTGGTGCCGGACGCGCAGGAGAAGTCGCTGGGCGCCGAGCACACCTTCGATGTGGACCAGCACGACCGGCGGGCGCTGGAGCGGGAGCTGTTGCGGCTGTCCGAGCGGGTCGCGGCCGGACTGCGGGCCAAGGGCCTGCGCGGGCGCACGGTGTCGATCAAGATCCGGTTCGCCGACTTCCGGACCATCACCAGGGCGCGGACCCTGCTGTCCGGAACCGACACCGCCAGGGAGATCCACGCCACGGCGGTGTCCCTGCTCACCGAGCACGGCGCCACCGGTGCGGTGCGGCTGCTCGGGGTCCGGGTGGAGGGGCTGTCCGGGGAGGCCGAGGGGGAGCAGCTCAGCTTCGAGCCGGATGAGCCGCGCTGGCGGCACGCCGAGGTGGCCGCGGACGTCGCCAGGTCCCGGTTCGGCGCCGCCGCGGTCCGGCCGGCCTCCTTGCTGCCACCTGACAGGGCGGTCGAGAACCGGTCGGACTCGTATTGATGATCGGACGAACGCGCGATCGGCGGAGCCCGCGAGCGGGGAGGCGGGGCGTATGACCTGCAGAGGTGAAGGTCGTGCTCGCGGTCCGAGCCCCGCCGAGCCGATCGTGTCGCGCGTTTCCGGACAAGCACTGACGAGCGTCGGAACCGCTCGTGACGCCTCGGTCAACGGGCGGTGCCGGCCCCTACCGCAAATCCGTTCGACGCTTGATACGGGATCGGGTAGTCGTTCGCGCGCGGGGCTCGTATCCTTGATGGTGACACCTCGCCAGGGGTGTCGGTTGGGTCCACGACGTTGCGCGGCCCGGCGCCCGCGACAGCTGTGCCGGAGGAGGAGACATGCCACTCTCCGAGCATGAGCAGCGGCTGCTCGAACAGATCGAGCGCGAGCTCTATGCCGAGGACCCCAAGTTCGCATCTACGGTGCGAGGCACGAAACTGCGCCGTCCCGCGCGCAAACGGCGGTACCAGGGTGCGGCCCTGTTCGTCGTCGGCGTCGCGCTCCTGGTGCTGGGCGTGATGGTGCCGTTCCGGGTGGCTGAGATCCCGCTGATCAGCGTGGTCGGCTTCCTGGTGATGTTCTTCGGGGTCCTGCTCGCCGTTACCTCGCTGCGGTCGCACGGGGACGGAGAAGGCGCCGACGGCGCCGAGGCCGCCTCGGGCGGGAAGCATCCACCGCGCCGTAGTTCCTTCACACAGCGGATGGAAGACCGCTTCCGGCAGCGGTTCGACGACCAGCAGTAGCGCCACCCCGTTCCCGGGCCGAGCAGTCGCCCCGCTCGGGTACGGGGTGGCGTGCTGCGCTGAGGCACCCCGCACTCCCGCAGACCCGGGCCGTCCCCGGGTCTTCCAGCTCCGGTCGGCCTGTTGGCCGTACGCAAACAGCAAACTCGCGTGCATGGACGGCCAACGCGTGCGCGCAGGGAGCAAACACACGCGCGTGGACGGCAAACACGCCGGGGAGCTGGGGGTTCTAGCGGCGGCGGAAGAGGGAGCGGGGAAGTAGCCTGCCCCGCAGCGAGACCGGGGCGCTGCGCCGCAGGCTCTGCCGCAACCCGTGGAAGGCCGAGGCGAACTCGGGGTCGCCCGTCGGATCCGCCGGGCTGTACCAGGAGCGTTCCACCACACCCACCACGGTGCGCAGGTGGTCCTTGCCCTCCTCGTCGAGGTGGTGCCGCTGGGCGACCTTCTGCGCGGCCACCCGCACGGTGTCACTCTTCGGGATCGTGATGCCACGGTCCGCGCATTCGTCCAGCAACTCGTCCCAGGCCGCATTGGCCGCGGTGGACTGCCTGGCCGCGATCGTGCGCAGCCTGCGCCTCCTGGTGAACTCCCGTGCGATCGAGGGCGCCAGCCCGAGTAGCACGATGCTCAGCAGGCCGAGGGCGAAGGTCCAGTGCAACTGCCAGCCCGCCAGCACCAGCGAGACCACCCACAGCAGGCCGACCAGCCAGGACAACCAGTCCGGAACCCCGCCGCCGGGGTGGCGCAGCACGCTGGCGCGCCTGCCGAGCAGCACCGTGGCCACGGTCAGCACCAGCGCCGCCAGGCCGGCGATCAGGGCGCCCCAGCCGGACCAGGCAGGCGGCCGCTCGAAGAAGTTCGGCTGCGCAGCGCCCTCCGGCAGCGGGACGGCGTTCTGGTCGGTTTCGGCGCCAGCCGATGGCTCCGGCGAGGCCGAGGCCGAGGGCTGCTCGGCGCCCGACTCCCCGGAGGGCGAGTCCGCGGGGCCGTCGTCGCGTTGCAGGTAGGGCGGCAGGTAGCCGCGGCCGTCGGCAAGCGGGGTCGGGTCGAAGGAGACCCAGCCGCTGTCGCCGAAGTACACCTCGACCCAGGCGTGCGCGTCCTGCGAGGTGATCGAGCGGTAACCGGAGCTGGGGTAGCCGGTGGTGAAGCCGACCGCCACCCTGGCCGGGATGTCCAGTGCCCGCAGCATCACGGCCATCGCGGAGGCGAACTGCTCGCAGAACCCGCGCTTGCCGTTGAGCAGGAAGTCGGCGAGGGCGTCGGAGTCGGAGGCCTCCGCGGTGCGGGTGTCGTAGGTGAACCCGTTCTCCGCGGTGGTGAAGTAGCGCCAGAGCGCGGCGGCCTTGTCGAAGGTGGTCGGCTCGCTGCGGGTGAGCTGCTCGGCCAGCGCGACCACCCTGGAGTCCACCTGGCCGGCCTCGGTGTAGATCGGCGGCACCTCGGAGGGGTCCGGCCGCGCGGCGCGCAGCGCTTCCCTGCTGGGCTCGGCCAGCGAGGCCATCTCGGTGTACGGCCCCGGCGCCTGCCGCCGCTCGCGGAACACCGAGCCGCTGGTCTGGTCGTAGAACCAGCCGTCGGAGATGTTGGCCAGGTTGCGCGGCGCGCCGTACACCGGCAGCCACACGTCCACCCAGTTGACCGGCTCGATCCGGATCTCCCGGCTCTGCGCGGTGCCATTGTCCCCCGGCGCCGCGGGCAGCGGGCCGTTCGCGGGAACCCCGGCCGGCATCGCCTCCGGCAGGCCCCAGCCCTCGTTCGGGCGGTAGGTGTTCAGCGTGAACGCGCGCAGCAGCCGCTGATCGTCGCCGAGTCCGCGGACCCGGAACAGCTCCACGTTGGCGCCCTGATCCAGCATGCCGCGCAGGGAGGTGAACGGGTTGACGCCCAGCCCGCCGCTGACCGCGGTCTGGTCCCCGCCGCCGGTGCCGGGCAGCCGCCCCGCGGTGCCGATCGCGGTCATCCCGGAGCCGGCGACCAGGCCGACCAGCAGCGCGACGACGACCACGGCGATCGGCGCGGTGGCCGCACCCGGTGACCCGCCCAGCCCCGGTGCCTCCCGGTTGCGCCAGCGCCGGTGCCGGTGGCTGCCGTCAACGGCGAGCAGCCCGGCGAAGGCGGCGGCGCCGATGGCGAAGGTCCACCAGGGCAGCAGCTCGTTGGAAAGGGATGCGGGCACCGCGTAGACGCACAGCAGGATCAGGCCGCTGGCCGCGGGGGCACTCGCCGCGATCGCCAGGGTGTCCACCAGGATCGCGACCAGTCCGATCGCGATCGTGACCAGGCACAGGATCGGCGGGCTGGGATCCACCGGCGGCAGGCCGGTGCGGACCTGCTCGAAGGAGGCCACCAGCACGTCGTTCAGCTCGGCAAGGGCCGCGGGCCCCGGCAGGATCGCCAGGATGCCGCTGCGGGTGAAGACCCCCACCACCAGGAACAGCAGTACGGCCAGCTGGGCGAGGCCGACCACCAGCGTCGGGGTGCGCAGGGTGCGCAGGGCCAGCCCGGTGCAGGCCACCAGGACGGTCGCCACGATCACGTAGCCCAGCCAGGCCCAGCCCGCGACCACGCCGGTGAGCGAGGTGGCCGCGCAGACCGTGGCCAGCCCGGCCGCGACCGGGGCGAGCACGCTGTTGCCCCACGCCGCGGGCTGCCGGGCGGGCCGCTGGGGCTGGAACTGGTGCGGCGGCGGGGCCTGCCGGGGTGGTGCGGCGGTCATGAGACACCGCCGATCAGTGAGCCGCGCCGGGTCGCACTGGTGCACAGGCCGGACCACACCTCGGGCATCGGGCTGTTCGGCCCGGCGACGAGCACGCCCCAGCCCGCGGCGCGCAGCAGCGCGGCGGACTCGGCGGTGGAGCCCGGCTGGTCCGGGGCGCCGGTGCCGCCGGCCCAGGTAGGAGTGTCCAGCAGCACGGCGAGGCTGCGGGTACCGCGCGGGCGGTACCGGATCAGCTCGTGCACGCTCTCGTTGCTCACCGTGCCGAGCACCGCGATCAGCTCCTGCCCGTGCGCCGGGTCGTAACCGGTGGTGATGTCCCGCTGGTGCGCGGGCTGCAGCGCGGCCAGCGAGTCCAGCACGATGTTGTCGTAGTACTCCCCGCCCTCGCCGGGGGTGTCCGCCAGCACGTTGCCGTGCTCGGTGACCAGCCGCACGCGGTGCCCGGCGCGGCGCAGGTGCAGGCACACGCTGGCGCTGAAGGACACCGCCCATTCCAGGCTGGCCGCCGGACCGGTGCCATGGTGTGCCGCGGCCCGGTGGTCCAGCAGCACCGTGGTGCCACCGCGCCAGGGCCGTTCCTCGATCCGGACCATGATCTCGTCCCGCCGCGCGGTGGACGGCCAGTGCACTTTGCGCAGGTCGTCACCCTGCCGGTACTGGCGCACGATCACGTCGGTCTCGCCCTGCCCTGCGTGCAGCCGGATGCTGCCGTCGTCCCCGGAACCGATCCCGGCGCCGATCGGCAGGCCGGACAGCCCGACCACCTTGGGCACCACCACCAGCCGCGAGTGCCCGATCAGCTCCCGGTCGAACTCGCACAGCCCGAACGGGTCGGTGATGGTGGCCCGCAGCGGGCCGACCTGCTGGATGCCGCGCAGCACCGGCTGCAGCGAGTAGCGCAGGGCCACCGAACGGTGGTGCGGGAGGTGCTCCACCACGAACCGGGGCCGGGCGCCGAGCGCGTAGGGCACGCCGTCCTCCAGCATCACCTCGCCCGCGGGCAGCCTGCCGTTGCGCCACAGTTCGAGCTGGACCTCACCGGAGCGGCCGACCGCGACCCGTTCCGGCAGCAGGGTGCGGCCGGCGCCGATCCGGACCCTGGTTGCAGCCACGAACACCACGATCAGCAGCGGCAGGGCCACCACGAACAGGGCCACCCGGAGCAGGTCCCGCTCGTTCAGCACGGCGGCGCAGGCCGCGGCCGCGACCCCGGCCGCGAGCAGGCAGCGGCCGCGGGTGGTCAGTCCGGACAGCGCACGCAGCATGTAGTGACTCCTGGACTGTGCTGGGCGGCTCGGCGGTTCACCGCCGGGCCTGCCCGTTGCCCGCCGCGCTGCCGTGCGGGACGGGGACGCGATGCAGCACCGCGCGCACCACATCGGTGGCCGAGCGGCGGGCGGCATGTGCCTCGGTGGTGAGCACCAGCCGGTGCGCCAGCACTGGGACGGCGACGGCATGCAAGTCGTCCGGAACCACGAACTCGCGGCCGGCGAGCGCGGCCTGCGCCCTGGCCGCCCGCACCAGGTGCAGCGTGGCCCTTGGCGAGGCACCCAGCCGTAGTTCCGGTATCTGCCGGGTGGCGGTGACCAGCTCGACCGCATACTGCCGCACCTCGGGCGCGATGTGCACCCGGCGCACGGCCCTGACCAGCCTGCTGACCGTCTCGGCATCGGACACCGGTTCCAGCTCGCCCAGCGGGTTGTGCCCGGAGTGCTCGTCCACCATGGCCAGCTCGGCCTGCGGGTCCGGGTAGCCGATGGACACCCTGGCGGTGAACCGGTCCCGCTGCGCCTCCGGCAGGGCGTAGGTGCCCTCCATCTCGATCGGGTTCTGGGTGGCGATCACCATGAACGGCTCGTCCAGCTGGTAGGTGCTGGTGTCCACCGTGACCTGGTGTTCCTCCATGCACTCCAGCAGCGCCGACTGGGTCTTCGGCGAGGCCCGGTTGATCTCGTCGCCGACCACGATGTTGGCGAACACCGGGCCGTAACGGAACTCGAAGTCGCCGGTCTGCCGGTTGTAGATGGACACTCCGGTGACATCACTGGGCAGCAGGTCGGGGGTGAACTGGATCCGGCTGACCGAGCAGTCGATCGACCGGGCCAGCGCCTTGGCCAGTGAGGTCTTGCCGACCCCCGGCACGTCCTCGACCAGCAGGTGTCCCTGGGCAAGCAGGGTGACCAGCGCGATCCGCACGACCTCGGGCTTGCCGACCAAGACCCGTTCCACGTTGCCCGCGATCCGGCTGGCGGCGTCGTGTAGCTCCTCGAGGCTGGCGTGGCCTTCCTGCTGCCGCGGTCCGCTGTCGTTACCCGGATAGGGCGACTGTTGCGTTACCTGTTCGCCGGGCGCAGCAGACTGCGTTCTCGACGTCACTCGACCTCCTGGTGCCGAAGCCCTTGCGGTTGTCGCTGGGGCGCGGGGCGCACGACCGGATGTTGCCGGGGCAACCGGGATGCACCGGTGTTTCCGGTGGGCCGGTGGACTTCCGGGGACCGCCCTCGCGGAGGCCAGCTTCCCACGAAGTGTGTCAAACCGGGGCGAACTAGGGGAGACAACCCCGTGCTCACTCAACGTTACCGGTGAGATTGGGCTGTTCGGGTGATGGTGAACTCGGTGGAACACACTCCGGCGGGGACTCCCATGACGGTGGGTTCTGGCCTATGCTGCGATGCGAGTTCGGTCCGCTACGGAGAGGCGTAACGGGACATTATGACCGACGTTGGCATCCAGATCCCCAGGGACGGCACCGCGTTCGCCGTCGCGCCGGAGCTGGCCGCCGACGCGTTCACCCGGCTCAGCCAGCTGCAGGACGTGGTCGGCGAGATGGTCCGGCAGGCCAAGTCGCTTGGCAGGCGGGTACCGCTGGGCGAGGGCTTCGCGGGCGAGGTCGGCGATTTCATGGCCGAGTACGGCATCGGCGACTCCGGTTCCGCGGTGGAGTCGCTCACCCGGTTCGGCCAGGAGCTGGAGGAGCTCAAGGCGCAGATCAGCCGGGCACTGCGGCGGTACGAGGAACAGGACGAGGACAGCGCCGCCGCCGCGGGCGGCGTCGACTGCTCGGGCGGGTAGGCGCATGACACCCCTTGTGTCAACCCGCGGACGCGCGCGGAGCCGCGGAGGAGCAAGCATGACACGAGGCGAATGGGCGCGCCCGCCGCGTGCTCGCGTGCTGCCCGCGGTGCCGGCCCTGGCCGGACTCCTCGCGGGCGGGGTGGGCTGTGCGGCCGAACCGGCGCAGGGCCAGGCGCAGCCCGCGGACGGGGGACTGGTCGTGTCCTCCAGCGCCGCGGGAGAGACCCGGCGGCATGCCGAACCCGCGCTTGCCGACCTGCGGCCCTGCGAACTGCTCGGCCCGGTGGAGCGGTCCACGGCCGGGTTGACCGAACTGGGTACGGCCAAGACCGTGGGCGGTGCCCCGGCGTGCGACTGGACCGAACCCGGGGTGTTCGGCCTGCTGATCACCGTGGACGCCGGCACCGGGCTGGCCGGGATCGACCCTGCCGCGGGCACGCCGGAGGAGCTGGAACTCGGCGCACATGACGCGCTGCTGGTCGCCGACCGCGCGGCCGACGACGGCACCTGCGCGCTGCTGATCGGTGCGGGCCCGGGCACGGTGCAGGTGGACGTCAGCAACACCGACTTCACCGACACCGACTCGGCCTGCCGCCGGGCGCGGACCGTCGGCGAGCTGATCGAACCGAAGCTGCCCTGACCGGCTTCCGGAGTGGAGGTGCCTCGCACGTGAACGAACGGGCGATACCGATCCCGAACAGGCGGTACGAGTCCTACCGGCACGAGGCCATGCTGGACGAGGTCGAGTCGGGCAACGATCCGAGCGCGGCAGGCGAGATCGGCCTGCAGTGGGGCGAGCTGGCCGGGCGCCTGCGGGAATCGACCCAGGAGCTGCGGAACCTGTCCGCTGGCAGCGTGGAGCTGTGGCAGGGAACCGCAGGGGACGCGCTGCGGGGTGTGCTGGACAAGGCCGCGGGCTGGTCCGACGAGGCGGCGGAGATCTCCGCCGCGGTGGGCGAGGCGGTGAGCCAGCAGGCCGCGGTCGCCGCCAAGGCCAGGGCCGAGATGCCGGAGCCGGTCGACTACGACCCGGGCGAGATGATCCGCGCGGCCGCAGGGGGCGGGGACATCCGGGCGCTGGTCGGGCTGTCCGACGCGCTGGCGCAGCGGCGCGAGGAGGCCGAGGCGGCCCGGCAGAAGGCGATCGACGTGATGAACAACCGCGACGCCGAGCTCCGCGCGGCCGTGCCGCGGACGGCCTTCGCGGCGCCGCCCACCCTGACCGGTGACCGGCAGGCCGGGGACTGACCATGATCCGCGTCTCGGCCTCGGCCTTCGACGTCCTGTGGACCGACCTCGGCTACTCCGCCCGCCCTGGGCCGCTGGCGGTGCGCAGCGTCGGGGAGACCGACCAGGACCGTACCGACATCCGCGCCGCGGTGTACGACAACCTTGCCGAGCGCGGGCTGTTCGCCGACGGCAGGCTGGATCCGGTGCTGGAGGAACGGCTCGCCGCACTGGCCACGGCCGAGGTGTACGTGGAGTGTGAGGCGCTGGTCGATATGGCCGAGGGTGAGCCGTTGCGCGCGGTGGCTGCGGCCGGGGGAGCGGGTGCGGTGCTGGCCGTACAGCCCCGGCAGACGATCGGGCTGTCCGAGATCCGCGACACCGAACTGGTGCCCGCGGCCGTCGGGGTGCTTCCCGAGCTGGAACCGGGGCCCGGCTACGGGATCAGCCTGCCCGCGGCGCGGCTCGGCAGCGGGATGGCGGACCCGGTCTTCGACGAGGAGGAGGGCCAGGCACAGTCCGGCCCCTACCAGCAGCAGGTCCGCGAGGTGCTCGCGATCCAGGCGCGCCCGGTCTTCGGGGCGGGCCAGTTCTCCGTGCGGGTGCGGGAGCGCGGCGGCCGGGTACGCAGGCTGGGCGGCGTGAGCTGGTTCGTCACCGACGTCGGCGCCTACCTCGGCACCGTGGCCCCCGGCCGCGGCGGCCAGGAGTGGATGAGTGTCGCACCCGCCGACAGCGCGCGGCTGGTCGGGAAGCTGTCCGACATCCTGGAGCAGTAGGGCTCCCCACCTTCTCCCACCCGGCCCTCCACACCGGGCTACCAGTGGGCCATCAAGGCGCCTGATACCCGCCGGATGGCCCTTTTCCGGCCCTTCCGCACCTCGGTGTGGACCCGCCGGTATCACCCGGGATGGCGATGTTCCCCCACGACCCCCCCACCCGAGGCCACCCTCGTGACCTGCGAAAACGCTGAGAGTGTCGTCCTCTTTGGTGTCATTCAGCGTTGACTGTGGTGGAAAGTGGGGTACGGTGGTGGCCAGTGGGGCGGAAGGGAGCCCCGTGGCCGATCTCGGTGGTGCCGCCACTGGCGGAGCACCGACGTTCGGTAGGGAGGTGGCGGCCGATGTTCCTCGGCACCCACACCCCGAAACTGGACGACAAAGGGCGGCTCACGTTGCCTGCGAAGTTCCGGGACGCACTGGCGGGTGGGCTGATGATCACCAAGGGACAGGATCACTGCCTTTACGTCTTCCCGCGTGCCGAGTTCGAGCAGATGGCACGCAAGGTCGCCGAGGCCCCGTTCACCAACGAGGCGGTTCGGGCCTACCAGCGGTACCTGTTCGCGGGTACCGACGAACAACGCCCGGACGGGCAGGGGCGGATCGCGATCGCCCCGGAGCTGCGGCGCTATGCCGGGCTGAACAAGGAGTGCGTGGTGATCGGTGCGATCACCAGGTTGGAGATCTGGGACGCCCAAGCGTGGGAGGGCTACCTGGAGGAACACGAGGAGAGCTACGCGAAGGCGCAGGAGGAAGTACTGCCGGGCGTGTTCTAGCCGCGTGGCCGCCGGCACCCCCGCCGTCGGGGGGCGGGGGTCGCGGGCGGCCGGAGGGGAGCCGGCGCGAACCCGGAGATGTTGGTTGCGGATGCCGTGAGGCCTCTGTCCGCTCAGTGGCCCTGGTGCACCTTCCCCGGCACCAGGTCCACAGCGGGCGGGCGGGGACCTGACGGCATCGGCGAAAGCCCGGCGGTGTGCTTGCCCGCCGGTCGCGAAGAAGTGCGGAAGGGGGCTGGCCGTGACCGAACATCTACCGGTGTTGCTGCAGCGCGTGCTCGCCCTGCTCGCCCCCGCACTCGCCGACCGTGAGGCCGTGCTGGTCGACGCGACGGTGGGGCTCGGCGGCCATTCCGAAGCCCTGCTTTCCGCGCATCCCGGCCTGCGGATCATCGCGCTGGATACCGACCCCGCCGCGCTCGAGCGTTCCGCCGAGCGGCTGGCCCGGCACGGCGACCGGGTCCACTTCGTACACACCGTCTACGACCGGATTCCCGAGGTGCTCTCCGAGCTAGGTCTGTCTCGTGTGGACGGTGTGCTGTTCGACCTCGGGGTGTCGTCCATGCAGCTCGACCGCGCCGAGCGGGGTTTCTCCTACGCCAGGGACGCACCGCTGGACATGCGGATGGACACGACCGGCGGCCGGACCGCCGCGGACGTGCTGAACACCTATCCCGCGACCGAGCTGACCAGGGTACTGCGGGACTACGGCGAGGAACGGTTCGCCGCGCGGATCGCGAAGGCGGTCGTGGCCGAGCGGCAACGAGAACCGTTCGACCGCAGCGAGCGGCTGGTGCAACTGCTGTACGAGCAGGTGCCCGCGCCGAGCAGGCGGACCGGAGGGCACCCGGCCAAGCGCACGTTCCAGGCCCTGCGCATCGAGGTCAACGGCGAGCTGGAGGTGCTACGGGCGGCCATCCCGGCCGCACTGGCGGCGCTGGCCGTCGGTGGCCGGATCGTCGTCGAGTCCTACCACTCGCTGGAGGACCGGATGGTGAAGCGCGCCTTCGCCGAGCTCGCCACCTCCCGCACCCCGCAGGGGCTGCCGGTCGAGCTGCCGGGGCATGGCCCGCAGCTGCGGCTGCTGACCAGGGGCGCGGAGAAGGCGGACGAGACGGAGATGCGGCAGAACCCGCGTGCGAGCTCCGTGCGGTTACGCGCGGCGGAGCGGATTGGAGAGGCAGCATGACGGCTCCCGCCCGGACACGTACCCGCACGCGAACCCGTACGCGCCCCACATCGGCGCAGGCCGCCGTGGCGGAACCGCAGGCGCCGGAAACCCCGGAGGCACCGGAGACGGCGCAGCCCCGGCGCACCCCGGCACGCGGGCGCAGCTCGGCGGCCGAGCGTGCCTACGCCCGCCGCGCCCAGCGGACCGAGGAGCTGCGTGCCGCCGAGGCCGACACCGGCGGTGGTGGCAGGCGGTTCCGGCTGCTCCGGCTGGTCAAGCTGCGCCTGCCGCGGTCACGGGCCTCCTTCGTGCTGGTGATGATGGGGCTGCTCGCCGCTGGGGTGGCCACCACATTGTGGCTGTCCACCCAGGCCATCGCCGACACCTACCGGCTCAAGGAGCTGCGGCAGACCAACGCCGATCTCAGCGAGCGGGCCGAGCAGCTGCAACGGGAGGTCACCATGCGGGAGTCCCCGTCCTGGCTGGCCGAGCAGGCAAGGAGGCTCGGCATGGTGCCCGGTGGCGACCCAGCCCGGCTGGTGGTCGACCGGGAGGGCGGGACCACCCTGGTCGGGGAGCCGGAGAAGGTCACCAAACCGGCCCCGCCACCGCCCCCGGAGCCACCGGCACAGCCGCCGCCGGACCAGGCGAACCAGGACAACGCGAACCAGGACGACGCGCCGCCGGAGGGTGAGCCGGGCGATGCACAGGGGTCCCAGCAGGCGGAGGAGAACGCGGCACCAGGGGGAGGAGACTGACGATGCCGGGTGACGCGCGCCGGACCGGCCGACCGCGCAACAGCATCCGCCGCACCTACTCGGCCGGTTCGCGCCGGACCAGCGCGGTCCATGACAAGGGCGGTACCAAGAGCCGGTTCAAGCTGGTCCGGATCGTGCTGGTGATGGTGCTCTGCGCGGCCGGGCTGAAGCTGGTGCACGTGCAGGCCTTCGAGGCGGAGGCGCTGTCCAAGCGGGCGGAGCGGCAGCGCACCACCACCATCGACCTGCCCGCGCACCGCGGCGCCATCCTGGACCGCAACGGGGCCAAGCTCGCGTTCAGCGTGGAGACCCGGACCCTGACCGCGAACCTGCGGCTGCTGCGGGAGACCTGGAACGAGGTTGCCCGCAAGCATCCCGAGCAGGGCCGGAACTACCAGACCAGGGTGGCCGAGATCGCCAGGTACATCGCGGAGCGGGTGCCGGACAAGACCAGCGAGCAGGACCTGTTGCAGCGCTTCAACAAGCCGAACTCGTTCACCTATCTCGTGGACGGTGTGCTGCCCTCGGTCGCCGAGGAGATCACCGACAAGTACCCCGAAATCGGCATGGAGAAGCGTGCCCAGCGGGAGTACCCCGGTGGCACGCTGGCGGCCAACGTGATCGGCTTCGCCAACTGGCGGATGGAGAACCCGGACGTCTTCAAGCACAACCTGCACGGCCTGGTCGGTCTGGAGCTGGCCAGGGACAAGGCGCTGGCCGGCACGCCAGGACGCAGGCTGGTGGACACCGCGCAGGGCAGCAACAGCGTGATCATGCCGGGCTCGGAGCGGGAGCTCCAGCCCGCGACGGCCGGCTCCGACCTCGAGCTGACCATCGACTCCGACGTCCAGTACAACCTGCAGCGCGAGCTGGGCGAGTACGTCGACAAGACACAGGCCAAGGGCGGCAGCGCGGTGGTCATGGACGCGCGGACCGGCGAGGTCTACGCGCTGGCCAACGACGAGACCTTCAACCCCAACGACGAGGACACGCTCACCGAGGAGCGGCTGAGCAACGAGGCGGTCACCACCCCGTTCGAGCCGGGCTCGGTGAACAAGGTGATCACCGCGGCGGCCGCCATCGAGTACGGCGTGACCGAACCGAACTCGGTGTACGAGGTGGCCGACCACGTCCGGGTGGCCGACCACACCGTGCACGACGCCTGGTCCCACCCCACCCAGCGGTTCACCACCACGGGCATCTTCGCGAAGTCCTCGAACGTGGGCACCCTGCTGCTGGCGGACAAGCTCGGCCCGGAGCGCTACATGGAGATGGTGCAGCGGTTCGGGCTCGGCCAGCTCACCGGTATCGGGCTGCCGGGGGAGAGCCCTGGCTATGTGCCGCCAAGGGAGGACTGGTCCGGGACCACCTTCGGCAACCTGCCGATCGGCCAGGGTTTGTCGGTGACCATTCTGCAGATGACCGCGATGTACCAGGCGATCGCCAACGACGGCCTGCGGGTCGAGCCCCGGCTGGTGCGGGCCACGGTGAAGCCGGACGGCACCAGGGTGCCGGAACCGCCGCCGGACACCCAGCAGGTGGTCAGCCCGGCCACGGCCGACACGGTCAAGAACATGCTGCGCGCGGTCACCCAGGACAGCAGCGTCGGCGACCACAACGACAACGGCACCGCCCCGGAGGCGGCGCTGGAGGGGTACCAGATCTCCGGCAAGACCGGCACCGGTCAGCAGATCGACCCGGAGACCAAGGCCTACAGCTCCACGCTGGAGAACATCACCTTCGCCGGGATCCTGCCCGCGGACAACCCGCGGTTCGTTGTCGGTGTCCGGCTGGACGCGCCGAAGACCGACAACGCGGGCCCGCTGTTCCACGACGTGGCCTCCTACCTGGCCCAGCGCTACAACCTGCCGCTGTCCGACCAGCCCGCCCCCGTGATGCCCCTCATCCACTGAAATGCCCTGAACGTGGCCTTCGCGACGTCAGACGTCCCAAAAGTGCCGTTCGCGACGTTGAACGTCCTGATCGCCACGTTCAGGGCACCTGTGGGTCAGAGGCCGGCGGTGCGGAACCGGCGGACGGCCAGCGGTACGAAGATCAGCAGCAGCAGGACCGACCAGCCGACGGTGGCCAGCACCGGGTTGGCCATCGGCCAGGCGGCCTCGCCCGGCGGTAGCGCGGGCATGTTGCCGAACAGTTCCCGGCAGGCCATCGTCGCCGCGCTCACCGGGTTCCAGTCCGCGATCGTGCGCAGGATCGCCGGCATCCCCTCGGTCGGCACGAAGACGTTGGAGATCATCGTCACCGGCATGACCAGCGGGGAGATCTTCGCCGCGGTCTCCTCGTCCTTGACGAGGGATCCGAAGTAGACCCCGATCCAGGACACCGCGTACTGCAGCAACAGCAGCAGCCCGAAGGCGCCGAGGGTGGCGCCCAGCCCGTTGTGCGCCCGCCAGCCGAACAGCAGCCCGCAGCCCGCCATCACCAGCAGGCTGCCCGCGGCGATCAGCAGATCCGCCGCGGTCTGGCCGAACGGGACGGCGATCCGGGACATCGGCATGGACCGGAACCGGTCCATCACGCCGAGCCCGTTGTCCTTGGCGATCACGGTGAGCGAGCCGACCAGCCCGAACACGGTACCCATCACGAACAGCCCCGGCATCAGGTACTCGCGGTAGTCCACCCCACCCGAGATCGGGATCGCGCTGCCGAACACGTAGCCGAACAGGATCACCGAGATCAGCGGGAAGGCGAAGGTGGCCACGATCTGGCCCGGCTGGTGCTTGAACTTGAGCAGGTTGCGCTGCAGGACGGTGAGCCCGTCGCCCAGCGCGGCCAGCAGGCCCCCGCCCCGCGTGGTGTCGATCGTGGTCATCGGGCGACCTCCGCCGGTACCCGCGGTTCCTCTTCGGCCGGCTCCTGCTGGGCCGGTTTCCCGGTGAGGGTCAGGAACACCTCGTCCAGCGTCGGCTGCCGGATGCCGACGTCCACGGCCTGCACCCCGGCCTCGTCCAGCCCGCGTACGACATCGGGCAGGGTGAGGGTGACCCCCAGCACCGGCACGCTGAGCAGCCGGTTGTCGGTGTCGATGTCCGGTTCCCCCGAGTCCGCGATGCGGGCCAGCGCCCTGGCGGCCGATGGCAGGTCGGCACCGGGGCTGAGGGTGACGTCGATCCGGCCGCCGATCCGCGCCTTGAGCTCACCGGGGCTGCCCGCGGCGATCACCTTGCCGGAGTCGATCACCGCGATGTTCCCGGCGAGCTGGTCGGCCTCGTCCAGGTACTGGGTGGTGAGCAGCACCGTGGTGCCGTCCGAGACGAGTTCACGCACGGTGTCCCAGATTCCGTTGCGGCTGCGCGGGTCGAGCCCGGTGGTCGGCTCGTCCAGGAACAGTACGGTCGGCGCGACGATCAGGCTCGAGATGAGGTCGAGCCTGCGCCGCATACCCCCGGAGTAGGTCTTCACCGGCCGGTCCGCGGCGTGTGCCAGGTCGAACCGTTCGAGCAGCTCGTCGGCGCGCAGCCGGGCGCGCCTGCTGCCGAGCCGGAACAGCTTGCCGAAGATCCGCAGGTTCTCCCTGCCGGTGAGGATCTCGTCCAGCGCAGCGTGCTGCCCGGCAAGGCCGATCCGGCTGCGTACGGCATGCGACTCGCGCACCACATCGTGCCCCGCGACCGTGGCGGTACCGGAGTCCGGCCTGGTGAGCGTGGCGAAGACCCGTACGGCGGTGCTCTTGCCCGCGCCGTTCGGCCCGAGCAGCCCGTAGACCGTCCCCCGCGGCACGGACAGGTCCAGCCCGGCTAGCGCATGTGTGCTGCCGAATCTCTTGTGCAGCCCCTCGGCGACGACGATGGCGTCGCCGTTCGTGGTTCCCATGACCCCTCCAGTGAGTACGTTGTACGCGGTTCACGCTAGCCAACCGGGTACGATGTACGCAACTAAGTATCTGAGTGTGCTGACGAGGTGACGAGGTGGGATCGGAGCGGTCCGGCGGCCCCGTGGAACAGGCCGCCATGGACGCGGAACAGCTACCGGCCCAGGTACGGCTGTGGTTGCCTGCCGAGCATGGCTCGCGGGGGCCAGCGCCCGGCTACAGCAGGGACCAGATCGCCGACGCGGCGATCGCGCTGGCCGACGAGCAGGGGCTGGCCGCGGTGTCCATGCGCAAGGTGGCCGCGCGGCTCGGTACCGGCGCGATGAGCCTGTACCGCTACGTGGAGAACAAGGAAGCGCTCTACGACCTGATGCTCGACCGGATGATGGGTACGGAGCCCCGCCCGGAACTGACCGGGGACTGGCGGCTGAACCTGCGCGTGCTGGCGCGCGAGCACCGCCGGATGTACCTCATCCACCCCTGGCTGACCCTGATCGCCGGCGGCAGGCCCGCGATGGGCCCCAACATGCTGCGCGGGCTCGAGTACGCCATGGCCGCCGTGGACGGGCTCGGTCTGGGCATCGACGACATGCTGGAGACCTTCGAGTGGCTCAACAGCTGGGTCGCCGGCTTCGCGCAGCGGGAGATCGCCGAGCGCGAGGCCTGGAAGCACACCGACCCCGAGCAGTGGCAGGAGTGCATGGGCCCGTACGTGCAGAGCCTGATCGACAGCGGGGACTACCCGTACTTCACCAGGGTGGTGTGCGAGGCCGAGCACCGCGATCCGGACGAACGGTTCGAGCGCGGCATCGACCGGATGATCGCCGGTATCGAGGCGACCCTGCCACGCTGACCGGGCAGGGCCAGCGCACTACTTGGCGTACAGCGCGTCGATATCGCCCGCGTAGTTCTTGCTCACCACATTGCGCTTGAGCTTCAGGCTCGGGGTGATCTCGCCGCCGGCCTCGGTGAAGTCGTGCGGCAGGATGGTGAACTTCTTGATCGCCTCGGCGTGCGAGACGGCCTTGTTCGCCTCGTCCACCGCCTGCTGCACGGCCGCCCGCAGATCGGGATCGTCGGCAAGGTCCGCCACCGTCGCGTGTTCCGGCTTGCCGTTCTGCGACTTCCAGGTCGGGAAGAACTCCTCGTCGATGGTCACCAGCACGCCGATGAACGGGCGCTGGTCACCGACCACCATCGACTGGCTGATCAGCGGGTTCGCCTTCAGCCGGTCCTCGAGGCCGGAGGGCGCGACGTTCTTGCCGCCCGCGGTGACGATGATCTCCTTCTTCCGCCCGGTGATCCGCAGGAAGCCCTCGTCGTCCAGCTCGCCGAGGTCCCCGGTGTGGAACCAGCCGTCCTCAAGCGACTCGGCGGTGGCGTCCGGGTTGTTCCAGTAGCCGCCGAAGACCACATCGCCCTTCAGCAGCACCTCGCCGTCCTCGGCGATCCGGACCGAGGTGCCGGCCACCGGCTTGCCGACCGTGCCGACCTTGAACGAGTCCTCGGTGTTCACGCAGGCGGCAGCGGAGGTTTCGGTGAGCCCGTAGCCCTCGAACACCGGGACGCCGACACCGCGGAAGAAATGCGCCAGCCGCCCGCCAAGCGGCGCGCCGCCGGAGACCGCGGCCTTGCAGCGCCCGCCGAGCGCGGCCCGCAACTTGGCGAACACCAGCTTGTCGAACACCGCGTGCTTGAGCCGCAGCCCGAACCCGACGCTGCCCGCGTCCCTGGCCTGGCTGTAGGCCACCGCGGTCGCCTCGGCCGCGTCGAAGATCTTGCCCTTGCCCTCGGAATGCGCCTTCAGCTTCGCGTTGTTGTAGACCTTCTCGAACACCCGCGGCACGGCCACCACGAAGGTGGGGCGGAAGGTGCCGAGGTCGGTGACCAGGTCCTTCACATCGGCGGTGTGCCCGAGGGTGACCCGGGCGGTCAGCGCGGTGATCGCGATCGCGCGGGCGAGGATATGCGCGAGCGGCAGGAAGATCAGCAGCGAGTTGCCCTGCTCCATCAGCTGCGGGAACGCGTGGATGTCCGCGCGGACCTCGGCGAGCAGGTTGTAGTGGGTCAGCTCGACACCCTTGGGCCTGCCGGTGGTGCCGGAGGTGTAGACGATGGTGGCCAGCTCGTTCGCGCCCACCGAGGTGCGCCGGGCATGCACCTCGTCGTCGGTGAGCCCGGACCCGGCCGCGGTCAGCTCCTCGACCGCGCCGCCGGGACCCTCGATCTGCCAGGCATGCTCGAGCCGTTCCAGTTTGTCCCTGGTCTCCCCGAGGGTGGCGTGATGTTCGGCGGTCTCCACGAAAACCGCCTTCGCCCCCGAGTCGGCGAGGATCCAGTGCACCTGCTCGGCCGAAGAGGTGTCGTAGATCGGCACGGTCACCCCGCCCGCCGTCCAGATGGCGAAGTCGATCAGGGTCCATTCGTAACGGGTCTTGGACATCAGCCCGACCCGGTCGCCCTTGCCGATGCCCGCGCTGATCAGCCCCTTGGCCACCGCGAGTACCTGCGTGGCGAAGTCGCGGGCGGTCACGTCCAGCCAGGAGCCGTCCACCTGACGCCGGAAACTGACCACATCGCCGAAACGCTCGGCATTCGCCCACACGATGTCGGTCATGTTCTCGTCCTCGTTGACCGCCTGGGTTGCGGGGGCGCTGTACTCGCGCACGTGGACCTCCGGACTCGTCTGACTCGGTGTTACTCGTCGGTTAACCTAGCTTGTTGAATACGGTTTGACTATGGCGCCCACCGCTAATCCCCGGTGGCGTGACATTCTGCATGCGTGACCGTTATGGACAACTCGGCCCCGGCGCTGGATATCGTCGACGAAACGTTCCTCGCGGTCCCGCCCGGCACGGTCGCCGCGGCTTTCGCCGACCGGCGGTCCTGGGCGCGGTACTGGCCGGATCTGGTGCTGGAGGTCTACACCGACCGCGGTGAGCGTGGCTTGCGCTGGACCGTGCGGGGTGCGCTGGTGGGCACGATGGAGATCTGGCTGGAGCCGGTGCTGGACGGGACGGTGCTGCATTACTTCCTGCGTGCCTCACCCGCGGGGCCGCACGGCCGCCCGTCACCGGCCCGGCCCGCCGAGCTGCGCAGGGAGTTCGACCGCAGGGCGCGGGCGGCCAAGGGCATCGCGCTGGACCTCAAGGAGATCCTCGAGGACGGCCGCGAGCCGGGCATCCCCCGCGGACTGGGTAAGCTGGATTGGCGTGAGGGTTCATGTCGTCTCCGACGTACACGGCAACGCCGAGGCCCTCGCCCGCGCGGGGGAGGGGGCCGACGCCCTGATCGTCCTGGGTGACCTGCTCGATTTCGTGGACTACCGCGAGCACGGCAAGGGGATCCTCGGCTCGCTGTTCGGTGCCGAGCAGGTCGCCACGTTCGCCCGGCTGCGCCGGGAGGGCACCCGGGAGGAGACCATCGCCTTCTCCCGCTCGCTGTGGGCGAGCCTTGCGGACCCGGCGGGCGCGGTCGAGGAGGCGGTGCGGGAGCAGTACGCGACCCTGTTCGCGGCGATGACCGTGCCCACCTACGCCACTCCCGGGAACGTGGACACCCCCGCCCTGTGGCCGGAGTTCGCCGGGGCGGGGGTGCAGGTGCTGGACGGCGAGGTCGTCGAGATCGGCGGCCTGCGCTTCGGCTTCGTCGGCGGGGCGCTGCTGCCACCAGGCGTGACCCCGCGCCGCAGCGCGGTATGGCAGCCCTACCTGCGTACCAGGGAGGACTACGACGCCGCGGTCGCCGCCCTTTCCGGGGTCGACGTGCTGTGCACGCACATTCCGCCCGCGGTGGCCGAGCTGACCTACGATGTGGTCGCCCGGCGCGCCGAGCTCGGCTCGGACGCGCTGCTGGAACTGCTGGGCAAGGAGCAGCCGCGGTGGTCACTGTTCGGGCATGTGCACCAGCCGCTGAGCTCGCGGGTGCGGGTCGGCTTCACCGAGTGCCGCAACGTCGGCCATTTCAAGGAAGCCGAGTCACCCTACGTGCTGCGCTGGTGACGCGTCCCGCCGGACACCGCGGATCAGGCGAGACGGTAGCCTCATCCGCATGGCCGAGGAGTCCACGCAGTCCATCGAGGTGGCCGCCGCACCCGAGCGGATCATGGCCGTGATCGCCGACCTGCCCGCCTACCCGGAATGGGCCAAGGCCGTCCAGGAGACCGAGGTGCTCGCCGAGGACGAGCAGGGCAGGGCCAAGCAGGTCAGGTTCACCCTGGACGCCGGGCCGGTGAAGGATGTCTACACCCTCGAGTACGACTGGGCCTCCGATGGGCTCTCGGTGAGCTGGCACCTGGTCAAGGGCCAGATGCAGAAGGCGCAGAACGGTCGTTACCTGCTCGAACCGCGGGGTGCCTCGACCAAGGTCACCTACACCCTCTCCGTCGAGCTGGCGCTGCCGATGATCGGCCTGCTCCGCCGCAAGGCGGAAAAGATGATCATGGATACCGCGCTGAAGGAGCTCAAGCGCCGGGTGGAGAACCTGGCGTAACCGGCGGGAAGGGACGAGCGTGCGCATCCTGCTGTTCACCGGCAAGGGAGGAGTCGGCAAGACCACCCTGGCCGCGGCGACGGCGGCCGGGCTCGCGGGCTCGGGCAGGAAGGCGCTGGTGGTGTCGACCGATCCGGCGCATTCCCTCGCCGACGCCGTCGGCAGCCCGCTCACCGCGGATCCCTCCGAAGTGGACACCCATTTGCACGCGGCGCAGGTGGACTCGCGCGGGCTGGCCGACCAGGCCTGGCAGGACCTGCGCGGGGCACTGCGGAGCGCGCTCGCCGGTGCCGGGGTGGACGCGCTGGACGCCGAGGAGCTGACGGTACTGCCCGGGATCGACGAGGTGCTCGCGCTCACCGAGGTACAGCGCCTCGCCCGGTCCGGGCCGTGGGACACCGTGGTGGTGGACTGCGGTCCGACCGCGGAGACCCTGCGGCTGCTCGGGCTTCCGGAGGCCATCTCCGGTTACCTCGGGCGGATCTTCGGCGGGCCGGCCCGGTTCGGCGGGCGCCGCTGGGCTCGCACCGCAGACTCCGTGCGCCGGCTGGCCGACCACCTGGAGTCGCTGCGCACGCTGCTGACCGACCCGGCGGTCAGTACGGTCCGGCTGGTGCTCACCCCGGAGCGGGTGGTGCTGGCCGAGACCCGGCGCACCCTTACCTCGTTGGCGCTGCGCGGGATCCGGGTGGACGGGCTGGTGGTGAACAGGGTGCTGCCCGCGCCGGGCCGGTGGCGCGGGCCTGCCGCCGCCTGGATGCGGACCCGGCGGGCGCAGCAGCAGGCCGTGCTCGACGAGCTCGCCGGGGCGGGGCTCGACCCGGCGCTGGTGCGCCCGGTGCGGCACCGCGCGGAGGAGCCGGTCGGCCTGCCCGCGCTGCGCGCCATCGCCGAGGAGCTCTACGGCGGGCGGGATCCGCTGGACGGCGAGGACGCCCCGGCCGCACCGTTGCTTCGGATGTCCGAAGTGGACGATGGCTACCGGCTGCGGGTGGCGCTGCCCCTCGGCAGGGACGCGGCGGTGGACCTCGCCAGGGTGGAGGACGACCTGGCGATCACGGTGGACGGGTTCCGCAGGCTCGTCGCGCTGCCCGAGCTGCTGCGGCCGTGCCGGGTGACCGGTGCCGAGGCCGACGCGCAGGGCCTGCTGGTGTCCTTCGTCCGGGAGAGCGGGAGCGAGCGATGACCGAGGAGACCGCGGCGGCCCGGCTGGCCGAGGAGATCCGGTTACTGGTGGAGCTGGTGGTCGAGCGCGCGGCACCGTGGCTGGACGGTCTGGTCGCCGCGGGCCACGGTGCCGAGGACGGCGCACACCGGCAGTCCGCGGCCGAGGAGGAACCGGCGGGAACGAGCGCCTGCGGCTGGTGCCCGTTGTGCGCGGTGGTCGCCGTCGCCCGCGGGGAACGCCCGGAGTTCGCCGCCCGCCTGCTGGACCAGGCCACCCAGCTGGTGGCGCTGCTGCGGGCGGTGCTCGCCGACCGCTGGGAGCCGGAGCAGGGGGTGCACATGCCCGGCTTCCGCCCGCAGGCCGACGCCGAGCCCGAGCCCGCGGCGTACGGCTCCGGGCGGCGGGTGCAGCGGATCGCCGTGCGCAGGCGGGAGGACTGGGACGCGGTGCGGCCTGCGGAGGAACGCTAGGTGCTGACGATCGGGGTCGATGTCGGGGGAACGAGCGTGCGGGCCGGGGTGGTCGACGAGCAGGGCGACCTGCTGGACACCGCACGGGTCGCCACCCCCGGCGGGGAGGACGCGCTGGAGGACGCCATCGCCGGGGTGGTCGCCCAGCTGCGCAACCGGCACGAGGTGGCCGCCGTGGGCCTCGCCGTCGCGGCGTTCGTCGGCACCGACCGCCGCTCGGTGATGTTCGCGCCGCATCTGGCCTGGCGGGCCAGCCCGGTGGCCGACCGGATCGCCAAGCGGGTGGGCCTGCCGGTGACCCTTGAGCACGACGCGAACGCGGCCACCGTCGGCGAGCACCGCTACGGCGCGGCCAGGGGAGCGCGGGTGGCCTGCCTGATCGCCGTGGGCACCGGGATCGGCGCCGGCTTGCTGCTCGGCGGTGAGCTGTTCCGCGGGGCGCACGGGGTGGCGCCGGAGCTGGGGCACCTGTGCGTCGTACCCGGCGGGCGGCCGTGTTCCTGCGGCAAGTACGGCTGCTGGGAGCGCTACTGCAGCGGCACCGCGCTCGCGGCCACCGCGGTGGATCTGCTGGCCAGGCACCCCAGCCGGTCCACCGTGCTGGCCAGGGAGCTCTCCGGCGACCCCGGCTCGGTGACCGGGCGGCGGGTCGCGGGTGCCGCGCGGGACGGCGACCCGATCGCGCTGCGCGCCATGGCCGAGCTGGCCCGCTGGCTCGGCGAGGGGCTGGCGCTGGTCGCCGATGTCTACGATCCCGAGGTGGTGGTCATCGCGGGCGGGGTCTCGGAGTCGGCGACGCTGTTCCTGGACGAGGCCCGTGAGCACTACGCCCGCGCGGTCACCGGGGCGGGGCACCGCCCGCTGGCCCGCATCCGCACCGCGCAGCTCGGCGCCGAGACCACCATCGTCGGCGCGGCCACGCTGGCAAGGGAAACGCAGAAGAAGCCGGGCGTCCCACGGATGTGACACCCTGGCCGAATGCTGCTCGGCGACGGCGAAGGTTTCGTGAAGTGCGCGTGCGGCCACCGGCACTGGGGGCGGCACGGCGCCGCCGGGCTGCTGCTGTCCGATCCCGAGCGCGGCGTGCTGTTGCAGCGCAGGGCCTGGTGGACCCACCATGGCCGCACCTGGGCCCTGCCAGGGGGTGCGGTGCGGCCAGGGGAGAGCGCGGCACAGGCGGCCACCAGGGAAGCGGAGGAGGAGGCCGCCGTCGCGGCCGGAGCGGTGCGGGTGCTGGCAGCCTCGCTGGAGGATCACGGCACCTGGAGCTACACCACCGTGCTGGCCACCGCCGAGGGCCCGGTCCGGCCGCGGGCGATCAGCAGGGAGAGTGCCGAACTGCGCTGGGTGCCTGCCGGGCAGGTGGACCGGCTCCCGTTGCACCGGGACTTCGCCGCCGCCTGGCCGCAGCTGCGCACGCAGCTGGAGCGCGAGCTGGTGCTGGTGGTGGACGCGGCCAACGTGATCGGCTCGCGGCCGGATGGCTGGTGGCGGGACCGGGCCGCCGCGGCGGCCCGGCTGCGCGACCGGCTCGGCGGCCTGGCCGGGGTGCGCGGTGGCGAACTCAGCCTGCCGGCCGAGGGGGAGTGGTCCTGGTGGCCGCGGGTGCTGCTGGTGGTGGAGGGCCGCGCCAGGGACACCCCGCCGGACGGACGGGTGGAGGTGGTCGCCGCCGAGCGGGACGGCGACCAGGCCGTGGTGGACACCGCCCGCGCGGCCCTGGCCGACCGGCCGCGGGACCACGTCGTGGTGGTGACCGCGGACCGGCAGCTGCGGGCAAGGGCGCAGGCCGAGGGCGCCGCCGTGCTCGGCCCGCGCACCCTGCTCGCCCTGCTGGATCAGTAGCCGGGGTCGGCGGGTGCGCCTGCCCGCAGCTCGGCGACCAGCGCGTCCACCACTGCGCCCAGGTCCCCGCCGTTGGCCAGGGCCACCGCCCGCTGCCGCTGGTAGCTGGCGCCCCGCTCCAGGATCCCGTCCACCCCGCGCAGCTCGGCCACGCAGTCTAGCTGCTTGGCCACCGGCTCCAGCCGTTCCAGCAGGTCGGCGAGGTCCTCGGTGACCAGCCGCTCGTTGCCGGCCGCGTCGGTGATCACGACGGCGTCCATCCCGTACCGCGCCGCCCGCCACTTGTTCTCCTGGACGTGCCACGGCGGCAGGGTGGGCAGCCGCTCGCCCGCGTCCAGCCGGGTGCTGAGGTCCTCCACCAGGCACTGGGTGAGCGCGGTGACCGCGGCCACCTCGGCCAGCGTCGGCAGCCCGTCGCACACCCGGTTCTCGATCGTGCCGAAGTGCGGGGCAGGCCGGATGTCCCAGCGGATCTCGGAGAAGTGGTCGATCACCCCGGTGACGAACATGTCCGCGACGTAGCTTTCCAGCTCGGCCCAGTGCCGGAACTGGAACGGCAGGCCCGCGGTCGGCAGCTGCTGGAACATCAGCGCCCGGTTCGAGGCGTACCCGGTGTCCTCACCGGCCCAGTAGGGCGAGGAGGCCGACAGCGCCTGCAGATGCGGTGCGTAGTTCAGCAGCGCGTCCAGGATCGGCAGCACCTTGCCCCGGTGGTCGATGCCGACGTGCACGTGTACGCCGTAGATCAGCATCTGCCTGCCCCACCACTGGGTGCGGTCGATCAGCTTGGCGTAGCGCTCCTTGTTCGTCACCTTCTGCCGGGTCCAGCTGGAGAAGGGGTGGGCGCCTGCGGAGAACAGCTCGATCCCCAGCGGGTCGGTGACCGAGCGGACCAGCTGGAGCGACTCGGCGAGATCCGCGCGCGCCTCGCCGACCGTGGCGCAGATGCCGGTGGTCACCTCCACGGTGTTCAGCAGCAGTTCGTGCTTGATCTTCGGGTGCGCCGGGCTGCCATCGGGGCAGACAGCGGCGACGATCCGCTCGGCCGCCGAGGCCAGCTCGCCGGTGTGCGCCTCGATCAGGGCGAGTTCCCATTCCGCGCCGACGGTCGATCGGCGGGAGGGGTGGAATTCGATCCGCATGGCGCACCCCGGGACCGCGGGTCACACCTGCGCGCCGGTACTCGGGTCGGCGCCGTCCGGCGGGCCCTGCTTGACCCGCAGCAGGAGCAGCGCGATCGCGGCGGCGAGCCCGAGCAGCCCCAGCGGGGTGCCGACCGAGCTGGACAGCCCGACCAGGCCGGGCGCGATCAGTAGCACCAGCGCGACCACGAAGAACAGCAGCACCACGATGGCGCCCTTGCGCGGTTTCGGCAGTGGTGGCGGTTCCGGTGGGACGTAGTGCTCGTCCTCGTCCTCGGTCCCGGCGGTGCCGCCCTGGCCGGGCTGGGGACCGTCGAGCATGGTGGCGTCCCACTCGGTGTCGCTGCTGCGCCAGTCCGAGACCGGCCGCGGCGGCGGCTGCGGGGTGCTCTTCTCCGCACCGTCCTTGCTTTGGCCGGTGTCTTCGGTGTCCTTGGTGTTCTTGGTGTCCTTTCCGCCCTTGTCCAGCCCGTCGCCGACCCCTTGCGCACGCAGGTCGGCGACGATCTCGGCGAACGTGGCGTCCACGTCCTCCGGGCCGTCGCTGCCGCCCACCCTGCTCATGCCTCGGCTCCTTCTCCCTGCGCTCCTCGGCCCGTGGGCCGGACCTGCGATGCTCGCTCGGCGTCGCCTCCGGAGCTCATGCCTCGGCTCCTTCTTCCTGCGCTCCTCGGCCCCCCGACCCCAGCGGCCCGTGTGCCCTGATGAAATCGAGGCTGCGCTCGAAGATCAGCGGGGCGTCGTTGTCCAGGGTCGCTACATGGAAGCTGTCGCGCAGTACGACCTCGGTGAGTTCCGTGCTGCGCACCTGCTCGGCGACGATGCGCGAATTGACCGGTTCCACCACATGGTCAACGACCGAGTGCAGCAACAGCAGCGGCTGGGTCACCAGGTGCAGGTCCCGCCGGACCACCCGCCACAGTTTGCTCAGGCTCGCAGCCGCGCGCACCGGCACCCGGTCGTAGGCGAGCTCGACCACCCCGGGCTTGGCGATGTCCCCGGCCACCCCTGCAACCGAGGGCAGCACCCCGGCCAGCAGCGGGAGCAGCCTCACGTCCTTGCGCAGGGTGGTCACCGAGGGATTGACCAGTGCGATCCCGGTGATCTCGGAGCCGAACTCCTGGGCAAGCCGCAGGGTCAGCGTGCCGCCCATGGACAGGCCGAACACGAACACCGAGTCGCACCGTTCGCGCAGGTCGAGCAGCTCGGCGCGCACGCAGCCGTACCAGTCGGTCCACCGGGTGCGGTTCATCTCGCGCCAGCTGGTGCCGTGCCCTGGCAGCCGGGGGCCGCGGACGGTCAGCCCGGCCCCGGCGAGGTAGGCGCCCCACGGCCGCATGCTCGCGGGCGTGCCGGTGAAGCCGTGACACAGCAGGACCCCGGCCTCGGTCGAGCCGGTGTGCGCGAACGGTTCCGCGCCGGCGAGCACAGGCATCCGCCATCGTCCTCCGGTTGAACTCTGCCACCCGCCATGGTCGCACGACCGGACACTCCGGCGGGTCCGTCGCCGGAGCGGAACGGGGCTACCGACCATGTGACATGTGTCGCTGCCCCGACGCAACCGGGTATCCGCCGTTGTGCGCGTACGCTGGCGGTTCGTAGGCTGGATTACTGGAGTGGTCTTGCCCGGGATCCGCAGCGAGGAGGACATGGCGCGGTGCTGTACTGGCTGATGAAGTATGTGCTGCTCGGGCCGCTGCTCCGGCTCCTGTGGCCGACGAAGGTCGTCGGCCTGGAGAACGTTCCGGCCTCGGGCGGTGCCATCCTCGCCGGGAACCACATCGCGGTGGCCGACTCCTTCTTCATGCCGCTCTATGTCAAGCGCAAGGTCACCTTCCCTGCCAAGCAGGAGTACTTCACCGAGAAGGGGATCAAGGGCAGGCTGAAGAAGTGGTTCTTCCTCGGCGTCGGCCAGTTCCCGATCGACCGCTCCGGTGGCTCAGCCGCGCAGGCCGCGCTGGACACCGCGATCCGGCTGGTCCGTGCGGGGCACCTGCTGGGCATCTACCCCGAGGGCACTCGCTCCCCGGACGGCAGGCTGTACAAGGGCAAGACCGGGGTCGCCCGGATCGCGCTGGAGTCCGGTGGGGTGGTCGTGCCGGTGGTGGTGATCGGCACCGACAAGGTGAACCCGATCGGGTCGAAGATGTGGTGGCCGCGCAGGCTCGAGGTCCGGTTCGGCAAGCCGCTGGACTTCTCCCGCTACGAGGGGCTGTCCGGGGACCGCTTCGTCGAACGGTCGATCACCGACGAGATCATGTACGCCCTGATGGAGCTGTCCGGCCAGGAGTACGTGGACATCTACGCGGCAAGGGCCAAGGAGCTGGCGGAGGCCGAGGCTGGTGGGGTGCGCCCGGCCGTACCGGCCCAGGTCAGCTCGGGCCGGGAGGCCAGCAGGCTGCCGGAGACCAAGGCGGGCTAGACCGAACGGACCTCATGGCACCTATTAGGGTGCCCCGGTGCGATTCTTCTACGACACCGAGTTCATCGAGGACGGCGTGACCATCGACCTGGTTTCGATCGGTGTCGTATCCGCCAGCGGGCGCGAGTTCTACGCCGTGTCCACCGACTTCGACCCGGACAAGGCCGGGCCATGGGTGCGGGAGAACGTGCTGCCGAAGCTGCCCTCGCCGGGTGACCCGGCCTGGCGCAGCCGCGGGCGGATCCGGGCCGACCTGCTGGAGTTCTTCGGCAAGCCGCCCGGCGGGATTGAGCTGTGGGCGTGGTTCGCCGCATACGACCACGTCGCGCTCGCCCAGCTGTGGGGCCCGATGCCCGCGTTGCCGCGCCAGCTGCCGCGGTTCACCAGGGACCTGCGGCAGCGCTGGGAGGACGTCGGCAAGCCGAAGCTGCCCGCCGCGCCCGAGGACGCCCACGACGCGCTCGCCGACGCCCGGCACAACCTCGAACGCTGGCGGATCATCGAGGAGGTCCGCCGCTCCCGCGGCCTCCCCGGCTGACCCACTGCTGTGAGTGGCCCGTTTCCCTGCGAATTTCGCAGGGAAACGGGCCACTCACAGCAAACTGTGCGGTTAGCCGTCGAGATCGCTGGCCACGAGGTCGGCCACCGCGTCCACGGCGGCCTGGGCCCCTTCGCCCTCCGCGCTGATCAGGACCTCGTCACCGTGCCCGGCGGCCAGCGTCATCAGGTTGAGCACGCTGCCCGCGGCCACCGCGTCCTGACCGTCCTTGGCGATGGTGACCTGCACCTGCTGCTCCGCGGCGGCCTTGGCGACCAGTGCGGCTGGCCGGGCGTGCAGGCCGACCTTGCTGGCGACCGTGACCCGTCTCTCGACCATTGATCATCCTTTCCGTATCCGTGCGGTCAAGCCCGCGGCGCCGCGTCGTCCTTCTTGCTCGTGGTGCTCGCCGACGCGGGGTCCTCGGGGGTCTCCGCTGCGACGATCTCCTCGTCGTCCTCCCGGCCCGGGGTACGCAGGTTCCACTTGGTGATCACGAACCGGAAGAGGAAGTAGTAGATCACCGCGTAGACCAGGCCGATCGGGATCAGTATCCACACGTTGCTCGCCGCCTCGGCCCGCATGTTCAGCAGGAAGTCGATCGCACCCGCGGAGAAGCCGAAGCCGAGGTGGATGTCCAGCGCGTTGACCAGGGCAAGAGAGAGCCCGGTGAGCACCGCGTGCAGGATGTACAGCGGGAAGGCCACGAACATGAACGCGAACTCCAGCGGCTCGGTGACGCCGGTGAGGAACGCGGTCAGCGCCGCCGAGAACATGATGCCGCCGACGACCTTCCTTTGGCTCGGCCGCGAGGTGTGGTAGATCGCCAGCGCCGCCGCGGGCAGGGCGAACATGAAGATCGGGAAGAACCCGGTCATGAAGGTGCCTGCGTTCGGGTCACCGTCGAAGAAGTTGTTGATGTCGCCGCCGTCGAAGATGAACCACACCGGGACGTTCAGCAGCTGGTGCAGGCCGACCGGGATGAGCAGCCGGTTCAGCATGCCGTAGATGCCGCCACCCACGACCGGGGCACCGGTGACAGCCTCGCCGATGTTCTGCATGCCGGCATCGATCACCGGGAAGATCAGCCCGAAGACCACACCGATGAGCAGCAGCGCGACCGAGTTGATGATCGGCACGAACCGGCGGCCGCCGAAGAACGCCAGGTACGGCGGCAGCTTGATGCGGTGGAACCGCTGCCACAGCACGGCGGTGACCAGGCCGACCACGATGCCGCCCAGCACGCTGTAGGGCCACTTGAGGGGGTTCAGCCACCAGCCAGGGCCCTCCTCGAAGCCCTCCAGCTCGCTGATCGGGGCGAAGACCTGTACCACGTGGTTGAACACGACCCAGCCGATAACCGCGGCCACGCCGGTGGAGCCGTCGCCCTTGCGGGCGAAGCCGACCGCGATACCGACCGCGAACAGCAGCGGCAGGAAGTTGAAGATGCCGCCGCCTGCCGCGGCGAGCACCTCGGCGATCTTGTTCCAGCCGAGCCCGTCCTCGCCCAGCATGTCGGCTTGGCCGAACCGCAGCAGCAGTGCCGCGGCCGGCAGGGTGGCGATGGGCAGCATGAGGCTGCGGCCGAAGCGTTGTAGCCCGGCCATCCCCTTGCGTTGCCCCTTCGCCCCCGATTCCGAGGTAGTACTCATCGGGTACCTCCATGTTTCGCAAGGTGACCGGAGTCCGGGGTACTCCGGTCCAATTGCATGGTCAGCTGGTAGTGATCTCCCCGGTACCAGGACGTCATGTCTTCCACCGGTTCCCCGCGCACGCTGGAGACCCTCCGGAAGACCAGCAGCGGGCTGCCGGTACGGATCCCGAGCAGCGACGCTGTTTCCTTGTCCGCCGACTCCGCCCAGACGGTCTGCCAGGCGTGATCGAGCCGGATGTCGTACGTGGCTGCCAGATGGGCGTACAGCGACCCGGTGAGGTCGAGATCGAACAGGCCGGGCACCCGTGCCGGGTGGTACCAGCCGCGCTCCACGGCCAACGGCACGCCGTCGGCCCTGCGCAGTCTGCGCAGCCGGTACGCGGCCTCACCCTCGTCCAGCCGCAGTGCGGTCGCCGTCGGGCCCGGGGGTACCTCCATGGTCGTGCCGACGACCTCGGTGGTCGGGGAAAGCCCTCGGCGGCGCATGTCGTCGGTGAACGACATCAGGTAGAGCTGCAGCTCCATCCGCCTGCTGGCGGTGAAGGTGCCCTTACCGCGCACCCTGGACAGCAGCCCTTCCTCGACGAGCTTGCCGATCGCGGAGCGGACCGTGAGCCTGGAGACGTCATAGCGCTCGGCCAGCTCCCGTTCGGAAGGGATGGGAGAACCCGGTGGCAGCTCGCGCTCGACGCTGCGGCGCAGGATCTCCCTGAGTTGCGCGTGCTTCGGCGTGGGCCCTTCCACCACGCGATCCACGGAAGCACCGGTCGTAGGATCCATCCGGCACCTCCGTTCCCCGTTGATCCGACGTGCGCTCGCGTCCGGACCGGAACATTGGTACGTTCCGGTCTAGACCATTCGCTGATGGGGCAGAATGCTCCGCTGCGCGACGGGTGTCAACCACCGTTACGAGTTCGTGTTCGATGCGGCGGTGATCCCGCCGTCCGGTGGCGGGACGCTGCCGTTGAGGCGATTACCTACAGAGCAAGGAGGCCGCTGTGGCGGACGAAAGGCCGGAGCAGATTCTCGCGGCACTCGGTGGCGCCGACAACGTCATCGACATCGAGGGTTGCATCACCCGGCTGCGGTGCGAGCTGGAGGACGGGTCCCTGGTCGACGAGGCCGCGCTGAAGAAGGCGGGCGCGCACGGGGTGATGAAGGCGGGGTCGGTCATCCAGGTCATCGTCGGCCCCGAGGCGGACACCATCGCGAGCGATATCCAGGACTTGATGTGACACTTTCCGTACAGAGCCCGGTGTCCGGCGTGACCGCGCCGATGACGGAGGTACCCGACCCGGTGTTCGCCGAGGCCATGGTCGGCCCCGGCATCGCCGTGCGGCCGAGCGGTGGCCGCGCCGACGCGGTGGCGCCGGTGGCCGGGACCGTGGCGACCCTGCACCCGCACGCCTTCGTCGTGACGGCCGAGGACGGTCGCGGGGTGCTGGTGCACCTGGGGATCGACACGGTGAAACAGAAGGGCGAAGGGTTCACCCTGCACGTGGTCAAGGGCGAGTCGGTGCGGGCGGGCCAGCCGATCGTCAGCTGGGACCCGGAGGCCGTCAGCGCCGCCGGTTACTCCCCGATGGTGCCGGTGGTGGCCCTGGACGCCACCGCCGACCTGCTGAGCGGGCTCACCCCCGGGGCCACCGTCGCGGCGGGCGACCCCCTCTTCACCTGGTCCTGAGAGCCTGCGGGCGCTCAGGCGGGCAGGATCTGGCCGTTCTGCACGCGGACATTCACCTTGGGCAGTGGCTCACTCGCCGGGCCGTTGCGCACCTCGCCGGTCCGGGCGTCGAATACCGAACCGTGACACGGGCAGCGCAGCTCGGCCCCATCCGGCTGGACCTGGCACCCCTGGTGCGTGCAGACCGCGCTGAACGCGGCGGCGGTGGTACCGGTCGGCCGGGACACGATGACGTCCTCGCCGTTCATCGTGACGGCCTTGGCCTCGCCCACCCCGATGTCCTCGAGCGCGGCCAGCGGCTGACTGCCGCCACCCGGGGTGCTCCCCGGCTCCGTTCCGGTCTCCGCACCGGTGCCGACCTGCTCCTGCGGCTGGTCGGCACCGGAGCCGGTGGAGCCGCATGCGGTGAGCGCGACCGTGCCGGCGACGGCGCCCGCGGTGGCCGCTCCGACGGTGAGTGCTGTGCGGCGGGTATGCAGTTCGGCAGTCATGCCCATGGACACGGCGCGCCCGCGCCCGAGGTTCACGATCGTGCGGATTCGGGCGCGAGCTGAACCCACCGGGCGCCCGGCTCGTGTCTGGGGGAGAGTCGCCGGAACGCCGACAGAGCGGAGCGGGGCATGGGCGTGGTGGTGCTGCGCGGGCTGATCGTGCTGGGTTTGCTGGGGTCGGCCTGGGTGCACCTCGACCTGTGGCTGCTTGGTTACCGCGACATCGAGACCATCGGCCCGTTGTTCCTGGTGAACGTGGTCGCCGGGGTGGTGATCGCGATCGGGGTGGCCTGCTGGCGGCACTGGCTGCCCGCGCTCGCCGCGGCCGGCTTCGGTGCGGTCACGCTCGGCGCCTTCCTGCTCTCGGTGACGGTGGGCCTGTTCGGCATGCAGGGGGTATGGACCGGCACCCCGCAGCTGCTGGCCGCGCTGGCGGAGGTGGTGTGCGTCCTCGGTGGCGGCAGCTGGCTGCTGGTAATGGCCAGGGAACGCGGCGCCCGGTGACCGGGGTCGAGGAGCAGCTGATGCGTGCGTTGCACGACGATCACGCTGCCGCGCTGTGGTCCTACGCCCTGCACCTCACCGGCGGTGACCGGGCGCGGGCCGAGGACGTGGTGCAGGAGACGCTGCTGCGGGCCTGGCGGCACCCGCGGGTGCTGGACCAGTCCCAGGGCTCGGCCCGGGCCTGGTTGTTCACCGTGGCCCGGCGCATCGCCATCGACGGCTGGCGCTCGGCGGCCGCGCGCTCGGAGGTGCCCACAGACGCCCCGCCCGAGCTCGCCGAACCGGACGGGACCGAGCGGGCCGTGCAGGGCTGGCTGGTCGCCGAGGCTCTCGGTGAGCTGTCTGCCCGGCACCGCGAGGTGCTGATGCTGTGCTACTTCCACGGCCTTTCGGTGGCCGACGCCGCGCTGCGCCTCGGCGTCGCCGAGGGGACGGTCAAGTCCCGCACGCACTACGCCCTGCGGGCACTGCGGCTGATCATGGAGGAGAAGGGGGTGACCCCGTGACCGGGCACGATCCGGCCGGCGCTGACCCGTTCCGCGAGTTCGACGCCGCCTACCTGCTTGGCGCCCTCTCCCCGGAGGACCGGTTCGCCTTCGAACAGCACCTGCGGGGCTGCGCCGACTGCGCCCGCTCGGTACGCGAACTGGCCGGTATGCCCGGCCTGCTCGCGCAGGCGCGCACCGAGCCGGTGCCTGCCGAGCCGCCGCCCGCGCACCTGCTGCCCGCGCTCACCGGCAGGGTGCGGCGGGCGCGCAGGCGCAGGCTGGCGGGCACGGTGGCCGCCGCGGTGGCAGGGGCCGCCGCGGCGGCCGCGGTCCTCGCCGCCCTGTTGCTGCCCGCTCCCGCGGCCGAACCGGCCGGGGTGGCCATGACCCCGGTCGCCCGGTACGCGGTGCCGGTGGAGGCCACGGCCCGGCTCACCGGCCTGGAGTGGGGCAGCAGGGTGGAGATGTCCTGCACCTACCGGGCAGGCGACGGCGGGGACTACACGCTGGTGGCGGTGCGGCGGGACGGCAGCCGCACCGAGCTGGCCAGCTGGCACGCTGTCGCCGAGGACACCGTGCGCATCTCGGTGGGCACCAAGCTGCGGGAGCCGGATATCGCGGCGCTGGAGATTCGTACCCCGGAGGGCAAGCCGTTGCTGCGGATGCGGCCGTAGCGAACGCACGTCCTCGGGGCCGCCCGGCACCCGGCAGGGCGTGAACGGACCGTTCATTCCTACCGCTCCTTGCCCTGGTTCGCTCGCCTGTTCGATGCTGATGGTGTGGAACTGGTGCTCACGCTCTTCCTCGCCGTGGCCGGAGCGGGCGCCGGCCTGACCGGCCGGTGGCTGCTCGGCAGGGCGCGGCCACCCGCGGCCGTGCCGGCGGCGAGCTGCGCGCTGGGCACGGCACTGCTCACCGCCGTGGTCGCCGCGCGGTGGTGGGGACAGGCCTGGCCGGGCTGGTGGCTACCGGTACCGCTGGTCCTCACCGGGTTCGGGGTTCCGCTCGCGCTGGCGGATCTCGCGCACCGGCGGTTGCCGAATGTGCTGACCCTGCCGCTGTACCCGGCCGTCGGGCTGGCGCTTGGCATCGCCGCCGTGGCCGCGCCCGGTACGGCACCGGTCACCGGGGCGTTGCTCGGCGCGCTGGTGTTCGGCGGGGCGCATCTGCTGGTGCATCTCGCCGCACCCGCGGCACTGGGGGCCGGGGACGTGAAACTCGCCGGCAGCCTCGGTGCCGTGCTGGGTGTGGGTGGCTGGGCGGTGCTGGTGCTGGCCGCCTGCCTTGCCGCGGTGGCGGCGGCGATGGCGACGGTCGTCGCGGCGGTCGTGGCCAGGCTGCGGCGGGCGGGTGCGCGGCGGCACGGCGTGCCGCATGGCCCCGGGCTGCTCGCGGCCACCTGGCTGGTCGCCGTGTTCCCGGGAACCGGATGGGAGGTGGCTTATGGGTAGTTGAGTCGCGCACTGGCGACTCGTGACAGGATCGTCCCTGTGTTGCGCTGGATGACCGCTGGTGAATCGCATGGCCCCGCTCTCGCGGCCATACTCGAGGGCATGGTGGCCGGGGTGGAAGTCACCACCGCCGACCTGGGCGAGCAGCTCGCACGGCGGCGGCTCGGCTTCGGCCGCAGTCCCCGGATGGGCTTCGAGACCGACCGCGTCGAGTTCGTGGGCGGGGTACGACACGGCCTTACCCAGGGTGGGCCGGTCGCGGTGCAGATCGAGAACGCCGAGTGGCCCAAGTGGGAAAAGGTCATGGCCGCCGATCCGGTGGATCCGGCCGAGCTCGATGGCCTGGCCCGCAACGAGCCGCTGACCCGGCCCCGGCCAGGGCACGCCGACCTGGCCGGTATGCAGAAGTACGGGTTCGACGAGGCACGCCCGGTGCTGGAGCGCGCCAGCGCCAGGGAGACCGCCTCGCGGACTGCGCTGGGCACGGTGGCACGGGCGTACCTGCGGCAGCTGCTGGGGGCCGAGGTGGTCAGCCACGTGGTGTCCATCGGCGGTGCGCAGGCCCCGGAGGGTCCGCTGCCGCGGCCCGAGGACCTGGCCGCGGTGGACGAGAGCCCGGTGCGGGCCTTCGGCGAGGCCGCGACCGAGGCCATGGTGGCCGAGGTGGACGCCGTGCGGAAGGCGGGCGACACCGTGGGCGGGGTGATCGAGGTGATCACCTACGGGCTGCCGCCGGGGCTGGGGTCCCCTGTGCACTGGGACCGCAGGCTGGACGCCCGGCTGGCCGGGGCGCTGATGGGCGTGCAGGCCATGAAGGGTGTCGAGGTCGGCGACGGCTTCACCACCGCACGCCGGTGGGGCAGCGGGGCGCACGACGAGATCGACCCCGGCTCCGGGGTCACCGGGGTGAGCAGGCGGTCGAACCGGGCTGGGGGCCTGGAGGGCGGCATCACCAACGGGGAACCGGTGCGGGTGCGGGTGGCGATGAAACCGATCTCCACCGTGCCCCGTGCGCTGTCCACAGTGGACGTCGCCACCGGTGAGCCCGCGGTCGCGATCCACCAGCGCTCGGACGTGTGCGCGGTGCCGAGGGCCGGGGTGGTACTGGAGTCCGTGGTGGCGCTGGTGCTCGCCGATGCGGCGCTGGAGAAGTTCGGCGGGGACTCGCTGGCGGAGAGCAAGCGCAACGCCGAGGCCTACCTGCGCGAGCTGGAGCAGCGATGGTGAGGCCGCGCGCGGTCCTGGTCGGGCCACCGGGCTCGGGCAAATCCACCGTGGGCAGGCTGCTGGCGCAGCGGCTCGGCACCGGCTTCCTGGACAGTGACGACGCGGTGGAGGCCCGCGCCGGCCGGACGATCTCGGAGATCTTCACCACCGACGGCGAACCGGCCTTCCGGGAACTGGAACGCGCGGCCATCGCCACCGCACTGGCCGAGCACGAGGGCGTCCTCGCCCTCGGCGGCGGCGCGGTGCTGGCCGAACAGACCCGGCGGCTGCTGGCCGCGCATACGGTGGTGTTCCTCGGCGTGGGCATGTCCGAGGGGGTGCGCCGCACCGGGATGTCCACCGCGCGACCGTTGCTGACCGGGGTGAACCCGCGGGCGACCTACAAGGCGCTGCTGGACGAGCGGCTGCCGATCTACCGTGAGGTCGCCACCCTGGAGATCGGCACCGACGACCGCACCCCAGGGGAGGTCGCCGAGGCCGTGCTGGAATCGCTCGGCGCGGCGGAACCATCGGCCGGGCCGGAGTGCCCGGACACCGCACAGACCTAGGAGTTGTTGACAACCATGACCGACCCGGTTCGCGTCCCGGTCAGGACGGAGCGGCCTTACGACGTCCTGATCGGCCGTGGCCTGCTCGGGGAACTGACCGAGGCGCTGCGGGATACCTCCAGCGTGGCCCTGATCCACCCGCCCACCCTCACCACCACGGCCGAGGCGATCCGCGCCGAACTGGCCGAGGCCGGGCTGGACGCGCACCGGGTGGAGATCCCGGACGCCGAGGAGGGCAAGGCGCTGTCCGTGGCCGGGTTCTGCTGGGAGGTCCTCGGCCGGATCGGGCTGGACCGGCGGGGTGCCGTGGTCGGCATCGGTGGCGGGGCGGTGACCGACCTGGCCGGGTTCGTGGCGGCCACCTGGATGCGCGGGGTGCGCCTGGTCAACGTGCCGACCACGTTGCTGGGCATGGTGGACGCCGCGGTCGGCGGGAAGACCGGCATCAACACCGAGGCAGGCAAGAACCTGGTCGGGGTCTTCCACGAGCCCTCCCTGGTGCTGGCCGACCTGGCCACCCTGGAAACCCTGCCGCCGAACGAGCTGGTCGCCGGTATGGCCGAGGTGGTCAAGGCCGGTTTCATCGCCGACCCAGGCATCCTGGAACTGATCGAGCGGGACCCGGCCGGGGCGCTGGACAGCGAGGGCGAGCTGCTCGGTGAGCTGGTCCGGCGCTCCATCCAGGTCAAGGCCGATGTGGTGGCCGCCGACCTGCGGGAATCCGGGATGCGCGAGTTCCTGAACTACGGGCACACCCTCGGGCACGCCATCGAGCGCCGGGAGCGCTACCGGTGGCGGCACGGTGCCGCGGTGAGCATCGGGCTGGTCTTCGCCGCCGAGCTGGCCCGGCTGGCGGGCAGGCTGGACGACGCCACCGCCGACCGGCACGGCACGGTGCTGCGGGCCCTCGGCCTGCCGACCCGCTACGACGCCGACGCGCTTCCGCAACTGCTGGAGGGAATGCGCGGGGACAAGAAGACCCGCTCCGGCACGCTGCGCTTCGTGGTGCTGGACGGGCTCGCCAAGCCCGGCAGGCTGGAGGGCCCTGATCCCTCCCTGCTGGCCGCGGCCTACTCCGCGATCGCCGCCGAGCCCGCAGGCAACGGGGGAGGGGTGCTGCTGTGACCGCCAGGAAGGTGCTGGTGCTGAACGGGCCGAACCTGGGGCGGCTCGGCACCAGGGAACCAGGGGTCTACGGCTCGACCACCTACCAGCAGCTGGCCCAACGGTGCACCGAGGCGGGCTCCCAGCTCGGCCTGGAGGTCGAGGTGCGGCAGACAGACCATGAGGGCGAGCTGGTCGGCTGGCTGCACGAGGCTGCCGACGCGGACCTGCCGGTGGTGCTGAACGCGGCGGCCTGGACCCACTACTCCATCGCGGTGCGGGACGCGGCGGCCCAGCTGGCCGCGCCGCTGATCGAGGTGCACATCTCCAACGTGCACAAGCGGGAGCCGTTCCGGCAGCACAGCGTGCTGTCCGAGATCGCAAGCGGGGTGATCGTCGGCCTCGGCGTGGACGGCTACCTGCTCGCCCTGCGCTGGCTCGCCGACAACCGGGGATGACCGGCCTTCCCGTGCTGTGCGGCAGCCGGGTCCGGCTGCGCGGCCTGCGGCGGGCCGACACCCGGGCGGTACTGCGGGTGTTCGCCGATCCGGAGACGAGCCGCTTCCTCGAGGCCGACCTCTCCGACCCGGTGCGGGCGCGGGAGATGGTCCGGCGGCGGCTGGACCACCAGGGGCCGGAGGGCACCGGGCACTGGGTGATCGAGTTCGACGGCACCGTGGTCGGCCTCGCGCATCTGCGCCCCTCCAGTGAACTGCCCACCGAGGGTGCCGAGATCGGCTGGTTCCTCGACCGCGCCCACGGCGGCAGGGGGCTGGCCACCGAGGCCACGGCCCTGCTGCTGGAGCACGGCCTTGGCACCCTCGGCCTGCCCGCCGTATGGGCCCTGGTGCACGAGGACAACCTGGCCAGCCGGAAGCTGGCCGAGCGGCTCGGCTTCCAGGACGTGGGCGGCGGCCGGCATTACGGCGGCCCGCACCGGGTCTACGTGGTCTCGGCCCGTCCCGCCACCGGGGTGCATCACATCGAGCTGTGGGTTCCCGACCTGGAACGCGCAAGGGCCTCCTTCGGCTGGCTGCTCGGCGCGCTGAGCTGGTGGGAGTACCAGCGGTGGAGCGCGGGCACGAGCTGGCGGTCCGGCGGCTGCTACCTGGTGGTGGAGCAGTCTCCGGCACTCTCGGCCGAGATCCACGACCGGTGCCGGCCAGGGCTGAACCACCTCGCCCTGCACGTGCCCTCCCAGCGGCGGCTGGACGAGCTCGTGGCGCAGGCGGCAGGGCACGGTTGGCGGCCCCTGTTCGCCGAGCGTTACCCGCATGCCGGCGGCCCCGACCACTACGCCGCGTACCTGGAGAACCAGGACGGCTACGAGGTCGAATTGGTCGCGACCGGTAACTGAATCCCGCCCCGCCCCACCCGTACGTGGTCATCAGGACGGGTGAGGTCACCCGTAGACTGGACGGCGGCCTCGGCGCTGTCGAGCGCGAGGGGGAGCGGATGGAGGTCCACGGTCGGCATGCCTACAGCCCGGTGTCGTACCAGCCGTCGTACCAGCGCGGTGGCCGCGGCCCTGCTCCTGGCCGCGGGGTTGCTCGCGGGCTGTACCACCGGCAACGCGCTGCCCCGGGCCGACGGCGGGGACCAGCCGATCGCGGGCGGGGCCGAGCGGCCGCCCCCGCCACGGGACGTTCCGCTCGAGGTGGACGACCTCCGGCAGAGCGACAGCGTGGTGGCCGCGGGCGCCGCCGACGCGGTCTACAACTACGGCCCCTCGGTGATGCTCGACGGCGGCCGGGTCCGGATGTGGTGGTGCAGCCAGTACGGCAGCGCCCCGCCGCCCGGCGACGACATCCTCTACGCCGAGGCGCCCGGCGCCAGCGGGCCGTTCACCGGGCCGGCAGGCGGCGCGCCGAAGGCAGTGCTGTCCGGCAGCCCCGGCGGGTTCGACGGGGTGCACACCTGTGACCCCTCGGTGCTGCGGGTCGGCGGCACCTACTACCTGTACTACACCGGGGCGGCGGGGGACCACGCGCTCGGTAACTCGATCGGCCTCGCGGTGAGCCACGACGGGATCAACTTCACCCGCGCCGCGCCGGGGCCGATCCTGCGGCCCGCGCACGACCAGCGCCGGGACAACATCTACGGCGCGGGCCAGCCGGCCGCCGTCCACCTGGACGGCTGGTTCTACCTGATGTTCACCGACACCACCGGCGCGGCCGCGGGCTGGAACGGCGCCGGGCAGTTCGTGCTGCGATCCAGGGACCCGGCCTTCGGCAGCGGCGTCGAGGCGCTGGGCGCCGAGGGCTTCACGCCGGTCGGCGACACCGAGAGCCCGCGCACCCGTTCCCTGGTCGACGCGTTCAGCGCCGACCTGATGTGGGTGGACGCGCTGTCCGCCTTCGCCATCGCGCACGAGACCGAGGCGGGCACCACGATCACCTTCTGGGACCGGGAGTTCACCGCCAACCCGTACCAGCCGGTGCTGATCCCCGGCCCGTGGAAGGAAGGGCCGGGCCTGGTGCGCAGGCCGGACGGCCACGCGCCGGCCTCGGTGACCGACCCCTGTGGCCGGGTGCCCTTCGACGTCGTGCGCGCCACCACGATCGGGGGCGCCGACGCCCCGACCAACCTGCGGCATTTCGGCCTGGATGTGCACGGGGTGCCGGCCTGCGCGGAACCGGAGCAGGCACTGGCCGTGCTGGAGGGCACCGCGATGCCCTCGCCGGTACGCACCATGGACCTGGTCACCGACGGCACCGTGGTCCGGGTGGACCGTCGCTCGGTGGCCACCGCGCTGGCCGACCGGGTGCTCGACCGCAGGCTGCCGCAGCTGGACGGGATCCCGGTCACCGCCCGGCTGCGCCCGGGAGCCGAGGCGGTGAACGCGCCGGAGTCCGGGATGGGGCTGGTACTGGACGACGGCAGGTTGTGGCCGATCCGTTCCCGGCAGGCCGCCGAGCTGAACGACTCCGCGGTGCGGCCGATCACCGACCGCGCGTGGGATGCCTACCCGGCGGGCTCGGCGCTGGAGAACTGACCGGAGTCCTCCTCCGAACGGCCCTGGCCGCCGATCCGCGTGCCCACGAACAGCCCCAGGCCCGCGGGTACCAGCACCAGCAGCGCGGTGAACGCGGCGCCGCCGGTGAGTGCGCTGCCCAGCGCGCTCAGCCCGGTCTGGTCCACCAGCAGGCTCTTGCCGATCACGGTGAACAGGCCGGCGACCGGGCCGGACACCAGCGCGGCGATGAACCAGACCCGGCCGCGGTCGTCCAGGCCCAGCCAGGCGTCGATGGCACTCCACAGTGCCGCGGCGCCGACCAGCAGGGCCAGCACCACGACGGTGAGCACCGTCAGGTCGGTCGGCTGGTACACCGTGACCTTGGCGAGCGCGACCGCGGCGGCGGCGTGCAGCACGGCCATACCGAGTCCGCGAACAATCCAGGACCGCATCCGCCCACTGTAACCGCGCCCCGGTCCCGCGCGGGACCATTCCCCCGGGCACTCACCCCGGCGACACTAAGCTGGCGGGGTGCCGGAAACTCACGCTCATCGCCGCGCCGCCCTGCGCGCCCTGCTGACCGAAGCCGACCTGAACGCCCTCCTGGTCACCGACCTGGTGAACATCCGTTACCTGACCGGGTTCACCGGATCCAACGCGGCGTTGCTGCTGCACGCCGAGGACGGCGCGGACGAGGCCGCGACGGTGTTCTGTACCGACGGGCGGTATGCCACCCAGGCCGAGGCCGAGGTTCCCGACCTCGAGCACGTGCTGCAGCGGTCCAGCGCGGCCGCCCTGGCCACCCGGGCCGGGGAACAGCCCGCGCGCTACCGGCGCACCGGGTTCGAAAGCCAGCACGTCAGCGTGGACTCCTTCGACACCCTGGCCGGCCTGGCCCAAGGGGTCGAGCTGACCCGCGCCCCCGGGCTCACCGAGCGGCTGCGGATGGTCAAGGACGAGCAGGAGGTGGCTTGGCTGCGCGAGGCCTGCGCCGTCGCCGACCGGGCGCTGGCGGACCTGGTCGCGGCTGGCGGGCTGCGGCCGGGCCGGACCGAGGCCGAGGTCGCACGGGACCTGGAGAACCGGATGCTGGACCACGGATCCGCCGGCACCGCCTTCCCCTCCATCGTGGCCGCCGGGGCCCATTCGGCCATCCCGCACCACCGGCCGACCGGAACCGCGCTGGCCGCGGGTGATCTCGTGAAACTGGACTTCGGGGCGGTGGTCCACGGCTACCACTCGGATATGACCAGAACCTTTGTGCTGGGCGAGCCCGCAGCCTGGCAGCGGGAGCTGTACGAGCTGGTGCGGGCGGCACAGGCCACCGGGTGCGCGGCCGCCCGGCCGGGCGCGGAGGTGTCCGAGGTGGACAAGACGGTCCGGGATGTGATCACCGAGGCGGGGCACGGCGAGGAGTTCGCGCACGGCCTCGGGCACGGCGTGGGACTGCAGGTGCACGAGGCGCCCAGCCTGGCGGCCACGGGCGCCGGTACACTATCCGCCGGTATGGCGGTCACCGTCGAGCCTGGCGTATATCTCGCTGGCCGCGGTGGCGTGCGCATCGAGGACACGCTCGTCGTGCGGGACGGTACTCCCGAGATCCTCACCCTGAGCACCAAAGAACTCGTGGTCGTCTAGACCGCGCCCGACAGCAGGAGAGCACACACCCGTGGCCACCACCAACGACCTGAAGAACGGCATGGTCCTCAACCTCGACGGCCAGCTGTGGTCCGTCGTGAACTTCCAGCACGTGAAGCCGGGCAAGGGCGGTGCCTTCGTGCGCACGACGCTGAAGAACGTCCTGTCCGGGAAGGTCGTGGACAAGACGTTCAACGCAGGCACCAAGGTTGACACCGCGAACGTGGACCGGCGGGAGATGACCTACCTGTACCAGGACGGCTCCGACTACATCTTCATGGACGGTGACACTTTCGACCAGATCACCGTTCCCGGCGAGACGGTCGGCGTCGCGGCCAAGTACATGCTGGAGAACTCCACCGCCACCGTCGCCACCCACGACGGTGTGCCGCTCTACGTGGAGCTGCCCGCCTCGGTGGAGCTGGTCATCGAGCACACCGACCCCGGCATCCAGGGGGACCGGTCCACCGGCGGGACCAAACCGGCCCAGCTGGAGACCGGGGCCGAGGTCCAGGTTCCGCTGTTCGTCACCACCGGCGAGAAGGTCAAGGTCGACACCCGAGACGGTCGGTATCTCGGCCGTGTGTCCGGCTGAGGCCCCGGTGAGTTCCGGGCGAACACCTGTCCGCGGTGGCGGCACCGGCAGGCGCGCCGCACGCAGGCGTGCCGTGGAGATCCTGTACGAGGCCGCGCAACGGTCCGCCGACGCGGTCACCCTGCTGTCCGAGCGGGTCGGCTGCACCGAGGTCGAGGTGGTCAGCGACTACACGATCACACTGGTCGAAGGCGTGACCGCGCGGCGGGAGCGGATCGACGAGCTGCTCGAGGAGCACGCGCAGGGCTGGACCCTGGACCGCATGCCGGTGGTGGACCTCGCAGTGCTGCGGGTCGGCGTGTACGAGCTGCTGTGGGCGGCCGACGTGCCGGATCCGGTGGCGATCGACGAGGCGGTCGGGATCGCCAAGGAGCTCTCCACCGACGACTCGCCGCGCTTCGTCAACGGCGTGCTCGGCCGGATCGGCAGCATCGCCGAGCGGTTGCGGGCCGTGCTGTAACCCGGGATTCGTCGGCGGCTTCCCCGCAGGACGAGAAGTCGCCGACGAATCCCCAGCAGCCGGCCCGGTGCGGCTCAGTCCTCCTTCGAAGGCCGGGCCTCCGGCGGGAGCACACCCCAGTCGATCAGTTGTTCGGTGAGTTCGCCCGGCGTCATGTCGTAGATGATCGCCAGCGAGCGCAGGTCCTCGGTGCGGATCGAGAGCACCTTGCCGTTGTAGTCGCCGCGCTGGCTCTGGATCGTCGCGGCATACCGGGCGAGCGGACCGACCTTCTCGGCGGGCAGTTGCTGGAGCCGCTCCAGGTTGATGACGATCTTGGTGGCCGGTTCGGCTCCGGACGGCACCCGTCCCTCGGGCAGCAACTCGACGACGGGCACCCCGTAGAAGTCGGCCAGCTCGGCCAGCTTCTGCACGGTCACCGCGCGATCACCACGTTCGTAGGAGCCGACGACGACCGCCTTCCAGCGCCCACCGGACTTCTGTTCGACTCCGTGCAGGGACAAGCCCTGCTGCTGGCGGATCCCGCGGAGCTTGGCCCCGAGCGCCTTGGCGTAATCGCCCATCTGGTGGTTCTCCGTTTCCTCGCCCCGTTCGATCGGACGGACCGAACGGGCACTCCTTGAGTCGAATACTCAGAGTAATGGTTACTCGTTGTCGTCACCAGGTCAAGCAGATCATTGTCTGAGGTGGTCCCCGGCACGTCCGCACCACCCGGAAGGCTGAGGCGGGTGCCCTGCTACTGTCAGTTCGATCCCCAGATCAACGGGGGGATCGACGTCCTTTAAGGACCCGTCCGGCGAGGCGGGGAAGGAGGTCCACCGTGGCGCCACGTCCACGTGGCGCGGCGGAATCGGCCGCTGAGCGGGAGCTGCTCTCGGCCGGAGACGTCGCGCGCACCATCGCTCGAATGGCCCATCAGGTCATCGAGAAGACGGCTTTGGGTGCAGCCCCCGCGGCTCCGCCCGTGTTACTCGGCATCCCGACCAGGGGAGCGCCGCTGGCCCACCGGCTCGCCGAGCGGGTCACCGAGTTCTCCGGGGTCGAGGTCCCTGCCGGTGCGATCGACGTCACGCTCTACCGGGACGACCTGCGGCGCAGGCCCACCCGGCCGCTCGAGCAGACCCAGCTGCCGGAGTCCGGGCTCGACGAGCGCGTGGTTGTGCTGGTGGATGACGTGCTCTACTCCGGACGGACCATCCGCGCCGCCCTGGACGCCCTGCGCGATCACGGCCGCCCGCGCGCGGTGCAGCTCGCCGTGCTGGTCGACCGTGGCCACCGGGAGCTGCCGATCCGCGCCGACTACGTGGGCAAGAACGTGCCCACCTCGCGCGCCGAGGACATCGCCGTACTCCTGTCCGAAGTGGATGGGCGGGACGCGGTGCTGCTGCGGACCAGCGAGAACGGCGCGGAGGAGGAACGGTGAAGCACCTGCTCGCCACGGATGGGCTGGCGGCCGAGCAGGCCACCGCGGTGCTGGACACCGCCGACGAGCTCAAACGGACCCTGCTCGGCCGCGAGGTGCGTAAGCTGCCCACGCTGCGCGGGCGGACCGTGATCACGATGTTCTACGAGAACTCCACCCGCACCAGGGTGTCCTTCGAGATCGCGGGCAAATGGATGAGCGCCGACGTGATCAATGTCTCGGCTGGCGCGTCCTCGGTCGGCAAGGGCGAGTCGCTGCGCGACACCGCGCTGACCCTGTCCGCGGCCGGTGCGGACTGCGTGATCATCCGGCACCCCGCCTCGGGCGCGGCCCACCGGCTGGCTGGCTGGCTGGCCGACACGCCCACGGGCGTGGTCAACGCGGGGACGGCACGCATGAGCACCCGACCCAGGCCCTGCTGGACGCCGCCACCCTGCGGGAGCGGCTCGGCGAGCTGGCCGGGCGCCGGATCGGCATCGTCGGCGACGTGCTGCACAGCCGGGTCGCCCGGTCGAACGTGCACCTGCTGGCCACGCTGGGCGCCGAGGTGGTGCTGATCGCCCCGCCGACCCTGCTGCCACCCGGCGTGGAGTCCCTTCCGGTCACCGTCACGCACCAGCTGGACGCCGAGCTGCCCGCGCTGGACGCGGTGATGATGCTGCGGGTGCAGGCCGAGCGCATGCACGGTGGGTTCTTCCCCTCGGCGCGGGAGTACTCCATCGCCTACGGGCTGAACGAGGCGCGGCTGCGGCTGCTGCCCGAGCATGCCGTGGTACTGCACCCCGGCCCGATGCTGCGCGGGATGGAGATCGCGCCCGCCGTGGCGGACGCGCCCCAGTCCGCGATCACCGAACAGGTCCGCAACGGCGTGCACGTCCGGATGGCCGTGCTGTACCACCTGCTGGCCGGAGAGGGAGAGGCCGCGTGAACGCCACTTTCGGGACGTCCAACATCGCGAACGGCACATTTGAGACATCTGACGTCTCGAACGCCACGTTCAGGGCACCGGTGCTGATCAAGGGGGCGCGGCCCTACGGCGAGGGCGAGCCGGTCGACCTGCTGATCGCGGACGGGGTGATTGCGGAGATCGGTGCCCCGGACCCGCCCGCGGGGGCCGAGGTGCTGGACGCGGCGGGCCAGGTGCTGCTGCCCGGGCTCGTCGACCTGCACACCCACCTGCGGGAACCGGGCAGGGAGGACGCCGAGACCATCGCCACCGGCTCGGCCGCGGCCGCCCTCGGTGGCTTCACCGCGGTGTTCGCCATGGCCAACACCAGCCCGGTTGCGGACAACCAGGTGATCGTGGAGCACGTGTGGCGGCGCGGCCGGGAGGTCGGGCTGGTGGACGTGCACCCGGTGGGCGCGGTGACGGTCGGGCTGGCCGGGGAGAAGCTGGCCGAACTGGGCACCATGGCGGGCTCGGCGGCCGGGGTGCGGATGTTCTCCGACGACGGGCACTGCGTGGCCGACCCGCTGATCATGCGCAGGGCGCTGGAGTACTCCACCGCGCTGAACGCGGTGATCGCCCAGCACGCCGAGGAGCCCGCGCTCACCGTCGGCGCGCAGGCGCACGAGGGCGAGCGCGCGGCCCGGCTGGGCTACACCGGCTGGCCTGCCTCCGCCGAGGAGGCGATCGTGGCCAGGGACTGCCTGCTCGCCGAGCGCGCCATGGCGCGCCTGCACGTGTGTCATGTCTCCAGCGCGGGCACCGTGGACGTGCTGGAATGGGCCAGGCCGCGCGCGGACGGCAGACTGTCCGCCGAGGTCACCCCGCACCACCTGTTGCTCACCGACGAGCGGCTGGCCACCTACGACCCGGTCAACAAGGTCAACCCGCCGCTGCGTACCGACGCCGATGTGCGGCGGATGCGCACCGCGCTGGCCGAGGGCGTGCTCGACTGCGTGGCCACCGACCACGCCCCGCACGCCGCGCAGGACAAGGACTGCGAGTGGGCTGCGGCCAAGCCGGGCATGCTCGGCCTGCAGACCGCGCTGTCGATCGTGGTGCGCACCATGGTCGAGCCCGGGCTGCTGGACTGGCGCGGCCTCGCCAGGGTGATGAGCGAACGGCCTGCCGAGATCGCAGGCCTGCCGGACCAGGGCAGGCCGATCGAGGCAGGCGAGCCTGCGAACCTGGTGCTGGTGGACCCGGCGGCCGAATGGACGGTGCGCGGCGCCGAGCTGGCAAGCCTCGCCGCCAACACCCCCTACGAGGACATGCGGTTGCCTGCCGCGGTGACCGCGACGCTGCTGCGCGGGCGGATCACCGCCAGGGCGGGGAGGATCATCTGATGGAGCGGTTGCTGCTGACCCTGCTGGTCGTGGCCTTCTTCGCACTGTGCCTGCTCGGCATGTGGCGCGGCTGGCGCCGCCAGGCCCGCACGCAGAGCGTCGAGTTCGCGCCGTTCCCCGAGGTGCCGGCCGAGCCGGGAACCCCGGTGCTGCCTGCGGCGCGGGGGGTCTACGTCTGCTCGACCAGGGCGGGCCACTGGCAGCAGCGGATCGTGACCAGGGGCGCGGGCGTGCGCAGCACGGCGGCCCTGCGGCTGTACCCCGGCGGGATCGAGGTGCTGCGCGAGGGCGCGCCCGCGTTCTGGATTCCCAGGGAGTCGGTGCTGGCGGCCACGGTCGCCAGGGGGATGGCGGGCAAGGTGATGGGCACCGACAGCCTGCTGGTGATCACCTGGCGGCTGGCGGGCACCGATATCGACACCGGGTTCCGCGGGGAGGACACCGACAGCTATCCACAGTGGATCGACGCGCTGGGCGCGGACACTGTCGAGAAAGGAACACAGGAATGACGGCGACACGGGTGCCCGCGGCGCTGGCGCTGGAGGACGGCAGGGTGTTCCGCGGCGCCGCATACGGCGCGCAGGGCCGCACCCTCGGCGAGGTCGTGTTCTGCACCGGGATGACCGGGTACCAGGAGACCCTCACCGACCCCTCCTACCACCGGCAGATCGTGGTGCAGACCGCTCCGCAGATCGGCAACACCGGGTGGAACGACGAGGACGACGAGTCGGACCGGATCTGGGTGTCCGGCTACGTGGTGCGTGACCCGGCGCGCACGCCGTCCAACTGGCGCAGCAGGCGCACCCTGGACGAGGAACTGCGCGCGCAGGGCGTCGTGGGGATCGCCGAGGTGGACACCCGCACCCTGACCAGGCATATTCGCGAGCACGGCGCGATGCGCGCGGGGGTGTTCTCCGGGCAGGCACTCGGCTCGGACGAGGAGATGGCCGCGGCGGTGCGGGAGAGCCCTTCGATGAAGGGGGCCGACCTGGCGGGCGAGGTGAGCACCCCGCAGCCCTACGTGGTGCCCGCGCAGGGGCAGCGGCGGTTCCGGGTGGCCGCGCTGGACCTCGGCATCAAGTCCAACACCCCCCGGTTGCTGACCAGCCGGGGCATCGAGGTGCACGTGCTGCCGATGACCTCGGGCCTGGACGATCTGCTGGCGGTGCAGCCGGACGGGGTGTTCCTCTCCAACGGACCAGGGGACCCGGAGACCCAGACCCACGCCATCGCGCTCACCAGGGAGGTGCTGCAGCGGCGGCTGCCGCTGTTCGGCATCTGCTTCGGCAACCAGATCCTCGGCCGCGCGCTGGGACTGGGCACCTACAAGATGCGCTACGGCCACCGGGGGATCAACATCCCGGTGATCGACGTGGCCACCGGCCGGGTGGCGATCACCGCGCAGAACCACGGGTTCGCCCTGGAGGGCGAGGCCGGGCAGCGGTTCGATTCGCCGTTCGGTACCGCCACGATCAGCCACTACTGCCCCAACGACGGCACGGTGGAGGGCCTGCGCTGCGCCGAGGTGCCCGCGTTCTCCGTGCAGTACCACCCGGAGGCCGCCGCGGGGCCGCACGACGCCGAGCCCCTTTTCGACGAGTTCGTGAGTCTGCTGGAGGCCGCCAATGCCAAAAAGGACTGATATCGAGCACGTGCTCGTCATCGGGTCCGGCCCGATCGTGATCGGCCAGGCCGCCGAGTTCGACTACTCGGGCACCCAGGCCTGCCGGGTGCTGCGGGCCGAGGGCCTGCGGGTGAGCCTGGTCAACTCCAACCCGGCGACGATCATGACCGACCCCGAGTTCGCCGACGCCACCTACGTGGAGCCGGTCACCCCGGAGTTCGTGGAGAAGGTGATCGCCACCGAGCGGCCGGACGCGCTGCTGGCCACGCTGGGCGGGCAGACCGCACTGAACGCCGCGGTGACCCTGCACGAGCAGGGGGTGCTCGAGAAGTACGGCGTGGAGCTGATCGGCGCGGACGTCGAAGCCATCCAGCGCGGCGAGGACCGGCAGAAGTTCAAGGACATCGTGCGCACGGTCGGTGCCGGGGTGCCGCGCAGCGCCGTCTGCCACTCGATGGACGAGGTGCGCGCGACCGTGGCCGAGGTCGGGCTGCCGGTGGTGATCCGGCCCTCCTTCACCATGGGCGGGCTCGGTTCCGGGATGGCGCACACCGAAGCGGAACTGGAGCGGATGGCCTCGCTCGGGCTGGAGGAGAGCCCGGTGACCGAGGTGCTGATCGAGGAGAGCGTGCTCGGCTGGAAGGAGTACGAGCTCGAGCTGATGCGCGACCGGCAGGACAACGTGGTGGTGGTCTGCTCGATCGAGAACGTGGACGCCATGGGGGTGCACACCGGCGACTCGGTGACCGTGGCGCCCGCGATGACCCTGACCGACCGCGAGTACCAGCACATGCGCGATGTGGGGATCGCGGTGCTGCGTGAGGTCGGCGTGGACACCGGCGGCTGCAACATCCAGTTCGCGATCAACCCGGCCGACGGCCGGATGGTCGTGATCGAGATGAACCCGCGGGTCTCCCGGTCCTCGGCACTGGCCTCCAAGGCCACCGGCTTCCCGATCGCCAAGATCGCCGCGAAGCTGGCCATCGGCTACACCCTGGACGAGATCCGTAACGACATCACCGGCGAGACCCCGGCCTCCTTCGAGCCGACCCTGGACTACGTGGTGGTCAAGGTTCCGCGGTTCGCCTTCGAGAAGTTTCCCGGCGCGGACCCGACGCTGACCACGACGATGAAGAGCGTCGGCGAGGCGATGTCGATGGGCCGCAGCTTCGCCGAGGCGCTTGGCAAGGCGATGCGCTCGATCGAGACCAAGGCGACCGGGTTCTGGACCGCACCCGATCCCGCCGGCGTCACCTGTGAGTCCACACTGGACGAACTGCGCACGCCCCGGGAGGGCAGGCTGTACGCGGTGGAACGGGCGCTGCGGCTGGGCGCCACCGTGGCGCAGGTGCATGCCGCCAGCGGGATCGACCCCTGGTTCATCGACCAGATCGGACTGATCGGCGAGATCGGCGAGCAGGTGCGCGCGGCTCCGGTGCTGGACGCCGAGCTGCTGCGCAGGGCCAAGCGCACCGGGCTTTCCGACCGCCAGCTGGCGGCGCTGCGCCCCGAGCTGGCAGGCGAGGACGGGGTACGGGCGCTGCGGCACCGGCTCGGCGTGCGGCCGGTTTTCAAGACCGTGGACACCTGCGCGGCCGAGTTCGCCGCGCGCACCCCGTACCACTACTCGGCCTATGAGGCCGATCCAGCCGCCGAGTCCGAGGTCGCCCCGCAGCGGGAGCGGCCGAAGGTGCTGATCCTCGGCTCCGGGCCGAACCGGATCGGCCAGGGCATCGAGTTCGACTACTCCTGCGTGCACGCGGCGATCGCGCTGCGCGAGGCCGGGTTCGAGACGGTGATGGTCAACTGCAACCCGGAGACCGTCTCCACCGACTACGACACCTCCGACCGGCTCTACTTCGAGCCGCTGACCTTCGAGGACGTGCTGGAGGTCGTGCATGCCGAGCAGGCATCCGGCACGGTCGCCGGGGTGATCGTCCAGCTGGGCGGCCAGACCCCGCTCGGGCTGGCCCAGCGGCTGGCCGACGCCGGGGTGCCGATCGTGGGCACCCCGCCAGAGGCCATCCACCTCGCCGAGGAACGCGGCGCCTTCGGCACGGTGCTGGTGAACGCCGGCCTGCCCGCGCCCAAGTACGGCACCGCGACCTCGTTCGATGGCGCCAAGCGGATCGCCGACGAGATCGGTTACCCGGTGCTGGTCCGTCCCTCCTACGTGCTCGGCGGGCGCGGCATGGAGATCGTCTACGACGAGGCCCATCTGGAGGGCTACATCCAGCGCGCGACCGCGGTGTCCCCGGAGCACCCGGTGCTGGTGGACCGCTTCCTCGACGATGCGATCGAGATCGACGTGGACGCCCTCTACGACGGGGAGCAGCTCTACCTCGGCGGCGTGATGGAGCACATCGAGGAGGCCGGGATCCATTCCGGGGACTCATCCTGCGCCCTGCCGCCGATCACCCTCGGGCAGACCGACCTCGAGGCCGTGCGCCGCTCCACCGAGGCGATCGCCGAGGGGGTCGGGGTGCGCGGGCTGCTGAACGTCCAGTACGCCCTCAAGGACGACGTGATCTACGTGCTGGAGGCCAACCCACGGGCCTCGCGCACGGTCCCGTTCGTCTCCAAGGCCACCGCCGTGCCGCTGGCCAAGGCCGCCTCGCTGATCATGACCGGCTCGTCCATCCGGGAGCTGCGCGCGGCCGGGATCCTGCCTGCCGAGGGGGATGGGGGGATGCTGCCAGCGGACTCCCCGGTGTCGGTGAAGGAGGCCGTGCTGCCCTTCCACCGGTTCCGCACCCCCGAGGGACACGGGGTGGACTCGCTGCTCGGCCCGGAGATGAAGTCCACCGGCGAGGTGATGGGGGTGGACGTCTCCTTCGGCAAGGCCTACGCCAAGTCGCAGGCCGGGGCCTACGGCCTGCTGCCGAGGAGCGGCACGGTGTTCGTCTCGGTCGCCAACCGGGACAAGCGCTCGCTGATCTTCCCGGTGAAGCGACTGGCCGACCTCGGGTTCGAGGTGCTGGCCACCTCCGGCACCGCCGAGGTGCTGCGGCGCAACGGGATCGCCTGCGCGACCGTGCGCAAGCACTACGAGGGCAGCGCCGAGGGCGAGCCGAACATCGTGGAGCTCATCCTGGCGGGCAAGGTCGACATGGTCATCAACACGCCCTATGGCAACAGCGGACCCCGGGTGGACGGCTACGAGATCCGCACCGCGGCGGTGTCGAGGGACATCCCCTGCGTCACCACCATCCAGGGCGCCGCGGCGGCCGTGCACGGCATCGAGGAGCTGATCAGGGGCGATATCGGCGTGCGCTCGCTGCAACAGCTGCAGTCCGCGCTGCGGGCCACCCGGGCATGAGCGAGCGGTTCGGGCAGCGGCTGGCCGCGGCGGTGGCCGCCCGCGGGCCGCTGTGCGCCGGGGTGGACCCGCATCCCGGCCTGCTGGCGGACTGGGGCCTGCCTGCGGACGCGAGCGGCCTGGAGCGGTTCGCGCTCACCGCCACCGAGGTGCTGGCCGAGCGGGTCGCGGTGGTCAAACCGCAGTCGGCGTTCTTCGAGGCGTACGGCTCGGCCGGGATCGCGGTGCTGGAGCGGGTCGTGGCACTGGCACGGCAGGCCGGTGCGCTGGTCCTGCTGGACGTGAAACGCGGCGACATCGGCTCCACCATGGCGGCCTACGCGGCGGCCTACCTCGCCGAGGGGACGCTGGGGGCCGATGCGGTCACGGTGTCGCCCTACCTCGGCTTCGGGGCGCTCACGCCGGCGCTGGAGGCCGGTAAGGGCGTGTTCGTGCTGGCCCGCACCTCCAACCCGGAAGGGGCGGCGGTGCAGACCGCGCGGCTGGCGGACGGCCGCACGGTGGCGCAGTCGATCGTGGACGCCGCCGCGGAGCGCAATGCCGGTGCCGCCCCGCTCGGCGATGTGGGCGTGGTCGTGGGGGCCACGGTGGATCCAGCCGAGCTGGACCTCGGCGGGCTGGGAGGTCCTGTCCTGGCTCCCGGTTTCGGCGCCCAGGGCGCCACCGTGGCCGACCTGCGCCGGGTCTTCGGCCCCGGGCTGCCAGGGGTGCTGCCCGCCTCGTCCAGGGAGATCCTGCGGCACGGCCCGGATCCGGTCGCGCTCCGTGACGCCGTACGGCGTACGCAAGGGATTTTGGAAACTTAAGCAGCCGGATGGCGGATTCCGCTCGTCCGGCCGCAATAGCAGGCTGTCTGTTCGGCGCTGACCGGCCACCCCGCATTGTGGCCCGTACGCAGGGATCGGTACGGTCGCGACACCCACCCAGAATTTGAGTACTACCGGAGGAAAACGTGGCACTTCCCCAGCTCACCGAGGAACAGCGTGCTGCGGCGCTGGAGAAGGCCGCTGCCGCCCGTCGCGCCCGCGCCGAGCTCAAGGAGCGACTCAAGCGGGGCGGCACGACCCTTGCCGATGTCCTCAAGCAGGCCGATGAGGACGAGGTCCTCGGCAAGATGAAGGTGTCTGCCCTGCTCGAGGCCCTTCCCGGCGTCGGCAAGGTGCGCGCGCAGCAGACCATGGAGCGTCTCGAGATCGCCACCAGCCGCCGCCTGCGCGGCCTCGGCGACCGGCAGCGGAAGGCGCTGCTCGCCGAGTTCAGCGGCGAGTGAGCGACGCACGAATCGGCGCCCACGGGCCCCAGGGTGAGCCGGTGTCCGGGAAGCAGTCCCGGCACCGGCTCACCGTTGTGTCGGGCCCCTCCGGCGTCGGCAAGTCCAGCGTGGTGGGCGAGCTGCGCCGGCTGAACCCGGAGATCTACTTCAGCGTCTCGGTGACCACCCGCCCGCCCCGCCCCGGCGAGGTGGACGGGCAGCACTACCACTTCGTCGACCGGGAAGGGTTCCAGGACCTCATCGCCCGCGGCGAGCTGCTGGAACACGCCGAGTTCGCGGGCAACTGCTACGGCACCCCGCGGACCCCGGTGGAGGAGGCGCTGCGGGCCGGGCGCCCCGCGGTGCTGGAGATCGAGCTACAGGGCGCCCGCCAGGTGCGCGCCGCCATGCCGGACTCCCGGCTGGTGATGCTGGTGCCGCCGTCCTGGGGCGAGCTGGTCGGCAGGCTGACCGGCAGGGGAACCGAGCAGGACGAGGCGGTGCAGGCCCGGCTCGCCGAGGCGGAGCGCGAGCTGGCCGCCGCGGGGGAGTTCGACGCCACCGTGGTGAACGCCGACGTGCGGGCCGCCGCACGGGAGTTGCTAGACTTGATGACCGGCGAAGACGCCGAGTCTTCCCGTTGACCGTTCTGACTGTTCAGGAGTTGTGCGAGTGACCGCGATTACGCTGGGTACCCAGGGCGAGGCGTTGGAGGGCATCACCAACCCGCCGATCGACGACCTGCTGGACAAGGTCAGCTCCAAGTACGCCCTGGTGATCTACTCGGCCAAGCGGGCGCGCCAGATCAACGACTACTACGCGCAGCTCGGTGAGGGGCTGCTGGAGTACGTCGGGCCGCTGGTGGAGCCGGGGCCGCGGGAGAAGCCGCTGTCCATCGCGCTGCGCGAGATCCACGCCGGGCTGCTCGAGCACACCGAGGGCGAGTGACCGAGCCGGATTCCGGCAAACCTCGCGTCGTCCTCGGCGTAGGCGGCGGGATCGCCGCCTACAAGGCCTGTGAGGTGCTGCGTGGCCTGACCGAGTCGGGCCACGACGTCCGGGTCGTGCCCACGGAGTCGGCACTGCGGTTCGTCGGCGCCGCCACCTTCGAGGCACTGTCCGGGCATTCCGTGCACACCGGGGTGTTCACCGAGGTCCCCGAGGTGCAGCACGTGCGGGTCGGCAAGGAGGCCGACCTGGTGCTGGTCGTGCCGGCGACGGCCGACCTGCTGGCCAGGGCGGCGCACGGCCTCGCCGACGACCTGCTGACCAACACCCTGCTCACCGCCCGCTGCCCGGTCGCGTTCTTCCCCGCCATGCACACCGAGATGTGGGAACACCCGGCGACCAGGGACAACGTGGCCCTGCTCCGCTCCCGCGGCCTGGTGGTCGCCGAACCGGACGCGGGCAGGCTGACCGGTGTGGACACCGGCAAGGGCAGGCTCGCCGACCCGCGGGAGATCGTGGACCTGGCCCGGCTGCTGCTGGCCGAGCCCGCCGCCCTGCCAAGGGACCTGGAGGGCCTGCGTGTCGTGGTCTCCGCGGGTGGCACCCGGGAGCCACTGGACCCGGTCCGCTATCTCGGCAACCGGTCCTCGGGCAAGCAGGGCTACGCGCTGGCCAGGGTGGCGGCGCAGCGCGGTGCGGAGGTAACCCTGGTGGCCGCGCATACGGTGGCCCTGCCCGACCCCGCGGGGGCGCGGGTGGTCGCGGTGTCCACCGCCGAGGAACTGCGCACCGCCATGCACCAGGCCGCCGAGCAGGCCGATGTCGTGGTGATGGCCGCCGCCGTGGCCGACTTCCGGCCGGACCGGCCGGCCGAGCACAAGATCAAGAAGCGCGAGGGCGAGCCGGATCCGGCCGTCACCCTCGCCCGCAACCCGGACATCCTGGCCGAGCTGGTCGCCGGGCGGCGCGCGGGCCAGACCATCGTCGGCTTCGCCGCGGAGACCGGGGACGAGCGGGGCGGGGTACTGGACCACGCCAGGGTCAAGTTCAAGCGCAAGGGCAGCGACCTGCTGGTGGTCAACGCGGTTGGCCAGGGCAGGGCGTTCGAGGTCGAGGAGAACGCGGGCTGGCTGCTGTCCGCGGACGGGGACGAGCGCCCCATCCCCCTCGGCAGCAAGGCGCAACTCGCGGCCGCCATGTGGGACGCGGTGGCGCGCCTGCGGCGGAACTGACCAGCGCGCACCGAATCTCGGTAGGCTTTCGGCAGCATCACCCAGCCGGACCAGCGAGGGAAGTGACGAGTCTCGTGAGCGCGTCGAACCGCAGGTTGTTCACGTCGGAGTCGGTGACCGAGGGCCACCCGGACAAGATCTGCGACGCGATCAGCGACGCGATACTGGACGCGCTGCTGGCCAAGGACCCGCGCAGCAGGGTCGCGGTGGAAACCATGATCACCACCGGCCAGGTGCATGTCGCGGGCGAGGTGACCACCGAGGCCTACGCGGACATCCCGGCGATCGTGCGGGACAAGATCCTGGAGATCGGCTACGACTCCTCGGCGAAGGGCTTCGACGGCAACTCCTGCGGGGTCAACGTGGCCATCGGCGCGCAGTCCCCGGATATCGCGCAGGGCGTGGACACCGCGTACGAGTCACGCCTGGAGAATGCACTCGACGAGATCGACAAGCAGGGCGCAGGCGACCAGGGGCTGATGTTCGGCTATGCCTGTTCCGACACCCCGGAGCTGCTGCCGCTGCCGATCGCGCTGGCGCACCGGCTGTCCAGGCGGCTGGCCGCGGTGCGCAAGGACGGGGCGCTGCCGTACCTGCGCCCGGACGGCAAGACCCAGGTGACCATCGAGTACGCGGGGGAGCGGCCCGCGCGGCTGGACACCGTGGTGGTCTCCACCCAGCACGCCGAGGGCATCGACCTGGACACCGTGCTCGGGGCGGACGTGCGCGAGCAGGTGGTCGGCCCGGTGGTGCGGGACCTCGGCTGGGACCTGGCCGACACCCGGCTGCTGGTCAACCCGACCGGCCGGTTCGTGATCGGCGGCCCGATGGGCGACGCCGGGCTGACCGGACGCAAGATCATCGTGGACACCTACGGCGGGATGGCCCGGCACGGCGGCGGCGCCTTCTCCGGCAAGGACCCCTCGAAGGTGGACCGCTCGGCCACCTACGCCATGCGCTGGGTGGCGAAGAACGTGGTCGCGGCGGGCCTGGCCGCGCGGATCGAGGTGCAGGTGGCCTACGCGATCGGCAAGGCGTCCCCGGTCGGGCTGTTCGTGGAGACCTTCGGCACCGAGACCGTGGACCCGGCGCGGATCCAGTCCGCCATCACCGAGGTGTTCGACCTGCGCCTGGCTGCGCTCATCCGGGACCTGGACCTGCTGCGCCCGATCTACGCCCAGACCGCCTCCTACGGCCATTTCGGCAGGCCGGAGCTGGATCTGCCATGGGAGCGCACCGACCGGGCAGCCGCACTCCGTTCCGTCATCGGCAACTAAAGACAGTAGTCTGCGTCACACTCCATCAGGGGATGGGCGATTTGTTGCTAATGTCCCGGCTTCGTGGCAGCCGTTCCCGAACTCGCCGTCCCCGAGGTGCGCACCGAAAACGCCCGGAAGGTCACCACGCGGTACCTCAGCTGGGACGCGATCCGGGTGCTCGGCATCGGGGCGGTACTGGCCTTCCACGCCACCTTCCTGGCGCCGGTCAGCCTGGATGGGCTCGACCCGCTGCCGGCCCCGCTGCGGATGGACTTCCCGTTCGGCGCCGCGGTGCTGATCGTCGTCTCCGGCTACTTCGCCGCCATGACGATCGGGAAGCAGACCCCGCTGCGGTGGTGGGTGCGCAGGGTTGCCCGGTTACTGCCCGCATTCCTCGTCGCCGTACTGGTGATTTTCGTTGTCACCCGGTTGGCCGCCCCCGCCGGCTACCCGCAACCCAGCCTCGGTGACCTGATCGGCAACCTGACCCTGATGCACCTGTGGATCCCGCAGGTGCAGTACATCGACCTCGCGCACTGGACGGTGCCGGTGCAGGTCAGCGCGTTCACCGCGATCGCGGTACTGGCGTTTCGCGGCAGGATCAGGGGCAGGGCCGCCACCGGCGTGCTGTGGGCGGTGCTGCTGGTTCCACTGGTTGTGCGCGGGCTGGCGATGGCGCCGGGGGACACCCCGCCGCAGTGGTTGAGCGTGGTGATGGACGGCAGCGGGCTGAACCGCTCGCACCTGGTGATCGCCGGGGTGGTCATCTACCGCTGGTCCCGGGGCCGGATGAGCTTCGCCCAGCTGTTCTGCATGCTCGGTGTGATCCTGGTGGCGCACGCCTGGCACCCGCCCAACGGGGACTCGGTGCAGGCCTTCACCGTCGGGCTGGTGCTGATCTGCGTCGCGGCCTACCGCCCGGACTGGCAGCTGCCCTGGCTCACCCGCCTCGCGCGGCCCCTGCAGTGGCTGGCAGGCATCTCCTACGGCGTCTACCTGATGCACTACACGATCGGCACCATCCTCGCACTGCGGATGGCCGAGCTCGGGCTGGACTGGTGGACGTGGGTGCCCGCGTTCGCGGCCTGCGCGGTGCTGCTCGGCTGGGCGCTGACGGTCTGGGTGGAGCGGCCGGCCTTCCGGCTGCTCACCCGGCGACTGGCCACCCCGTCCTGACCGTCTGGTAGAGAAGGGGCGTGACCAGCCCCGAACCGACCCCGCTGTGGGACCTGCCGAGTCCCGCGCCGAAGCCGGCCCCGCCGCGCAAGCCCGCGGCGGAGCGCAGGCGCGGGGGCGGCCGCAAGGGGCAGCGGCAGCCCGCCGAGACCGATCCGGTGGCCAGGGTGGTCGTGGACGTGCCCCTGGCGCATCTGGACCGCACCTTCGACTACCAGGTACCGCGGGAGCTGGACGAGGCCGCTGTGCCGGGATGCCGGGTGCGGGTCCGGTTCGCCGGGCAGCTCGTGGACGGGTTCCTGGTGGAACGCGGCACCGAGACCGAGCACACCGGCACCCTGGCCTTCCTGGAGCGGGTGACCTCCAGTGAACCGGTGCTGCCGCCACGGCTGGCCGCGCTGTGCCGGGCGGTAGCCCAGCGCTACGGCGGGACCCTGATCGACGTGCTGCGCCTTGCGATCCCGCCCCGGCATGCCAAGGCCGAGGGCGAACCGGCATCGGAGCAGGCGCAGGCCCCGCCGCGACCTGCCGGGACCGGATGGCAGCGGTATCCGCGCGGCCCGGTACTGGCCGAGGCGCTGGGTGCCGGGCGGGCGGCGCACGCCGTCTGGCAGGCCCTGCCGGGGGAGGACTGGCCCGGCAGGCTGGCCGAGCTGGCCGCCACCGTGGCCGCCACCGGGCGTGGCGCGCTGCTGGTTGTGCCCGATCACCGCGATCTGGCCAGGCTGCACGCAGCCTGCGCCGGGCTGGTCGGCGAGCGGGCGGTGGTCGCCCTCTCCGCCGACCTTGGTCCCGCCGAGCGCTACCGGCGCTGGCTGGCCGTGCTGCGCGGCCGCGTCCGGGTGGTGGTCGGGACCAGGGCGGCCATGTTCGCGCCGGTGCTCGACCCCGGCCTCTTCGTGGTCTGGGACGACGGGGACGACCTGCACGTCGATCCGCATATGCCGTACCCGCACGTGCGGGACGTGCTGATGCTGCGCGCGCACACCGAGGGCGCCTCGTTGCTGGTGGCGGGGTTCGCCCGCACCGCGGAGGCACAGCTGCTACTGGAGTCGGGCTGGGCGCATCCGGTGGTCGCCGACCGGGAGCGGGTGCGGGCCGAGATGCCGAGGGTGACCCCCTTCGGCGAGGACTTCGACCTGGCGCGGGACCAGGCCGCGCGGGCCGCCCGGTTGCCCGCGGTGGCGTTCGAGGCGGCTCGTTCGGCGCTGGCCGCGCAGGCCCCGGTGCTGGTGCAGGTGCCGCGCCGCGGCTATGTTCCCGGGCTGGCCTGCGGCAGGTGCCGTAGTCCCGCCCGGTGCCGCCGGTGCGCCGGGCCGCTGATGCTGCCGGCCGGCAGCACCGGCCCCACCGGCCCCGCTGAATCCGGCGGCTCGGCGCCCGGCAGGCCGAGCTGCCGGTGGTGCGGGGTGCCGGACTCGAGTTTCCGGTGCGCCACCTGCGGTTCCGGCAGGCTGCGGGCGGTGGTGGTCGGCGCGAAGCGCACCGCCGAGGAGCTCGGCAGGGCGTTTCCCGGGGTCCCCGTGCGTACCTCGGGAGCCAGCGAGGTGCTGTCCACCGTGGACGCCGAAGCCGCGCTGGTGGTGTGTACCCCTGGCGCCGAGCCGGTGGCCGATGGCGGCTACGGCGCGGCCTTGCTGCTGGACGGCTGGGCCCTGCTGGGCAGGCAGGACCTGCGCGCCGCCGAGGAGACCCTGCGCAGGTGGATGACCGCGGCCGCATTGGTGCGCCGGGGCACCCGCGGCGGCAGGGTGGTGGTCGGCGCGGACGCCGCGCTGACCCCGGTGCAGGCGCTGGTGCGGTGGGACCCCGGCTGGCATGCCGAGCGCGAGCTGGCCGAGCGCACCGAGCTCGGGTTCCCGCCCGCCGTGCGGATGGCCGGGCTGGAGGGTTCACCGGACGCACTGGCCAGCCTGCTGGCGGAGATCAGCCTGCCCACCTCGGCCGAGCTGCTCGGGCCGGTCCCGCTCGGGGAACCGGATGCGGAGGGCCGCACCGAGCGGGAACGCGCGCTGGTGCGGGTGCCCCGGCAGGACGGCAACGCCCTCGCCGCCGCCGTGCACGCGGCCGCCGCCCTGCGCAGCGCGCGCAAGGATCCCGAGCCGGTGCGGATGCAGCTGGACCCGCTCGAGCTGATCTGATTTTCCGTTGCCCGGCCGCGCCGTCGCGGGCAGACTCCGGCGATGCACGGAATCGACCTGCTCGCGGTGCCCTACGATTCGGGGCGGCGCGGTGAGCGGATGGGTGCCGGTCCAGGGCAGCTGATCGAGCGGGGCGCGCTGGACCGGCTCGGACCGGCTGCGGGGCAGCACACGATCGAGGTGGAGGAACCGTTCGCCGGTGAGATCCGCTCGGCGGTCCTGCTGCAGCGGTCGGTGTCCGAGCGGGTCCGGGCGAATGCCGCGGCGGGCCGCGCGCCACTGGTGCTCGCGGGCAACTGCAACACCACGGTCGGCGCCGTCGCCGGCCTGACCGGTCCTGCCGACGACCTCGGCGTGGTCTGGTTCGACGCCCACGGCGACTTCAACACCCCGGAGACCAGCGACAGCGGCTTCCTCGACGGGATGGCGCTTGCCATGCTCACCGGGGACTGCTGGCGCCCGCTGACCGCCACCGTGCCGGGTTTCCGCCCGGTGCCCGAGCGGCAGGTCGTGCTCGCCGGGGCCCGCGCGCTGGACGCGGCCGAGCGGGAGCGGATCGAGCGCAGCGGGCTGCACCTGGTGCCGCCGGATGAGGTGCACGGCGCGGGCCTCGCCGCGGCGCTGCGCGCGCTGCCCCGCTCGGTCACCAGGGTGCACCTGCACATCGACCTCGACGTGCACGACAGCGAGACGACCGGACCCGCCAACCAGTACGCGGTACCGGGTGGCCCCGACGCCGCCGCGGTGCGGGAAGCCGTCGCGGCGGTGGGTGCGGCCTACCCGGTGGTCGGCGCCACGCTGTCGGCCTTCGACCCGGCCGCGGATGCGCTGGCCCGCCAGCTGCCGGTCGCCCTCGCGCTGGTGGAGCAGACAGGAGCGCTGCTGAAGGCCGGAGACGGCGGGCTCTAAACTGGCCTGGATGTGCGATCTCCCAGGTAGCGAAAACGATCCGGCCGAGGGCGGGGCGGGCTGATGCGGCTGGTGTTCGCGGGCACCCCGGAACCGGCCGTGCCCGCGCTGCGCGCCCTGGTCGCCGCGGGCAGGCATGAGGTGGTGGCCGTGGTGACCCGGCCGGATGCCAGGTCCGGCCGGGGGCGCAGGGTGAACCGCTCCCCGGTGGCCGCCCTCGCCGATGAGCACGGGATCGAGGTGCTCACCCCGCCGCGGGCCGGTGACCCCGGGTTCCTCGCCCGGCTGGCGGAGCTGGCCCCGGACGCCTGCCCGGTGGTGGCCTACGGGGCGCTGCTGCCGCAGCGGGCACTGGATGTGCCCCGGCACGGGTGGGTCAACCTGCACTTCTCCCTGCTGCCTGCCTGGCGGGGTGCCGCCCCGGTGCAGGCCGCGATCCGGGCCGGTGACGAGCTGACCGGCGCATCCACCTTCCGGATCGTGCGTGAACTGGACGCGGGCCCGGTGTACGGCGTGGTGACCGAGCCGATAGCGGACACCGACACCGCCGGCACGCTGCTGGAACGGCTCGCCGAGTCCGGCGCCCGGCTTCTTGTGTCCACTATGGACGGTATCGAGGACGGAACGTTGCGGGCCGAACCGCAGCCGGAGGAGGGTGTCAGCTACGCGCCCAAGGTGACGGTGCCGGACGCGCGGGTGGTGTTCACCGACCCCGCCCTCGCCGTGCACCGCCAGGTGCGCGCGGTCACCCCGGATCCCGGTGCCTGGGCGGAGTTCCGCGGCGAGCGGCTGAAACTCGGCCCGGTCACGATCGCCGAGGACGCAGGGCCGCTGGCACCGGGTGAGCTGCTGGTGGAGCGCAAACGGGTGCTCGCCGGGACCGCCACCGCGCCGGTGCGGCTCGGCGAGGTGCAGGCACAGGGCAAGAAACGGATGGCGGCCACCGACTGGGCGCGCGGTACGAGAATCGAACGAGGGGAGCGGCTGACGTGAGCCGGGACCGGAAACCCGCACGACCACAGCGGGGCAGGCCCGCGCCGCGCAAGGAGGGCCCCCGCCGCCCGCCGCCGCAGGACCCCGCCCGGCGGGTGGCGCTGGACGTGCTGTGCGCGATCCGGGAGCGGGATGCCTATGCCAACCTGGCGCTACCGGAGCTGCTGCGTAACCGCCGGATCACCGGGCGGGATGCCGCGCTCGCCACCGAGCTGACCTATGGCACGGCGCGGGCGCAAGGCCTGCTCGACGAGATCATCGCAGCCTGCCTCGACCGGTCACTGGACAAAGTGGACGCAGTCGTGCTGGACGCGCTGCGGCTGGGCGCCTACCAGCTCATGCGCACCAGGATCCCGGAGCACGCCGCGGTCACCTCCACCGTGGACCTGGTGCGGGCCGACGCCGGATCCCATGTCGCCGGGTTCGCCAACGCGGTGCTGCGCAGAGTATCCGAAAAGGACGAAGAAACCTGGATCGCGGAACTCGCGCCGGATGCCGCCACCGACCCGATCGGCAACCTGGCCCTGCGCAGCGCGCACCCTCGCTGGGTGGCCCGCTCCTTCGCCGAGGCGCTGGGGGACAAGGGGCCGGAGCTGGAGGCCGCGCTGCTGGCCGATGACGCCAGGCCTGCGGTGCACCTGGTCGCCAGGCCCGGTGCGATCAGCGCGGAGGAGCTGGCCGCGATCACCGGCGGGGAACCGGCGCCGTACTCGCCCTACGGCGTGCACCTGCCGCCGGGCGCAGGCGACCTCGCCGACTCGGAGCTGATCCAGGACCGGCTGGCGGCCGTGCAGGACGAGGGCAGCCAGCTGTGCGCGATCGCGGCCACTGCGGCACCGGTGGCGGGCCCGGACACCCGCTGGCTGGACCTGTGCGCGGGCCCCGGCGGCAAGGCGGCGCTGCTCGGCGCGCTGGCCGAGTCCTCGGGCGCCACCCTGGACGCGGTGGACAAGGCCCCGCACCGGGCGCGGCTGGTGGAGCGGGCCACCGAGGGCCTTCCGGTCACGGTGCACGTGGCCGACGGCAGGGAGTCCGGGTTGGACGCCTGCTACGACCGGGTGCTGGTGGACGCGCCGTGCACCGGGCTCGGCGCACTGCGGCGCAGGCCGGAGGCGCGCTGGCGGCGCAAGCCATCGGACGTCGCGGAGCTGACCAGGTTGCAGGGGCAGCTGCTGCTGGCCGGGCTGGAGCTGCTGCGGCCCGGCGGGGTGCTGACCTACGTGGTGTGCTCCCCGCACCTCGCCGAGACCGAGGGCGTGGTGCACGAGTGTGCCCGCCGGGCGGGCGCACAGACCCTGGACGCCCGCGAGTTCTTCCCCGGGGTGCCCACCCTCGGGGCGGGCCCCTACGTGCAGCTGTGGCCGCACCGGCACGGCACCGACGCGATGTTCTGCGCGATCCTGCGCAAGCCGGCGGAAGCCTGATGTCCCGGCTGCTCGGGCTGGTGGTGAGCTCCTGCGGCGGGGTGGAGAGCAGGCTGTGCGCCGAGCTCGCCGGCCCCGCCGTGGCCCGCGGCTGGGAGCTGGCGGTCACGCTGACCCCGACGGCGGCGGACTGGCTCGCCGACTCCGGCGAGCTCGACCGGCTGCGCGGTCTCACCGGGCTGGAGGTACGCAGCACCTCCCGGCTGCCGGGGCGGCCGCGACCGCATCCGGACCCCGAGGTGTTCCTGTTTGCCCCGGCCACCGCGGGCTCGGTGGCGAAGCTGGCGCTGGGGCTGGCGGACAACCAGGCGCTGACCGTGCTCGGCGATGCCATCGGTGAACCGGGGGTGAGCATGGTGGTCGGCTACCAGGTCCGGGACGCCCGGTTCCGGCACCCGGCCTGGCAGGGCCATCTGGACGCGCTGGACTCGGCCGGGGTGCGCACGCACCGGCTGGCGGAGGACCGGCCGTGGACCGATGTGCTCGACCTGCTGCCCGTGCTACGTTGATCCGCTGCCTCGAGGAAGGACAGCGGTCGTGCCGAAACCGGAGAATGCCGAGTACACCGACGAGGAGATCGACTCCATCTGGGTGGGCGGCGCCCCTGAACTGAACTCCACGGTCACCCTTGCCGAGTACGATCCGCGGTGGCCCCTGCTGTACGAGCGGGAGGCCGAGCGTATCCGGCGCGTCCTCGGGGACCGGGTGGTGCTGCTGGAACACGTCGGCTCCACCTCGGTGCCCGGGCTGTGCGCCAAACCGATCATCGACATCCTGCTGGTGGTCGCGGACTCCGATGACGAGGACGCCTACCTGCCCGCGCTGGAGGCCGCCGGGTACCGCCTGGTGATCCGGGAGCCGGGCTGGGAGCGGCACCGTGCCTTCAAGGGGCAGGACACCAACGTGAACCTGCACGTCCACTCGCCGGACAGCGGCGAGATCGAGCGGTTCCGCACCTTCCGCGACCACCTGCGCGCCGATCCGGCCGACCGCGAGCTGTACGCCGGGACCAAACGCGAGCTCGCCGGGCGCACCTGGAAGTACATCCAGCACTACGCCGACGCCAAGACCGGCGTGATCACCGAGATCATGGCGCGTGCTCGGGAGCGCGCGGCCGCGCAGCGGGGTCGGGATACACCTGGTTGATGCTGCTGCCGCGGACGGCGATGTCCGCGCCGTAGACGTGCAGCGAGACGGCCTTCCGGTCGCCGTCGTTGCACACCCGGTGGATGTCCCGTTCCGGCGGCACCAGCCAGCACACGTCACCGGGCAGGTTCACCGCGGTGCCCGCGGGGACCACCCTGCCCGCCGGGTCCAGGCGGTAGCGGGTCTCCGCCTCCCGGCCGGTGACCACCCCGACCACGCACCAGCAGGCGTGACTGTGTACCGGGGTGTGCTGGCCGGGCAGCCAGACCAGCGACACCACGGAGAACCTGGCCCGATCGTCCACATGCACCAGATGCTGCCGGTACCGCCGCGGGTCGGGTTCGGTGTGCTCGGGCGCCAGTATCCCGCCCGCGCGCAGCAACCCGGCCAGCGCGTCCGCCGCGGCGCGGGCCCGCTCGTGCGGGTCGGCGACCCGGTCGAACAGCCCGGCCAGCCGGGTGATGAACCCGGCCATTCTCGGGGTAACCATGTCGTCATCGTGCGCGCGGGCCGGCACCGGGGTCCAATGACGAAAAATCCCGCTCGGCCAAGCCGTGCTTATCGTTCGCCGGACCAGCCCGGTGGCCGTCGCGGGCGGGCGGCAGCGGTGGTAATCCTGGACGAGTGCTGGAACTGCGTCACCTGCGGATGCTGCACGAGGTCGCGCGGACGGGCTCGTTCTCCGCGGCCGCCAGGGAACTCGGCTACACCCAGCCCGCGATCAGCCAGCAGATGCGGGCACTCGAGCGCGCCTTCGGTACCCCGCTGGTGGTGCGCGAGGGCAGGCGGGTGGTGTTCACCGAGGCGGGTGCGGAGCTGCTGCGGCACGCCGAGGAACTGCTGCACCGGGTGACCGTCGCGCAGACCAGCGTGGCCGCCGTGGCGGGTCGCCGCACCGGGCGGGTGCGGCTGGTCGTGTTCCCCAGTGGCAGCGCCACCCTGGTTCCGCCCGCGGCCGCGCTGGTGCGCGGCAGGCACCCGGCCGTGACCCTCTCGCTGGCCGAGGGGGAACCGCCGGATTCCTTGCACACCATGCGTTCCGGCGGCTGCGATGTGGTGCTCGGCTTCAGCTATCCCGAACAGGAGGGGCAGGACGAGCGGGAGGCAGGCGGGCTGATCCGCCTGCCGCTGATGTCCGACCCGCTGCTGGCGCTGCTGCCCGCGGGGCACCACCTGGCCGGGCGCGGGGTCGTCCACCTCGCCGAGCTCGCCGGGGAGGCGTGGATCGGCGGCTGCCCGCGCTGCCGGGGCCATCTGGTGGACGCCTGCGCCGCGGCCGGGTTCACCCCGGAGATCACCTTCGCCACCGACGACACCCTCGCCGTGCAGGGGCTGGTGGCCGCGGGGCTGGGCGTCTCGGTGACCCCGCGGCTCATGCTCGCCGCCGCCCGCAGGCCGGATGTGGTGGCCCTGCCGCTGGAACCCGCCATGCACCGCAGCATCTCCGCGTTCACCTGGCCGGACCTGGTCCGCGTGCCGACCGTGCGGATCGTGCTGGACGCCTTCCGTGAGGTCGCGCTCTCAGGTGCGCTGAACTGACTCCTGCTGCGGTCCCAGCCGCGGTGTCACCGGCAGCCCGGCGGCACGCCAGGCGGCGAAACCGCCGGTCACATCCCCGACCTCGCGCAGCCCGAGCAGTTCGGTCACCTGCCAGGCAGCCAGGCTGGAGGTGTAGCCCTCGTTACAGATCAGGATGATCTCCCGGTCGGCGTCCCCTGCCGCCAGCTCCTTGAGCCGCCACTCGCTGCTGACGTCCAGCCGCCACTCCAGCACGTGCCGGGACACCGTGACCGCGCCGGGGATCTCCCCGAACCGCAACCGGTACTCCAGCGGGCGCAGGTCCACCAGCAGCGAGCCGCGTTCCATCGCCAGTGCGGCCTCCTCCGGCCGGTAGCGCCGGATTCGTTCCCTTGCCCGCGCGAGCTGCCGGGAGATCACGTCGGGCCCCGCGGCCTCGGCCGTCATCGGCGTGCCGCCCTGGTGCGCGCGGCGAGCCTTTCCAGGTCCCCGGTGTCCGGCTCCGGTGAGTCGCACGGCAGTTCCCGCAGATGGTGCGGGCCGGAGGGCAGCCAGCAGTAGAAGTTCATCCTGCGCAGCGGCCGGGAGTAGGCATGCACGGTGACCGCGGGCTCGGTGCTGATGTTGACCAGGTTGTGCAGGTAGTCGGGGCCGAAGGCGACGCTGCTGCCCGCCGGATGGGTCCGGGTGCGCAGCTGTCCGCCGCGCAGGTCGCCATGGTCCTCGATCAGGCCGCCGGTCGCGACCCCGAACGCCCCGACGCTGCCGCCGTGGTCGTGCAGCAGGGTGTCCTGTCCGAGTTCCCAGCAGATCAGCCACACCTCGAAATCGGTGTCCCAGTGCAGCCGGGCGAAGTAGCGCTCGCCGAGGTCGAAGCGCACGTGCTCGGACCACAGTTCGGGCAGTTCCAGCATGGTGGACACGATCCGGCGCAGCGCGGCCGGCCGGACCCGTCGTCCACCAGGGGTGTCCTTGTCGATCTCCTCGGGCCGTGGGCACAGCCGTGCCCAGTGCTTCGAGGTCCGCAATGTAGTTGTCACGAGCCAAGCTCCTCCGCTTGAACCCCGCGGTGTGACCGGGCGCCTGCCGGATGGCCCTCGCCGGTCCCAGCGCGGAATGATCTCGCTCGGGTGACCCCGCCGCGCACCCGGCGAACTCGCCGGGAGGCTGCGTGGCAACCCGGGTGCGTGTTGGTTGTGCGGCGATCGCCGCTGCCGCGATCTTAGCTCACCTTGTGGTGCGACGGAATCAGTTGCGGTGCCGGGGAAATCACCGACCTCAGTCGTCCCGGTCGTCGACGCTGTCCAGGCTGTCCAACTCCCTCGAGTCGCCGAACTCGGCGAAGATGAACACCCGGACGGCGTGGCCGGTGTCCGGGTGTACCTGGGCGAGATAGGCGTGCACCTGGCTGCCCACGATGTCCTCCACCGCGTTGATGAAGTCGGCCCTTGTCACCTCGTGCAGCGCCTCGTGGTGCCGGATCACGGCCTCCCGGTGTCCGCGGGCGCTGAGCACGCTGTCCGCGGCGGTCAGGCTGTCGATCGACAGCACCACCAGGCTCACCGGTACGTCCTGGCTCACCGACACCTTCACATTGCTCGGGCCCCGGCCGTAGAAGGAACGTTCCAACTGCGTGATCCGTTCCGCAACGGCGTTGCGCTGTGCGCGGGTGATCTGCACGGCCGCGTCCCCTCCGTCGATGCCCTGCACTGGTCTGCCTCCCGGCCCAGGGCAGCGTACCCGCGGCCGGGGACACTCGCCGGATCAACCGTTCTGACCTAGCGCGAGGTGCGCCGGAACCGGCATAGTGTCGCTTTCTTCCGAGCCGAATTACAGGGGAGCCGACTGATGGCAAAACGGCGCATCGCGCTGTTCGCACTGCTTGGCGTGCTGGGCCTGGCCGTGGCCTGCGTGAATCCGGGAGCCAAGGAAGGGGCCGGCGGCGATGCGGACACCGGTGGGGACGGGCCGGACCGGATCGCGTTCTTCGGTTTCGCCAAGGCGAATTCCTTCGCGACGGCGACCTTCGCCGGGATCGAGGAGTACGCGAAGGCCAACGGCGCCGAGGCGGAGTTCTTCGATCCGAACTTCGAGGCACAGACCCAGGTGCGGCAGATCCAGGACGCCATCACCTCCGGCCGGTTCGACGTGTTCATCGTGCAGGCCAACGACGGCACCGCGGTGGTGCCCGCCGTTCGCTCCGCGGTGCAGCAAGGCATCACCGTGGTGGTGGAGTTCACCCCGGTTGGCACCCGCTACGACACCGCGGAGCCGCAGGTGCCGGGGACGATCACGTTGATCGACGTCCCGGTTGACAACGGCCGCGCCCTTGGTGAACTGGGAATCCAGGCCTGCCCCGAGCGCGAGGCCGAGCCCTGCCGGGTGGCCTACCTCGAGGGGATGAAGACCCTGCCGCTGGACAACGCCCGTACCGAGGCGGTGCTGGAAACGGTGCGTGCGGCCGGCGCCGAGGTGGTCGCCAGCGTGGAGGGCGGCTACACCAAGCAGAGCGGGCGCGCGGCGATGCAGGACGTGCTGCAGGCCAACCCGCAGGTGGACGTGGTGATCGGGTCCTCACAGGCGATCGCGGGCGCGGAGGCGGTCGCCGGGGCCAAGGACGTGCGGTTCGTCGGCAACGGCGGCTCCCGGCAGGCGGTGGCGGCGGTCAAGGAGGGCCGCTGGTTCGCCACCTACTACCACCCGGAGAAGACCGCCGGTGCCAAGGCGGCCGAGCTCGGCCTGCGCAAGGCCAGGGGGGAGCAGGTGCCGGACTCCACCACCTACGCCGAGTTCGCTCCCGGGGAAGGGAAGGGGACCGCGGAGGTGCTCGCCGACGTGACCGGTGAGTACGACGAGTAGTACGGGCGTGCGGGTCAGCCTCGAACGCGTCCGGAAGAGTTACGGCGGCACGGTGGTGCTGGACGAGGTGTCGCTTTCCCTGCGCGGCGGCGAGGTGCACGGGGTCCTCGGCGAGAACGGGGCCGGGAAGAGCACGTTGCTCCGCATCCTGTGCGGGGCGGTGCGGGCCGACGGCGGCCGGGCCTTCGTGGACGGCGAGCCGGTCACGCTGGGCAGCCCGCGGCAGGCGCTGCGGCACCGGATCGCGCTGATCTCGCAGGAACTGTCCGTGGTTCCGGCGCTGCCGGTGCTGGACAACGTGTTCCTCGGCGGCTGGTCGCACCGCGCGGGGCTGCGGCGGCCGGGAGCCGACCGGGCCCGGTTCGCCGAGCTGCTGGAGCGCACCGGGTTCCGGCTGGATCCGGGTACCCCGGTACGGGACCTGCCGGTGGTGGGGCAGTTGCAGGTGGAGATCCTGCGCGCGCTGGCCCGGGATGCCAGGGTGATCGCGCTTGACGAGCCGACCGCGCTGCTGACCAGGGCGGAGACCGAACAGTTGCGCGGGCTGATCCGTGCGCTCGCCGCGGACGGGGTCGCGGTGGTGCTGATCTCGCACTTTCTCGAGGACGTGCTTGCCGTATGCGACCTGGTGACCGTGCTGCGGGACGGCCGCCAGGTGCTCACCGCCCCCGCCGCGGAGCAGACCGTGCCCGGGCTGATCGGCCATATGGTCGGCAGGCCGGTGGAGGTGCTCTACCCCGAGCCGCCCGCGGTGCCCGCGGAGGCACCGGAACTGCTCACGGCGCGCGGGCTGCGCCGCGGCGGCGCCGTGCGCGAGGTGAGCCTGCGGGTGCGGGCCGGGGAGATCGTCGGGATCGCCGGGCTGGTCGGCAGCGGCCGCTCGGAGACCCTGCGGGCGATCTTCGGCGCCGACCGGCGGGACGCGGGGGAGGTGCTCGTTGCGGGCAGGCCGGTGCCGCCGGGCGCACCGGCCAAAGCCATCCGGCAGGGCCTGGCGATGGTCCCGGAGAACCGCAAGGAGCAGGGACTGGTGCTGATCCGTTCGGTGCGCGAGAACCTGGCGCTGGCCAGCCTTGGGCAGCGCCAGCGGGCCGGGCTGCTGCGCAGGCGCGCGGAGGCCGCGGCAGCAGACGGTATGGTGGAGCGCCTCGACGTGCGGGGCGCCGACCCGGCTGGCCCTGTGTGGACGCTTTCCGGCGGCAACCAGCAGAAGGTGCTGTTCGGAAGGTGGCTGGTGCGCACGCCCCGGGTGCTGCTGGTGGACGAGCCGACCAGGGGCGTGGACGTGGCGGCCAAGGTGCAGATCCATCAGCTGCTGGTGGACCTCGCCCGCCGGGGGATGGCGGTGCTGCTGGTGTCCTCGGAGGTCGAGGAGGTACTCGGGCTCGCCCACAGGGTGCTGGTCATGCGACAGGGGCGGGTCGTGGGCGAGGTCGCCCGCGGCACCGCGTCCAGGGAGGAGGTGCTGGCCCTTGCCTTCGCCGACGCCGGGCAGTGACCTCGGCGACCTCGGCGACCGGGACCCGGCGGACACCCTGCCGCGGGCACCGGCGCGCTCGGCCGGTGCCGCTGGCAGGCGGTTCGCCCTGCTGCGCGACTACGGCATCCTGCTCAGCCTGCTCGCGATGGTGGTCGCCCTTTCGCTGAGTACCGACACCTTCCTCACCGCTGGCAACCTGGTGAACCTGCTCGACCAGGCGGTGGTGGTCGGGCTGCTGGCCTGCGGGGCGACCCTGTGCATCATCGCCGGGGTCTTCGACCTTTCGATGAGCGCCGTGCTCGCGGTGTCGGCGATCGTGGCGGTGCTGGTCACCACCGAGGCCGGGGTGGCGCTGGGGGTGCTCGCCGCGCTCGGGACCGGGGCGGTGCTCGGCGCCTGCAACGGCATCGTGGTGATGACCGCGCGAGTGCACTCGTTCATCGCCACCCTCGCCTCCAGCATCGTGTACCGGGGGCTCGCGGTGATCATCACCGGCGGCGCCATCGTGTACCCCGCCTCCGGACAGCTCGCGGCCTTCCAGTCCCTGAGCTGGCCCACCGTGCTCGGCGGGGTCACCGCATCCTCGCTGCTGTTCCTGCTGGTGGCCGCGGTGTGCTGGGTGCTGCTGTCCGGTACCACCTACGGCAGGCGGATCTACGCCGTCGGCGGAAACGAGGAGGCGGCCCGGCTGGCGGGGGTACGGGTCGGGCTGATCCGGGTGTCGGTGTTCGTGCTGAGCGGGATCTGCGCCGCGCTGGCCGGGCTGGTGCTGGCATCCAGGGGCGGCTCGGCGCAGGCCAGCATGGGTACCCTGCTGGAACTCACCGCGATCGCCGCCGCCGTGCTCGGCGGCACCAGTGTGCGCGGCGGGGAGGGCGCCATCTGGCGCGGCATGATCGGGGTGCTCATCCTGACCCTGATCGGCAACGGTTTCAACCTGCTCGGCTGGGACACCACCTACAAGCAGGTCGTGGAGGGTCTGCTGATCCTCGGCGCGGTCAGCCTGGACCAGGTGCTGCGGCGCCGCAGGGCGTAGCGAGAGCGGAAGAAGGCACCGGTGCGGATCGGGATACGGCTCGGCGGGACGCAGGCGCACGGCGCGCTGCTGGCCGGGGGCCGGGTACGCGCGGCAGGTACCGCGCGGCTGGGCGGGGCACCGCATCGCGCCCTTTCCGGGCTGCTGCGCCAGCTGGCCGGGGAGGCAGCCGGGCGGATCCACTCGGTGACCTGGGACGTGTCCGCACTGCTGGACGGCGCGCTGTACCCGCCGGTGCGCAGGGTGGCCGCGCTGCGGCTGCAACCGCGGCCCGCGCGCACCTGCTCGCTGGCCGACCATCCCTCCAGCCTGGTGCGTTCGCTGGTGAACTGGCGCGGGCACGCCACCGGCGGGCACGACTTGTTCGGTGGTGAACTGGCCGAACTGGACATTCCGGCGGTGCTGCGCCTGGTGGAGCCGTTCGGCACGGTGGAGGACGCGGCCCCGGGATCGGCAGCGGTGCTGGCCGTGACCGCCACCGGAGCGGTGAGTTGTGCCGACCACGAACGAGCCGTCGCCGAGCGGGTGCTCGGCCGCTGCCCGCGGCTACGGGTATGCCTTTCGCATGAGGTCGGCGGGATCGGCCTGCTGGAACGGGAGGCGGCGACCGTGCTGAACGCGGCCCTGCTCGGCGCGGCCGAGCAGATCGCGGGGCGCTGCGTGCGGGCCACCGATGCCCTGCCCGGGCCGCCGAGTTGCTGGTTCACCACCGGTGACGGCGGCCGGATGTCCCCGGAACGGCTGCGTTCGCTGCCGGTGCTCGGGATCGGCAGCGAACGCGCCGCCGGGCTGCTCGGCGCCGCCATCCTGAGCGAACAGCCGAACGCGCTGATCATGGTCACGGGCACCGACACTGCGGTGGTGGGCCGGGTGCACGACGGCCTGCCGCAGGTGGCCGCGGACCTGCCGGGCCCGAGCGGGGTCCGGCTGGCCGCGCCACAGGCGGTGCTCACCACGACCGCGGCGGGGATGGCGCCCGAAATGGTCGCGGCCTACGTCGAGCACGATCCCGGGGCCGCGGTGGTACTGGCGGTGGCCGCCGGTGCGGCGAACGGCCACGGGGACGCGCGGGCGCTGGCGGACCGGCTCGGCGCGGACACCGGTCGCCGGGCCGTGCTGCTGGACGGGGCGGCGGATCCCGGCGCGGTCGGCGCGGCCGGGGCCGAGCCGAGTGCGTGGCTGGACCTGATGATCAACGCGGTCACCCCGGAGGAACTGCGACGGCAGCTCGCCGAGGCCGAGCAACGGGCGCTGACCATGGTGGCCGCAGGCGGGGCACAGCCGGGCCGGGAGCGCATCGTGGAGTCGGTGGCCTACTCGCTGCCGTTCATCCGCAGTGGGACCTACCGGCTGCACGTGCGCGCCAGCGGCGCCCCCGGTCAGGGGGAGGACGGGTGAACACGCTTTCCGCCGAGGACCTGCCAGCCTACGTGGCCGGTGCCAGGCTGCTGGTCTCCTCGGCCTCGGACACCGGGATGGACGCGCTGGTCGACTGGGTGGACGAGCTGCTGCGCCGCAACGGGCCGGTGTCCCTGCTCGGCCTGGACGAGGTGGACGGCGAGACGCTGACCGCGGCGATCGGCATCCTCGGCTCGGCCGCAGCGACCGCCGAGCTGCCGCCGGTGGGGGACGAGCCGGAGGCGATCGTGCGCGCGCTGGAGGACCGGCTCGGCGGGAAGCTGGGCGCGGTGATGCCGCTGAACGCCGCTCTGGTGAACGCCCTGTTCCCGGTGGCGGCCGCGGCCTCGCTCGGCCTCCCGCTGCTGGACTGCGACGGGATGGGCCGGATCTTCCCGCTGATCCACCAGACCAGCTACGCGCTGGCCGGGATCCCGCTGACCCCGCTGACCGCGGCCAGTGCGATCGGGGACCGGATCACCGTGGACGCGACCCCGGTGCGCGCCGAGCGGTTGATGCGGGCCGCGATGAACTCCGCGGGTGGCTGGATGCTGTGCGCGATGCATCCCTGCCGGGTGGCCGAGCTTGGCGCGGGCGCGATCCGCGGCTCGGTGAGCAGGCTGGTCCGGGTCGGTGAGCTGTTGCGCACCGCGCCCGACCACGGGGCGGTACTGGCCGGGCTGAAACGGACGCTGCGGGCGCGCAGGCTGGGCAGCGGCCGGGTGGTCGAGCTCGGCCACGGCACCCGGCCCGCCGAGGCGGGATACCCGGCCACCCCGACCAGCGTGGTGGTGCACGAGACACACAGCTCCGGCAGGCTGATCCGGCTGGAGGCGCAGAACGAGCTACTGCTTGCGGTGATCGACGGCGCGGTGGCCGCGGCGGTGCCGGACGTGCTGTGCCTGCTCGACCGGCAGGAGGTGCGGATCATCGGGCTGGAGCGGGTGGCACTTGGCGACCACGTCGACGTGCTGGTCGTGCCGGCCGCGCCGGTGTGGCACAGTGCGGAAGGCCTGGCACTGGCCGGCCCGCGCGCCTTCGGGTTCCCGGTCCAGCATCCAGGGAGGAAAAGCACGTCGTGAGTACGAGCCGGATCCGGGTCCCCGAGGTCCTGACGGTCGCCGAGCTGGTCCGCTACGGCCCGCTCGGCAAGGCACGCGCCCTGGTGCAGGGCAACCTCGACCAGCAGGTCTCCGCGGTCACGCTGGTGGGCGAGCTGGACCAGGTCCGGCAGTGCCAGCCGAACGCCGCGGTGGTGGTGCACCACGCCGCGGCGCACGGGATCTGGGCGGTGGAGTCCGCACTGCGCCTGGCCTGGGAGCGCACGGCATCCTGCGTGGTCGCGCCGGCCGGGGTGGCCGAGACGCGGTCCACGGTGCTGCTGGCCGAGCGGTTGCGGCTGCCGCTGTTCGTGGTGGACCAGGATCCCGCCGGGTACGCGCTGGAGCTGGCCGCCGCCATCGCCAGCCCCGAGGCGGCGCGGGCCCAGCTGACCTCCCGGTGTGCGGTGCTGTTCGGGGAACGTTCCACCCCGCGCGGCATCGTCGGTGTGATCAACGCGGAGGTGCCTGGGGTGCGGGTGGCTCTGCGCACCGAGGACGGGCATCCGCTGGTGGGACAGGCGACGGCCGCGCGGCCGGGGTCGCGGCAGGTGCGGGTCGCGGTGCCGGGCCCGGACGGCAGGCCGTGGGCGGTGCTGGTGGCCAGGCTGGCGGTGTGGTCCCCCTCCTGGGCCGAGGTGGTGCAGACCATCCTGCGGCTGGCGCGGGCCCCGCTGGCCGCCTCGATCGCGAAGTCCCGGCTGCTGCTGGCGCAGCAGGCCGCCAGGGAGCGGTTGCTGCTGGAGCGGCTGCTCGGGCGCGGCGCGGGTGCGCGGGCGGAGGCCGGGGTCGCCGCGGAAGCCCAGGACTTCGAGGATGCCGAGCAGGCCGCGGCCGAGCTGGGCTGGCGGCTGGACGGCGGGCAGCTCGCGGTGTTCCTGCGGCCGGTGGCCGAGGACGCCGATGTCGAGGCCGCGACCCCCGGGGTACTCGCCAGCTGGCGGGAGGCGTTCCCCGAGCAGCCGCTGGTGCCGCTCGGCCGCGGCTGGATGAGCTGGTGGGCACGGGAACAGGCCGACTGCGCCGAGGTCGCGGCCACCCTGCGCCGCGGCCTGCACCGGTTGACCGGCCCGGTGCCGCTGGCGGCCGGGGTCGGCGCGCGGGGCGAGGCGCTGGACGGGCTGCGCCGCTCGCTCGGTGAGGCCGAACTGGCCGCCGCGATGGCGGTGCGCGGTGGTGCCGCGACGGTGGAGTTGTTCGAGGAGCTCGGTCCCAGAGTCGTGCTGGCCTGCCTGCCGACCGCCGAGGTCGCCGCGGTGGCCGAGGTCGCGCTGGCCGGCCTGATCGAGGGCGCCGACGGGCCCGCGCTGGTCGCCACGTTGGGTGCGCTGCTGGACTGTGGCGGGTCCACCGGCCAGGCCGCCGAGCGGCTCGGCCTGCACCGCAACACGGTGCGGGCCCGGCTGGAGCGGATCAGGGCCGCGGGCATCGACCTCGACGCGCCCGAGCAACGGCTGGCGGTGCATCTGGCCAGCTATGCCTGGCTCAACGCCGCCGTCCAGTGATCAGCAGCAGTGGTCGCCGCGCCAGGCCTCGCGGCCTTCCTTGACGGCCACCGCCGCGATGACCAGTGCGACAATCGGATCGGCCCAGGACCAGCCGAGCAGGCTGTTGGCCAGCAACCCCACCAGCAGCACCCCGGAAAGGTAGGCGCACAGCATCGTCTGCTTGGCGTCCGCCACCGCACTGGCCGAGGCCAGTCCCCGTCCGGCGCTGCGCTGGGCGCGCGACAGCAGCGGCATGACGACCAGGGACACCGCCGCCAGCACGATGCCGACGGTCGAATGTTCCGCCGCCGCGCCCCCGGCCAGGGTGCGAACCGACTCGACGGTGACATAGGCGGCCAGCGCGAAGAAGGACACCGCGATCACCTTGAGCGCGGTCCGTTCCCGCGCCGCCGGATCGGTGCCGGAGAACTGCCACGCCACCGCCGTGGCCGAGGCCACCTCGATCACCGAGTCCAGCCCGAACCCGATCAGCGCGGTCGAGCCGGCCACCGTGCCCGCGGAGATCGCGACCACGGCCTCGATCAGGTTGTAGGTGATGGTCGCGGCGACCAGCAGCCGCACCCTGCGGGACAGCGCGGCCGTGCGTGCCTGCCGCTGCGGGGCGCAGCAGTCATCGGCGCATCCCTCCGGCTGGGCGAGGGCCGGAGGGTGCGGACGCTCGCTACTCTCGCTCATGGCTGAACAGTACAGCTGACAGTGATATAACAGCAAGCGCTGAACAGTCGTGGTCGTGGTCACCCCGGTGAGTGCGCCGCCACCTCCGGTGGGAAAGGTGCGCCGACGATCCGCTGACTTTTTCCCAACATTCGCTTGCCGTATCCGGAAGGAAGCCGCGAGTACTGGAATATCCGCGGCGCGGGTGCTTATCGTGCCCGCACCGGAGGAGGTGTTCTTTCATGAGAACGTTGTTTCGCCTTGCCATGACGGTGGTGCTCGCGGCCGGAACGGTGTTGCTCGCCGGGCAGGCGCACGCGTTTTCCGGCGCGTTCGTGCCCACCCAGAGTGTGGGCAACCGCGGGGTGGATGTGCTGGCGGCGCAGTATCTGTTGCGGCAGCACCAGCAGCAGGTCGAGGTGGACGGGGTGTTCGGCGCGGGCACGGAGGAGGCGGTGCGCGCCTTCCAGTCCGCGCAAGGGCTCGGAGTGGACGGCATCGTCGGGCCGAACACCTGGGGCGCGCTCACCGTGACCATCCGGCAAGGTGACCAGGGGGACGCGGTGCGGGCCGTGCAGGTGCAGCTCAACGCGAAGGACGACGCGAGCCTGACGGTTTCCGGCAACTACGATTCCGCCACCCGTTCGGCGGTACTGGAATTCCAGCGGCACGCGGGAATCGGTGTTGACGGCGTCACCGGCCCGGTAACCTGGCGAAACCTGTTGTGGCACTATGATTATCCGAACTTTTCGGCCGGGCTGTGCGATCAGGACCCGGACGCGAACGGCCGGGTGAACTGGGGAACCGGTGCCGCCGTCGGGCAACTCGAGGAGGCGGCCCGACGGTTCGGCGAGACCGGGCAGGGCAGGGTTCCGCTCGGCGACATCTCCCGGGAACACGGCGGCAGCCTCAGCGGGCACTCCAGTCACCAGGTCGGGCTGGACGTGGACGTCTGGCCGATCCGTGCCGACTCGGAGCAGTGCTCGGCCGGGCGGATCACCTGGCGTTCCTCGGCCTACGACCGGGACGCGACCAGGAAGCTGGTGCAGCGGATCCGGGCCAGCGCGCCGGGGCATGTCAAGCTCATCCTGTTCAATGACCCGGTGCTGATCCGGGAAGGGCTGACCACTCACTACGCCAACCACGACAACCATCTGCACGTGCGGTACTGCCAGGTGGTGCACCCGAGTTCGCTGTATCGTTGCTGAGCTCTGGTTCCCCGCCACTGGAAAGGGTTCGTGTGGGACATGGTCTCCGCAAGGTCATCGAACGACGCAGATCCGGGTAGCAGAAGGAGCAGGCGGCGGTTCGGCGCGCTGTCGCTCACCATGCGCGCCCTGCTGGCTGCCGGGTTGCTGTTGCTGGTAACCCCTGGTGTCGCCTTCGCCGAACCGCCGCCCGCCCTCGGCTGGGCCGCCCCGTGGTCCGACCGTACGCACCAGCCCGCCTTCGACTACGACGGGGACGGTTGCTATCCCACCCCCGCCATCGGCCGGGATGGCACGATCGCGCCGGGGCTGCGGACCACCGGCGCCATCAACGGCAACTGTCACGATCCGTCCGATCTGGACAACACCAACTCGTACTCCAGGGTCAAGTGCAACAACGGTTGGTGTGCCTATATGTATGCCCTCTATTTCGAGAAGGACCAGGCCGTGCACGGTTCGGGTCTCGGCGGGCACCGGCACGACTGGGAGCATGTCGTGGTGTGGGTGCGGGATGGCTACGGTCGGTACGTGTCCACCTCGGAGCACGGCGACTACGTGACCCGGCCCCGCGCCGAGGTCCCGTGGGACGAGACCGGCACGCACCCGAAGGTCATCTACCACAAGGACGGCCTCTCGACACACGCGTTCCGGCACGCGGGCTTCGGTGAAGAGCCGGAGAACCACAAGGGAACGTGGCAGTTCCCGCCGCTGATCGGCTGGGACAACTACCCGCCCGGTTTCCGGGACCGGCTGGTGCAGCACGATTTCGGTAGCGCCCAGTTCGGGCTCCGGGACGGCTCGTTCGGCTGGGAACTGGAGAAGGCCAAGCCCAGCGGTATCCTATTCGACCCGTATGGCTGACGGCCGCAGCCCGCTCAGCAGACCGTCACCCGCGGGGTAAGGACGTTCGGCAGGCAGCAGCCGGCTCGCGGAGTCCAGTTCGCCCTCTTGCACCAGTGCGTGGATCGCGTGCGCGAGCTCCGTGCGGTCGGCGATCGACACGATCCACTCATCGGCATAGCGGTGCGCGGCCTCGCCGGAGAGGCCGAGTTGGAGCGATCGGTGGCGCAGGGCGCGCAGCCGCAGATCGCGTTCGGGGTCCCATTGCACCCTGGCCGGCGCCTGCCGCAACCGGCGTTTCCAGGTGGCCTGGTCGGCGTGCAGCCCCGGCTGGTAGTGGGAGAGGCAGGCACGGGTCAGTGCCCACTCGAAGCCTTCGCGGGTGATCTCCACCGCCAGCACGGTTTCCTGGCCTTCCTTGGTGCCCCAGCCGCAGCGATACATCATCCACCGAAACGATGGCTTGATCCACGTCATCCGATCCCGCCGCCATACTGCCGGAAAGCGGCCGTCCCGGATCGCAGGCAGCCCGATCTCCGGGGAGTACGCCTGGTAGACCGTGACCGTGGAAGCGGTGTACAGGGCACGGATCTGGTATTCGGGTTCTGGTCCTGTCACGAGGACCAGGGTGGCCAACGCGATCCGGTACACGCCATCGAATTACCGGCCACCGCCGGGATTCCGCTCGATTCACGTACCCATGCCTCGCCGATGTAGCAGGTTGCGTCTGGGTCTTCGCTCCGGATCCAGGAACGCGGGTGGGATGAATTCGGGTAGTCCGTTGCGTATGCGGACTTCCCAGTCGGTGTGGTGGATGAGGTTGTGGTGGTACCAGCACAAGAGTGTGAGGTTGTATAGCGCTGTGGCCCCTCCGAGGGCCCACGGGATGACGTGGTGAGCCTGGCATTGCTTGGGTTTCCGGCGGCACCCCGGGAACGTGCACCCGCGATCCCGCAGGATCAAGGCTCTGCGGATGGCCAGGGGTACCGTGCGGGTGCGTTGCCCGATGTCGAGGATCTCGCCCTTGCCGCCCAGGACCGCGGGCACGACATACGCGTCACAAGCCATCCGCCGGATCTGGGCGGCGGAGTAGGACTCCTGCCCATGCAGGAGTCCGTACCCGGTGCCGTGCTTCAAGTCCTCCAGGGTGATGGACACCATCACGGTGAAGGGTTCCCCCGCCTCGGTCGGCCCCTCCTCCGGACACCCCGCTGCCACGCGCAGCACGTCGGCGAACGCGTCCCCCTGCCGCTGGAACTTGCTGCGCCGGTCCGGCTCCTCTTTCGTGCCGGAGGGTTTCGCGCGGGGTTCGATCAACCCGGTCAACAAGGCGGCGGTCTCCGCGTCCAAATCGAAGGTGCCCCGCAATCGCCCACCCCGCGTCTCCCGCCAGTCCAGGGACCGTTCCGGCCGCGCCAGTTCCTCCTCCGTGGGTGGATTCCCGTCCTGGTCCAGCCGGGCCAGAATCTCTTTACCCAGGGCGGTGACGGTGTGGGGTTCGTACTCTCGCGCGGCCTTGGTCAGCAGCGCTTCGGCGTGTTCCCGGTCGGGCAGGCTGATCGGCTGCGGGAAGCGGGCGATGGTGGCGCGGATGGTCTCGATGTGCTCCGGCCCGATCACGCCCTCGGCCGCGGCGGCACCGACCTCGGGCAGGTCCGGCTCCAGCGGTATCCCACCCGGTCCGTAGCGCCGCACCACCGCCCGCGCATGCGCGACCCGTTGGCGGGCGTCATACGGGTTGACCCGCAGCATCTCCCGCGTCAACACCGGCAGGTCGCGGTAGCCCTGCTGGCTGGCCGTGTCGCGGCCGTCGAGTTCGGCCAGGACCGCCAGCTCCCGGGCATACAGAGCCCGCCGCTGCTGTTCGAGGTCGCCCAGCGCGGTCAGGAGTTCCTCCTCGCTCATGCGGGAGGTATCGATACCGAAAGTCCTGGTCACAACCCCAGACTACCGCGGTATCGACCACACGTTCGATACACGATCGGGTGATGTGGCGGGTTCTCGTCGAGCTCCAAGGGCTCCGCCCACGTTCATCACGCCGCCGGGATCTGCCGATCAGATCTCTGTCCAGGCCGAGCGTCGGCGGAGAGCGAATCCCGCCTTGCTGAGATTGGCCGCGCTCACGGAATCGGGGCGGGCTGTCGCGACGACCGAGACGCAGCCCGCTTCAGCAGCTATCCGGAGGCGGTGCTGCAGCAACCGCGACTGCGAGCCCTGGCCCCGATGCATCGGCAGGGTCGAGGCACCGCCAAGCACCGCGACGTCGCCATGGCTCGTCATGGCCGCAGCGGCGATCGGCGTCTCCTGCTCCAGCACAAGGAACCGTCGCATCGCCGGGAGTCGGTGTTCGGCTCTGATGAACTCAGCGACCACCCCGTCGACTTCGTATCCGGCCAACAAGACACTCAGAAAGTCGTCATCCGCACCGGCATCGACCACGTGCAGACGCGCTCCCGCAGTGGACGCGGGCAGTACGTCAAGTCGTCTGACAGCCAGGATGCGATCTCCAGTCCGCACCAACCCCGCTGCCAGCAAGGCCGGTTCGACTGCCTCCTGAAGCTCCGCTGGCACCACCAGCGTCGGCTTGACCCCATTCCAGAGAGGCACGTTCATGAGGTCGATCGCCGCGGCCACCGTCTCTCGCATGACCCCGGACACCGTCGACAGAAAGCTCAACGCGGGATCCGTGGCCAGCACGGCCATCAGCCCCTTCCGCTCCCAAGCCAGGAAATGCCCTGGCACACCGGCATCCCTCGCCAAGTCGCAGGCCAACCCTGTGCGGCGGTGAAGTGCCCGTTCCGCAGTGCTCACGTCCGACGACACACACCCAGCATGATCGTCCCCGCACCGGCACACCACGACCGACTTTCGCCAATGCGGTGTCGAGCGCGGTAGCGCGATGTTCAGTGACGAACAGACATGGGGCGACGCCACTCCTGCGGCACGGCGCATTTCTCCGCGGGCGTGAGCAGGCCGATCGGTGCGCCCGGAGCGCCGGGCTGGGGCAGGGTCAGCACGGCGCGCAGCGTCCAGGCCGCCGCGGCGTGGTACTGCCAGGACACCATCTCCGGTGCGAACACGTCGGTGTCCGGGAACGTCGGAACCCGGAAGGCGGTGGCGTCCTCCTCGTCGCGCAGGATGACCACGTCGGCGCAGGTTCTCCAGTCGTACACGGCGCCGATCGCCTTCGGGTCGTGGCGCAGCCCGAAGTAGTGGAACGCCCAGTGGCGTTCGCGCATCTCGTTCAGCAGATCGTCGAGTTCGAGAGTGGTCAAAGTCGTCACATCGCTGGTTACTCGGACTCACCACGCGGTGAGTGTGTCGATTCCGGGCCCGTCTCGATGGGCACGCCGTACTCCTCGGTCGCCTGTTCGGCCGAGATCAGCCGATCGGCGACGTCCGCCCGCACGGCGGCGGAGTCGCGCTCCCACGGGTCGCCGAAGCCACCTCCGCCACCGGTCATGCAGCGAACGACGTCACCGGCACGCAGCCGGTAGCCATTGCATTTGAGCATCCTGCGCTCGTCCGGCCTGCCCGGATTGATCGTCACCTCGGGCGGTCTGGCCTCCTGCCCGCCGAAAAGGCCCCACGCCGGGGTCACCGAGCGCTCGAACCACAGCGAGACCGTGCAGTCGTGCTGCACAACGTACTCTCTGACGACACCGTTGCCGCCACGCCACCGGCCGGCACCCCCGGAGTCCTGCCGGATCCGGTAGTCCACCACCCGCAGCGGATAGCAGGTCTCCACCACCTCGATCGGCAGGTCCTTCAGCGAGCCGTTCACGTTGTTGATCAGCGCGCTTTCCCCGTCCGAGCCCTGCCAGGCGCCCCAGCCGCCCAGGGTTGCCTCCAGGCTGACGTAGTCCCTGCCGGTACGCGGGTCGTGCCCGGCGAACAGCGCGATCATCGAGTCACCATGGCTGGCGCCGGCCACCTTCTCCGGCATCGCGGGCGCGAGTGCCTTGGCGACCAGGTCGATCAGCAGGCCGAGATGGGAGAAGTACCACTGGCAGGCGGCGGGCGGTCGCGCGCCGAACACCGAGCCCTCGCGCACCTGCACGGTCAGCGGGCGGAACGAGCCACCGTTGCCCGGCACGTCCGGGCTCACCAGCAGCTTGTAGCCAACCCGGCAGGCGGCGATGGCCTGCGCGGTACCGCAGTTCACCGGCCCCTCGGCCTGGTCAGCGGACTCGGTGACGTCGAACTCGATGTTGTCCCCGCACACCGTGATCCGCAGCTTCACCGGGATCGGCTTGTCCAGCTCGATCCCGTCGTTGTCCAGGAATCCCTCGGCGTGGTAGATACCGTCCGGGATGCCGTCGATGACCTCGCGCTCGATCCGCTCGGTTTGCGCGAAGATCTCGTCCCGCGCGGCGCGCAGGGTATCCAGACCCCAGCGTTGCACGATCTCGGCGAGCCGGGTCTGTCCCATTCGGATGGTGGCGATCATCGCGTGCATATCGCCAGTGGTGGGGTAGGGAAAGCGCACGTTCGTGGCGATCGTGTCGATCACCCCGTGTACCTCGGCGCCACCGTCGATCAGCTTCTGCGGTCCGAGGCGAAGCCCTTCCTGGAAGATGTTCACCGAGTCCATCGACCCGCCCGGATCCTTGGAACCGACGTCGATCCAGTGCGCCCGGGTGGCGGTGAACCCGACCAGCTCCGCACCGACGAACACCGGGCCGAAGATGGTGACATCGTTGAGATGCGTGCCACCGAGGTAGCTGTCGTTCAGGATCCACACATCGCCCGGCTGCCAGATCTCCCTGCCGAACTTCTCCTCGGTGGCCCTGGTGCAGGTCTCCAGGTTGCCGAGGAAGATCGGCAACCCGGCCGACTGCCCGAGCACCTGGTGCCGGTCGTCCAGCAGGGCGACCACGCAGTCGCCGCATTCGTAGATGATCGGGGTGTACGCCGAGCGGATCAGCGTGGCGTTCATGTCCTCGGCCGCCGAGGACAGGGCGTTGCGGATGATCTCCACGACGACCGGGTCCGCGGTGTGCTGCCTGGTCATTGCTGCCCCCTGTCTCGTAGCACGAGCGAACCGACCGAATCCACCGAGAGGCTCCATCCCGGTGGGACCACGGTGGTCGCGGTGGCTTCGACCACCACGGCGGGCCCGTCCAGCCGGTGCCCCGCGGACAGGTCCCCGCGGTGCACCACGGCGGCGTACTGCTTCTCGCCGTCGAACACCGCCTCGCGAGCCCGGTACGGGACGCCGTGCCTGCGCATGGGTGGTACCCGTTCGGCATCGGCCCGCCCCAGGTCGCCGAGTGCGGTGGTACGCAGCACCACCAGCTCGATCGGGGCGCCAGGGTTGGCGTGGCCGTAGCGGGTCTCGTGCAACTGCCCGAACCGCTTGGCCAGCACCTCGCCGAAGTCCTCCCGGAGTGGTTCCTCGGCGTCGATCAGGTCGACGGTCAGGGTGTATTCCTGCTCCACGTACCGCACGTCCACGGCATGCGCGATGCGGCGGCTGGGCTCCGGGACCCCCTCGCTGTCCAGGGACCGCAGCGCCCGCTCCGCCATGGCCCGCAGCTGACCGGACATATGCGTGGTGTCGAGGTCGGCGTCCCGGTAGAAGTACGGCTCGGCGAAGTCCTTGCGGATCTCGGCCTGCAGCATGCCCCATGCCGAGAAGGCGCCGGGAAAGCGCGGCACGACGATATCGCTGATGCCCAGCTCGCGGGCGATGAAGGCGGCGTGCATGGGCCCGGCCCCGCCGAAGGCCACCAGGTCGAACTCGCGCGGCTCGACCCCGCGGGACACTGTGATGGTGCGGATCGCCTGCGCCATCTTGGCGTTGGCCACATCGCACACGCCCTCGGCCATCGGCACCGGATCCAGCCCGAGCCGCTCGCCGAGCCGGGTGACCGCGAGCTCGGCCGCGGCGGCGTCCAGCGCGAGTTCCCCGCCGGCGAACCATTCCGGGATGATCCGGCCGAGTACCAGGTTCGCGTCGGTCACCGTGGGTTCGGTACCGCCGCGGCCGTAGCAGGCCGGGCCGGGCCGGGCGCCTGCCGACTGCGGCCCGACCCGCAGGCCACCCGCCTCGACCCAGGCCGTGGAGCCGCCGCCCGCACCGACGGTGTGGATGTTCACCACGCTCATCAGCATGGGCAGGCCCTCGATCTTGGCCTCGGCGGAGATGTCCGGCTGGCCGTCGATCACCAGCGACACGTCGAAGGAGGTGCCGCCCATGTCCACACAGATCAGGTTGCGCCGCCCCCGGTGCCCGGCGAGCGCGACCCCGCCCATGGTGCCGCCCACCGGGCCGGACAGCAGTGTCTGCAAAGGACGGTCCCGCGCGGACTCCGCGGTGAGGATGCCGCCGGAGGACTGCATCACGTGCAGCGGTACGGACAGGCCGCGCTCGCGCAGGTCGGCACCGAGGCCGGCCAGGTAGCGCCGGGTGACCGGGCCGGTGTATGCCTCCAGCACGGCCGAGGAGGTGCGCTCGTACTCGCGCCACTCCTTCGCGGCCTCGTGCGAGAGGGAGATGGTGACCTCCGCACCCAGTTCCTCCCGCAGGATCTCCCTGGTGCGCAGCTCATGCTCCGGGCTGGCGTAGCTGAACAGGTAGCCGACCGCGATGGCGCCGAACCCCTCGGCGTGGTATCTGCGGGCCGCGGCGCGCACGGCCGCCTCGTCCAACGGCGTGAGCTCCTCGCCTGCCGCGCTGATCCGCCCGCCGATCTCGACGATGTCGCGCAACGGCACCAGCGGTTCCGGCTTGCGGTAGTGCAGGTCGTACAGGCGGGTCCGCGGCCCCCGCGCGATGTGATAGGTGTCGCCTGCGCCCGCGGTGGCCAGCAGGAGCACCCGGGGGCCGCGCCGCTGCAGCAGCGTGTTCAGGCCCTGAGTGGTGCCGTGCACGGCGAACGAGATGTCGGCTGCCGAGTCGATGACCGAGTCGAGCGCGGTGAGAACACCTTCGGTGAGGTCCTCGGGGGTTGTCGCGGCCTTGCCCGCGACGTAGTGTCCGGTTTCCTCCTCGTAGGCGATCACATCGGTGAAGGTGCCGCCGATGTCGAAGGACGCTCGGTACCGGCCCATGTCGGCGGACTCCTCTCTGTAACCGTTCCATCTACGTTAGGAGAGCCCGCCCGCGTGCAGTTGTGCGTGTTGCACAGCGGGGGAGGGGTGCGCGGTGTGTGTCGCACACCACCAGGTAACGGCATGGTGACCGTGCTCCAACTGCGGTGCGTACACCCTCCGCTAGCGTGGCCGCATGAGCGGTCGTTTCGTCGGCGAAACCCGCCCCGACGTGCTGGTACTCGGGGCCGGGGTCATCGGGCTGAGCACGGCCGTGTGCCTTGCCGAGGCCGGCCACCGGGTGCGGGTGTGGGCGCAGCGGCTGCCGGCCGAGACCACCTCGGCGGTGGCCAGCGGGCTGTGGGTTCCCGGCCTCACTCCACGTGATCTCGAATGGAGCCGGGTCACCCTCGCCGAGCTGTCCGCGCTTGCCGGGCCGGCGGGCACGGGGGTGCATCCGGAATGGGGGCTCGAGGTGTCCGACCAGTGGACGGAGCCGCCGCCATGGGCGGCCCACCTGCCCGAGATGCGGCCGTGCCGTCCCGAGGAGCTGCCGCCCGGCATGCGCGCCGGGCTGTGGGCCCGGGTTCCGATGATCGACCTGCCGGTCTACCTGGACTTCCTGTGCGCCCGGCTGGCCGAGGCCGGTGCCGACCTGCGGCGGCGGACGGTGCGCGACCTCGCCGAGGCGGCCGCCGCCGCACCGGTGGTGGTCAACTGCACCGGGGTGGCCGCAGGCGGGCTCGCGGGCGATGCCGGGGTGTGGCCGGTGCGCGGCCAGCACGTGGTGGTGCGCAACCCCGGCGTCGGGCACTTCTACATCGAGGCCGTGCCCGGCACCGAGTGGACCGGTTTCTTCCCGCATGGCGACCGGGTGCTGCTGGCCGGGGTCAGCCAGCCTGGGAACTGGAGCCTGGAGCCGGACCCAGCGGTGGCGGAGGGGATCCTGCGCCGCTGCGCGCGGATCGAGCCACGGTTCGCCGGGGCCGAGGTGCTCGATCACTTGGTCGGGTTACGGCCGGGCCGGGAGAGCGTCCGGCTGGAGCAGGAACGGATCGGGACCACCAGGGTGGTGCACAACTACGGGCACGGTGGCGAGGGCGTCAGCCTGTCCTGGGGGAGCGCCCGTGCGGTCGAGCGCCTGCTCGCGCCATGACTGCAGCGAGTGGCCCGTTCACTGCGAAATGCAGGGAAACGGGCCACTCACAGCAGTGGGGGCAAGGTCGGCTTGGTAGGTTGCGGCCGTGTCCCATCGACCACTGATCGCACCGAGCATCCTTTCCGCCGACTTCGCCCGCCTCGGCGAGGAGATCGCCGCTGTCGCCGGTACCGGACAGGAGCGGGCGGACTGGGTGCACGTGGACGTCATGGACGGGCATTTCGTGCCCAACCTGACCCTCGGATTGCCGGTGGTGCAGGCACTGGAGAAGGTCAGTGACGTGCCCTTGGACTGCCACCTGATGATCGAGAACCCGGACCGGTGGGCACCGGGATACGCCGAGGCCGGTGCGTACAACGTGACGGTGCACGCCGAGGCCGCGCACGACCCGGTCCGGATCGCGAAGGACCTGCGTGCCGCCGGTGCCAAGGCGGGGCTGTCGGTCAAACCGGGCACCCCGCTCGAGGACCACCTCGAGGTGCTCAAGCACTACGACACCCTGCTGGTGATGTCCGTGGAGCCGGGGTTCGGCGGGCAGTCCTTCATCCCCGAGGTGCTGGCGAAGGTGCGCACCGCGCGCAGGCTGGTGCAGACCGGGCATCTGCGGGTGCTGGTGGAGATCGACGGCGGGATCAACGCCGACACCATCGAGCAGGCCGCCGAGGCCGGGGTGGACTGCTTCGTGGCCGGGTCGGCCGTGTACGGAGCCGGGGACCCCGGCCGCGCCGTCGCGGCACTGCGGGCGCAGGCGGCCGCGGCGTATGAGCACTGAGGTGCGCTCGGGGAGTGGGCGCTGAGGCGATGAACGAACGCGCGCGGCTGGAGCGGGCCATGCGGGCCGCCCTCGCGCTGAGCGAGTCGGCCCGCGGCTGGACCAGCCCGAACCCGCCGGTCGGGGCGGTGATCCTGGACGCGAAGGGTGTCGTGGCCGGGCAGGGCGCCACCCAGCCGCCCGGCGGCCCGCATGCCGAGGTGGTGGCGCTGCGACACGCCGGGCAGCGCGCGCGGGGCGGCACCGCGGTGGTGACGCTCGAACCCTGCGCGCACCACGGGCGTACCCCGCCGTGCGCGGAGGCGCTGCTCGCCGCCGGAGTACGCGCCGTGTACTACGCCGTGGCCGATCCGAACCCGGTCGCCGGTGGCGGGGTACGGGCCCTGCTCGCCGCCGGGGTGCGGGCCGAGGGCGGCCTGCTGGCAGGCGAGGCCGAGACCGGCCCACTGCGCGCCTGGCTGCACTACGCCCGCACCGGGCGACCGCATGTGACCTGGAAGTACGCCGCCACCCTCGACGGGAGGAGCGCCGCGGCCGACGGGACCAGCAGGTGGATCTCCGGGCCGGAGTCCAGGGCCGAGGTGCACACCGTGCGGGCCAAGGCCGACGCGATCGTGGTCGGCACCGGGACGGTGCGCGCCGACGACCCCGCGCTCACCGCGCGCACCGCGGGCGGCCGCCTTGCCGACCACCAGCCGCTGCGGGTCGTGGTCGGCACCGGCGCGCTGCCGGACGGCGCCAGGGTGCTGGACGCCGCGGCACCCACGGTGGTGCTGCGCACGCGTGACCCGGATGCGGTGCTCACCGAGCTCGCCGGGCGCGGCGTGGTGGACGTGCTGCTGGAGGGCGGGCCGCGGCTGGCAGGCGGGTTCGCCGCGGCCGGCCGGATCGACCGGATCCTCGCCTTCGTCGCGCCCGCCCTGCTCGGCGCGGGTCCGGCGGCGCTCGGCGACGCGGGCGTGTCGACCATCACCGAAGCACACCGCTGGGCCGTCGAAGGGGTCACCATGAGTGGAAACGACGTGCGGATCTCCGCCGTACCGGCCCGCGCCGGAGAGGAGTAGTTTGGTGTTCACCGGCATTGTCGAGGAGCTCGGCGAGGTCACCGGCGTCGAGCAGCTGCCGAACGCGGCGCGGGTACGGGTACGGGGACCCAGGGTGACCGAGGACGCCGCGCACGGTGACTCCATCGCCGTGAACGGGGTCTGCCTGACCGTGGTCGAGGTGGCCGGGGGCGAGTTCAGTGTCGACGTCGTGCACGAGACCTTGCAGCGGTCCAGCATGGCCAAGCTGCAGGCGGGGGAGCGGGTGAACCTGGAGCGGGCCACGGCGGTGGGGGAGCGGCTGGGCGGCCACATCATGCAGGGGCATGTGGACGGGACCGGGGTGTTCCTCTCCCGGGACCCGCAGGGCCTCGCCACCTTCGCGATGCCGCCCGCGCTGTCCCGGTACCTGGTGCAGAAAGGCTCGGTCGCGGTGGACGGCGTGTCGCTGACCGTGGCCGCCACCTCCGACGAGGAGTTCCAGGTCGCGCTCATCCCCACCACCCTGGAGCTCACCACGCTCGGCAGGCGCGAGCCAGGCGATCTGGTCAACCTCGAAGTAGACGTACTGGCGAAGTACGTTGAGAAACTAGCCTCCGCACACCTGTCCGGCCAGGCCGAGGAGCATCATGGGGGTACGGAGGATGGTCATGAGTGAAACAGTGGAAACGATCGCGGAGCCGGCAGGGGTGGGTGTGGCGGCGGATATCGACCTGGCCATCGCGGATATCAAGGCAGGCCGCCCGGTCATCGTGGTGGACGACGAGGACCGGGAGAACGAGGGCGACCTGATCTTCGCGGCGGAGAAGGCCACACCCGAGCTGCTGGCGTTCATGGTCCGCTACACCTCCGGCTACGTGTGCGTCTCGCTGACCGGCCCGGACTGCGACCGGCTCGACCTGCCGCCGATGTACCACGCCAACCAGGATCAGCGCGGGACCGCCTACACCGTGACCGTGGACGCGGCCCAGGGGATCACCACCGGTATCTCGGCCGCCGACCGTTCGCACACCATCCGGCTGCTGGCCGACGCGAAGTCCACCGCGGCCGACTTCCGCAGGCCGGGGCACGTCGTCCCGCTGCGCGCCAAGGACGGCGGCGTGCTGCGCAGGCCGGGACACACCGAGGCGGCCGTGGACCTCGCCCGGCTCGCCGGGCTGGCCCCGGCCGGGGTGCTCTGCGAGATCGTCTCGCAGAAGGACGAGGGCGATATGGCCCGCCGCGACGAGCTGGAGGTCTTCGCCGCCGACCACGACCTGCGGCTGATCACCATCGCCGACCTGATCGCCTACCGGCGGCGCACCGAGAAGCAGGTCGAGCGGGTGGCCGAGGCCCGCATCCCGCTCGCCGCGGGCACCTTCCGCGCGGTCGGCTACGACAGCCTGCTGGACGGGATCGAGCACATCGCCTTCGTATACGGCGATATCGGTGATGGGGAGAACATCCTGGTCCGGGTGCACTCGGAGTGCCTCACCGGCGACGTGTTCGGCTCGCTGCGGTGCGACTGCGGCCCGCAGCTGGAGGCCGCGCTGCAGGCGGTCGCCGCCGAAGGTCGGGGGATCGTGCTCTACATCCGCGGTCATGAGGGCCGGGGGATCGGCCTGCTGCACAAGCTGCAGGCCTACCAGTTGCAGGACGACGGGGCGGACACCGTGGACGCCAACCTGGCGCTGGGCGTGCCCGCAGACGCGCGGGACTACGGCACCGGTGCGCAGATCCTGTGCGACCTCGGGGTGCGGTCGATGCGGCTGCTCACCAACAACCCGGCCAAGCGGGTCGGGCTGGAGGGCTATGGCCTGCGGATCGCGGGCCGGGTCCCGCTGCCGATCTCGCCCAACCCGGAGAACCTGCGGTACCTGCAGACCAAGCGGGACCGGATGGGGCACGAGCTGGCCCAGCTGGAACACGCCGACGACGTCGGGGCCGACCTGGGTGAGCTGCGCAACGGCGGTCCGTCAGGAGCCCAACATGAGCGGTGAAGGCGACGACGGGCGAGCATCGCAGGTCCGGCCCGCGGGGCGAGGAGCGCAGCCGGGAGGAGCCGAATATGAGCGCTGAAGGGCGACCGGAAACCGAGCCGGACCTCGCCGACTGCGCCGGCCTGCGGCTGGCCGTCGTGGTCACCCGCTGGCACCCGCGGATCACCGACAGCCTGCTGGACAACGCGCTGAAGGTGGCGAGCGCGGCCGAGCTCGGCGAGGAACCGACCGTGGTCCGGGTGTCGGGTGCGGTGGAGCTGCCGGTGGTGGCGCAGTCGCTGGCCCGCACCCATGACGCCGTGGTGGCGCTCGGCGTGGTCATCCGGGGCGGCACCCCGCATTTCGAGTACGTATGCGATGCGGTGACGGCCGGGCTGACCAGGGTGGCGCTGGACGAGAGCACCCCGGTCGGCAATGGCGTGCTGACCTGTGACACCGAGGAGCAGGCGCTGGCAAGGGCCGGTCTGCCGGAGTCCGCGGAGGACAAGGGCAGGGAGGCGACCATCGCGGCACTGGACACCGCGCAGGTGCTGCGTGGGCTGCGCCAGCCCTGGAACGAACGAGGTTTCGTGTAGATGGTGACGACCGTGACCGAGGATCAGGTGACCTTCCGGCCGCGGCGGGTGGTCTGGATGTGTACCCCGCTGGCCGCCGTGCTGCTGACCGTGTTCGTCACGGTGGCGGTGCTGCTGCGCGACTCCGACACCGGCGTGATCTTCCGGGCCAGCGACCAGATCGCCATGATCGGCATCGGCATCCTGCTCTCCGGGGCCACGATGCTGTTCACCCGGCCCCGGGTGCGCGCCGACAGCGAGGGCGTCGAGGTACGCAACGTGTTCACCACCCGGCGGTTCTCCTGGGCGGAGGTGCTGTCGGTGAGCTTCCCGGACGGCGCCTCCTTCGCCCGGCTGGAGCTGCCGGAGGACGAGTACTACTCGGTGGTCGCCGTGCAGGCGGTGGACCGCGAGCGGGCCGTGCTGGCCGTGCGCACCTTGCGCCGCCTGCACAAGCAGGCCCGCGGCGAGTGAACCGGGCTACCCTCCCGCGCGCTGCAGCTCCGCGCGCCTTGCGCGCTCCCGGTCGCCGTCGCACAGCCTGCGGCCATCCTGGGACACCTTCAGTACCCGGTCCACGGCGAAACCGTAGGGGCCGTGTCTTCCCGCGAACGTGACGAGGTCGCCGGGCAACGGCTCCTCGCGGAAGTAGCAGCCCCGGTACAGCCCGCCCTTCCCCGGTGACCTGCCGAACGCGTCGCGGTCCCGCGCGATGGCGTCGTCCTGGTGCAGCCGCACCCGCCTGCCGTTCTCGGTCGTGACGTACCAGCTGAACGCCCCGTCGCGGTCGACATCGTCGATGGTCGCGTCCAGGGTGGCCGGTTCGCTCGCCACGGCGTAGCCGATGTTCAGCGTGGTCAGCCACAGCATGCTCGCCGTCGCGACCACGGCGACCGCGATGGTCAGTCCGGTGCCGATCCGGTTCAGCGCCGTGCGGTACGGGGCCAGCCTCCGCCGCAGGCGCCCCTTCGCGGGCGGGGTGACCTGATCATCGGCCCGCTGCTCGTCCAGCATTTCGCGCAGGGAGCCGGTCCAATGTGCCCGGCTGAGCCAGGCGGCCACGGCGAGGACCCCCGTCCAGGCCGCCGCCGTGGCGAGCAGCCACGGCTCGCTGCGGTCCACGAGCAGGCGGCCGGGCCAGCCCCCGTCGCCCCAGCCGAACAGCCACCACACGACGATCGTGCCGACCATGCTCGCCAGCGGGATCAGCAGGTAGCGCGGCGCCAGCCAGGCGAGCAGCACGAGCAGCACCGTCCCGCCCACCATCGCCAGTCCCTGCGCCAGCGCCCAGGTCGCGGTCGTGAAGCCGATCAGCAGGAACGCGCAGGCGTAGGGCACCGCGAACCAGCCGATGGCGCCCACCACCAGCACGACCCGGTTGGGTTCGGCGTCCACGCCTAGATCTCGAGGTCCACGACCACCGGGGCGTGGTCGGAGGCCCCCTTGCCCTTGCGCTCCTCGCGGTCGACGTAGGCGTCGCCGACCGCGGCTGCGAAGGCGTCGTCGGCGTAGACCAGGTCGATCCGCATCCCGCGGTTCTTCGGGAAGGCCAGCGCCCGGTAGTCCCAGTAGGTGTAGGGGTGGTCGTACTTCAGCGCCCGTGGCAGCACATCGGTGAGCCCGGCGTCGCGCAGCACGGCGAGGGCCTTGCGCTCGGCCTCGGTGACGTGGGTGGAGTCGGCGAACAGCGAGATGTCCCAGACGTCGGTGTCGGTGGGGGCGATGTTGAAGTCGCCGAGCACCGCGAACGGCCGGTCGGTGCCCGCGGTCTCCGCGGCCACGGTGGCGCGCAACGCCTCCAGCCAGCGCAGCTTGTACTGGTAGTGCGGGTGATCCGGCTCGCGCCCGTTCGGCACGTAGACCGACCACACCCGCACCCCGCCGCAGGTCGCGCCGATCGCCCTCGGCTCGGTGGCCTCCTCGTACCGCGGTTCGTCGACCAGCCCGCGGGTCACGTCCTCGATCCCCACCCTGGACAGCACCGCCACCCCGTTCCACCGGCCGAGCCCGTAGCTGGCGGAGGCGTAGCCGAGCTCGGCCAGCTGTTCCCGCGGGAACGCCTCGTCGGCGCACTTGAGCTCCTGCACGCACAGTACGTCCGGGGCCGCCGACTCGAGCCAGGCACGCAACCGGGGCAGCCGGGCACCGATGGAGTTCACGTTCCAGGTGGCAATCCGCATGGAGCCGAGAATCGCACACCCCACCGACATCCCGGCGCTCGCCCTGAGAAGTCGTGTTTGCCGTCCACGCGCGCGTGTTTGCCGCTCACGCGCGCGCGTTTGCCGTTTCCGGACAGCCGGGCAGGCCCGCATCGGCGAGTGCGCGTAACGCCGCGGTGATCGAGGGCCTGCGGGTGGCGCCGGTCCGCCACACCGCGTAGATGTGGCGGACCAGCGCGGGCCGGGTCGGCACGAGGCGTACGCCATCGGGCACCGGGTCGCGGCCGAGGCGTGGCACGATCCCGATGCCATGCCCGCGGGCGACGAGTGCCAGCTGGGTGGGGTGCTCGGCCGCGGTGTGCGCGATCCGGGGCTGCACGCCGCTGTGCCGCAGCGTCCGGATCAGCCATTCGTGACAGATCGATCCGTGCGGCCAGCTGATCCAGCTTTCGCAGGCGATCTCATCGAGTTCCACCACGTCCCGTCCCGCCAGCGGATGGCCGGACGGCAGCGCGAGATCGGCATGGTCGTCGAACAGCCTCGTCCTGGTCAGGTTCGCCGGCAGGGTCAGCGGCGTCGGTGACCAGTCCTGCGCGATGGCGATGTCCACGGTTCCCCGGTCCACCAGCGCAATGGCCTCGCCCGGCTCCCGCTCGTGCAGTTGCACGGTGAGCTCGGGGTAGGCCTGGCCGAGCTCGCTCATCACCCGTGGCAGTAGCCCGCGTGCCGCGGTGGCGAACGCGGCGATGCCGAGCGTTCCGAACACCGCCCCGCGACGGCCGTCCAGGTCGGCCTTCGCCGCCTCCACCAGGGTCAGGATGCGGGCGGCGTGCTCGGCGAGGCGAGCGGCGGCGTCGGTGAGCCGGACGCCGCGGCCGTCGCGTTCCAGGAGCTGCTGCCCGACCTCGCGCTCGAGCTTGGCCAGCTGCTGGGACGCGGCCGATGGGGTCAGATGCAACGCCGCGGCCGCGGCACTGACCGAACCGTGGATCGCGACCGCGTGCAGCACCTGGAGCCGGTCGAAGTTCATGTAAGCAACGCTACCGTGATCTGCTTAGAAAATGTCGCTTCACTAAACTGTCGACCCCTGCCACGGTCGACACGTGAGCGATCAGGTGAGTATCGCGCCGCCCGCGCGGCTGAGCAGGCACCTCGGTCTCGGACCCGCGGTCGCGCTGGCGATCACCACGGTGGTCGGCGGTGGGGTGCTGGCGCTGCCAGGGGCCGCGCTCCGTGCGGCCGGGAACAGTGCCTTCCTCGGCTGGGTGCTGGCGGCGTTGATCACCGTTCCGTTGCTCGCCGTCTTCGCCAGCCTCGGCGCGAGGTACCCGTCCGCAGGCGGGATCGCCGGCTTCGTCCGTGCCACCTTCGGGCGGGTCAGTGCCGCGGGGGTGGAGGTCGTGCTGATCGGCACCTTCGGCCTCGGCATGCCCGCGATCGCCCTCAGCGGCGGCGCCTACCTGGCCGCGGTGTTCGGCTGGGCCGCGAACTCCGCGTGGATCGGCGCGATTGTCCTGCTGCTGCTCGGGGCCGGGGTGCTGCTCGGCGGTGGCGCGCTGTCCTCGAGGGTGCAGACGGTGCTGGCCATGGTGCTGACCCTCGCCCTGGCCATCGTCGGGGTGATCGGCCTTTCCAGTCCGGCGGCCGAGTTCACCCCGCCGCAGCTGAGCGCCGAGGGCTGGAGTGCGGGCTTCGCCGTGGTGGGCATCGTCTTCTTCGGATTCACCGGGTGGGAGATCGTCGCGTTCACCATCGGTGAGTACCGCGACCCGCGGCGGGACTTCCCCCGGGTCGTCGGGCTCAGCTTCGTCGTCGTGGTCGGGGTGTACCTGCTGCTCGCGGCCGGGGTGCAGGCGGTGCTGGACCCGGCTTCGCCGCGTACCGGGACCGCGCCGATCGCCGAGCTGTTCCGGATCGCGCTTTCCCCAGGCGCCGCCTCCCTGGTCGCCGTGCTCGGGGTCCTCGTGCTGGCGGCGAACCTCGTCGGCGCGATGTGGGGTGCCTCGCGGCTGGTCTTCTCCAGTGCCGGGGAGGGCCTGTTGCCGAGGCGGCTGTCGGTGCTGTCCGGGGGCGCCACCCCGCGCCGGGCGGTTGTCGCGACCACCGGTTTGTTCCTGCTGGTCGTCGGCATATCCGCGGCCGGCCTGCTCTCGCCGACGACGATGTTCCACGTGGCCGGGCAGAACTTCTTCCTGCTCTACGTGTTGTCCGCGGTGGTGTTCGCCAGGGTGGCCAGGACCAGGACCGCGCGGATTTCCGGCATGCTGATCGCGGCCGGGCTCGGTGCGGTGGCGGTGATCGGTTTCGACCCGGTGGCCACCGCCTACGCCGTGGCGCTGTTCGCACTCGGTTGCGGGGCCGCGCTGCACCGGAAGCGGCGCGGATCAGACCGGTTCACATAACTGACCGGACACATGTGGCTCGTCGCCGAGATCCGATATCCGCACGGTGCGGCAGTAGTACGCGTTTCCACGTGGAACATCCAGGATGGTCGAGCCTCGGACGCCGGCTTCCCCGGTGCACGAAAAACCGTTGAGCGGTTTGTCGATCAGGAACGAATGGTAGAAGACCTGGTTGCATTCGAAGTTGTAGTCCAGGTCCGCGGCCGCCGGGACATCGGCGGCCAGCGTGAGACCTGCCGCGACCGGGATCGTGATCAGCGCCGCCCTGGCGCGGTACCGCCATGCCCGCCTCATTCCCTGGAGAATGCCGCAAAATGGCGATGTTCCGCTATCCGCCGTTCGGTTTCGGGAACATTTGACCGCGCCCATTCCGGAGAACGAGCAGGCCGCCGATCGCCGGAATCAGCGCGGTCAGACGCATCCGTGTGGTGGCCCGGCTCAGCCGCGCGGTGAGCACGATGACGAACAGGTACGCGCATCCGTGTGCCGGCCCGATCAGCGAGGACACCGCGGACCAGTGCACGGTGGCGAGATTGACCAGCAGCACGGCGAGGGACAGCAGTTCCACCCCGGCCGCGATGCGCAGCAGCCGCCAGGACGACATCGGGGAATCCACCGTCATACCCCCGTGGTCGATCCGGGCCGGACGATCATCAGCACGGTGACCACGACCCACAGCAGGTTGAACATTCCGGTGTGCATCGCCAGCCGCGCCGGTGTCGCCCGGTCCAGCTCCTTGGCCCGCCCTGGCGAGCCGAGGCCGGCGAGAATGCGTTCCTGTCGCGGCAGGACCAGCAGCACGAGCACGGCGGCCGCGGCCACGGTCAGCCCGATCGACACGATCAGCCAGGCATCGCCCAGCACCCCCAGGCTGGTCGCGGTGGCCAGCCCGAACACCGGGACCACGATCCCGATCGCGGCGTAGACCCGGCAGATGCGGTGCAGCGTGCGCAGCACGGCGAGGTCGCGTTCGACCTGGACCGCCGCCAGCACCCGGCGCGTCGTCGCCGGAAACATGCTGGCCGCCACCGTGACCGGGCCGATCGCGATGATCGCGGCCAACACATGGATCGACAGCAGGATTTTCGTCACGGGTGTGCCCCCACCGGTTCCTCCTGGTTTCTCGGTGCGGCCGACGCTAGCCAGTCGCACCTGGACCGGGAACGGGCTGGATTGCCACTTTCCGGCACATTCCAGCCAACTGGCCAAACCGTGCGAGACGTTTGGTGTGGCTGGCCAGCGGCTTGGCAGGAACCAGGTGGTGACCTAGGTTGTCGCCATGCACACGGTGGCGGTCCTCGCGCTGGACACGGTGATCCCGTTCGACCTGGCCACGCCGATCGAGGTGTTCACCCGCACCCGGCTGCCGGACGGCCGTGCCGCCTACCGGGTCCGGATCTGCGCGCCCGCGCCGACAGTGGACGCCGGGGCGTTCACCCTGCGCGCGCCGTACGGCCTGCCGGCGCTGGCCGAGGCGGACACCATCATCCTGCCCGGCTGCACCGGCACCGCCGCGGTCCCCTGGGAGGTGCTGGACGCCCTGCGCCGGGCCGCCGCGGCCGGTACCCGGATCGCCTCGATCTGCTCCGGCGCGTTCGTTCTCGCCGCCACCGGGCTGCTCGACGGGCACCGCGCGACCACCCACTGGCTTGCCGCTGCGGACCTTGCCGCCCGCCATCCCGCGATCGAGGTGGACCCGGATGTGCTCTACGTGGACAACGGGCAACTGCTCACCTCGGCAGGAGCCGCCGCCGGGTTGGACCTGTGCCTGCACCTGATCCGCAGGGACTACGGCTCCGCGGTCGCGGCCGACGCCGCGCGGTTGTCGGTGATGCCGCTGGAACGGGAGGGCGGGCAGGCCCAGTTCATCGTGCACGACCAGCCGCCCACACCCCGTGGCTCCGTGCTGGAACCCCTGCTGCGCTGGATGGAGGACCACGCCGCAACGGAACTCACCCTGGAGGACATCGCGGCTCAGGCTGGCATGAGCACCCGCAGCCTCAACCGCCGCTTCCGTGAGCAGACCGGAACCACGCCGCTGCAATGGCTGCTGCGCGCCCGTATCCGGCAGGCACAGCACCTGCTCGAGGCCACCGATCATCCCATCGACCGGATCGCGGGCCAGGTCGGGTTCGGCTCGCCGACGGCTTTCCGGGAGCGCTTCAAACGCATCGTCGGCACCAGCCCGAACAGCTACCGCGCCGCCTTCCACGGCTCCGGTGCCGGAAACGGGTTGCGGCCGGTTCAGCGGGCCAGCCGCTCGGCCAGCCAGGCCAGGGAGAGCGGGTAGCGGTAGTCGATCCCGGCGTGGCCCGCGTCGAACAGCTCGAAGTACACCCGGTCCGCCGGCATCCCGATGGTGGTCAGCCCGGCCCGGAACGCCTCCGCCCCGAGGTCGAGGTAGTGCTCGTCCCAGGTGCCCGAGTCGATCCACACCGCCCGCAGCGAGCGCAGCGCCTCGGCGTACCGGGGCACCATCCGCACCGGGTCCCAGTCCAGCCACCGCTGCCACGGCTCCGGCCGGGGTGCCCCGGACACCGGATCGAACGGCAGCTCGGGCGTGCCGTCCTGGCGTGCCGAGAAGCAGGCCGACACGCCGAGCAGGTTCAGCAGGGTGACGTCGTGCTGCCTGGTGAAAGCCGGGCGGGAACGGAAATCCGCCCACCAGCGCATGATGTCGTGGTCGTACTCCCGCAGGGCGCGGGCCGCCTTCCCGAAGTCGGGGATGTAGCTCAGCTCGTACAGGGTGTCCCCGGCGTGCGTGGCCAGCGCGCCGAACAGGTCCGGCCGCAGCATCGGCGTGATCATCGCGCCGAACCCGCCGGAGGACTTGCCCGCGATCGCACGGGACTCCCGGTCGGGGATGGTGCGGTAGCGCTCGTCCACCCAGGGAACGATCTCCTCGCACAGGTACGAGTGGTACCGGCCGGTTCCCGGCGAGTCCACGAACTGCGAGCCGCCGTAGGTGGTCCAGGCGTCCACGTACACCACGATGCAGCCGGGCACGCGGCCATCGGCGAACACGGCGTCGGCGGTCTCCAGGAACGGCTGGCGAAACGGGGTGCGGTTGGCCCACATCGACACGTGCCCGGTGTAGCCCTGGATCACGTACACCGTGGGGTACCTGGCTTCGGGGCTGTCCGCGTAACCCGGCGGGACGTACACCCACAGCGGCCGTTCGTGCGGGTCACCGAGCGGGTTGTCCCGCAACAGTGTGGAGTCGATGGTGTTGCGGTCGAGTCTTCCGGCGAGTTCGGCATCCCAAGGCAGCATGCCGCCAAGTATGTCGGGCGGATGACACGATGAGGCAATGCACGCGATCGTCCGGCCGTTTCGGAAACGCGACCAGGATGCCGTGGTGGAGCTGTCGTTGCGGGCCTGGGCGCCTGTGTTCGCCTCCATCGAGGGGGTGCTCGGCGACTCCGGCGTCTATGCCCGGATGCATCCGGACTGGCGCTCCGACCAGGAACGGGCCGTGCGGGAGGCGTGCGACACCGCCGGAATGCACGTCTGGGTCGCCGAGCTGGACACGGTGGTCGCCGGGTTCGTGGCGGCCCGCCTCGACCAGCAGGAGAAGCTGGGCGAGGTCTACATGATCGCCGTCGACCCGGACCACCAGGGCGGCGGCATCGGGGGGCTGCTGACCTCGCAGGCGCTGCGATGGTTCACCGACAACGGGATGGCGCTGGCGATGGTGGAGACCGGCGGCGATCCCGGGCACGCACCGGCGCGCCGGACCTACGAGCGGGCCGGTTTCGTGCAGATGCCGATTTCCCGCTACTTCAAGAAGCTGTGACCCAGCGGTCAGTCGAAGTCTCCGATTCCGGCCCGGAGCTTCGCCTGCTGCCGCTACACTCCTGACGCTGGGTGCTCGCCCGGACGCGGCGAGCTGCGATCCATAGGCGTGGGGTGATTGTGCTGAGTTCTCCGCTGAGATCCGACGCGGATGGCGTACGCGTACGTGATGTGGTGCGGGATGTCGTCGGCGAGTTGGCGCCCGATGAGCTGCCGCTGCTGGATGCCGTGGCCCGCTTCGACGACGAGCATGCCGTCCGGATGCTGGTGCGGGGCCGCAACCGGCGCGAACCATTGGGTTTCGGCGTGGACGAGATCGCGGTGCTGCTGAGCCCGGTGGTCTGGGCCGCGCTGGACGAGGCCGTACGCCATATCGTCGGTTCCGCTGTGGACGGTGTGGCGGGCCGGGCCAAACGGGGCCTCCGCAGACTCCTCCGGCGCCCGTCCGCGCCCGCCGTTCTGCCCCGCATGACCGCGGAACAGATCGACCACGTGTGCAGCAGGGTGCGGGAGCTGGCCGCAGAACAGGGGCTCGACCCGGACGAGACGACCAGGCTGGCGAACGCCGTCGCGGCACGGCTGGTTGCCGGTGATGACGATGGCGGTAGCCGACAGTAAGCAGGCCGGTCCGGTGTCCGGCGCACCCACCCACCGCGTGGACGAGCGTATCATCGGCGCCGGCACCACCTCGCGGTTCCTGCTGCTGCTCGCCCTGGTGCTTGTGGTCAGCACCTCCACCTGGTCGGCGATCGTCGGTGGCTTCGCCGACTACGGCGATCGCCAGCTCATGTGCATCCTGGCGGCCGGAGTGGATCCGGACGCGAACATGTTCTCCGTCATCGCCCGCACCCAAACAGACGCCGCCTATCTTGCGTGTGACAACCAGTCCTCGCCGCCGGGATGGATCGTGCCGGGTGTCCTCGTCCTGCTGCTCGGCGCCGCGGTTGCGCTGTACTGGGCGATACCGGCGTGGAAGGCGCGCGGTCGCCGGGTCGTGCCGCTGGAAGCGGTGGATCCACGGGGTGACCTGCGGGAGCTGATGGCGGAACTGGTGGCCACCGCCGGCCTGGCCAGGACGCCGCGGTTCGTCGTCGATCCCACGGCCGCCACGTCCAGCGCGGTGGTCTTCGGGCGGCTGCGGCGGTACACGGTGTGCCTGCATGGCGGCCTGCTCGCACGCAGGTCCTCGGACCCGGCGGCCTTCCGTGCGGTGGTCCTGCACGAGCTCGCGCACATCCGAAGCGGGGACGTCAACCTCACCTTCGCGACCGTGGCGTTGTGGCGGGTCTGCCTGTTCGCGGTCCTGACGCCTTACCTCGCTTTCGAGGCGTGGGAGCTGTTTCAGTCGCGCCCCGTGGAGTTCCGGTTCGCCGTGGTGTTCCGGGCTCGGGACGTGCTCGCCACGGCATTTCTGGTGGTGCTGGTCTACCTGACTCGTGCCGACATCCTGCGCAGGCGGGAAATCTACGCGGATCTGACCGCCGCTCGCTGGGGCGCCGAACCGGCGGGCTGGCACGGGCGGAAGGACCAGCGGGGTCCGGTGCGCAGCGCGGTGGCCGCCTTCGCGGAGGTCTGGCGGTCGCACCCGACCTGGGACCTGCGGAGATACTCCCTCGGTGACCCGGCCGAGCTGTTCCGGGTGCACCCGCTTTCGTTGTTCCTCACCGGTTCCGCCGCCTCGATCATCGTGTCCGATCTCGGGGTTTCGTCCTTTCCGCCCGGCGACGCGATGGCATGGCTCAGCACCTCGTTCGCGTCACTGGTCGCCGGGCTGACCATCGCGGCGGTCGGAACGGCCCTGTGGCGGGCGGCCGCCTACGCCGTGCTCACCGGACGCGAGGCGCCACTGGGTCTGCGAGCGGGTTGCTGGCTCGGTGGTGGATTACTGGTCGGCGAGGTGCTGGCCGGCCGGCTCAGCGGCAACCAATGGCTGCCGACCCAACCGGCGGCCCTGCTGGTGCTGCCCGCCGTTGCGGTCGTGGTCACCTGCTGGACCAGCCAGTGCGCGCAGTTGTGGATCCGGGCCTGGCGCGGGCGGACGCTGCGCTCCGTCACCCTGCTGGGGATGGTGGCGACCTGGCTGGTGTTCGCCTTCTGGTTTCTCTGGTGGCAGCACCGCGGCTTCTGGTTCGCGGACCTGCCGTTGTCGATCCTCGGTCCCCAGGAGAAGTTGCAACAGCTGATCGAGGTAGGGGACGGGGGGACGCTGCCGTCCGCGGTCGCCGGGGCGTTCACGGTGCTGGTGTCGCTGGACCCGAGCGTGCTCGTCTGGGCGGCCGCGGCAGTGGCTGGTTCCGCTGCTGGCCTGGACGATCCGGGGAGCCGGTGTGCCCCGCTGGCTGCGCAGTGCGCTGCCGGGGCATTCCGAACCGGCGTTGCCCGCGGTGGGTCTGCCGCCCTTCCGGCCTGTCGTGCTCGCCTCGCTCGCGGGCGGGGCGGCCGCCTGGGCCGCGGTCGCGGGAGTACTGGCGTACCTGCACCTCCGCCAGCCACCCGTCGGGAACCCGAGCCTGGCACGGGTGCTCGTCGTCCAGTTGTCGCTCATCGCGGTCCTGGTCGGAGTGATGGCGGTGACCGCGTTCGTGGTGGGTATGGTGGCCGGGCGCCGGGGACTGCTGACCGCCGTGGTCGTAGCGGGAACGACCGGCCTGCTCGGCTTGGCAGGGTCGTTCCTCTTCGCCTCGCTGGACGGCTGCCTGCGTCCGATGAGCGTGCTGACGCCCGTATGCGCCTGGCGGCCGGGCGGCGGATGGTCCATGGTGAACCTCGCGTTCGCGTTCGTGCTGGGTGCCGGGCTGTTCGTGGCCGTGCTGGTGGCGATTCTCGGCGTGGCCGTGCGTCGCGGTACCGCTTCGGCGCGAAACAGGCGGAAGGTGGCGCCTGCGCCCCCGCGCACGCCGGTCCTGCGCCGCGCCTATGTCGCGGTGGTGTGCCTCGCGACGTTCGGAGGCGCTGTGGCCGTACAGGTACCGTTTCCGCTGTCCGCGTCGTCCTCGCCCGCGCCGCCTGAGTCGATCACGGCGATGTTCGCGGCCGCTGTTCCGGAGACGGCCGAGCCGGCAGGCCCGGAACTCCGGCGCGCCCAGGTGGAGGCCTGGGTCAGGGTCGGCGGAGCCGACCTCCTGGGCCGGATGGCGAACGCTGTCGGTGACCTTGCGCGCGCAGCACAGTCCGGTGAGATGCTGGAGCGCCGAGACGTCGCGATCAGGGAAGTCCAGCCGGCGTGCGTTGACCTCCGGGAAGTGGTCCGGGACGCCGAGAACTACTTCCCGGTGCCCCATCCGGGGGTCGACCCGGCTTGGTCGGAACTACTGGCAGGCTTCAAGACGGCGAGCGCCGATTGCGACCGTGCGGTGCGGGAAGGAAACCTGGAACTGTTCGTCTCGTCGATGAGCACGATACTCGAGACCGGACGGTCGATGCTGCGGGTTTCCGATCGGATTCAGGCGCTACGAACGGGTGGGTAAGGCGGCTCCCTGAACATGGACGGGTGAATAACGACCTATACGGCGCCGCTCCGGGTGCCGGCTGCAGTGGCATCCTGGTCCCATGAACGTGCCGGTACCGGAAAGCCGCCCGGAGGTCGTGCTCTTCGACGTGTTCGAGACCCTGCTCCAGCTGGACCCGCTGCGCGTCCGGTTCGTCGAGGTGGGCAGGCCGGGTCACGAGCTGGAGCTGTTCTTCGCCCGCACCCTGCGCGACGGGATGGCCTACAGCCTGGCAGGACCGGCCCCACCGTTTCGTGAGGTGGCCGCCGAGCAGCTGGCGATCACCTCGGGACACACGCTGAGCCGGGACCGGATCGACCATGTGCTGGCCGGGTTCGCGGAGCTGCCTGCCCAGCCGGACGCGGATCCGGCGCTGCGACTGCTCACCGAGGCCGGGATACCCTGCTACGCCTTCACCCACGGCTCGGCAGCCGTCGCCGAGTCCGCGCTGACCGGGGCGGGCCTGCGCGGGTCACTGGCCGGGGTGCTCTCCACCGAGACGATCCGTTCCTTCAAACCACCAGCCAGGGTCTACCACTGGGCCTGCGAGCAGGCGGGCAGCGCGCCGGAACGCACCGCGCTGGTGGCCGTGCACTCCTGGGATGTGCACGGAGCGGTACGGGCCGGCCTGCTGGCCGGGTTCGCCACCCGCTTCGAGGGCGGCGTACCCGGCACCATCCAGCGCCCGCAGGTGGTGGCCGAACGGCTGGACGAGGTCGTCGCGGGGTTGCTCGCGCTGGGTTAGTGCACCCGCAGCTCGTACAGCCCGCGGCCGAAGGTCGCCGCGACCAGCCTGCGGTGCCCGGGGTCGTACTCGATGTCGTCCACCGGTACCACCGGCAGACCACGCCCCTGCCGCAGCCAGAACCCCGGGAAGAAGCGGAACCCGACGAACACACCCTGATCGGTAGCCAGGTAGATCCGGCCGTGTTCGCCGAGCACGACATCGTTCACCGGCGCGTCCGGCAGGTTGCCGGAAAGGTCGCTCCACCGCTGCCCGCCGTCCCTGGTGCGCAGCACATGCGCCAGCGGGGAACCGGACCGGTACCCGGACAGGGTGACGTAGGCGGTCCCGGCGTCCCGCTCGTCCACCGCGATCCTGGTCACCCACGGCTGGTTCTCCAGCACCTTGGTCCAGGTCCGCCCGAGGTCGCGGGTCAGCCATACCCTGCCGTCGTCGGTGCCCACCCAGATCGTGTCCGGATCGGACGGTGCGGCGGCGACCGTGGTGATGGTGCCGTAGGGGTAGGCGTCCTGGCCGGGTCCGCCGGTCAGATCGGGGCTGATCGGTTCCCAGGTCACCCCGCCGTCGGCGGAGCGGTTCAGCCGGTTCCCGCCGTAGTACATGACCTCCGGATCGTTCGGGTCGAACTGCACCGGGGTGAACCAGTTCCGTCGGTCCGAGGTGGTCTCCGGGGTGAAGTAGGACATCGTGTCCCCGCCGTCGGTGGAACGGAAGCAGTTGCCGTACTGGTAGCAGGCGAACACGTTGTCCTTGTCCCGCGGGTTGATCAGGTTCTCCTCGCCGTCCCCGCCGAGGTACTCGTTGAACCGTGGCCCGCTCCAGGAGCGCAGCGACCCGTTGTCCTGGGTGCCGCCGGAGATCCGGCCGGGGTCCTGCGGGCTGATCGCCGCGCTGTAGAACTGGGTGTAGGGCTCGTGCTCGGCCTTGATCCAGCCGCCGTGCCCGTCCGCGTCCGAGCGGTAGACGCCGCCGTCGTTGCCGAGGTACACCCGGGACGGGTAGTCTGGGTCCCACACCATCGCGTGCTGGTCAACGTGGATGCTGGTGCTGTCCGCGGTCCAGGTCTGCCCACCGTCCTTGGAGGTCACCAGCGGCACCCCGGCGACGTGCACCTGCCGGGAGTCGTCCGGGTCCACCCAGAGCTTGCCGAACCACCAGCCGAAGCTGGACTGCGAGTTCTTCAGCACGTCGGGTTCCGGCAGCCGGGTCCAGGTTTCTCCGGCGTCGGCGGAGGTGTAGAAACCCGCGAACGGGCCGCTGGTCTGGTTCACGATCGCGTACAGCCTGCCGGGTTCGGAGGCCGAGGCCGCGATCCCGATCCGGCCGACGTCCGGACCCTGCTCGGGCAGCCCGCCGCCGAGCCGCTGCCAGGTCAGCCCGCCGTCGGTCGAGCGGAACACCCCGGAGCCGACCCCGCCGTAGGTGCGCTTCTCCGGCGTGCGCCGGTGGTCCCAGAGCACGGCGTACACCCGGTCCGGGTCGGCCGGGTCGATCAGCACCTCCGGCGCACCGGTGAACTCGTTCGCCACGTCCAGGGTGCGCTGCCAGGACCGGCCGCCGTCGGTGGTCAGGTACACGCCGCGCTGCCCGCCGCCGGAGTACAGCGATCCGTTCGCCGCGACCAGCAGCCGGTCGTCGTCCCGCGGGTCCACGGCGATGGCGCCGATCGTGCCGGAGTCCCGCAGCCCGACGTTGCGCCAGCTCTTGCCCCGGTTGTCCGAGCGGTAGATCCCGGTGCCCTCGTAGGTGAGGCTGCCGCCGCCGGGGTTCGGTTCGCCGGTGCCGACGTACAGGGTGCCCTCGCTGGTGGTGGCCACCGCGCCCATGGCCTGGGTCAGATCGTCCGGCCAGGCGGGTTCGAAGGTCCGGCCCGCGTCGGTCGAGCGCCACAGCCCGCCGCTGGCGGCCGCGGCGTACACGGTGTCCTTACGCTGCGGGTCCAGCGCCAGCGAGACGATCCGGCCGCCGATGTTGGTCGGCCCGGCCTGCTTCCACCGGCCGCCGATCGCGGGTACCCGGTCCGCCTGGTCCGCTGCCTGGGCGTAGGCGTGCCGCGGCACGGTCTGGCCGTGGATGGTCTTCTGCAGGAAGCGGTGCTCCGCGGGCGCGGAGGGTCCGCGCACCGGCCGGTGCTCCCCTGGCTGGCCGGGACCGGGTGGGTCGGCCAGCGCGGGGCTGGTGGGTGCGAGCAGTAGTGCGGACATGCCGAGCGCGAACGCGGTGGACAACCGGCGACGCATGTGAACCCCCACGGGATGAGCGGGTGTCTGCCGCCGCGGAGGTTATTGCCCGGATCGGGTGGCCGGTACCCGCCTTCGGCGGTACTTGCCGCGCCAGAGCTACGCCGTTCGCATGGCTCCCGTTGACGCGCCGTCCCCGGCCCGCCACGCGGAGAAAGTTCCGCAATGTTTCACATCGGAGGGCAACATGCGCGTTCAGTTCCTCGGCAAGGACCCAGAGTCGAAGTACAATGGTTCACCGACCCTGTTCGCTACCGATCGTGCCGACCGGCGCACCTATCTCGCGCAAGGGTGGGTGGTGACCGATCCCGAAGCGCTGGCCGAGATCGGCCCCATACCGGACGGCGAGGCGGTCGTGGAGATCCCGGAATAGGTGCTGTGCTTCTACCTGCGGCGCCAGCAGAAGGTGGACAAGTGAGTCCTGCCTACCTGTCTGCCGACGAGTTCCAACGGTTGTTCACGGATTTCGAACACACCGCATTCCGGCTGGAAGTGCGGGACCGCTATAACGTCGACGAGGAGGCCGAATCAGTCCGTCGGTTCCTCGCTGATAATCCGGATGGTCGTGTGTGGAAGAGGTCGTGGCTCGACAATATCCGTAAGGTGACCGCCGCTGGAAAGCTGTTTGAGCGTGTGCGGGTGGTGAGTCTTCCGCTCACCGACTACAGCAGGTACGGCCTCTGGTCGTGTCAGACCAACATCGCGGCAGGCGAGGACATCCGCTATCTCGCCCGGGATGCCGCTCAGGGAGTAGATCTACCCCAACACGACTACTGGCTGTTCGACTCGCGCAAACTTGTGCGCATGCATTTCGAGGACGAGGATGATCGGTTCCTCGGTGCCGAGGTTATTGCTGATCAGACGGCGATCGTCCAGCACAACTACTGGCGGGACGTGGCCTGGCACTACGTCATCCAGCGCGATGAATTCGCCAACAAACACAACGAGGATATTGGATGAGTCCCACCTATCTTTCCGTTGACGAGTTTCAGCGGCTATTTACCGAGTTTGAGCACACCGCCTTCCGGTTGGAGGTTCGGGATCGCTACAACGTGGACGACGAGATCGAGGAGGTGCGTCGATTTCATGCCGGTGAGCCCGACAATCCTACCTCGGGTAAGTATTGGATGGACAATATCCGTAAGGTGGCCGAGGCCGGGATGCTGTTTGAGCGTGTGCGGGTGGTGAGCCTTCCGCTGACCGACTACAGCCGGTTCGGGTTGTGGTCCTGCCAGGACAACATCGCGGCGGGGGAGGACATCCGGTACCTCACTCGGGATGCGGCGCAGGGGGTTGACTTGCCCAGTCATGATTATTGGTTGTTCGACTCGCGGAAGCTGGTGCGTATGCATTTCGACGAGGACGACCGGCCGCTCCAGCATGAGGTGATCACTGATCCGGAGACCATCGTCCAGCACAACTACTGGCGGGATGTGGCCTGGCACTACGCTGTCCAGCGGGATGACTTCGCCAAGGAACACGAACCAAGTCTCCAGCGTCCATGAGGAACGCCTCGCGCTGGGCCAGCGTCTCCGCGAGCTTCGCCAGCAGGCCGGGCTGACCGGTCGGCAGCTTGCGGAGGCGTTGTCCTGGCCTGCCTCCAAGGTCTCCAAGCTGGAGAACGCCAGACAGTCGCCGAGCGAGGACGACATCCGGGGTTGGACCCAAGCCACCGGGAATGAGGCCGCTACCGAATCAGTACTCGCGTTGCTGCGCACGCTGGAGACCCGGCACGGCGAATGGGATCGGCTGTTGCGCGGTGGCCTGCACTCGCTGCAGGACAAGATTGCCGAGAGCGAGCGGCATACGCGCCTCATTCGTGCCTTCGAGCCGCTGGTGGTTCCCGGCTTGTTGCAGACCGCCGAATACGCCAGAGCGCGCCTCGCCGAGGCGGCGCGCAGGCACAACCTGCCGGAGGATCCGGACGATGCGGTGCGAGCACGGATGCGGCGGCAGGAGATCCTGTACCGGCCGGGCCGCCGCTTCCACTTCGTGATGGACGAGGCGGCGCTGCGAGTCCGAAAATGTCCGCCGGAGGTCATGCTCGGCCAGTTGGACCGGTTGATCGCGTTGGCCGCTCTGCCCACCGTCCAACTCGGCATCGTCGGCTTCGACACCGCTTACACGGTCGGGCCACGGCACGGATTCTGGCTCTTTGATAACGACCGTGTATCTGTGGAGACCTACTCCGCCGAGCTGAACCTGACCCAGGAGCAGGAGATCAAGATCTACACGGAGGCGTTCGAGGCGCATGCGGCCGACGCCAGCTATGGCCGGGCGGCACGGGCGATCATCCAGAAGGTGATCGACGACCTCGCGCCGGAGGAACCGGAGGAGGAGCCGTGATTTCCGGGCCGCCGCGCGAACGGGTGGAACGGTAGAAACTTCGGAAACATTTCTCGCGTATCAGCAAGGGTCCGGTCTAGCTTCGGGTCATGCATAACTTCCGGCTGCCGGACATCACCAGCACCTGCGGGGACTGCAAGGGCCGCGGCTGCGCGGCCTGTGGCGGGACCGGCACGATCACCATCGTCGAGGACTGAGGCGATGCGGCCCACCGTCATCGCGCCCGATGTGGTGCCCGCGACGTTCACCTACCGCAACGGCCGGACCGAGCCGGTCTACCTGGTGCCCTACCCGAGGGAGGGGCCGGTGCGGCTGGCCGACGCCGAGGGCAGGGCGGTGCTGGCGTTCATGTACGCGCACTTCGTGTTCCAGTGGCTCGAGGGCACCCGCACCGTGCGGATCAGCCACGGCACGCTGGCCGGTCCGCGCATCCTGCTCTGGCGGGACGTGCCGATCGAGGGCCGCTGGTCACCGGAGGTGCTGGCCGGGTTCGGCCGCCGCTGGGCCGAGGACCAACTCGCCCGCTGACGCCCCGGGGCCGCGCAGTGCTGTCAGGGGTGAGCCATAGGCTGGGACCGTGGCTGACCCGTCGACCTACCGCCCATCGCCAGGGAGCATCCCGGACGCGCCCGGGGTGTACAAGTTCCGTGACGAGACCAAGCGGGTCATCTACGTCGGCAAGGCCAAAAGCCTGCGGAGCAGGCTGAACTCCTACTTCGCCGACCTCGCCGGGCTGCACCCGCGCACCAGGCAGATGGTCACCACCGCCGCGAGCGTGGAGTGGACGGTGGTGGGCACCGAGGTCGAGGCCCTCCAGCTGGAGTACAACTGGATCAAGGAGTTCGACCCCCGGTTCAACGTCCGCTACCGGGACGACAAGAGCTACCCCGTGCTCGCGGTCACCCTGCACGAGGAGTTCCCACGGCTGCACGTCTACCGCGGGCCGCGGAAGAAGGGCGTGCGCTACTTCGGCCCCTATGCGCACGCCTGGGCCATCCGGGAGACCCTGGACCTGCTGCTGCGCGTGTTCCCCGCGCGCACCTGTTCCAACGGGGTGTTCCGCAGGCACGGCCAGATCGGCAGGCCCTGTCTGCTCGGCTACATCGGCAAGTGCTCGGCGCCCTGCGTCGGCACCGTCTCGGCCGAGCAGCACCGGGGGATCGTCGAGGACTTCTGCGACTTTCTCGCCGGGCGCACCGACGTCATGGTGCGCAGGCTGGAACAGGAGATGGCGCAGGCATCCGAGGACCTGGAGTTCGAGAAGGCGGCCAGGCTGCGCGACGACCTCGGCGCGCTGCGCAGGGCGATGGAGAAACAGGCCGTGGTGCTCGGCGACGGCACCGACGCCGATGTGGTCGCCTTCGCGCACGACGAGCTGGAGGCCGCAGTCCAGGTCTTCCACGTGCGCGGCGGCCGGGTCCGCGGCCAGCGGGGCTGGGTGATCGACAAGGCCGAGGAGATGGACGTGCCCGCGCTGGTCGGGCAGTTCCTCGCCCAGTTCTACGGGGAGCAGGCCGAGCTCGCCGCCGAGGCCCCGGACACCACCTCCCCGGTGCCCCGGGAAGTACTCGTTCCCGAGCTGCCGCCGGACGCCGAGGCGGTGACCGAATGGCTCACCGGACTGCGCGGATCCCGGGTGCGGCTGCGGGTACCGCAACGCGGGGACAAGCGGACGCTCGCCGACACTGTGGCCCGCAACGCCTCCGACGCCTTCGCCCAGCACAAGCTGCGCCGGGCCGGTGACCTCACCGCCCGCTCGGCCGCGCTGTCGGAGCTACAGGAACACCTCGGGCTGGACAGCGCCCCGCTGCGGATCGAATGCGTGGACATCAGCCATATCGCGGGCAGCGACGTGGTCGCCTCGCTGGTGGTGTTCGAGGACGGGGTACCGCGCAAGTCCGAATACAAGCGGTTCGCCCTGCGGGAGGCCGCGCAGGAGGGCGACGTCGCCTCGATCGCCGAGGTGGTGCGCCGCCGGTTCTCCCGCTACCTCAAGGAAACCGCAGGCGGCGAAGGGGAGCAGCAGCCCCAGGAGGACGAGGCCCGGCCCGGCATCGACCCGGAGACCGGCAGGCCGCGGAAGTTCGCCTATCCACCCAACCTGCTGGTGGTGGACGGCGCGGGCCCGCAGGCCACCGCCGCCGCGGATGTGCTGGCCGAGCTCGGTATCACCGATGTCGCCGTGGTCGGCCTGGCCAAGCGGCTGGAGGAGGTGTGGCTGCCTGCCGACCCCGATCCGGTGATCCTGCCACGCACCTCGGACGCGCTGTACCTGCTGCAGCGGGTGCGCGATGAGGCGCACCGGTTCGCCGTGCGGTACCACAGGGAGAAGCGGTCCAAGCGGCTGCAGTCCTCGGCGCTGGACGGGGTTCCTGGGCTCGGCCAGGCGCGCAAGACGGCGCTGATCAAGCATTTCGGTTCGGTGAAGAAACTCAAGCAGGCCAGTGTGGACGAGATCGCGGCGGTGCCGGGCTTCGGCAAGCGCACCGCCGAGGTGGTGCATGCCGCGCTGACCGGCGAGAACACAACGGGCACAGAAGGGGAAGGCGGAACGTGACAACGGGTGAGGGGGCCGGACAGGGTAAGGCCTCGGGCATGGAGGTGGCCGTGGTCAGCGGCCTCTCCGGGGCCGGGCGCAGTACCGCGGCCAAATGCCTCGAGGATCTCGGCTGGTTCGTGGTGGACAACCTGCCGCCGGAGCTGATCTCCACCATGGTCGAGCTCGGCGCGCAGGCGCAGGGCGCGATCACCAAGGTCGCGGTGGTGATGGACGTGCGGTCGCGGGCGTTCACCGACGACCTCGCCTCGGTGATCAAGGACCTGGACGCCCGCGGCTACAAGCCGAGGGTGCTGTTCCTTGAGGCGACCGACGCCGTGCTGGTGCGCCGGTTCGAGCAGGTCCGCCGGGGCCACCCGATGCAGGGCGACGGCAGGCTCTCCGACGGGATCACCGCCGAGCGCGCGCTGCTGGCGCCGCTGCGCGAGGAGGCCGACCTGGTACTGGAGACCTCCGCGCTGTCGGTGCACCAGCTGCGGGCCAAGATCGAGGACGCCTTCGGCTCCGAGGCCAGCACGCAGACCCGGGTCACCGTGCTCTCCTTCGGGTACAAGTACGGCCTTCCGATGGACGCCGATCTGGTGATGGACGTACGTTTCCTGCCCAACCCGTTCTGGATCCCGGAACTGCGCGAGCACACCGGGCTGGACGGCGATGTGCGCAACTACGTGCTGACCCAGGAGGGGGCCGAGGAGTTCCTGGAGCGCTACCATGAGCTGCTCCGGTTGATCGGCGCCGGCTACAAGCGTGAGGGCAAGCGATACCTGACGCTCGCCGTCGGTTGCACCGGCGGAAAACACCGCAGCGTGGCGATCTCCGAGGAGCTGGCCCGTCGGATGTCCAATGAGGACGGTATGGCGGTCAAGGTGGTGCATCGGGACCTTGGTCGGGAGTGAGCGAGCACGACAACGACACCCTTGCGCGCGGTAGCCCTCGGCGGCGGCCACGGCCTGCACGCCACGCTGAGCGCGCTGCGGCGGATCACCTCCGATGTGACGGCGGTGGTCACGGTGGCCGACGACGGCGGTTCCTCCGGCAGGCTGCGCCGGGAGCTCGGCCTGCTGCCGCCCGGCGACCTGCGGCAGGCGCTGTCCGCGCTGGCCGCGGCGGAGGATGGTGGCGGGCTGTGGTCGGAGGTGTTCCAGCACCGTTTCGGCGGTGATGGCGCGCTGGCCGGGCATGCGGTGGGCAACCTGTTGCTCGCCGGGTTGTTCGAGGTGCTCGGCGATCCGGTGGCCGCGCTGGACGAGGCGGCGCGGCTGGTCGGTGTCTCCGGCAGGGTGCTGCCGATGAGTGTGGAGCCGCTGGAGATCGAGGCGGAGGTCACCGGGCTGGACAACGGCGGGGTGAGCCGGATCCGCGGCCAGGTCGCGGTGGCCAGCACCCCGGGGCAGGTCCGCCGGATCACCCTGCACAACCCCGAGCACCCTGACCACCCGCCCGCGGCGGCGCCGCAGGCCGTGCGGGCGGTACTGGACGCCGACGTGGTCTTTCTCGGTCCGGGTTCCTGGTTCACCAGTGTTCTTCCGCACCTGCTGCTGCCGGACCTGCACGACGCGCTGGTCCGCACGACGGCCACCAAGGTGGTCGTGCTCAATCTAATCCCCCAACCGGGTGAGACGGCTGGGTTCTCCCCGGAACGGCACTTGGACGTACTCTTCGAACACGCTCCCCGGCTCCGAGTCGACGCGGTGATCGCGGACAAGGACTCGGTGCCCACACCGGCTCGGCTGCGGCACGCGGCGGTCGGATTGGGCGGGCGCGCGCATCTGGCTGACATCGCCGACCAGGGGGTGGCTGGTCGGCACGATCCGGATGCGCTGGCGAGTTGTGTGCGAGAGGCTCTCGGCCTTGCCCGAGACCAGTGAGGAGGAGGGGATACATGGCGATGACCGCGGAGGTCAAGGACGAGCTGAGCAGGCTGGAGTTCACCAAGATCGGCCCGCGTCGCTCCGAGGTGGCCTCGATGCTGCGGTTCGCCGGTGGCCTGCACATCGTGGGCGGCAGGGTCGTGGTCGAGGCGGAACTGGACACCGGCTCGGTGGCCCGCAGGCTGCGCAAGGAGATCCACGAACTCTACGGCCACCATTCCGATGTGCATGTCATCTCGTCCAGCGGGGGGCTGCGCAAGGGGACCCGGTATGTGGTCCGGGTGGTCAAGGACGGCGAAGGACTGGCCAGGCAGACCGGCCTGATCGACCAGCGCGGCAGGCCGGTGCGTGGCCTGCCGGCCGCGGTGGTCTCCGGCGGGATCGCCGACGCCGAGGCGGCCTGGCGCGGCGCGTTCCTTGCGCATGGTTCGCTCACCGAGCCGGGCCGCTCCTCCTCGCTGGAGGTCACCTGCCCGGGGCCGGAGGCCGCGCTGGCGCTGGTGGGCGCCGCCCGCAGGCTCGGCATCCAGGCGAAATCCCGCGAGGTGCGCGGCGCCGACCGGGTGGTGGTCCGGGACGGGGACGCCATCGGCGCCCTGCTCACCCGGCTCGGGGCGCACGAGAGCGTGCTCACCTGGGAGGAACGCCGGATGCGGCGCGAGGTGCGGGCGACGGCCAACCGGCTGGCCAACTTCGACGACGCCAACCTGCGCCGGTCCGCGCGGGCGGCCGTGGCCGCGGCGGCCAGGGTGGAGCGCGCGATGGAGATCCTCAGCGACTCCGCGCCAGAGCACCTGCTCGCCGCGGGCAAGCTCCGGCTGTCCAACCGGCAGGCCTCGCTGGAGGAACTCGGCCAGCTGTCCGACCCGCCGATGACCAAGGACGCCGTCGCGGGCCGGATCCGCAGGCTGCTCGCCATGGCCGACAAGAAGGCCAAGGAGCAGGGCATCCCGGACACCGAGTCCGCCGTCACCGCCGAGATGCTCGAAGAGGAGGTCTGACCACTCGGTGCGCAGGCGGGGCGGGCCGAGCTGGGATGAGTGACGGTGGGAGACCGGCGCGGGAGCCGCTGGTCGATCTGGTGCGGGCCGTGGCGATCACCGGGGTGGTGCTGGGCCACTGGCTGGTCACCGCAGCGATCCCGGTAGGGGACGGCCTGCCGTCCGGGCTGCGCCTGGACAGCCCACTGCGCTACCTGCCCGAGCTCGCCCCGCTGAGCTGGCTGCTGCAGACCCTGGGGCTGTTCTTCTTCGCGGGCGGGTTCGGCGCCGCGGTCAGCAGGGCCAGGTCCCGCCGGCGCGGGGAGCGGCTGCCTGCCTGGTGGGCGGCCCGGGTGTCCCGGCTACTCCAGGCCATCCTGCTGGTGTTGCTCGCCTGGGCCGCGGTGCTGGGCGTGCTGTTGCCCTCCGGGCTCGGCGCCGGCGCCGCGGGCACCGTGGTCCACCTGGTCACCAGTCCGCTGTGGTTCCTCGCCGTCTACGTGGTGCTGCTGGCGTGCGCCGATATCGCGCTGGCGCTGCACCGGCGGCTGGGCCTGCTCGCCGCGGCTGTACCCGCCGGGCTGGCGCTGCTGGTGGAGCTGGCGACGGCCGCGGGCGCCCCGGCCGTACTCGGCCAGGCGACCGTGCTGCTGGTGTGGTGGACCCCGTGGCAACTCGGGGTGGCCGCGGCCGGGCGCGGCCTGCCCGGCCCGGCGGCCGCCACCGCGCTGCTCGCGCTCGGGGTGGCCGGCGGTGCGCTCGCGGTGCTGGTGTTCGGCTACCCGGTCTCCGCGGTCGGCGGCACCGGCGAGGCCCGGTCGAACCTGGCCCCACCCTCACCGTTCGCGCTGGCGCTCGCGCTGGCCCAGGTGGGGGCCGTGCTGCTGGCCGCCCCGCTGCTGCGCCGGTTCGCCAGGGCGGCGGGCGGCCTCGTCGGCTGGGTGAACACGCGGGCGTTGCCGATCTTCCTGCTGCACCAGAGCGCGCTCACCGCGGTGGTACTGCTCGGCGCCGTGTTCGGCACGCTGCCCGGGCTGCATGGGGTGCCCACCGGCGGGGCGTGGGTGCTCGCCAGATTGTGCTGGCTGCCGTGCTTCGCCGCCGTACTGTGGCTGCTGCTCAGCACCCTCGGCAGGGTGCTCCCAGGACGTCGCGGACCCGCAGGGCAGAAATAGCTTGATATCCGCGTTCACATTTCCGGTTCAGCTGTTTATTTCCCAGTACTTTCGTCGGCGAACGGTGCCATGCGTCTTGTATGCCGTAGACGTTTCTCGTTAATCTCCCGGTGGTTTGGCCGGTCACTCCGTCTTCGTCATCACTATTCGCGTCTGTCCCTCGCGACGCGAATTCCCCTGCGAGAAGGAGATCGCCAAGTGGCATTCAAGAATTCCGCCCTGCTCGCCGCGGCGAGCCTGCTGACGGCGGCCGCGCTGGTCCCGCTGAGCACCTCGGTCGCCGCCGCGGACACCCAGCCGGCCGCGGCCCCCGGGGTCGAGTCGCTGAGCTCGGCCCTGGGCGCGAGCTTCGGCGGCGCGTGGCTCGACGCGGGCGACGGTGACCTGGTCGTCGGCGTGACCGACCGGGACGAGTTCGACGAGGTGACCAGGACCGGCGCCGAACCGCGGCTCGTCCGGCACAGCGCAGCCGAACTGGACACGATGGTGGACAAACTGGACGCGGTGGAACGGACCGCGCCGAAGTCGATCACCCGATGGGGTGTGGACGTCCGGCACAACGCGGTCAACATGACCGTGCTGCCCGGATCCGCCGAGCAGGCCCGTGACCTGGCCGCCTCGGTCGGCATCACGGACGTGCGGATCCAGGAGTCCGCCGAGGTTCCCCGGCTCTACGCCGACATCCAGGGCGGCGAGGCCTACCACCCCGGCAACTCGCGGTGCTCGGTCGGCTTCTCCGTGCGCGGCGGGTTCGTCACCGCGGGACACTGCGAGACCGAGACCGGCGGCGGCTCGCTGACCAAGGACGGCAGGCCGCTCGGACAGTGGGGCGGCTCCCGCTTCCCCGGAGCCGACTACGCCTGGGTGCGGACCAACAGCAACTGGACCCCGGTCGGGTCGGTCACCGGCGTGGGCAGGGTTGCAGGCTCGCGGGAGGCTGCGACCGGTGCCGGCGTCACCAAGTCCGGTTCCACGACCGGCGTGACCAGGGGCACCATCGGGCAGAAGAACCAGACCGTGCGCTACCCGCAGGGCGCGGTCCGCGGGCTCACCGCCACCAATGCGCTCTGCAGGCCCGGTGACTCCGGCGGCGCGTTCATCTCCAACGGGCAGGCCCAGGGCGTGGTCTCCGGAGGGGACAGCCGGACCTGCTTCTTCCAGCCGGTGCGGCCCATCCTGTCCGCCTACAACCTGACCCTGGTCACCGGCTGACCCGGTGACCAGGCGCTCCCGCACCCCGGCCCCCGAGGTGCGGGAGCGCCGAATCACGGCTTAACGTTGCGCCTTGTGCGTGATGGTGAATCCGGCGAAGGGCCGATCAGCCCGGGGGGCGTGGACGAGGGGCTCGCCCGCAGGCTCAAGGCGCTGGCCTGCACCGCCCCGCTGCACGACCTGGACGCGCGCAAGGCCAAGCTGGACTGGGCCGACGCCACGGTTTACCAGATGGCCGAGATCGCGCTGCACACGATCGACCAGGTCACCATCGCGATGGACTTCGACACCGGAGCCGACCACCAGCAGGTGATCAACCGGCTGCAACCTTTCATCGCCGCGCAGGCCCCGCACCGGCACCCTGAGGAGCACCTGCGGGTGGCCCGCTGGGTGCTGGACAACCTGATCAACGTGGGTACCGCGGACCGTGGCTTCCGCCGGGTGTACGGCAGCGTCGGCGTGGACGGTGCCTACCAGCGCCGGGCCTTCGACTTCAAGCTGCTGGTCGAACTGGTCGCCCCGGACGGCGAGGTGTATCTGCGGGCCAGCGACGAGGCGATCAACGTGCTGGTCGGCGCGCTGGACACCGATGTCGAGTCCGCGCAGATCGCCGCCGAGATCAAGCTGGAGAACCTGATCAGCAGGGGCAGGCTGGCGGATGCCAAGCTGGCCGCCGAGCAGGCGCGCTACCGCACCGTGCAGTACGGCGAGACCCTGCGCGCGAAACTGGACGCGACCCGCCGCGACGTGCGCGCCGTGGACTGGGACCAGGAGATGCCCGAGCTACTGGACTCGGCGCTGTCCCATATCGAGTCCCGGTTCCGGGCGGAGAACGCCATCCTGCGCAACATCACCGCGGCCAGGGACGAGGCCGAGGACGCCGATCACAAGCGGCGGGCCGCCGAGCTGGTTGATATCGTCGCCGACTGCATCAGCAGGCACACCCGGCTGCAGTCCCGGTTGCAGGCCGCCGGGGCCACCTTCCGGGCCGAGCAGGACCGCCAGCAGTTCTCCGGCCCGCCGCGCAAGGCCACGGTGGACCTGTTCGGGCAGGTGCTGGTTCCCAGCTTGGAACTGCCGGTGGCCGAGGCGGTGCGCCCGGTGGAGTGCTTCTTCCACGGGGCCTCCGGGCTGGCCGTGCCGACCGTGCCCGCGCTGCCGGCACTGGTGTCCCTGCTGTTGCGGCCCGCCCCGGAGCGGGACAAGCTGATCGGCGAGGTGCCGGAGCCGGAGCTGCTGCCCGCGGAGTCGGTGGACTACTACAGCGACGAGCAGTGGCGCCAGGCCGACGAACTGCTGCACCTGCCCGAGGTGCCGCGACGGCTGTCCGGGTTGCTCGCCGAGGCCAGGGAGATCGACCCCGAACTGGCCACCCTGGTGGCGCTGCGGGCCCTGCATGCCTACAGCCCCGAGGTGGGTGCCGCGGTCCGGCAGGGGGAGGAGCGGGCGCTGCTGGCGGTGGACGACGGCGTGCCGCTGGCCGACGAACGGTTCGGCGGGGCGGACCTGCTGCTGGTCTCGGCCCGGATCGACCGGGCAGGGGACGGGCCCGGGGAGACCGGTGGGGCCGGGGAGACCGGCGAGACCGACGAGGAGGTGGCACCGGCGTGAAGAACGTCGACGTGGAGGCGGCCGCGCGGCTGATCTCCTTCGGCATGCGGCCCAAGCAGCTGCCCTCGCGGGACGTGACCTATGCCGACCTGGTCCGCCGCTACGCCGAGGACAGCGCGTTCAAGCAGCTCACGCATTCCGTCGCGGCCGGGCTCGGCCTGATGGTGCTCGATGTCAGCACGCAGGCGGGTGCGGTGCTGGCGGCGACCGACGAGTCCGTCTTCGAGATCAAGATGGACAGCTACGCCCGGCAGAGCAAGATCCGCGAGCGCAGGGAGACCGAGAAGGTGCTGCACGGGCTGGTGCACCTTGCCACCGCGGCCCTCGGCTTCCCCCGCCCGGATGACCTCGCCAACGACACCTACATCGGGCGGGTCAGCGTGGAGCAGGTCGACTCGGTGGTGCGGGAGGCCTGCCGCATCCTGGACGAACGGGCGGCCAAGGCCGAGGCGAACAACGACCCGCTCGCCGACGCCCCCGAGCTGGAGCAGGCGTGGCGGGCCTATGCGCGCAGGCCGGCCGCGGCCGCGACGAAGGACGGCAGGCTGGCCGCGGACACCACCCGCGGGATGGTCTCGCGCGCCCTGCGGTTCCTCGCCGAGCAGGGCTTCCTGGTGCAGGTCAACGCCGAGCAGGGCGGCACCTACCGCACCACCCCGCGCTACCAGGTGCAGGTGCGGGAACTGGCCGCGGACAGCGCCTTCACGGAACTGCTCGACCTCGGCGTGGTCTCGGTCGGCGAGACGGGCGGCACCCTGCGGCCCACCATTTCGGAGACTCTGTAGGGGTAGGGGATCGATGTACGAGCTTTCCCGGGTCCGGCTGCATTCCGTCGGCCCGGCCGGCGCGCGGTACCAGGATGTGGTGCTCGACCTCAGCGGGGTCGGCCCGGTGGTGCGGGCACCGACCCAGGACGCGCTGTTCAGTGCCGGGATCCACGCCGCGGAACAGGGCCTCCCCCGGCGTCCCTCCCCGGCCAGCGTGCTGTTCCTTGAGAACGGTGGCGGGAAGTCCGTCCTGATCAAGCTGATCTTCTCGGTGATGCTGCCCGGCCGTAGGCAGGTGGTCGGTACCACCAGCACCCGGGTGCTGGAGAAGTTCGTCGGCGCCAAGGACGTCTCGCATGTGGTGCTGGAGTGGCAGCACACCGAGACCGGCCGCAGGCTGATCACCGGCAAGGTCTCGGAATGGCGCGGGCACGTGGTCTCCGCCGACCCGGCCAACCTCGCCGACGCCTGGTTCTGCTTCCGGCCGAGCACCTCCCTGGACCTGGAGTCCCTGCCGCTGACCGAGGACGGCAGGCTGCTGACCATGTCCGCCTTCCAGGAGAAGCTGGACGAGGGGCACCGCGCGGAACCGGAGCTGGAGCTGTTCTGGACCCGCAGGCACCACGAATGGACCGAGAAGCTGGACCTGCTCGGCCTGGACACCGAGCTGTTCCGGTACCAGCGCGCGATGAACGCGGGGGAGGGCGAGGCCGCCGACGCCTTCGCGTTCGGCACCGACGGCGCCTTCGTCGACTTCCTGCTGAAGGCCGTGATCTCCGAGGACGACCCGCGCGACCTGGCCGAGGTGCTGCGCAGCTACGCGGATAACCTCAGCCAGCGCGGGGAACTGCTCGCCGAGCGCGATTTCGTCGCCGGGGCACTGGAACTGCTCGAGCCGCTGTCCGAGGAGGAGTCGCTGGCCGCGGCCTCAAGGAAGCTGGCGGCGACCGCCCGTTCGGCGGCGCAGTCCTTCGCCGCCTCGGTCGCCGCGCGGCACCGGATCGAGGCCGAGCGGCTGGACGGGCTGCGCGCACATGTGGACGAGGCCAGGACGGCGGAGAAGCTCGCCGAGGGCGATCACCGCAGGCAGGCCGCTGTGGTCGCGGAACTGCGCCGGGCGGTTGCCGAACTGCGGCTGGCCGAGGCCGTGCGGACCAAGGAGAACCTGGACACCGAGCTGGCGCAGGCCCGGACGAGTGCGCGGGCATGGCGGGAGACCGAGACCGTGCTCGGCCAGCTGAACGCCGTGCGCAGGGCGGCGGACATCCGGGAACTGGTCGGGGAACGGGAACAGACCGCGAAACCCGCGCTGGAGGCCAAGAACGCGGCGGCCACCGCGCTGGCCCGTGGGCTGCTGGCGCTGGCGGCGCAGGCCGAGGAGCAGGCCGGGGCCGCGCAGGAGCGGGCGGCCGCCGCGCATGCCGAGGCTGCCGCCGCGCAGTCGACCAGGGACGAGGCGACCTCCACCGCCGCCACCCAGCGGGCCGGTGCCGCGCAGCTCACCGAACGGCTGGAGGAGATCAGGTCCGAGATCCGCACCCACGTACGGGACGGCCTGCTCGCCGAGGACACCGAGGTCGCCACCGCCGCCCAGCGGGCCCGCACCGAGGCGGAGACCATGGCAAGGGAGGCCGCCGCGGGGGAGACCGAGCTGGAAGGTCTCGGTGAGGAGCTGGCCGAGGCGCAGGCCGCAGCGCAGGCGGCCGGGCACCGGGTGAGCACCGCGCAGGACCGGGCCGAACGCGCCTCCGCCGAGCTGGACAAGGCGCACCGGCGCACCGACAGCCTCGCCGCCCAGCCCCGGCTGGCCGAACTGCTTGGCGGGGACTCGGTGCGGCCGGAGACCGACGCCCCCGCCCTGCTCACCCGGCTGCGCGAAGCCCGCGCGGAGGCCGAGCGGGAGCGGATGGCGCTGCGCATGGCCGAGCAGGTCGACGAGCGGGCGCTCGGCGCGCTGGGCAGCGGCGGCCTGCTGCCCGCGCCGCCGGAGGTGCAGTCGGTCCTGGACGTGCTGGAACAGGCCGGGATCCCCGCCTGGTCCGGCTGGCGCTATTTGTCCACATTGGATCGATCCGAGCGGGAGCTGGCGTTGCAGCGGTTCCCGCACCTGGTCGGCGGCGTGCTGCTGAACGACCCCGCGGCGCTGCCAAGGGCCGAGGCCGCTCTGGCCGAGGCCAAGCTGCTGCCCAGCGTGCTGCTCGCGGTCGGCACCACCGCGTCCGTGCGGGCCGGGGACGGCGCGACCCCGGCGGGCCTTGAGTTCCTCGTGCCGCCCAACCCGGCGATGTACGACGAGGAGGCGGCCGACGCCGAACGGGAGGCAATCGCGGCCCGGCACTCCCGCAGGCAGAAGCAGCTGGAGGCGCTGTCAGCGGCGATCGAGTCCGACGCCGCGCTGGAATGGAAGCTCACCACCTGGCGGGAGGACTACCCGGCCGGCGCGCTGGGGCGGCTGGCCGAGGAAGCCGAGGACGCGGCGGGCGAGCTCACCGAGGCACGGGCGGCGCAGGAGCGGGCCGGCACGCTGGCCGAGGAGCTGACCGCGAAGCGGGCGCGCCTGCGCGAGGAGCTGCCGCGGCGCCGGGACACGGCCAGGCAGGCCGAGGAGCGGGCCCGCATCCTGGCCGAGCTGGCCGACCGGGCCGCCCGCATCCCGGAATGGACCGACGCCGCGGCCAGGGCACGGGAAACCACCGCGCGCGCCGAGGCCGACGCCGAGGAAGCCGCCGCACGGGCGGAGCGGCTGCGCGCCGAGGCCGCGGAGGAACAGCGCACCGCCGACGGGCACCGCCGCACCGTCAGCAACGCCCGCGCCGAACTGGCCGAGGTCCCCGGCGGGGGCTCGGTCTCCGCCACGGACCCGGTGCCGTCCGAACCGGTGGACGCGCTGCGCCGCGCCTTCGTCTCGGCCAGTGAGGCCTACGCCAAGGTCGAGGTCGGCAGCGATCTGCGGGCTGAGCTGGAGCAGGCGGAGGCCGCCGAGTCCGCGGCGCGGGCGGCCATGGAGGCGCTCGATCCGCAGATCCGGGAGCGCGCTGGCGAGCTGCTGGAGACCGCGGACGGGGCCGACGCCGCCACCAGGGCGGCCGCGCAGGCCAGGGCCGAGCGTGCGGTGTCCGCGCTGGAAGCCGAGCAGGGCGAGGCGATCGGCCTGGTCGCCACCCGCAGGGCCGAGCTCGAGCAGTTGCCGAAACACCCCTCCGCGCTGGACGGGCAGAGCAGGCCGACCGAAGTGGAGCAGGGCGTCGAGCTGATCGAGGCCGCGGCCGAGGAGGCCGACACGGCGGCACGGGCATGGGAACAGGCCCAGGCGCGGCGCGCCGAGGCGGAGTACGTGCTGGACAACGCGCAGTCCGCGGCCTCCGGCTTCCGGGTGCTCGCCGAGTCCCTTGCGCACCTGGTGCCCAGGGGCGAGGAGGAGCCCGCGGAGGTCTTCGCAGGGGACGTGGACGCGGCGCAGGCCAGGCACAGCAAGCTGAACAGCGAGCTGAGCAGCGCGGAGGAGGCGCAGGAGAAGGCGCAGGCGCGGGTGCGTGCCGCGGCCGACGCCCTGGCGCAGTACGCCACCGAGAAGCGGTTCGAGCACCTGACCAGCCCGGTTCGCCAGCAGATCATCTCGGTGAAGCGGGACAGCCTGCCTGCCAGCGCGGGGGAGTGGACCGCCGCGCTGCGCCCCCGGCTGCGTACGCTCACCGACGACCTCGCGCAGATCGACCGGCACCGGTCCGGGATCGTGGCCAGGTTGCAGGGGATGGTCGAGGGCGCGCTGCGGATGCTGCGCTCGGCGCAGCGGCTGTCCCGGCTGCCCGAGGGGCTCGGCGACTGGTCCGGCCAGGAGTTCCTGCGAATCCGGTTCACCGATCCGGACGACAGCACCCTGGGCGCCGCACTCGGTGAGGTGGTCGACGAGGCGGCGATCGGCAAGACCGGCGATGGCCGCGAGGTGAAGCGGGACGGGATGTCCCTGCTGCTGCGCGGGGTGCACGCCGCGGTGCCGAAGGGCTTCCGGGTGGACATGCTGAAGCCGGACTCGGTGCTGCGGACCGAGCGCCAGCGGGTGTCGGAGATCAGGGACGTCTTCTCCGGCGGCCAGCAGCTCACCGCGGCGATCATCCTGTACTGCACCCTGGCCGCGCTGCGCGCCAACAACCGGGGCAAGCGGCAACTGCGGCATTCCGGCGTGCTGTTCCTGGACAACCCGATCGGCCGCGCATCCGCGGGCTACCTGCTGGAGCTGCAGCGAGTGGTGGCCAGTGCCCTCGGTGTGCAGCTGATCTACACCACCGGGCTGTTCGACGCGGGCGCGCTGAGCGAGTTCCCGCTGATCATCCGCCTGCGCAACGACGCCGACCTGCGCGCGGGCCGCAAGTACCTCTCGGTGGACGCGACCATCCGCGGCCAGCTGGACGAACTCGGCGAGGCCGACGAGACCGCCAGGGTGTCGGCCACTCGCCTGTTCAGCAAGCCAGGGGACGCCCCCGAGCCGGACCCCGACCCCGAACCCGCCGCTGGCCGGGTTTAGTCCTTGCGACCGGTGACCGCCAGGCTGGCGCCGAGGCCGATCATCACGAACCCGCCGGTGCCGCCGATCAGCGCGAGCCTGCGCGGGGAGCGGGCGAACCACTCGCGCGCCGTGCCCGCCAGCAGTGCCCAGCTGCCGTCCAGCACCAGCGCGATGGCCGGCAGCAGGATCCCGAGCAGCATCATCTGGACCGGCACCGACCCGGCCGTGTGGTCGACGAACTGCGGCAGCACCGCGGCAAGGAAGACGATCGACTTCGGATTGGCGAAGCCCACCACGAGCCCGTCCCTGATCACCCGCAGTGGCCGGGCGGTGCTCGCGGTGACCGCGGTGTGCACCGCGTCGGCCAGCGCGCGCCGGTGCCGGACCGCCTGCACCCCGAGGTAGACCAGGTAGGCCGCACCCACCAGTTTCACCACGGTGAACGCGGTCGCCGACCGCTCGACCACCGCGCCCAGCCCCAGCGCCACCGCGATGACCTGCAGGTAGACCCCGGTCGCGTTGCCGACCACGGTCAGCAGCGCGGCCCGTCGCCCGGCCGCGAGCGCCCTGCTCACCACGAACAGCACGCTCGGCCCCGGGATCACCACCATGACGAAGGTCAGCACGGCGAACGCCGCCACTTGGCTCGTCGACACCATGCCGCCGACCCTAGAGCCCCGCCGCCCCAGCACGTACCCCTTTATCCCGCCGCGAAGGCCGTGAACGTGGCGTTCAGGGCACTCAATGTCCCAATCGTGCCGTTCGCGACTTCCAACGTCCCGAAAGCCACGTTCAGCCTGGGTGTCGGGGCGGGGTGCTAGAAGGTAGGGGTGACTCGGCGGATGGACGTACGGCAGCGCAGGGCCCGGCTCGGCACGCGGCACCTGCTGGCAGGCGGCGGGACCGCGGGGCGGCCCGAGGAGGTGGCCGAGGCGATGGTCGCGCTGCACGCCACCGACCCGGCCACGGTGCACCTGTCCGTCGCCGCCCGCTCGGCCGAGCCCGGGGTCGCGCATACCGAGCGGGCCCTGTACGCCGACCGCACGCTGCTGCGGATGCTCGGCATGCGGCGCACCATGTTCGTCGTGCCCACCGAGCTCGCCCCGGTGGTGCAGGCCGCCTGCACCACCGAGGTCGCGCGCAAGCAGCGCAGGCTCCTGGTCCAGCACCTCGGCACGCAGGGCTACCCGGAGAACGTGCCGGACCCGGACACCTGGCTGACCGAGGTGGCCGAGGCCACCGAGCGGGCGCTGGCGGCCCGGGGCGTCGCGACCGCGCAGCAGCTGGCCGAGGACGAGCCGAGGTTGCGGCAGCAGCTGCTGATGTCGCCGGGCAAGCCCTACGCGGCCACCCCGAACATCACCAGCAGGGTGCTGTTCCAGCTGGCCGCGGAGGGCCGGATCGTGCGCGGCCGCCCACGCGGGTCCTGGCTGAGCAGCCAGTACGAGTGGTCCCCCATGGCGGGCTGGCTGCCCGGCGGACTCGCCGGCATGGCCGAACACGAGGCCAGGGTCGAGCTGGCCCGCCGCTGGCTGCACGCCTACGGCCCCGCCCCGGTCGGCGACCTGCGCTGGTGGACCGGCTGGACGGTGGGCCAGACCAAGAAGGTGCTGGCGGAGATCGGTCCCGCGGAGGTCGACCTGGACGGCACCCCGGGGGTGGTGCTGCCGGAGGACCTCGAGCCGGTGCCCGCCCCGCGGCCCTGGGTCGCGCTGCTGCCCGAGCTCGATCCGACGCCGATGGGCTGGTCCGAGCGCGGCTGGTTCCTCGGCGAGCACGGACCTGCGCTGTTCGACCGCAACGGCAACATCGGGCCAACGGTCTGGGCTGACGGCCGGATCGTCGGCGGCTGGACCCAGCGCGCCGACGGCGAGGTCGTGCACCGGCTGCTGGAGGACATCGGCGCCGAGGCCGGCGCGGCGGTGGCGGCCGAGGCGGACCGGTTGCGGGAGTGGTTCGGCGAGGTCCGGTTGGTCCCAAGGTTCCGCACACCACTGGAGCGCGAGCTGGCATCTTGATCGATTCGCCTGATCTTCGCAGGTAACGCGGATCTCGCCTGGGTCCTGCGGATTCACGCAGGTCGGCACGCTAGGGTTACGGCCGAGGACACTTCAGAGCCCGCTTCAAGTGGACCCCGGTACGCCCGGGGCGGACCCGAGGGAGAGCAGAGCAGTGACGGTTCGCGTAGGCGTCAACGGCTTCGGCCGGATCGGCCGCAACTTCTTCCGCGCCGTGCAGGCCAGCGGCCACGACATCGAGGTGGTCGCGTTCAACGACCTCGGCAACGTCGAGACCATGGCCCACCTGCTCAAGTACGACAGCATCCTCGGCAGGCTTTCCGAGGAGGTCAGCACCAACGACGAGGGCATCGTCGTCGGCGGCAAGACCATCAAGGCGCTCGCCGAGCGCGACCCGGCCAAGTTGCCATGGGGCGACCTCGGCGTGGACGTCGTGCTGGAGTCCACCGGCTTCTTCACCAATGCCGACGACGCCCGCAAGCACATCGAGGGAGGCGCCAAGAAGGTCATCGTCTCCGCGCCTGCCAAGGGTGAGGACCTCACCGTGGTGCTCGGCGCGAACGACAGCGCCTACGACGGCTCGCAGACGATCATCTCCAACGCCTCCTGCACCACCAACTGCCTCGCGCCACTGGCCAAGGTCCTGCACGACACCTTCGGGGTGGAGCAGGGCCTGATGACCACCATCCACGCCTACACCGCGGACCAGAACCTGCAGGACGGCCCGCACAAGGACCTGCGCCGCGCCCGCGCCGCCGCGCTGAACATCGTGCCGACCTCCACCGGCGCCGCCAAGGCGATCGGCCTGGTGCTGCCCGAACTGAACGGCAAGCTGGACGGCTACGCGCTGCGGGTGCCGGTGCCAACCGGCTCCAGCACCGACCTCACCGTCACGCTGTCCAAGAGCGCCACCATCGAGGAGATCAACGCGGCCTACCGGGCGGCGGCCGACGGTCCGCTCAAGGGCATCCTGCGCTACAGCGAGGAGCCGATCGTCTCCTCCGACATCGTCACCGACCCGGCCTCCTGCATCTACGACGCACCGCTGACCAAGGTCATCGGCAACCAGGTCAAGGTGGTCGGCTGGTACGACAACGAGTGGGGCTACTCCAACCGCCTCGCGGACCTGGCCAAGCTCGTCGGCAGCAAGCTGTCCTGAGCGATGGCGGTCAAGACACTCGACGACCTGTTGGGCGAGGGCGTCTCGGGCCGCCACGTGCTGGTGCGCTCCGACCTGAACGTCCCGCTCGACGGGCAGACGATCACTGACGACGGCCGGGTGCGCGCGGCCCTCCCGACGATCGAGCGGCTGGCCGAGGCCGGGGCCAAGGTGCTGGTCACCGCCCACCTCGGCAGGCCGAAGGGCGAGCCGGAGCCGAAGTACTCCCTCGCGCCGGTCGCCACCCGGCTCGGCGAGCTGCTCGGCAGCCCGGTCGAGCTGGCCGGGGACGTGGTCGGCCCGCAGGCGAAGGCGGTGGCCGGTTCGCTGGCCGCCGGGCAGGTGGCGCTGCTGGAGAACGTGCGCTTCGACCCGAGGGAGACCAGCAAGGACGCCACCGAGCGGGCCGAGCTGGCCGGTGAGCTCGCCGCGCTGGCCGGCGAGGGCGCAGCCTTCGTCTCCGACGGCTTCGGCGTGGTGCACCGCAAGCAGGCCTCGGTGTACGAGGTGGCAAGGGCGCTGCCCGCCTACGCGGGTGGTCTGGTGCTCGCCGAGCTCGAGGTGCTCAGCACGCTGACCGGCGACCCCGCCCGGCCCTACGCCGTGGTGCTCGGCGGCTCCAAGGTCTCCGACAAGCTCGCGGTGATCGAGGCGCTGCTGCCGAAGGTGGACAAGCTGCTGGTCGGCGGCGGGATGTGCTTCACCTTCCTCGCCGCACGCGGCTACGGGGTCGGCGGTTCGCTGCTGGAGGCGGACATGGTCGACACCTGCAAGCGGCTGATCGAGGAGGCGGGGGACAAGCTCGTACTGCCGGTCGACGTGGTCGCTGCGGACGCCTTCGCCGCGGACGCGAACACCCGCACCGTGCCGGTGGATGCCATCGACGAGGGCTGGATGGGCCTGGACATCGGCCCGGACAGCGTGCGGGCCTTCGCCGGCGCGCTGGCCGAGGCCGCGACCGTGTTCTGGAACGGGCCGATGGGCGTGTTCGAGCTGGCACCCTTCGCCGATGGCACCCGCGGCGTGGCCCGTGCCATCGCGGACTCGGCGGCGTTCAGCGTGGTCGGCGGGGGTGACTCGGCCGCCGCGGTGCGGGTGCTCGGCCTGCCCGAGGAGGAGTTCTCGCATATCTCCACCGGGGGCGGTGCCTCGCTGGAGTACCTGGAAGGCAAGGAACTGCCCGGGGTGTCCGTGCTGCAGGGGAGTGAGTGATGGCGCGCAAGCCGCTGATCGCAGGCAACTGGAAGATGAACCTCAACCACCTCGAGGCCATCGCGCTGGTGCAGAAGATCGCCTTCTCGTTGCCGGAGAAGTACTTCGCCAAGGTCGATGTGGCGGTGCTGCCGCCGTTCACCGACATCCGCAGCGTGCAGACCCTGATCGACGGGGACAAGCTGCTGCTCGCGCACGGGGCGCAGGACCTGTCCCCGCACGACTCCGGGGCCTACACCGGTGATGTGTCCGGCGCGATGCTGGCCAAGCTCGGCTGCACCTACGTGGTGGTGGGGCACTCCGAGCGGCGCCAGCACCACGAGGAGAACGACGAGCTGGTCAACAAGAAGGTCCGGGTCGCCCTCAAGCACGAGCTCACCCCGATCCTCTGCGTCGGCGAGCCGCTCGAGGTCCGCGAGGCGGGCGAGCACATCACGCACACCACCGGGCAGCTCATCGCCGGGCTCAAGGGGCTCAAGGCCGAGCAGGTCCGTGGCACGGTGATCGCCTACGAGCCGGTGTGGGCCATCGGCACCGGCCGGGTGGCGACCCCGGCCGATGCCGAGGAGGTGTGCGCGGCGATCCGCGCCGCACTGGCCGAGAAGTACGGCCAGGAGATCGCCGACGAGGTGCGTGTGCTTTACGGCGGGTCGGTGAAGTCAGGTAACATCGCCGACCTGGTGGCGTGCGACAACGTCGACGGGGCGCTCGTGGGTGGGGCCAGCCTCGAAGCCGAGGAGTTCACCAAACTCTGCGCGCTCGCCGCTGGTGGGCCGTTACCCTGACCGTGGCGGTCACCCGGTAGCCTGGGACAACCGGCCGTCGCACTGACGAGGATGAGATGAAGCTGTTCCTGCAGATCCTGTTGATCGCCTCCAGCGTGCTGCTGATCGTGGCCGTGCTGCTGCACCGCGGTCGCGGTGGCGGACTGTCGTCCCTCTTCGGCGGCGGCATGCAGTCGAGCCTCGCCGGCTCGAGCGTCGCCGAGAAGAACCTCGACCGGATCACGTTGCTGCTCGGCGCGGTCTGGTTGATCGCCATTATCGGTCTTGGGCTGCTGCTCAAGGTCTAGCGTGCGGGCGTGCCTCACGGGGGGTGCGCCACCGATTCCATAAGTGTGAAACCGATCCAAGACGTGATGTCGGAGCAGATGGCGCCCTGCGGATACGTGTCCCGGCCGAGCCGGGACACGTCGCTGTGGGGCGCCGTCCTGCTGGGGAGGCAGCTGCTCCGACGGCTGGCGTCTTGACGAGACACTGTGAGGATTCATGGTTGGCGGTAACGCGATTCGGGGCACCAGGGTTGGTGCCGGCCCGTCCGGCGAGTCGGAGCGCGGCGAGTCCGCGCCCCGTCGGCGGGTCTCCTACTGGTGCGCCAACGGGCACGAGGCACGGCCCTCGTTCGCCATGGACGCCGAGATCCCGGAGGAGTGGGACTGCCCGCGATGCGGGCTGCCCGGCGGGCAGGACGAGCAGAACCCGCCCGAGGCGCCCCGCATCGAGCCGTACAAGACGCATCTCGCGTACGTGAAGGAGCGGCGCAGCGACGCCGACGGCGAGGCCATCCTGGCCGACGCACTGGAACGCCTCCGCCAGCGCCGCGACGTCTGAGCCGCGGTTGGCGGGCTGGCGGCGCTGGTCCCAACTGGGGCCCACCGAGCGCAGGCTGTTCATTCCGCAACTGGTGGCGCAGCTCCTGGTGCGCGGGCTGTTGCTGCTGGTGGTACTGGAGTTCGGCCTGTCCGCGGGCATCGGCGGGGCGCTGAGTGCGGACGAAAGCACCGGCAGGCAGGGCAGCGCGGTGGTGCGGGACTGCCGTCCCACCGGCTGGGCCGCGGCCGTCGGGCTGGCCTACCAGCACTCCTGCGACCTCACCGTCACCTGGTCCGGCGGTGCCACCGAGCGCACCACGGTTTCCACCACCGACCTGTCCGCCACCGACAACGGCAGCACGGTCCAGGTGCGCGAACTGCGCACCACGGACAAGTTCGGCCATGCGGGCTCGGCTGTGGACCTCGAGGTTCCTCATCGCTACACCGGGCTGGCCTGGTCGCTGCTGATCGCGGTCGGGCTCCCGGCCCTGGCCTGGCCGTTCTGGCTGCGGCCACGCGCGGGCGCCGAACGGGAGACCCGCAGGCGCAGGGCGCGCACACGGGCCCGGCCCGCGCTGGTCGTCGCGAGCGGCTACTGGCTCGTGCTCGCCGGCGGCATGGCCTTCCCGGTTCGCCCCGGCACCGCGGAGCTGTCCTCGTGGGGACCGCTGACCTGGCCGCCCCTGCTGGTGGTCATCCTCGGGCAGCTGGTCCTGCTGACCGGTCTGATCCTGGCCAGGTACCGCGCGCGCCGCGGCTGTCCCACCGAGCCCACCCGGCCGTTCCTGCTGGCCAGGGTCGCCCGGCTGGGCGCAGGTGTGCTCTGCGGGGTGTTCGCGATCGTCGGGCTGAGCACTACCCTCGGCGCGGACGGTGCCGCGTGGTCCGCGCACGCGTGGTTCGCGCGGCTGGCGCTGCCGGTGCTGCTGCTCGCCCTCGCCGCACGCCTGTTGCTGGTGTGGTGGCGGCAGCGCGCCCTTCCCCGGCGAAGTGCCGCGGATCGGGAACCGGCGGGGCAGGTGCAACCGTCGGAGCGGCACTAACCGATTCTGGGGAGTGAGCGTATGACCGAGCAGCCGGAGCCGGACTGGCTGGCCGACCTGCGGCGGCGTGGCGCGGAGATGGTGCGTCAGTCCGAGCAGGCGCAGGAACAGCTCGGGGAGCTGAGCGAGACGGCCTCCTCCGCGGACGGCGCGGTGCGGGTGACGGTGGGTGCCAGCGGTGCGTTGCGCGGGCTGGTCGTGGAGGACACGGCGATGCGGTCCTCCGGTGCGGAGCTGTCCGCCACCATCCTGCGGCTGGCCGGTACGGCACAGGCCGCGGTGGCGCGGCGCGCGGTCGAGATCGTGGAGCCGTTCGCGGGGGAAACGGGCGCGGAGTTCCTGCGCAGCCAGCTGCCCGCGGAGGAAGCCGAGGAGCGGGACGGCTCCGGCGGTTCCGGGCGGCGCACCGGCTCCGGCCAGGATGACGAGGAGCCACCGCAGAGCTTCCTGCAGCGCGGTTACTGAGTACGCGAACATCCCGCGACTGGGAGTGGCAACTATGGGCAAGGGATTCACCGTCGTCACCGCCGAGCTGCGCACGCACGGCGGCAGCCTGGACCGGGTCGCCGACCGGGTGGCCGAGGCGGGAGAGAAGGGCGGCTCGTTCGAGTTCGGCATCGACACCTTCGGGGTGATCGGGCAGGTCTTCTCCGGGGAGGCCCGCAGGGTGACGGCCGAGGCGACCCGCGAGATCGCCGACTACGCGAACGATATCCGCGACCTGGCGAAGTCCGTTCGCGCCGCGGCGGACCAGTACGACCAGGCCGAGGACAAGCACGAGAAGCCGTTCCGTACCGGGGGGAACTAGACCATGGTCGACCTGGACAACGACGCGGCCCGCGGTGCGACCAGCGGCGCCGGGGTCATCGACTCGGTCCGTGCCACCTCGGCGGCCATTCAAGACGAGGACTGGGGTGAGTTCGCGGCCAGTGCCGGGGTGCTCGCCCTGGACGGGCTGGCCATGGCGGTCGATCCGGTCGGCACCCTGCTCGCCGCGGGCGTCGGCTGGCTGATCGAACACATCGGGCCGCTGACCGAGGCGCTGGACAAGCTCGCGGGCGACCCGGGAGCCATCCAGGCCGGGGCGGACAACTGGACCGCGGTGCAGCGAGAACTGGAAGCCATCGCGCGGGACGTCCCCGGCACGGTGCAGGGCGACCTGGCAGGCTGGTCCGGGGACGCGCGGGATGCCTACGACGCCAGGTCGAAGGATATGGCCCTGGGCATCGAGGCCCTCTCCACCAGCGCGGGCAGCGCCGCCGCCGTGGTCGCGACCGCGGGCACCATGGTGGGCACCTGCCGGGCGATCGTGCGGGACATCGTCTCCGCGGTGATCGCGGAGCTGATCAAGGGCGCGCTGGCTGCGCTGGCCGGTTCGGTGATCTCCTTCGGCGCCACCGTCGCCGGGTACATCACCTACGCGGTCGGCCGGATCGGGATGACGGTCGCCAAGATCGCAAGCAAGATCAGCAGCCTGCTGGCGAAGCTCGGCAAGGCTGGCGCGCACCTGGCCAAGGTGCTGGACGACATCGCCGCGGTCGGCGCGAAGATCGGTTCCGGGCTCGGCAAGGCTGGTGGCGCGGTCGGCAAGGTGTCGCCGGGCGCGGGGACCAGCATCAGCTCCGTCGGGGAGAGCCTTGGCCGCGGTGCCTCGCGGGTCGACAACGTGGCCGCCTCGGTCGGCCGGGGCGCGGACCGGGTCACCGGCGTTGCCGATGATCTCGGTGGCTTCGCCGCCCGGACCGGCGACACCGCGGCCCAGCGGATGGGCCGCGGCCGGGACCTGATCGACAACGCCGACGACCTGGGTCGCCGGGCATCGGAGGCGATCAAGAACGGTCCGGTACCGGACGGTGGGTTCCGGGAGTTCGGCGAGAAGGTCGGGCTGGTCAACGAGGGGTTCAAGCCGAACCCGGTCGGCATTGGCGCCCGCGGCATCGCCTACGAGCCGCAGAGCCACGAGCAGAACGATGCCGAGGACATCGAGGAGGGCAACGCCGGGGCCAGGTACAACCAGTACGACGGCTACAACCGGCACGGCGAGCCCGTCGACAGCCCCGACGGCTACTACGACGGCACCCGCCGCCCCTGACCCCTCAGGTGGTGGAGACGGGGTAGTGGGCCTGGACCCGGAAGCCGCCGTCGTCGGTGGGGGCGGTCTCGAAGGTGCCGCCGAGCAGCCGCGCCCGCTCCGCCAGCCCGGCCAGACCGTTGCCGCCGGAGGGCAGGCCACACACCTGCTTGCGAGCCCGGTCGTTGAGCACCTCGATCCGCAGGCCGTCCCGTTCCCCCAGCACCCGGACCACCGCAGTCGCCCCTGGCGCGTGCTTGTGCACGTTGGTCAGGCATTCCTGCACGGTCCGGTATGCGGCGTTGGACACCTGGGTCGGCAGGCCGTCCGGGACGCTCTCGACCGTCAGCTGTACCGGCACGTCGGCGTTGCGCACCAGCTGCTTCAGCTCGGTGATGCCGGGCTGGGCCTCCTCGTCGTTCTCCGCGCCCGAGCGCAACATGCCGACCAGCGCACGCAGTTCCTCGAGGGTGTGAGTACTGAGCTCGCGGATGGTCTTGGCGGTGCGCTGGGCGTCCTCGGTGGAGTTCGCCATGGTCAACGCCCCAGCCTGCATGGCGATCAGGGTGATGTCGTGCGAGACCATATCGTGCATCTCCCTGGCCAGCCGCGCCCGTTCCTCGGCGCGCACGGCCTGGGCGTGCAGCTTCTTCTCCCGGTCCCGGCTGTCGGCCAGTTCCCGGAGCCGGGCGGAGAGCTCGGTCCGCGCCCCGATCAGGAACGCGATCGCGACCGGCATCCCGGCCACGATGACCCCGTAGATCCCGTGGAAGACGTGCTCCTGCCAGCTCTGCGCCAGGAAGTCCTCGGGTGGCCACTGCACGAACCGGCAGGTCCAGATCAGCGCGGCGCCGACCCACACCTGCCAGTGCATCTGCATCCGGGTGGCCAGCATGCCCAGCGCGATCATGGCCGCCAGTTGCGACCAGCCGACCAGGAAGCCGGGAATCGTGGCGAGCAGGACGGCGAACGGGAACCAACGTCGAGCCACCAGCGCCAGGCAGGCGATGCCGGACAGCACCATCGAGTAGGGCTGGGCCTCCGCGGGAATCACCAGCCAGACGTCGAGGACGGCGAGCAGGATCGCGGCCGCATCGAGTCCGAAGGAGCGGACCCCGGGGCGCCGGAAGAACGACGACCGTTCGATGAGCGTGGCCGGTCGCCGTGCTCGGTCGGCGGCCCCCGCGCCAGGGCCGCCGACCGAAACTCCCTGGAGGAAGAGTCCCTCTGTGGTCATGGCTTGGACCTCTCGTCTTGTGGACGCTTACTGAGGAGAGGTGCTCGTGGCGTGAATGGGACGCGCAGCAACGAACAAATGTGCGGATGCTAAGAGTGCGATTATTCCCATCGGAGGGGGTCAAATTGCCGAGCTGAGACACCTGTTCGGGTGATAGTGCGGCATGCTGTGCACGTAGCGCAACTATCACTACGAAGAGTCGTCGTCAGGTGACGCCGTGCGCGGCCAACTCATGCGCGCAGGCGGCCAACGCGTGCGCGTGGCGGGCAAACACGGGTGCGTGGACGGCAAACACGCCGTCTGAGCTGGGGGAGGTCAGCGGCGGGGCGCGGCGGCGCGGTCCAGCAGCCAGCGGGTGCGCAGGCTGCCGCGGGCGCCGGCGACCGGGAGCCGCACCTCGTCCGCCCCGGCCAGGGCCAGCGCGACGGCCTCGGCCTTGGCCTCGCCGGTGGTGACCAGCCACACCTCGACCGCCTGCCGGATGGCGGGCAGGGTCAGTGAGATCCGGGTGGGCGGCGGTTTCGGCGAGTCGTGCACGGCGACCACCGAGCGCTCCTGCTCGTGTACGGCGGGGGAGTCCGGGAAGATCGACGCGGTGTGCCCCTCGCCGCCCAGCCCCAGCAGCAGCACATCGAAGGCTGGTACCTCCCGCCCTGGGCCCGCGGCCTCGGCGAGCACCCTGGCGTAGTCGGCGGCCGCGGCCTCCGGGTCGTCGCCGAACGGGCCGTCGGCGGGCGCCATCGGGTGCACCCGGGCCGGATCGACCGGAACGTGGTCGAGCAGGGCCTGCCGGGCCTGCTTCTCGTTGCGCTCGTCGTCGTCCGCGGCAAGGAACCGCTCGTCGCCCCAGTACAGGTCCACCCGCGACCAGTCGATCGCGTCCCTGGCGGGGGACTGCCGCACCTGCTCCAGCACCGCGATGCCGGTGCCACCGCCGGTCAGCACCACCGAGGCGGTGCCCCGCTGCGCCTGCGCGTCCAGCACCGCAGTGATCAGCCTGGCGGCGCAGGCCGCCGCCAGCAGGTCCGGATCGGCATGCACGACGACATCGGTATCGCTCACTGCGCGGCCTTCCTGGTCGTCTTCGTCGTGCCCCTGGTGCTGTTGCCGCCGCTACCGCTCGCGGTGGCGGTGCGCTTGCGGCCGCCGCCGCTGGTGAGCTTGTCCAGCCCGTGCAGCGCCGCCTGGTAGATCTCGTCCGGGTCGAGCCTGCGCAGCTCCTCGATCAGGCAGTCCCTGGTGTCCCGGCGCTGCAACGCGATCCGCCGCGCGGGCTGGCCGGGCTGGGTGAGCCTGCCGACCCGCCCGTCCGGCCGGTGCAGTTCGATCGGACCGGAGCGGCGGTCCAGGCTCACCGAGACGATGCCCTGTGCCTCACTGGTCTTGACCCGCTTCACCGGGGCCTTGAGGTACTCCGCCAGCCAGCCGGCCAGCAGCTCGGTGGAGGGCGAGTCCGCCTCGCCGGTCACCGTCGCCCCGGTGACCTTCTCGTACGGCGGCAGGTCCAGCGCGGACACCAGCTGGGCACGCCAGCGGGTCAGCCGGGTCCAGGCGAGGTCGGTGTCGCCGGCCACATAGGACCTGCCGCGGGCGGCCAGGGTACGGATCGGGTTCTTCTCCGCTGCCGAGTCGGTGATCCGGCGCTGGGCGATCTGCCCGAGCGGATCCTGGGCGGGCGCCTTCGGCCCGCCGCTGGGCCACCAGGTCACGATCGGCGCGTCCGGCAGCAGCAGCGGGACCACCGCGCTCTGCCCCTGGCCTGCCAGCGGGCCGTACAGCCGCAGCACGATGACCTCGCTGGCACCCGCGTCGCCACCGACCCGGATCTGGCCGTCGATCCGCGCCGCGGCCGGACGGGAGCCCTTGGCCACCACGATCACCCGGGAGGGGTGTTCCCTGCTGGCCTCGTTGGCGGCGTCGATGGCGTCCTCCAGCCGCTCATCGTCCTCAGCCGCGATGACCAGGGTGAGCACCCTGCCCAGCGCGACGGCGCCGCCGCGCTCGCGCAGCTCGACCAGTTTGTTGTTGACCTGCGAGGTGGTGGTGGACGGCAGGTCGATGATCACGGACGCCTCCAGTGCCTACCGGTGCGGGCGAGTAGCTCCTCCGCGGACGGCGGACCCCAGGAACCCGGCTGGTACGACTCGGGTGCGCCATGCTTGGCCCAGTGCTCCAGCACCGGGTCGAGGATCTGCCAGGACAGCTCCACCTCGTCGTTGACGGGGAACAGCGAGGGTTCGCCGAGCAGCACGTCCAGGATCAGCCGCTCGTAGGCCTCCGGGGAGGACTCGGTGAACGCGTGCCCGTAGCCGAAGTCCATGGTCACGTCCCGGACCTCCATGGTGGTGCCGGGCACCTTCGAACCGAACCGCAGTGTGACGCCCTCGTCCGGCTGCACCCTGATCACCAGCGCGTTCTGCCCGAGTTCCTCGGTGGAGGAGGAGTCGAAGGGCAGGTGCGGGGCCCGCTTGAACACCACCGCGATCTCGGTCACCCTCCTGCCCAGCCGCTTGCCGGTGCGCAGGTAGAACGGCACGCCCGCCCAGCGGCGGTTCTGCACCTCCAGGGTCACCGCGGCGTAGGTCTCGGTGGTGGAGTCCTTGGCGAAGCCGTCCTCCTGCAGCAGGCCGGGCACCTTGGTGCCGCCCTGCCAGCCACCCGCGTACTGCCCGCGCGCGGTGGTCCGATCGAAGGGCTGCACCGCCTTGGTGGCCGCCAGCACCTTCACCTTCTCCGCGCGCAGCGCGTTCGGTTCGAAGGACAGCGGCTCCTCCATCGCGGTGAAGGCCAGCAGCTGCAGCAGGTGGTTCTGGATCACGTCGCGCGCCGCGCCGATCCCGTCGTAGTAGCCAGCGCGCCCGCCGAGCCCGATGTCCTCGGCCATGGTGATCTGCACGTGGTCCACGTGGTTGGCGTTCCAGATCGGCTCGAACAGCTGGTTGGCGAAGCGCAGTGCCAGGATGTTCTGCACCGTCTCCTTGCCGAGGTAGTGGTCGATCCGGAACACCGACTCCTCGGGGAACACGTCGTTGACGACGTTGTTCAGTTCCTTGGCGCTGGAAAGGTCGTGCCCGAACGGCTTCTCGATCACCACCCGGCGCCAGGTGTCGGCATCGGCGTCGGCCAGCCCGCAGCGGGCCAGTTGCTTGGTCACCACCGGGAAGGCCCATGGCGGGATGGAAAGGTAGAAGGCCGTGTTGCCGCCGGTGCCGCGCTCCTCGCCGAGCTCCCGCACGGTCTGCGCCAGCCGGTCGAAGGAGTCGTCGTCATCGAAGGTGCCCGGCACGAACCGGATGCCCTCCGCGAGCCGGTTCCACACCGACTCGCGGAACGTGGTGCGCGCATGCTCGGCCACCGCGTCGTGCACCATCTCGCCGAAGTCCTGGTGTTCCCACTCCCTGCGGGCGAAACCGACCAGGGAGAACCCGGCCGGCAGCAGCCCGCGATGCGCGAGGTCGTAGATCGCGGGCATCAGTTTCTTGCGGGAGAGGTCGCCGGTGACCCCGAAGATCACCAGGCTGGAGGGGCCCGCGATCCTGGGCAGCCGCTTGTCCCGCGGGTCCCGGAGCGGGTTGGTCCACTGACGACTCATTGATCACAGTTCCTGAATCGCACGGACGAGTTCGGCCAGTCCCGCCGCCCGGTCGGTGAGGTGCAGCCGGAGCACGGGCCTGCCGTGCTCGAGCAGCACCTGCCCGTCACCGAGCGCCTGCGCGAGCTGGAGGGTGCCCAGAGTGTACGGCCGGTCGGGTACCTCGAGGTCATGGTCCACCGCGCCGGTGATCTGCAGGAAGATCCCGTTCTGGTGGCCCCCCTTGTGATACTGCCCGGTCGAGTGCAGGAATCGCGGGCCCCAGCCGAAGGTGGTCTGCAACCCGCCGCGGCCGGCCAGCTCGTTGCGCAGCAGCGCGGCCGAGGCGTCGTCCAGCCGGTCCAGATAGGCCTGCACCGCGAGGTACCCACCCTCCGGAGCGGAACCCAGGAACTCGCGCAGCACGGCGGCCAGCCCGTCGTCGCCCGAGGTGCCCGCCGAGGCGTACACCTCCACCGAGCCGACCACAGTGGACGGTTCGGTCGAGCCGCCGAGCGCGCTCGGGTCGTCCAGCAGGGACCGGGCCGCCTGCTTCGCCGCCTCCACATCGGGCTGGTCGAACGGGTTGATCCCGAGCAGCCTGCCCACGATCGCGGTGGCGTACTCCCAGAGCAGGAACTGCCCGCCGAGCGAGCCACGGGTACTCACCCTGGCCCCGCCGACCATCGGTCCGATCGCCACCGGCAGGGCGTCCGCTCCCGCGTCGGCGAACCCGGGGGCGTTCGGCCCCCCGACCACCACCGGCAGCAGCCCGGTGCCCTGCTTGCCGGTGGACTCGGCGATCAGCTGCTCGGCCCAGTCGCCGAAGCCGGTGAGCGTGTTCGCGCTGCCCGCGTCGGTGTTGGTCAGCACCACCTTCTCCGCACCGACCTCGTGCGCCGCGGCCAGCGCGGCGGCCAGCTTCAGCGCCGGATTGTCCTCGGTGTCGGCGGACACCAGCTCGCTGGCGCTGGCCGCCTGGTCCAGCAGCCTGGCCACGTCCGCACCGGCCAGCCCGGCAGGCACCAGCCCGAACGCGGTCAGCGCCGAGTAGCGGCCACCGACGTCAGGGTCGGCGAGGAACACCCTGCGGTAGCTCTCGGATTCGGCGAGCTCGGCCAGCGGCGAGCCGGGATCGGTCACCACCACGATCCGGGCGGCGGCGTCCACCCCGGCCTCGGTGAAGGCCCTGGCGAAGATCCGCCGGTGGCTGTCGGTCTCCACGGTGCCGCCGGACTTGGAGGACACCACCAGCACGGTACGGTCCAGGTCGCCTGCCAGCGCGTCGGCCACCTGCCCTGGGTCGGTGGTGTCCAGCACGGTCAGCGGCACACCCTCGGTCGCGGTGATCACCTCGGGTGCCAGCGAGGAGCCACCCATCCCGGCCAGCACGACCCGGTCGATGCCCTCGGCGCGCAGTTCCTCGCGCAGTGCCTCGATCTCGCCGATCAGCGGGCGCGAGGTCTTGTACAGCGTGGTCCAGGCCAGCCGGATGGCGGCCTCGGACTCGGCATCCGGGCCCCACAGCGTGGGGTCCTGTGCCGCGACTCTGCTCGCCACCCGGTCCTCGACGAGCTTGCCAACCAGGTCGGCACCGGTCGCGCCGGGAACGACCTCGCCGACCGTGACCGCGAGCGTTGTGGAGTCCGCCATCCGTCTCGTCAGCTCCTCGCCTTTTCGAGCTGGCCGGAAACCGTGTCCAGCAGCTCGGTCCACGACTTCTCGAACTTCTGCACGCCCTCGTTCTCCAGTACGCGGAACACATCATCGACGTTCACGCCGATCACGGCGAGCCGGTCGAAAACGGCCCTGGCCCGCTCCGCCGTGCCGGTGACGGTGTCCCCGCTGATCTCGGCGTGATCCGCAGTGGCCTCCAGGGTCTTCTCCGGCATGGTGTTCACCGTCCCGGAGACCACCAGCTGGTCCACGTAGCGGGTGTCGGAGTACTCCGGGCTCTTCACTCCGGTGGAGGCCCACAGCGGCCGCTGCGCGTTGGCGCCCTGCTCGGCCAGCGCCCGCCACCGTTCGGTGCCGAACATCTCCTGGTAGGTGGCGTAGGCCAGCTGCGCGTTGGCGATCGCGGCCTCGCCGAGCATGGCCTTCGCCTCGCCGGTGCCGATCTCCGCCAGCCGCTTGTCCACCTCGGAGTCCACCCTGGACACGAAGAAGGAGGCGACCGAGTGGATCCCGGACAGGTCGTGCCCGTTCGCCCTGGCCTGCTCCAGACCCGTGAAGAAGGCCTCGATCACCTCGCGGTAGCGCTCGGTGGAGAAGATCAGCGTGACGTTCACGCTGATGCCCTCGGCCAGGGTGCGGGTGATCGCCGGCAGTCCCTGCTCGGTGGCCGGGATCTTGATCAGCACGTTCGGCCGGTCCACGGTCTTCCACAGGTCCTGTGCCTCGGCGACGGTCTTGTCCGTTTCCCTGGCCAGCCGCGGGTCCACCTCGATGGACACCCGGCCGTCCACCCCGCCGGTGTCCCGGTAGACCTCGCGGAAGAGGTCGGCCGCATTGCGCACGTCGGTGGTGGTCAGCTCGCGCACCGCGGCGTCCACATCGGCGCCGCGCCCGGCCAGCTCGGCCACCTGCTCGTCGTAGGCCGCGCCCGCGGAGAGCGCGCCCGCGAAGATCGTCGGGTTGGTGGTGACGCCCACGACGTGCTTGTCCCGGATGAGCTCGGCGAGGTTGCCGGTGTTCAGCCGCTCCCTGGACAGGTCGTCCAGCCAGATCGACACCCCGGCCCCGGAGAGCTGAGCGAGCCTATCGGTGGTGCTCATGGTTATCCCCTTCGCGTGTTACTTGCCGGACCGCTCCAGCGAACGGCGCGCGGCGGCGGTGACGGCGTCGCCGGTGAAACCGAACTCGCGGAACAGGGTCTTGTAGTCGGCCGACGCTCCGAAGTGCTCGATCGACACGATCTCGCCCGCGTCGCCGACGAGGCGGTGCCAGCTCTGCGCGACGCCAGCCTCCACGGCGACCCGTGCCTTCACCCCGGCCGGGAGCACGGACTCACGGTAGGCCGCGTCCTGCGCGTCGAACCACTCGACACACGGCATCGACACCACACGGGTGGCAACGCCATCGGCCTCCAGGGTGTTCCGCGCCTCGACGGCCAGCTGCACCTCCGAGCCGGTGGCGATCAGCACCACCTGCGGGCTGCCGCCGGTCGCCTCGGCGAGCACGTAGCCGCCCCTGGCGACGCCCTCGGGCGCCTTCTCCTTGGTGCCCTCGAGTACCGGCACGTTCTGCCGGGTCAGCGCCAGCCCGGACGGCGTGTCGTTGTCCTCGAGCACCGCCTTCCAGGCCGCCGCCGTCTCGTTCGCGTCGGCGGGCCGCACGACGTTCAGGCCGGGGATGGCGCGCAGCGCGGACAGCTGCTCGATCGGCTGGTGCGTCGGGCCGTCCTCGCCAAGGCCGATCGAGTCGTGCGTCCAGACGTAGGTCACCGGGGCCTTCATCAGTGCCGCCAGCCGAACCGCGGGGCGCATGTAGTCGCTGAAAATCAGGAAGGTCGCTCCGTAGGGCCGGGTGCCGCCGTGCAACGCGATCCCGTTCAGGATGGAGCCCATCGCGTGCTCCCGCACGCCGAAGTGCAGGTTCCGGCCGTACGGCTCGGCCTGGAACATCTCGGTGGCCGCCGCTTCCGGCCCGAACGAGGTGGCGTTCTTGATGATGGTGTTGTTGCTCTCGGCCAGGTCGGCGGAGCCGCCCCACAGTTCGGGCAGCACATCGCCGATCGCGTTCAGCACCTCACCGGAGGCCTTCCTGGTGGCGATGCCCTTCTCGTCCGGGTCCCACTCCGGCAGCTTCTGCTCCCAGCCTGATGGCAGGCTGCGGGTGCGCAGCCGGTCGGCCAGTGCCTTGCGCTCCGGGTTGGCCGCCGCCCAGGCCTCGAACCGCTCCCGCCACTGCGCGTGCGCCTGCTTGCCGCGGTCGAGCGCCGCGCGGGTGTGCGCCAGCACCTCGTCCTCGATCTGGAAGCTGCGCTCGGGGTCGAACCCGAGGATCCGCTTGACCTCGGCCACCTCGTCCGCTCCCAGCGCGGCGCCGTGCGCCTTGCCGGTGTTCATCTTGTTCGGCGCGGGGTAGCCGATGATGGTGCGCAACAGGATGAACGAGGGCCGGGTGGTGTCCGCCTTGGCCGCCGCGATGGCCTGCTCGAAGGCCGCCACGTCCTCGCCGCCGTCGACCACCTGCACGTGCCAGCCATAGGCCTCGTACCGCTTGGCGGTGTCCTCGGACAGCGCGATGTTGGTGTCGTCCTCGATGGAGATCTTGTTGTCGTCGTAGATCACCACCAGGTTGCCCAGCTCCTGGCGCCCGGCGATGGAGGAGGCCTCGGAGGTGACGCCCTCCTCGATGTCCCCGTCCGAGGCGATCACGTAGACGAAGTGGTCGAACAGGCTCTCCCCTGGAGCGGGCCCGGGGTCGAGCAGGCCGCGCTCCCTGCGGGCCGCCATTGCCATCCCCACCGCGTTGGCCAGGCCCTGGCCGAGCGGGCCGGTGGTGGTCTCCACCCCGGGGGTGTGCCGGTACTCCGGGTGGCCAGGGGTCTTCGACTCCCATTTGCGCAGCTGCTCGAGGTCGGCCATCTCCAGGCCGTACCCGGCGAGGAAGAGCTGGATGTAGAGGGTCAGGCTGCTGTGTCCCGCGGAGAGGACGAACCGGTCACGGGCGGGCCACTCGGGATCCGCCGGGTCGTGCCGCATGATCCGCTGGAACAGGGAGTACGCGACGGGCGCCAGGCTCATCGCGGTGCCGGGGTGACCACTGCCACAGTTCTCCACCGCGTCGGCGGCCAGGACCCGGACGGTGTCCACCGCGCGGGTGTCCTGCTCGCTCCAGTCGGCGGGCAGGTTCCGCCGGACCAGTGGGTTGTTCTCGCTGATGGGCCCGGTGTGCGGCGACGGGTGCGGCGATGGGTGGGACGTGGGGTGGGACACTGAACTCGAACTCCTGACTGTATCTCTCGACCAAGTGCGCAGCCGGCCGTCATCTTAATCGATACCGAAGTCCAGCCATGCCCGCAGTGGTCAGGGTAGTAGGTGCGGCGGGGTTGGCAGGGCGCCGCGCAGGGCGGACCCGCGAACGGGGGATGAAACCGCGCCAACTACGATCACGGCGAGTGCCGACCTCGGGATTTCCGTCGATCGGTGCCCACCACCCGAACTGATGCAGGGAGCGAAATGTCGTTGGTGCACGCTGCGCATGGCAGCGGTGACCCCACCGGCCCCGCTGGCTCCGTGCACCCCACCGGCGAACCTCCCGCGAACGGCGGGCGTGGCTTCCTGCGCACCGTCGGCGCATATGCCGCGCTGGCCAAGCCGCGCGTGATCGAACTGCTGCTGGTCACCACCATTCCGGCGATGTTCCTTGCGGCACGGGATATCCCGTCCCCGTGGTTGGTGCTGGCGACGCTGGTCGGCGGCACCATGGCCGCGGGTAGCGCGAACGCGCTGAACTGCGTGATCGACGCCGATATCGACAAGGTGATGAAGCGCACCAAGCGACGCCCGCTGGTGCGGGACTCGGTGCCACGGCTCGGCGCGCTGATCTTCGGGCTGGCCCTGGGGCTGGCGTCCTTCGCGGTGCTGTTGCTGACGGTGAACCTGCTGGCCGCCGCGCTGGCGATCGCGACGATCCTGTTCTACATCTTCGTGTACACCCTGGTGCTCAAGCGCCGTACCCCGCAGAACGTGGTGTGGGGCGGCGCGGCCGGCTGCATGCCGGTGGTGATCGGGTGGGCCGCGGTGGAGAACACGGTCGCCTGGCCCGCGTTCGTGATGTTCGGCGTGATCTTCTTCTGGACCCCGCCGCACACCTGGGCGCTGGCGATGAAGTATCGCGAGGACTACGAGCGGGCAGGTGTGCCGATGCTGCCGGTGGTGGCCACCCCGCAGCACGTGGCGCGGCAGATCGTCGTCTACTCCTGGGTGATGGTGGGCTGGACCCTGCTGCTGGCTCCGGCCACCAGCTGGCTGTACACCGCCTTCGCCGCACTGGCCGGCGCCTGGTTCCTGTTCTACGCGCACCGGCTGTACGCCGCGGTCCGCGCAGGCGAGCAGACCAAGCCGATGTCGCTTTTCCACCGCTCCAACACGTACCTGATGATCGTGTTCTGCGCCCTCGCCGTGGACTCCGCCATCGGTCTCCCGGTACTGGGCCTCCCCTTCTGACCCCCGGCCGCCTGTTGGCCGTACGCAAACAGCCAACGCGTGCGCGTCAACGGCAAACACGTGCGCGCAGACGGCAAACACGCCGGACTCGGCGTGTTTGCCGCTCACAACCGCGTGTTTGCTCCCCACGTACGCGCGTTTGCCGTCCCCAACCGGGAACATCGGCGTGGCCTGCGACGTTGGTGCTCTCGGCCGATCAACATCCCGACCCGAAAGTGGGTTGCCCTTGTCAGTGTCCCCGTCCGACCGGGAACAAGAGAACACCGACGAGATCGCGGCGGAGCAGGACTACCTCACGCTGCTGTACGACAAGCTCGACACCGAACGGGAGACCGCGCAGGCCCGGCTCACCGAGGCGTTGCAGCAGTCGGGCGGTCCACCGCAGGCGCGGGCCGAACGGGACACCGCTGCGACCACCTTCACCGAGCGCCTGTCCCAGCTCAACTCCGTGGAGCAGGGGCTGTGCTTCGGCAGGCTCGACTTCGAAGCCGACGAGCCCGTGCACATCGGCAGGCTCGGCCTTTTCGACGAGGAGGACGACTACCAGCCGCTGCTGGTGGACTGGCGAGCCCCGGTGGCGCGGCCGTTCTACCTGGCCACGGCCGCCTCGCCGGAGGGGGTGCGCAGGCGCAGGCACATCCGCACGCTCAGCCGCAAGGTGGTCGGCCTCGACGACGAGATCCTCGACCTGAACGCCGCCGACCAGGGGCACGACCTCGGGCTGGCCGGGGAGGCTGCGCTGCTCGCGGCGCTGGAGCGCAGACGGACCGGCGAGATGGCCGACATCGTCGCCACCATCCAGGCCGAGCAGGACCAGATCATCCGGGCCGGGCTGAACGGTGTGCTGGTGGTGCAGGGCGGCCCCGGCACCGGCAAGACGGCCGTCGCGCTGCACCGCGCCGCCTACCTGCTCTACACCTACCGGGAGCAGCTCACCAGCCGCGGCGTGCTCGTGGTCGGCCCGAACAGCACCTTCCTGCGCTACATCGGGCAGGTGCTGCCCGCACTGGGGGAGACCGGCGTGCTGCTGGCCACCGTGGGGGAGCTGTACCCGGGCCTGACCGCGCTGGGGGAGGACAGCAGGGAGGCGGCCGAGATCAAGGGGCGGCCGAGCATGGTCGAGGTGCTGGAACAAGCCGTCGCCGACCGGCAGCAGGTGCCCGATCCGGTGCTGGAGATCGAGGTCGAGGGCGAGACCCTGACCCTGGAGCGGGAACCCTGTGAGCGCGCACGGCGCAAGGCACGGGACACCCGCAAGCCGCACAACCTCGCCCGGCGGGTGTTCGTGGACCTCCTGCTGGACGAGCTCACCCGGCAGTCGGCACAGCGGACCGAGGACAACGTGTTCGATGGCCTGCCGGAGATCCCGCTGGCCGCGGACGAGACCCCGGACGCCGAGGTGCTGGACGCGCAGGACCTGGCCACGATCCGCGCGGAATTGGCCGAGAACGCGGCCGTGCGGGCCGCGTTCGACGAGCTGTGGCCCAAGCTCAGCCCGCCGGAACTGCTGAACGACCTGTACGGCTCGGCGCAGCGGCTGGCCGGCGCGACGGCAGGGCACCTCAGCGCGGAGGAACGCGACCTGCTGGCCCGCGCCCCCGGCTCCTACTGGACACCCGCGGACGTCCCGCTGCTGGACGAGCTCGCCGAGTTGCTCGGGGTGGACGACACCGAGGCCAGGGCGCGGCGCGAACAGCGGGAACGCGAGGAACGCGCCTACGCCGAGGGCGTGCTGCACGTCCTGGAACAGGACGAGGAGATCATCGACGAGGAGATCCTGCGGGTGCGGGATGTGCTGGACGCCGAGCTGCTGGCCGAACGGCAGCAGCGCAGCAACGAGCTGTCCGCCGCGGAACGGGCCGCGCGGGACCGGACCTGGACCTTCGGGCACGTGATCGTGGACGAGGCGCAGGAGCTGTCCGCGATGGCCTGGCGGCTGCTGATGCGGCGGTGCCCGAGCCGGTCCATGACCGTGGTCGGCGATGTCGCGCAGACCGGGTCTGCCGCGGGCACCTCCTCCTGGGCGCGGGTGCTGCGGCCGTACGTCGAGGACCGGTGGCGGCTGCGCGAGCTGACCGTGAACTACCGCACCCCCGCCGAGATCATGACGGTGGCGGCGCGGGTGCTCGCGGCGGCGAACCCGGACCTTGCGGTGCCCACCTCGGTCCGTGAGTCCGGGACCGTGCCCTGGCAACGCCGGATGGACCGGGCCGAGGTGCCGGCGGCCATCCGCGGCCTCGCCGAGCAGGAACTGGCCGCGGCCGACGGCGGAACCGTCGCCGTGCTGTGCCCGGCTTCCCAGCTGGAACCACTCGGCGCCGCGCTGGAAGGGCCGCTGGCCGCGCCGGAGGGCGAGAACGCACGGTTGTCCCTGCTGACCGTGGAGCTGGCCAAGGGCCTTGAGTTCGACGGGGTGGTGCTGGTGTCCCCGGACGAGATCGTCGCCGAGTCGCCGAACGGGCTGAACGACCTGTACGTGGCGCTCACCAGAGCCACCCAGCGGCTGGGGATCCTGCACACCGGGGCGGAGCCGGTGCCGATCTCGGGTCCGGTGAACGGCGAGTCGGCGCCCGGTTAAAGTTGGCGCCATGCGCAAAGCTGGCACGATCATGGTCGCGGCGTTCGCCGCAGTCGCACTCGCTGCATGCTCCCCACCCGGGGAGCAGCCCTCGGACCAGCCCCCGGGCAGCGATCCGACGCCGACGCATGTGGCCCAGTCGTCCGGAGCCCCGGAACCGGGCGGGACCGAGGGCAGCGTCACGACCTCACCCGGCGACCAGGGCCCCGAGTGCACCGCCGAGGACATCGAGGTGTCCGGGGAGTTCGGTGCCAAGCCGGAGATCACCATCCCGGACAACTGCGCCCCGCCCTCGGAGCTGCTGGTGGAGGACCTCAGCGAGGGCGACGGCGCCGAGATCACCCAGGGCAGCCAGGTCGAGATGAACTACCTGCTGCTCACCTGGGCGGACCGGGAGGAGAAGGACAGCTCCTTCGGCAAGCAGCCGATCGCGCTCACGGTCGGCAACGGCGAGGTCATCGAAGGCTGGGACGAGGGCCTGCTCGGCCTGAAGGAGGGCGGCCGCAGGCTGCTGGTCGTGCCCGCGGACATGGCCTACGGCAACCAGCCGGACCACCCGCTGGCCCAGGACACCCTTGTCTTCGTCGTGGACGCCGTCAGCGTCTCCGGCTGATTCGCCGCCCGGCGGCCCGGCTCAGCGGATCCGGAACACCGGGCCGCGCGGCGTGAACGGGAGCCTGGCGCCAGCCGGGATCAGGAAGGCGTGTTCTCGCCGGACCCGCACGATATCGCAGGCCGCGTCGGTGATGATCAGGATCGGACCGTCGGCGGGGAAGTCGGCGGCACGTTCGAGTAGCGTCACGCCCGGCTGCAGGACGGTGCCGCCCCGGCCGCGCACCGTCACCCGACCCGCGATCGCGCCGACCGGAAGATAGCCCGCGTCGTAGGCGACCGCGTCGCAGCACACGATCCGGGCGGCGGGCACGTCCCTGGCCATGGCGTAGGAGGCGATCGCGCCGAGCGCCTTACCGAGCACGGTGCTGTTCATCGAACCGGAGGTGTCCAGGACCACGCCGAAGGTCGGCTGCCGGGTGAGTTCTTCCGGCCGCAGCCGTCCTGGCCGCGGGATGTCCGGGGTGGCGGACTGCCTACGGGAAGCGCGGGCGTAGCTGCGCCGGCTCTCGGGTGCCCGGATGTGCTCATCGAACCACCGGGCCAGCCGGGCATCCCAGGGCAGCGGCGGGTGCTCGAGTGCCTTGATCTCCTGCTCCAGCCCGGCCGCGATCAAGCCGCGATCCGCGCGGCGGTGGTATTCCAGCCCGGCGACCAGCGCCCTGCGGTAGAACTC